>SUYP01000013.1 GCA_015060395.1 Bacteroidales bacterium
ACGCGGCATGGCTGGTTCAGTCCTTCGACCATTGACCAATATTCCTCACTGCTGCCTCCCGTAGGAGTCTGGACCGTGTCTCAGTTCCAGTGTGGGGGACCTTCCTCTCAGAACCCCTAGACATCGTTGCCACGGTGGGCCGTTACCCCGCCGTCTAGCTAATGTCACGCGAGCCTATCCGTTTCCGAAACTCTTTAATCACATTGAGATGCCTCAATGTGATGCTATGGGGTATTAGTCGGCGTTTCCACCGGTTATCCCCCTGAAACGGGCAAGTTGCTCACGCGTTACGCACCCTTGCGCCGGTCGCCGACAATCGTTATTGCTAACAATCTCGCTGCCCCTCGACTTGCATGTGTTAAGCCTGCCGCTAGCGTTCATCCTGAGCCAGGATCAAACTCTTCATTGTATAATCTTATATATTTCTCAGCTTGTCCTGACACTTATAATTTCACAAAGAAATTAACGCTTCTCGATAAATTGTATTTTCTCGGTACTTGCTTCTTGTACAGTAAAACAGTCTTTTCAATGAACTTCCTAAATCCCCTTTCGAGGACCCGTTTTTCGAACGGGGATGCAAAGGTACGCTTTATTTTTTAACTTCCAAACTTTTTCGTAAAAATTTTGAAAATATTTGTTTCAAGCGTCAGTCTTTTAAAGAACTCCCGGCCTCAGCAGCCACCCGTTTTTCATTTGGGATTGCAAAGGTACGCTTTTTTCCTTTACCTCCAAATTTTTTCACAACCCGAAACGGCAAACAATGGCAAAAAACGTCGGTATTGAGAGGGCAACAAGCTAGAGTTCAATGCTGTACATAGTTTGTTACAATTTTGTTAAAAGATTCTTCACTGCATTCAGAAAGACAAAATTCAAGACAAAGCGGTCAAAGCGACAAAATCATCCTTATTATATTATATGGAATAGATGAACCAGACGACATTTTTATTATATTTGCATATTCGCATATATTATATATATAGGTATAATCAGGACGAAGCAAATTATAATATGAAGAAAAAATTGATGACCCTGGCCGCATTCTTATTAGTGGCCGCATCTGCATCAGCACAGGACTCCCCTCTCTGGCTCAGAAAGAATGCCATATCACCAGATGGCGAACAGATAGCCTTCACCTATAAAGGCAACATCTATGTAGTGGACTCCGACGGAGGACAGGCCAGGCAGATTACAACTAACCCATCATACGACACAGATCCTCTGTGGTCTCCCGACGGAAAATCCATAATCTTCGCCTCATACAGGAACAAGAGCAAAGACATCTACAGGATCCCGGCAACAGGAGGAGCACCTGTCAGACTGACATCGCACCCTGGCAATGAGACTCCGATGACGGTTCTTCTGAATGGAAACATCATTTTCAGTGCAAACATACAGCAGGATGCCCGGTACGGAGACTTCCCTGGAGGATCACAGGTATATATGATCGGTCCTGAAGGAGGGCGCCCGGAGATGGTTACATCGATGCAGATATCAAATATGAGCGTAAGACTGGACAATACCGTGATCTTTGAAGATTATAAAGGATATGAGGATCCTTTGAGAAAGCATCACACTTCATCGGTAACCCGCGATATATGGATGTATGTTCCATCAAAAGATCCATCAGAAGGTTTCCGCATCGACGGAAACGGCACATTCACGAAGCTCACGTCATTCAACGGCGAAGACAGGAACCCTGTATTTGAGTTGGGCGGTAATGCATATTACTACCTGAGCGAGCAGGACGGTACACTTAATATATATTACACCGACTCACTCGCAGATCAGCTTTTCAAAGGTGGCAGCATCAAGTCGAAGCAGATCACATTCTACAAAGGCAATCCTGTAAGATACCTGTCAATCTCGCATAACGGCACATTATGCTACTCGTATGACGGAGAGCTTTATACAATAAAAAGTGGCGGCCAGCCGGAAAAAGTAAACATCCGGATCGTCACTGACCAGATTGAGAAGGAATCGGAAATCCAGACATTGACATCAGGAGCGACCAGAATGGCCATATCTCCGGAAGGCAAGGAGATCGCCATAACCGCAAGAGGCGATGTGTTCGTGACTTCCATCGACTACAAGACTACTCAGAGAATCACAAACACTCCGGAGCAGGAGCGTGGCCTCACTTTCTCGAAGGACGGAAGAACACTTTACTATGCAGCTGAAAGAAACGGCCACTGGGGTATATGGAAGACATCGCTGACAGAAAAGGACGACAAGATGTTCACATACGCTGTAAAGATGAAGGAGGAAATGGTGACAGCGCCGGGAGAGACCTGTTTCCAGCCACAGGTATCACCTGACGGAAAGCACCTCGCCTACCTGAAGGACAGGACAGCTATTGCTGTTATGGACCTCAAGAGCGGAAAGGAAAAGATTGTTCTCGACCGTATGGTGAACTATTCATATACTGATGGTGACCAGTCATACAAATGGAGCCCGGACAGCCGTTACATTCTCTGCAACTACCAGGCGAACGGTGGCTGGAACAACGAAGATGTGGCTGTGATCGACGTAGAGAGCGGAGAGATCACCAACCTCACCGAAAGCGGATATACTGACGGCGGATTCAGATGGGCTCTCAAGGGTAAGGCAATGACCTGGACTTCAGACAAGGCCGGATACCGCAGCCACGGAAGCTGGGGCGCAGAGAAAGACGTATATATTATGTTCTTCGACGGCAAGGCATATTCAGATTTCCTCAAGGACAAGGAGGACAGGGAGATCGACAAGATGATGAGCGACGAAAAGAAGAACAAGAAGGAAAAGAAAGACAGTGCCAAGGTAGAGAAGAAGGAAGAAAAGCTTATTCTGGACCTTGACGACAGGAAAGACAGGATCGTCAAGCTCACCAGATTCTCCGGCAGACTGGGAGACCATTATCTCACCCAGGACGGTAAGAAACTCTACTATTCTGTACGTCTCGAAAGAAGCACAGACCTTTGTGTCCTTGATCTTGAAGACAACAGCGTTAAAGTATTGATCAAAGGCCTCACAGGATCCTTCTACCCTAGCGCTGACGACAAATACATTTACCTCCATACCGGAAGCGGAGTTTCAAAGATCAACACAGCTTCAGGAAAGAGAGAGAGCATAACATTCAGCGGGGAATTCGAATACAAGCCGGCACAGGAACGTGAATACATATTCAACCATATCTGGAAGCAGGTAAGCGAGAAATTCTATGATCCTGATATACACGGAATCGACTGGGAGGGATATAGAGATACATACGCGAAGTTCCTCCCTCATATCGACAACAACTTCGATTTCCAGGAGATGCTTTCTGAAATGCTTGGCGAGCTTAACGGCTCACATACAGGAGCAAGATATTCTTACAGAAGCGGATTGACTAACGGCACACTAGGAGCTTTCTACGACAATGAATACGACGGCGATGGTATGAAGATCAAGGAGATCATCAAGGGCGGTGCACTTTATCTTCAGTATCCTGACATTGAGGCCGGAGCCATCATCACAGCAATCAACGGTGAAGAGATCAAGGCCGGTGAGGACTGGAGCCATTTGATGAAAGGAAAAGCCGGCAAGAAGATCCTCATCACCGTAAAGCAGAAAGGAAGGAAAGAGCAGGATCTTATAATTGAACCGGGATATACGGACTACAGGCAGCTTTACAACAGATGGGTCGAGCAGAGGGCACAGATAGTAAAGGAACTTTCAGGAGGAAGAGTAGGCTATGTACACGTAGAAGGTATGGACTCTGAGAGTTTCAGAAGAGTATATTCAGATCTTCTCGGCAAGTATAGGAGCTGCGAAGCAGTGATCGTCGATACCAGGCATAACGGAGGAGGCTGGCTTCACGATGACCTCGCTACCCTGCTTGACGGAGAAGGATATATCCGCTTCGAGCCTAGAGGACAGTACATCGGTACCGAGCCATATAACAAATGGACAAAGCCATCTTGCGTTCTTATCGGCGAAGACAACTATTCTGACGCCTGCGGATTCCCATACGTTTACAAGACCCTGGGTATAGGAAAGCTCATAGGAGCACCGGTTCCGGGAACGATGACAGCCGTATGGTGGGAGAATCAGATCGACCCGAGCATAGTATTCGGTATTCCTCAGGTCGGCGCCCTCGGAGTCAAGGAAGGAAGATATCTTGAAAATATGCAGATCGAGCCGGACATCCTGGTTTACAATGATCCGGCGTCTGTACTCAGAGGTGAAGACAGACAGCTTGAAGCGGCTGTAAAAGAAATGCTCAAGACCATTGACAGTAACAAATAATCCCTTGGATATGGATAGGAAAATAGTGATCATTCCGACTTACAACGAAAAGGAAAATATCGAAAATATAATCAGAGCGGTATTCGCTCTTGAAGGAGACTACAATATTCTGGTGATAGAAGACGGATCTCCAGACGGTACGGCAGCTATTGTCAAGAGGCTTCAGGAAGAGTTTTCTGAAAGACTGTTTATGATAGAACGCCAAGGAAAACTGGGGCTCGGCACCGCCTATATAACCGGATTCAAATGGTCGGTAGAGCATAAATACGATTATATCTTCGAGATGGATGCGGATTTTTCTCATAACCCGGCTGACCTGCCAAGGCTCTACGAAGCCTGCAGGGACGGTGCGGATCTTGCGATAGGTTCACGATACTGCAATGGCATCAGCGTGATAAACTGGCCGATCGGCAGAGTGATTATGTCCTACTACGCATCTGTCTATGTCAGGACCGTGCTTGGAATGAAAGTATTTGACACGACTGCAGGCTTCAAATGCTACAGACGCAGGGTTCTCGAGACAATCGATCTTGACAAAGTCAGGATGAAAGGATACGGCTTCCAGATTGAGATGAAGTATTCAACTTATAAGCTGGGCTTCACTATCAAGGAAGTCCCTATCATCTTTGTTGACAGAAAAGAGGGTACATCCAAGATGAGCAGCGGAATCTTCGGAGAAGCATTCTGGGGAGTGCTGAAACTCAAGATGAGAAAGATCAAACCAAGAGGATAAGGCAATGATTATTCTTCATAAAGCATATATAGTCACCGGAGAGAAAGAAGGAACCGGCAGCATCGTCATTGAAGACGGCATCATAAAAGATGTATTATATTCAGAGTCTGAAGACTACGACTTCAGGATCGGAAGAATAATGGGATCCGATCCGCAGGCTGAAGTTTGGGATCTGGAAGGGAAGCATATAATAGCCGGCGGAATCGACGCGCACGTGCATTTCAGGGAGCCTGGACTTACCCACAAGGCTGATATGCAGACCGAATCTCAGGCTGCCGTTGCCGGAGGCGTGACCACGATGTTCGATATGCCTAACACAAATCCATCAACGACATCTGCCGAGAAATTAAGGGGCAAGATTGACTTGGCAAAAGGAAGAGTTTCAGGCAAATTAGGCTTTCATATCGGAGCAACCAACGCCAATTATGATGAAATCTGCTCATTAATCCGCAATGGAGATGTGCAAGCCGACATCAGGCCGGCAGATATTGCAGGTGTGAAAGTGTTTATGGGCTCATCCACCGGAAATATGCTGGTGGATCAGGGTGGAGCGCTGGAAAAGCTTTTTGCGATAAAAGAGAAGCCGATACTGGTACATTGCGAGGACGAAGCGACAATAAGGGAGAATCTCGCATCAGCGATCGAGCGATATGGAGAAGATATCCCTTTCGCGGAACACGAAAGAATCCGCAGCAGAAAAGCCTGTATAAAATCAAGCATAAAGGCCTTGGAGCTTGCTATGAGATATGGGACAAGATTGACGCTGTGCCATATTTCCACCAAAGAAGAAATTGAGATGGTAAGAGCAGCTAAGGCGATAAATCCTGACATAACGGCAGAAACTTCAGCTAACTACCTTTGGTTCAGCAATGAGGATTACGACCGGCTTGGAAGCCGTCTCAAATGCAATCCTTCGGTAAAGACCGCAGAAGACAGGGCGGCACTTCGTCAGGCACTTGCTGATGGCCTCATCGATACAATAGGATCAGATCACGCGCCACATCTTGTTTCAGAAAAAGAAGGTGGCTATACGAAGGCTCCGTCAGGATTGCCTTCAATTCAGCAGAGTCTGTCCGTACTGCTGACTGTAGCATATCAGGAAGGCATTCCACTTACAAGAATCGCTTCTGCATTCTCAGAGAAAGCTGCTGATATATATGGACTTAACCGTGGAAAGATTCTACCCGGATATGAAGCCGATCTGGTAATTTTCGATTATTCGAAGGAATTTACAGTAAAGGGGGAAGACCAGAAGAGCAGATGCGGATGGAGCCCATACGAGGGTGAAACTCTGCGAGGAGTAATTGAGAATGTCATTATTGACGGCAAGACAATCATATAACACACGCAAACGAACTTAAACATCTCCATAGTCTGACCATCAAGCACTGAAATCTATGGCACCTAAAGTACAGCCGAGCAAGGTTCTGGTATATATCGCATCAGTATTTGCGATAACCCTGTGGGGGATGTCCTATATCTGGACAGATAAGCTCATTGCGCAGGAAATTCCTATCTTTTATTTTGTATTCGTCAGAATTTTCCTGGCCGGAATCATCCTGTTCCTTTTCAACACGGCATACGCCAGAATAAAAAGGATCCAGAGGAAAGATCTCGGAAAGTTCCTCCTGCTGGCGTTTTTCGAGCCTTTCATCTACTTCATCTGCGAAACTTACGGACTGAAGATGACCGGTTCTCCGACCCTTAGCGCGATGGTAGTCGCTACTATTCCAATATTTTCCATCGGGGCCGGAATGATATTCTTTAAAGAGAAAGTTAATCTCATCAACATCATAGGAATCATCTTCACGCTTTTCGGCATCGTTATGGTCGCGATGGCAAAAGGAGAGCTGGGAGAGAATTTCATCTGGGGAGTAGTCCTGCTGTTGATTGCAGTAATATCCGAAGTGGGACACGCATCCATTACCAAGAGTCTTTCAGGCAATTACTCAAGTCAGATCATTGTGATGTACCAATTCCTGATCGGTTCGGTCTATCTCCTCCCTCTTTTCATCTGGAAAGGTCTTGACGGATTCAGCATAGCGACCCATTTCAATGCTGAAGTATGGTATCCGATCATCTGTCTGTCAGTATTGTGCTCGAGCCTCGCCTTCTCCCTCTGGGTCAGCACGATCAAGAACCTGGGAGTTGCGAAATCAAGCATATTCTCTGCCCTCATTCCTGTTGCAGCAGCATTGATTGCCTGGATTCTGGGACACGAACTGCTGAACTCCCGACAGTGGGCAGGCATAGCTGTCTCATCTTTCGGAGTGATTCTTTCGCAATATACCAAGAAGAAAAGCTGATCTACTTCATCAGACGCAGGCCTATACGTCCGCGATCGAGATCGACGGAAACCACCGTAACCTTAAGCTGCTGATGGAGCTTGAGAATCTTTGACGGATCTGCCATTCCCTTTACACCCATCTGGGAGGCGTGTATCAGACCGTTCTGCTTTATTCCGATGTCAACGAAGGCACCGAATGCTGTGATATTGGTCACGATTCCCGGCAATTCCATTCCGGTCCTGAGATCTTCTATCGTCTTGATATCGTGAGCGAACTCGAACTCCTGGGCAGACTCTCGAGGGTCTCGTCCAGGCTTGCGGAGTTCCTGGATGATATCATTGACCGTAGGAAGTCCGAAACGGTCATCCACATATCTGGAAGCCTCAATACGGGCACATAGTTCCGCATTGCCAACAAGCTCGCTAGCTGATACCCCAAGGTCACCAGCCATACGATCAACAATATGATAAGCTTCAGGATGTACCGCGGAATTATCCAGAGGATTATCTGCTCCGGATATCCTGAGGAAGCCGGCACACTGTTCAAACGCCTTGTCACCCAGTCTCTTGACCTTAAGAAGTTCCTTACGAGATCTGTATGCACCGTGTTCCAAGCGATATTCAACAATATTCTCTGCCAATGCCGGGCCTATACCCGACACATAGCTCAGAAGGTAGCTGCTGGCAGTGTTGAGATTTACACCCACATTATTGACACAGCTTTCGACAGTATTATCAAGGGTTTCCTTCAGCAGCCCCTGATCGACATCGTGCTGATATTGTCCGACTCCAAGCGACTTCGGATCTATCTTGACAAGCTCTGCAAGAGGGTCCATAAGACGACGGCCTATGGAAACCGCTCCTCTGACAGTAACATCATAATCAGGGAATTCTTCTCGAGCCACCTCTGAAGCCGAATATATCGAAGCACCATCTTCACTTACCGTAAAGACCCGCGTTCCCTTCGGAAGAGGTACGCGCTTGATGAACTCTTCGGTCTCACGGCTGGCGGTTCCGTTTCCTATGGCAATGACTTCTATGCCATATCTGGCCACCATAGCAGAGACTGCCTGTATGGACTTGACCTTTTCACTTGCCGGCGGATGCGGGAATATGGCTTCATTATGCAGAAGGTTTCCCTGTTCGTCCAGACACACCACCTTGCATCCCGTCCTGAATCCCGGGTCTATCGCCATAACCCTCTTCTGACCGACAGGAGGAGCCAGCAGAAGCTGACGCAGATTCTCTCCGAATATCCTTATCGACTCCACATCTGCCTTCTCCTTAGCCTCCTTTATGACTTCATTGGAGATGGAAGGCTCCAGAAGTCTCTTGAAAGCATCGTCAAAAGCAAGATGCATCTGTTCGGCAAGAGGAGCCGCGGGATAACGCCTTTCCTGGCAGAAATCGTAATAGATCTTTTTCCCGCATTTCTCCGGATCAGCGTCGATCCTGACATTAATGAATCCTTCGTCCTCTGCACGGAGTATGGCCAGCAGACGATGAGGGGCAATGCGCTCCAAAGATTCGGAATAATCAAAATAGGAGCGGTATTTCATAGCTTCCTGACCGGAAGCCTTCTTTGTTGCTTTCGTAACTATACGGCGCGTCTTGAAGATCTGGCGGAGAGTCTCACGAACCGAAGCCGTCTCACTCAGGCGTTCTGCAATGATATCACGCGCACCTGCAAGCGCATCTTCCACCGAAGCGACCTTATCTCCTACATATTTACGGGCCTCCGGCACAGGATCAGTCAATGAGACATTATACATCTTGTCAGCAAGAGGTTCGAGGCCGGCTTCCTTGGCTGCAGTAGCACGGGTGCGACGTTTCGGTCTGAAAGGAAGATAAAGATCTTCGATTTCGCGCGCCTCCACACTGTTCTCTATCCTCATCCGGAGCTCCTCGGTCAATCCCCCTGCCTGTCCGATAGTCTCAAGAACAGTAGCCTTACGCTTCTCCATTTCGGCATATACATCTGTCAAATGCCTTATCTCAGCGACAGCCACCTCATCCAGGCCGCCTGTCCTTTCCTTGCGGTAACGGCTCACGAAAGGAATCGTAGCTCCTTCCTCAAAAAGTTTGGCACAATTCTCCACCTGCCACTCCTTCACCTCAAGGAGCCTAGCAATATGCTTTATATATATATTCTTCATCCGGATTATAATCAGTCGTGTGACACCTGTTTCAGCTGATCCCTGTAAGCCGAGAAAATCTTAGATTTGGACACAAATCCCACATACGTCCTGTCCTTTTCAACAACAGGCAGATTCCAGGCCTCTGTCTGCTCGAATTTTTTCATCACGCTATCCATCTTCTCATCGACATATACGTATGCCGGAGCTGACTTCATATAGTTATATACGTGGGTAGTATCATACTGTTCCTTCTTGAACATCTCGCGACGTATATCCTCCAAAGACACAAAGCCCTGGAAATGATGCCTTGAATCCACCACAGGGAATATATTTCTCTTGGATTCGGCAACGACCTCGACCAATTCACCCAATGTAGCATCAATCCTTACAGTACAGAAATCGGACTCGATAAGTTCACCGGTCTTGAGTAGGGTAAGGACCGCCTGGTCACTGTCGTGGGTCAGAAGTTCACCTTTCTTTGCGATTCGCTTGGTGTAGATCGAATACGGCTCTACCATTCTCGTAGCAGCGTATGAAATCGTCGAAGTAATGATAAGAGGAATCAGAAGGTCGTAGCCTCCGGTCATATCGGCAATAAGGAAGATTGCCGTCATAGGAGCCTGCATAACGCCGGCCATAAGTCCGGCCATACCGACCAGGACGAAATTCTGCTCCGGAACAAAGCCCGGCCCTGCTATCAGATTGATGGTCCTGGACAGAACGAATCCTGCAACGGCACCGATGAAAAGAGTTGGTCCGAACGTACCTCCGACTCCGCCACCGGCATTGGTAAAGGACATTGAAAACACCTTCAGCAAGAGCACCAGGAGGAAGAATACCGGCACAAGCCAAGCCTTGCGTAAAAAGAATGCCAGGATGGTCTGTCCCTCCAGATCTATCGTGCCACCGTTCAGAAGTTCGTGGAGATGCTCATAGCCTTCTCCGAAAAGAGGCGGGAAAAGGAAGATGAGAAGACCGAGGCAGGATGCTGATACGGCCCATCTGGCGAACGGCTTTCTGATGCTCTTTATCTTGTCTTCAAGCCAAAGGGTCATCCTGGTGAAATATACCGAACAGGTCGCGCTGAAAAGTCCCAGAAGCAGGTAGAACGGTATGTTATGCATCGAGAAAGGCGATATCGTACATTCAAAAGGAGGTTTGTCGCCAAGGAAGATATATGAGATCACCGTTGCCGATACCGTTGACAGAAGCAGCGGCAGGATCGATGTCATCGATATATTGAACAGAAGTATTTCCAGCGTGAAAAGAACTCCTGCCAAAGGAGCCTTGAATATTCCGGCCACCGCACCTGCAGCTCCGCATCCGAGCAATATGGTCATATTCTTATATGACAGTCCCATATATCGGGCTACATTCGAGCCGATGGCAGCTCCAGTATATACTATAGGGGCCTCGGCACCGACAGATCCTCCGAATCCGATGGTCACTGATGAGGCAAGCATCGAAGACCACATATTATGAGGACGGATCTTGGATTCATTCTTGGATACAGCCTGCAGGACCTTCGTCACTCCGTGACCGATATTGTCCTTGACCACATATTTGACAAAGAGCATAGCTATCAGCATACCTATGCCAGGATAGAGCAGGAATAGGAAGTTATATGCCTCTCCGTCAAACCAGGAGGTCAATGAATGATGAATGAATTCTATGGAAAGCTTCAACAGGACAGCAGCAAGACCGCAGCATATACCCACAAACAGAGAAAGGATTATCATCACATCCCTCTCCGAAAGCTTATTCAGCAGGCGACGCACCGGCGCCAGTATATCCTTGACCACAAACCCTGAACGCATAGCCTTAAAATCCGATCATACAAAGATACAAAATTTAAACAGTTTCTTTGATTTTCAAGCAAAAAAGAACCGGCCGGAAAAATCCCGGCCGGCATATTCTGATATCATCTCAGGTTATTCTCCGTCTGCGGCATCATCATCGCCGTTTGAATACTGAGAGATGTTGTCATCAGGAAGGCTGTCACCATCGTTTCCATCGGCATCATCATTATCATCGCCATCGAGCCAGCGCTCCAGATCCTCGGCATCATCTGTCTTGACCTTGATCTTGACAAGATAGATAGCATCAGGAATCTCCACTGTCACGGCATAGAAGTTTGTACCGTCAGGCTTATCATACTTTACGAGATCCGGAAAATAATCGCTGTATCCTTTCGGATATTTCTCTGCAAATGCGGCTGCCAGTTCCTCTGACATATTCTCATAGCTACATACCGCTCTCCTCTTGGATGTTGTTGCCATATCTGTAAAATCTAAATTCCAGTTACTTTAAAAATACGGTGCAATTGTAGGACATTTTTTTTAATTGAGCAACACCATTATCACTTTTTTATAAAAAACATTTACTTTCCCCTGCGAAAGAAGAATGATTTCTGCTCTTTCTTACGTTCCACATCGCGTTCCACAAACACCTTTTCAAGATTTTTAGGATCCAGACCGGTGTAGAACATAACCGACGAAGTAGTCATAGGAGTCGGTGTGAAATCCTGGACCTGGTCCATATAAAGTCCCTTCAGAGCCGGATTGCGGGCCAGTCTCTGCATCTCACGCATACCGCATCCCGGATGCCCGGATATGAAATAAGGTACCAGTTCGCATTTTCGCCCGCTGCTTCTTACGAGATTGTCGAATTCGATGCGGAGACGTTCAAAGAGCTTGAAGGACGGCTTGGCCATCAGCTTCAGTACGGAATCCTCCGTATGTTCGGGTGCGACTTTCAGACGTCCGGAAGTATGCTCGAGGACAAGTTCCTTGAAATATGGATATGATGTCTCGTCAACGAAACCCTTTTCATCAAGAAAAAGGTCATACCTTATGCCGCTGCCTATATATGCGTGACGTATGCCCTTGACAGCAGCAATCTTAGCATACAGCTTCAGGAGCCTTTCGTGCGAGCGGTCCATATTCTTGCAAGGACCAGGGAAAAGACAGGATTTCCTCCTGCATTTCGAGCAAAGTTCAGCATCCTTTCCACGCATACCGTACATATTGGCAGTAGGAGCTCCTACGTCGGATATGTTTCCGGCAAAGCCCGGCAGTCTGGAAAGAGCAGCTATCTCCCTGATGATGGACTCTTCGCTTCTGGACTGTATGAACTTGCCCTGATGCGCCGCTATCGTACAGAAATTGCAGCCTCCGAAACATCCGCGGTGTGTATTGACCGAGAATTTGATCATCTCGAATGCCGGTATATGCTTTCCTTTATAACGCGGATGCGGGAGCTTCGTGAAAGGAAGATCCCAGAATGAATCCATTTCCTGCTGGGTCGCAGGAGGCCAGGTCGGATTGATCTGGACGTATCCGTTGCCGACAGGTTCGACAAGCACAGGAGGATGCATCATATTCGCGTATGTCTCCACAACGTGGAAATTCTCTGCAAACGCCACCTTGTCCTTGGTGCATCGCTCGTATGAATTCAATATCACGGCATCCTTAGTCCTGCAGCGTCCGTCCATATAAAAGCCAAGCTGAGGTATCTTCCTGATATCATTGACATTACGCCCGGCTTCTATAGCTTTGGTGAACTCAAGCATAGTCCTCTCCCCCATTCCATAACACAGCCAGTCGGCCCCGCTTTCCACAAGAACGGATGGTTTCAAGGAGTTCTGCCAGTAATCATAATGGGTGACTCTTCTGAGCGAAGCCTCGATTCCGCCGATGATCACAGGGACCTCTGGATATATCTCCTTCAGTATCTTCGTATAAACTGTGACGGCATAATCCGGTCTCTGACCAGCCTTTCCCTCCGGCGTATATGCATCATCCGAGCGCAGACGCTTGGCTGCCGTATAATGATTGACCATCGAGTCCATCGCGCCGCTGTTCACCCCGAAATACAGTCTCGGCGCACCCAGCTTGCGGAAATCGCGAAGGTCGTCACGCCAGTTCGGCTGAGGCACCACCGCCACCCTGTAGCCATATTTCTGAAGCCAGCGGGCAATCACCGCCGTTCCGAATGATGGATGATCGATAAACGCATCACCGGTAAAGAGGATCACATCTATGTAATCCCACCCCAATGCCTTGACCTCCTTGACCGAGGTCGGAAACATATATGAATTGCTTTCTGTCATAAAGGGCAAAAATATAAAAAACAAGGAACAAAACCTAAACGATTCTGTTCCTCATTATGAAATCTGCATAAGATGCAGGCAGATTACATCCTTTCAGGAAGGTTGATGCCGAGTATGGACATTGCCTTGCAGAGAACCTTGGCGATGGTCTCGACAAGCACCAGACGGTACTGGAGAAGAGCCTGATTCTCTTCACGGAGGATAGGAGTATCGTGATAATACTGATTGAATTCCTTTGCCAGCTCGTATGCATAGTTGGCAATGACAGCCGGTGAATGCGCTGCTCCAGCCTCAGCTACCTTGGCAGGGAATGTATTGAGTATCTTGATGATACGCACCTCCTTAGGGGTAAGCTCAGAATCTGTCTTTACAGCGTCTGCCTTATGCGCGATACCCTTATCGTCAGCCTTGCGGAGGATAGATTTGATTCGCGCGTGGGTATATTGGATGAACGGACCTGTGTTGCCGTTGAAGTCAATGGACTCCTTAGGGTCAAAGAGCATAGTCTTCTTAGGATCCACCTTGAGTATGAAGTACTTGAGAGCACCGAGGCTGATCATCTTGAAGAGAGCATCCTGCTCCTCAGCGCTGAGATTATCTATTTTACCGAGCTCGAGAGATGTCTCCTTTGCAGTGTTGTACATTGCTGCAATCAAGTCGTCAGCATCAACGACTGTTCCCTCGCGGGACTTCATCTTGCCCTCCGGAAGTTCCACCATTCCGTATGAAAGGTGGTAGATGCTGTCCGCCCAATCGAATCCGAGCTTGCCGAGAATGAGCTTGAGCACCTGGAAATGGTAGTTCTGCTCGTTGCCTACTACATATATATGCTCGTCGAGGCTGTATTCTGCGAAACGCTGCTCTGCTGTTCCGAGATCCTGGGTCATATATAC
This sequence comes from Bacteroidales bacterium, assembly GCA_015060395.1. Lineage (GTDB taxonomy): Bacteria > Bacteroidota > Bacteroidia > Bacteroidales > UBA932 > Cryptobacteroides. The sequence continues at coordinate 14,426 of SUYP01000013.1, forward strand.
AGAAGTTCCGTCGCCACGGAGAAGAAGCTTTCTGTCAAGGCCGTCGGCTGTGAGGTCGCACCATACCGAGCCGTCCTCCTGCTTCTCGAAGATGCCGGCCTCGAGACCTTTCTGGACAAGAGCTTTTCCGAAAAGATATGTCTGAGACTCGTAGTAAGTCCTGTCAAAGCTGATTCCGAGGTCAGCATAGGTCTTGTCGAAGCCCTCGTAAACCCAGCCGTTCATTGTCTTCCAGAGCTCTACGATCTCTGCATCGCCGTTCTCCCATTTGAAGAGCATCTCCTGTGCAGCCTTGAGTGAAGGAGCATTCTTCTCTGCCTCCTCCTTACTCATTCCGCCGGCAACAAGCTCATCAACTTCCTTCTTGTAGAGATTGTTGAAAGCCACATAATAGTCACCTACGAGGTGGTCGCCCTTCTTGCTGCTTGACTGAGGTGTCTCGCCGTTTCCAAGCACCTTCCAGGCGTACATAGACTTGCAGATATGGATACCGCGGTCATTTACAAGGTTGACCTTCATCACATTATGTCCGCATACCTCGAGGAGCTTTGCAACCGACCATCCGAGAAGATTGTTACGGATATGTCCGAGATGGAGAGGCTTGTTGGTGTTCGGAGATGAATATTCGACCATTATGGTCCTTCCGGTAGGCTCGAGCTGGCCGAAGTCCTCAGCAGCAGCTATCTCTGCAAAGACATTGTTCCAATAAACTTCTGAGAAGGAGATATTGAGGAATCCTTTTACTGTATTATATGCAGCGACCTCAGCGACATTGGCCTTAAGCCATTCTCCTATCGCATTTCCTGTATTCTCAGGAGTTGTCTTCGACATTTTCAAAAGAGGGAAAACCACAAGCGTATAGTCTCCCTCGAACTCTTTACGAGTAACCTGCACCTGAAGCTGAGCCTCAGGTACTTCTACGCCGTAAAGCGCCTGAATTGCTTCAGACGCTTTAGCTATGATGAATTTTTCTGGAGTCATTATCCTAAATAGCTTTTCAAAAGTTTGCTTCTTGAATTGTTCTTGAGTTTGCGGATCGCCTTCTCCTTGATCTGACGCACACGCTCTCTGGTAAGTCCGAAACGTTCTCCGATCTCCTCGAGGGTCATTTCCTGACAGCCGATTCCGAAGAATGACTTGATGATTTCTCTCTCACGTGTCGCAAGTGTAGAAAGGGCTCTTTCAATCTCCTTGTTGAGAGACTCGTTCACAAGACCACGGTCGGCGCTTGGAGAATCGTTGTTCACGAGCACATCGAGAAGGCTGTTATCTTCTCCTTCAACGAAAGGAGCATCCACAGAGACGTGACGGCCTGATACCCTGAGTGTATCTGCGATCTTGTCCTTCGGAACATCGATCATTTCGGAAAGTTCCTCACTTGAAGGCATTCTCTCGTTCTCCTGCTCGAACTTGGACAATGCCTTGTTGATCTTGTTGAGTGATCCCACCTGGTTGAGCGGAAGTCTCACGATCCTAGACTGCTCTGCAAGAGCCTGGAGAATCGACTGGCGGATCCACCACACCGCGTATGAGATGAACTTGAAACCTCTTGTCTCGTCGAATTTCTCGGCAGCCTTGATGAGACCGAGGTTACCCTCGTTGATAAGGTCCGGAAGGCTGAGGCCCTGGTTCTGGTACTGCTTTGCAACTGAAACCACGAACCTGAGGTTTGCCCTGGTAAGTTTCTCAAGCGCCTGCTGGTCTCCCTTACGGATCCTCTGGGCAAGCTCTACCTCTTCCTCTACCGTGATAAGTTCTTCCCTACCGATCTCCTGAAGATACTTGTCAAGCGATGCACTCTCACGATTCGTAATCGATTTTGTAATCTTTAACTGTCTCATTAAGTATAATTTAAGTTTATTCCTTCTTCTATACTGCGAAGCCGAAATAACCTGTTCTTCCTGAAGGTGTCACACCCTCGATAAACACAGTCCTCTTCGACTTCTTCACTACGTCTATCACATCCTGAGGAGTCTTTACCGGATGGTCATTCACATACTGGATTATGAATCCCTCTGCAGCACCTGCCTCCATCAGCTTGCCAGGTCCCAGCTCCACGATCTCAACACCACTCTTCAAACCGTACTTTGCCAGAGTCTCTTCAGACGCTGCCTTGATCGATGAGCCATAGAATGCTACCGAACCATCATCAGCAACTGTTCCATTATCCTGAGATGTACCCTTGAAAATGACATCGAACTTCATAGTCCTGCCGTCACGGATCACGGTAACCACAGCCTTATCGCCTGGAGAATATCTGCTTACTGCCTCCTGGACAGCAGAAGTGCTTCTGATATCTGTAGAATCAATAGCGATGAGAACGTCTCCAGCCTTGATTCCCGCCTTGTCTGCAGCTCCGCTTTCTGAAACCTCGCTAATATATACGCCGTTTCTTGAAGAAAGTTTCAAATCTTCAGCAATTTTATCGTCAATAGGTGCCATCTTGATGCCAAGTACCGCTCTCTTAACGCTTCCGAAATCCATCAGATCGTAAGCGATCTTCTTGACTATGTTCACTGGCACTGCGAAAGAATAACCCGCATAGGAACCGGTCTGGGAGTATATGGCAGTGTTTATTCCCACAAGATTTCCAGCCCTGTCCACAAGAGCTCCGCCGCTGTTGCCAGGATTTACAGCCGCATCTGTCTGAATGAAGGATTCGATCTTGAACTCACCTGTGTAGTTAGGCATTGAGCGTCCTTTGGCACTTACGATTCCGGCTGTGATAGTCGAACGGAGGTCGTAAGGAGAACCGATAGCAATGACCCATTCGCCCAGACGGAGTTTGTCCGAATCACCGAAAGGTATGATGGGAAGTCCTGTCGCTTCAATCTTCAGGAGTGCCACATCAGTTGCGGGATCGGTTCCTACAAGTGTTGCGGGGTAGGTCTGGTTGCTGTTCAGAGTGACCTCGATCTTTGTCGCTCCTTCTATCACGTGATTGTTTGTAACTATATAACCGTCCTCACGGATGATGACGCCTGATCCGCTGCCGACCCTCTCCCTCTGCTGCGGTCCGCTCTGAGGAAAGCCGAAGAAGAAATCAAAGATGGAACTAGGAGCCTGCTGCTGAGTCTGTGTCGATGTCACCTTGACATATACTACGGCATCAACTGCGGACTCAGCGGCGTATGTGAAGTCTGGCCAGTTCTCGTGTGACAGATTGACAGTCCTGAACTGAGCCATATCGGTTGCCGGTGCATCCAGGATCTGATTCTTGGTCATTGTGTTCACTATAGCATAAGCTGTGAGCCCTCCGGCAGCTGCGGAAAGCAAAGCAATTAGAATACCTCTTTTCATATTTTCTTACGTATATTAATTATTTCTACTTTTTAATTCTCTTATTTATCAGACATCAGGGACCTTTTGCGTGGTTTTTGCTGACAATACGGCAGAATTAGTTTCAACAGGAGCGAAAAAATCAAAAAATATGCCAATAGCTCGAAAAATAATTCTATATTTGTTCACCTGATATGCCGTATTGTACAAGTACGAAAATATTGTAAAATAATATTAACACTATACATTATGAAACTTATCATTTCAAGTTCAGAGCTGCTCAAGGGAGTAATGTCTGTTGCAAAGGCTATTCCTGCAAAGTCACCGCTCCCGATTCTTGAGAATTTTCTCTTTGACCTTAAGGGCACCACATTGGAAATAACCGCTTCAGATTCGGAGCTTACCCTCAAGACACAGATAGAGGTAGAAAGCACTGCAGAAGAAGGCAGGATCGCCGTTCCTGCGAAACATATGATGGATCTCCTCAAAGAGCTTCCTGACCAGCCGCTCACAATCAGCACATCAAGCGACAGTTCATTCGTATGCAGCTGGGCAAGCGGAGAATCGACTCTCCCTTACTTCCCTGCAGAGGACTATCCGGAAATAACAGGCACCGACGACTCGGCAGTGACCCTGCAGTTCCCTGCACAGAGCCTCGTGGACGGTATTTCCAGCACAATCTATGCGACTGCTGACGACGAGATCCGTCCGGCTATGAACGGTATATTCTTCGACATAGACCTTTCATCCACTACCCTCGTAGCATCAGATTCGCACAAGCTTATATGCTACACTACCACAGACGTGAACGCTTCTGAGAAAGCTTCATTCATTCTTCATAAGAAGCCGGCAGCGATCCTGAAGGCTATAATCGGAAAGGATGCTGAGACTGTTGATATTTCCTTTGATTCAAAGAATGCCGTATTCAAGTTCGGCAACACTATGGTGATCTGCCGCCTCGTGGTAGGAAAGTATCCGAAATATCGTGACGTGATCCCTCAGAACAACTCCAACATCCTGAGAATCAACCGCACACAGCTTCTCAATACCGTACGCCGCGTATCCGTATGTTCGAACAAGGCTTCGAACCACATCAAGTTCGACCTCAAGAGCGGAAGCCTTATGATCTCTGCTCAGGATCTCGGATTCTCGATAGCAGCACACGAGACTATGCAGTGCCAGTATGACGGAGAGGACCTTACGATCGGATTCAAGTCTCCTTTCATCATTGAAATTCTGTCGAATATGACTTGCGGTGAACTCGTAATGAAGTTCCTCGACAGCAGACGTGCCGCTCTCGTAGTACCTGCTGAGGACGAGGAAGAGAGCGAGAAGATATGCGGTATCATAATGCCGATTATGATTTCTTGATATGGAACTGAATCTCGAAAGACCGTTATTGTTTTTTGACATAGAAAGCACAGGGCTCAATATCGCATCAGACTCGATCATTGAGCTCTGCTTTGTCAAGGTTCTCCCGGGCGGAGAGAGATGGGTAAAGACCTGGAGGGTCAGGCCTTGGGACTATGAAAACCAGTGCCAGAGGCCGATCAATCCATCTGCACAGGCTGTTCACGGCATATCGGCAGAGGATCTCACAGGATGTCCTACATTCTATCAGATAACTGATGAAGTTGTGGAGTGGCTCACAGGCAGCGACCTTGCCGGATTCAACTCTGCCAAGTTCGATCTTCCGATGCTCGCAGAAGAGATCGAGCGTGTCCGCAGATATACCGACAAGCAGCCGGCCATCGACCTGCATTCTATGAAAATGGTGGATGTGCAGAACATCTTCCACGCTATGGAACCCCGTACGCTCAAGGCAGCCTACCTTTTCTACTGCGGTCTCGAACTGGAGAACGCCCACGCTGCAGAAGCAGACACACTGGCGACCTACGAGGTGCTGAAAGGACAGCTTGACCGTTACGAAGGAGACCCTAGAATAGAGAACAATGTGGAGAAACTGGCTAAGTTCTCCACTAAACAGAGGACTGTGGATTATGCCGGTAGGCTTACCCTCAACGACAAGGACGAGCCTGTGATCAGCTTCGGCAAGCACAAGGGCAAGACAGCCCGCGAGGTGTATTTCAGCGAGCCTTCTTACTTCGCCTGGATCGACAACGGCGACTTCACTCTGGACACAAAGCGCCAGTTCGCAAAGCTCAAGAACCAGTACGAAGCAGAAAAGAAAGCTGCAGCTGCTGAAAAGAAGAAGAGCACGACATTCGTTCCCCGCACAAAGGGATATACCCCGTTCGAAGAACTGGGAAGTCTGTTTTCACAGGAAGAAGACTGATCAATGAACATAGTAGTAAAACCATACGGCAGCGGACAATGCTACTGCCGTCCCGACACGACCTGGGAGAGAGAGAACAAGGACTTCTACTCTCCCGAGTGCGTCCAGGAGCTGTACTGGGCTCCGATCCTGTTTGCAAGAATATGCAAGGCAGGCAAATGCATCGGAGAGAAATTCGCATCACGATATTATGATGCGTTCAACTTCGGAGCATTGCTGTATTGCCACACCGGAGAATCAGATGAAACGGCATTCACATCTTGCGCCGACCACACTTCCCTCCTCCCGGCTCCGTTATACAATCCGGTTGTTATGGAGAACGAAGACAACGTATATGAGGTGCGCAGGAACGGAGAAACCATTTTCGGAATTCCGAAGGTAAATTTCGCACGACAGGCAGCTTACGGAGAAAACACTTTGAAAGAAATCATAGAGGATGCTATCTGCAGCAGTTCCCGCCTCACATCACTACGCATCGGTGATTTCGTAGCGGTCGAACTGACTCCGAAGTCATTGCTCGCATCACGTGAAGAAGGAGAGGTTTCTCTGAGAGCGACCTATTGCGAAAACGAATTATACGATATCAGGATCATATTCTGACACATTGGCATTTGATTTGGAAACCATTCAGAAAATCGGATACATTATGAAGACATTTTTCAAGATTGCAGCATTAGCTACATCAGTTATAATGCTTTCCACAGCCTGCGGGAACGCCGGTGCACAGAATGACAGCAAAAGAAGCGAGGGAAATAAAGCCGTAAAGGAGCTTAACGCCAAGACCTTCAATGAAAAGGTCTATGATATGTCAACAGAAGACCTGGTATTCCTCGGTGACAAGCCGGTGATAGTCGATTTCACTGCAAGCTGGTGCGGACCGTGCCAGAGGATCGCACCGATTCTCGAAGAGCTGGCTGTCGAATATGCAGATCAGATCTCCATCTATAAAGTTGACATCGACAAGGAAAGAGGCCTGGCGCAGGCCTTCAACGTCAGTTCGATCCCGGCAGTCCTCTATATTCCGGCAGACGGAGACGAACCGGTTATGACGATCGGAGCGAGGGGAAAGGAGAAATTCAAGGAGGAGATAAATAAGCTGCTGCTAGGTCAGCAATAAGAATAAAAGAAAAGGATATCGCATTGATATCCTTTTCTTTTTGAGCCACCTATGGGATTCGAACCCACGACCTTCGCGTTACGAATGCGATGCTCTACCGACTAAGCTAAAGTGGCAACCGAAACTCCTTCTGTGAAGGGACTGCAAATATAGATATTTTTATGTAAGTTTGTACCTTGTAAATCAAGTTTTGAGATGGGAAATCATTCGGCGGATATAATTATAATAGGTGGCGGGGCCGCTGGCCTTATGGCAGGTGCTGGCGCTGCAGGTCGTTATGCGGAAAATGGCATTGACGGAAAGGTCATCATTCTTGAAAAGATGCCCAGACCGGGAAGAAAGATAATGATCACAGGCAAAGGCAGATGCAATTTCACTAATGTCAAGGCCTGGAACGAATTCAGCAGCCATATTCATCCGAAGCCGAATTTTCTGAAGCACTCCTTTTATAATCTGACCTCTGAAGGGATGATTTCCTTTCTGGAAAGCAACGGTATGGAAAGCGTAGTCGAACGAGGCGACCGTGCCTTTCCGGCATCACATCTTGCTTCGGATGTTGTGGATACCCTGGTACGGGCTGCAGAGCAGGCAGGTGCAGAACTTTGCTGCAACAAGGAAGTATCCCTCTGCATATCAGAAAGTTCCGATGACACAGAAACACTTTTCCGGATCAGATGTAAAGACGGGAGTCAATACTCGTGCAGAAAGCTCATAATATGTACAGGAGGTATGTCATATCCGAAAACAGGCTCTACTGGAGACGGCTACAGATGGGCAGGGGCTATGGGACATTCGGTCAGACCTTTATTTCCGTCCCTTACCGCAATCGTCCCTCGGGGATATAAAGAAGATGTGCAGAACGCTCCGGACTCCAAAGGACATATTCATCGCAGCACCCCTCTGACAGAAACAGGATCAAGCTTATGCGGAAATCAGCTTAAGAATGTAGGACTCAGCCTGTACATAGACGGCAATATGGTTCAGGATGAGTTCGGAGACCTTGATTTCACAGACGGAGGAATAGAAGGACCTATAGGATTCAAGGTAAGCAGGAGATGCGTCAATGCTGTCATAAACGGATCAAAGGCAAGTATCTCTATCGACCTTAAGCCTGCTGTGGAAACCGAAGATCTGACAGTGAGGATCACGACTCTGTGGAACGAAATCTCAAAAGACAAGAAGAATGCGGCCAAAGCATATAAGGACAGATTCAGAATCCTACTTGCAAAGGTTCTTCCTATGTCCCTCATTCCGGCATTCCTGAAACTCAATCCGAATATTGACCATAAGTCATTAGCTAAGAGTCTGAAGGACTGGAAATTCGAAATAAGCGGATATGTCGGATATGAAAGATCCGTGATCACGGCAGGAGGAGTCAGCCTGGACGAGATCACCGCCAAGACTATGGAATCCAAGCTGATACCGGGACTGTATTTTGCAGGAGAGGTTCTGGACCTTGACGCCGACACCGGAGGATATAATCTCCAGACCGCTTTCTCCACCGGATATCTTGCAGGAATATCAGCGGCTAAATGACACCGGAACCGAGCATTTCCTCTCCGTCATACCAGGCTGCGAACTGTCCCGGAGTGATTCCCCTTTGAGGAGCATCGAACAATATGTACATACCGTTCGCACGCATTATCAGAGTCGCATCCTGGAGCGGCTGGCGATAGCGGATACGCACACGATAGCGTCTCATTTCACCCGGAAGCATTTCAAGGTCTTCACGGATCCAGTGGATTTCCGACGGATCTATACGCAGACAGCTGCGTGACAATCCCTTATGCGTATGGCCCTCACCGACATAGATCAGGTTGCGGGGGATATCTGTCTCAATGACAAATATAGAATCTTTGTGCCCGCCTATGTTGAGGCCTTTTCTCTGTCCTATAGTATAGAACTGCGCCCCGTCGTGCCTGCCGACGATCCTGCCGTATGGATTCTCCTTATACCTGGTCTTCTTGATGTGCTTGCGCCCGCTGCGGTATGTTTCGGTCTCGAACCTTATATCGTATGACACCGGATGGGAAAGCTTCATAAGCTGTTCATCTGAAAGAGCCCCTATCTTCTCCGGATCGAAAGGACAACCCTTGGATACCGAAGGCACAGCCTTGTCTTCTGAAACATAATCGGTAATCATCTTTACCTCTGACTCGCCATCCTTGAGAAGGGATGACAGGGTCCGGGTCATATACGCATATTGCTCATTATCAGCATAATATGCATCATACACTTCTATTACGTCACCCTCGCAAGGCTTAAGTTTCTGCTGAAGGAAGGTAGGAAGATCGACCTTGCCTACAAAACAAATACCCTGGGAATCCTTCTTGTCTGCTGATGGAAGGTCGGCCTCACGAGCCAGTCTGCGCACCTCCGGCTTTACGATATCCCCGATAGGAAACATCGCCCTGGAAAGCTGATCCTGACTGAGCTGGCAGAGGAAATAGCTTTGATCCTTGTTCGGATCGGTTCCTGCAAGAATACGGTGAATCGTCCTGCCCTCGGCATCCTGAACAGTCTCCTTCCTGCAGTAATGGCCCGTGGCCACATAATCGGCTCCAAGCTTTCTGGCACATTCGAGGAATGCATCGAACTTGATTTCCCTATTGCACAGGACATCAGGATTCGGAGTCCTTCCCTTCTCATATTCGTCGAACATATAATCCACCACTCTCTGTCTGTATTCCTTGCTCAGATCGACAAAATAAAACGGGATACCGATCTTTCGGGCGACCATCTCCGCGACAAACCTGTCCTCCTCCCATTCGCAGTCACCGTGCAATGTCGTGGAAGCATCGTGCCAGTTCTGCATAAACAAGGCGAACACATCATAGCCCTGCTGCTTGAGAAGAAGAGCTGCGACACTGGAATCAACACCTCCGGAAAGCCCGATACATACCTTTATCTGTCCGTTATCTGCCATATTATGAGACATTTTCAAAAAATGTATTATATTTGTAAAGTCTGCAAATATAACTTAATTGCATTTTTATGACAAGTAAAGAAATAAAAATCGCCTACATCGAATATGAATCTCTCGATCAGCTTGACCCGCAGGACCGCGAGCTCGCAGAAGCTGCCATAGAGGCGACGAAGGGGTCATACGCCCCATATTCGGGATTCAATGTCGGAGCGGCCGTACGTCTGGACACCGGAGAAATTGTCAAGGGTGCCAATCAGGAAAACGCGGCATACCCATCCGGATTATGCGCAGAAAGAACAGCAATGTTCTATGCATCAGCCACTTACCCCGACAGTATAATCGAATCGATTGCCGTCACAGCAAGCCAGAACGGCATTCTCTGCGACAGCCCTGCAAGTCCTTGCGGAGCCTGCAGACAGGTTATGGCTCAGTATCAGACCAAGGGAGGCAGACCTATGTCCATCATTCTTGTAGGTGGGAAAAAGATATGGAAATTCGATAAGGTTGACGATCTCCTGCCGCTGATTTTCGACAGTATATGATTCCCCATCGTATATAGACGAAAAAAGGGAAAGCTTGATACATCGCACCGCTACGACCTCCTACCCTTGCTGCGGTCAAGCCCTGGGGGAATTCAGAGGGAGCTGGTCGTGTATGACTTTCCCGAATGCAAAGGTAGTCATTTTTTCGTGACGTGCAAAAATCTTTTAGCCTTTTTGACAATCCACCGCTACATTGGCATAGTATCTGATGTGAGCTGTAACAAATCAGACGCACAGGCGTCTATTGTAAAACGACTAAACAAACTGACAAATGAAACGAATTCTGATTCTGCTGTGCCTTACAGCCACGGCACTGTCTCTTTCTGCGCAAAGGACAATCTCCTACGATATGATCCAGCGCAACCGCAATCTCAACGTCAAGCTCACACTGAAGGATTCCAAGACCTCAGACCCGATCAGCTGGGCTTCAGTCTATCTTGTTCCGGATGGCGACACTACAATCACTCATTTCGCCCTTTCTGATGACAAAGGTGATGTCCTGATAGAAGATGTGCCGACCGGCAAATATGAGCTGAATGCCGAAATGATCGGCTATCTACCTTATAAAAAGACATATACATTCAAAGGATGGGAATTTGATGCCGGCATCATAAAGCTCGAAGAGAATCCCGAATATCTCGATGCGGCCACGGTTTCGGCTGTAGGCAATGCCATTACGGTCAAGAAAGATACCATAGAATTCAATGCATCCTCTTTCAAGGTGGGCGAAAATGCTATGCTGGAGGACCTTTTGAAGAAAATGCCGGGAATGGAAGTCAGCGAGGACGGCACCGTCACCCTAAACGGTGAGAAGATAGACAAGATCACGGTCGGAGGAAAGACCTTCTTCTTCAATGATCCTAATGCCGCCCTGAAGAATCTTCCGGCAAAGATCGTTGACAAGATCAAGGTGGTGGACAAGACCAAGGACGACGCCGAGGTAAAAGGAATCGTGACCAAGGATGACAAGGAGAAGGTGATGGACGTAGAGCTGAAGGAAGAATTCACCAAGGGATGGTACGGAAATGCCAAGTTCGGAGCCGGTTCTACGCTCACTCCCGAAACCGAAGACAAGCTGATCGACGACCGAGGCCTCCTGTACAACGGCAATGCAATGGTGACAGGCTATACAGAAAAAGACCAGGTGGTATTCATCGGAAATGCATATAATGCTATGGAACCAGGAGGAGGAACCATAACCTATTATAGCGGAAATGATGATGCAGACAAAGACTTCAACAGTCTGGGTGGCCTTGACCGTAACGCCAAAACCGGCATAAACTACAATACCGAAAGGATAAAAGGTACGGAAAGCAATCTTTCCGTCACATACGACAACAATGGAAAGGTAGCGAGCCAGAGATCATCACGGACTTCCTATCAGCCCAACAGCCCCGACCTCACGACAGAAAGTGCATATAATGCGACCGGTACCCAGAACCGGTTCGGCGGGACATTCAACGTGCAGTCCAAGAAGAACGACAAATATCATTTTCATTTCAGGCAAAGCGTTTTTTACGGAACGGAAAGCATTTCATCCGGAAACACTTCCGCCACGGGTAACGGATCCGACAATCTGAATACCTCCACCTCCGCTTCATCATCCTTTGCCAGAAAATTCGATGCGGACGGAATGATATACGGAGGATTCAAGAAACTAGGCAAGGAACGCAGGACCCTCTCTGCAAGCTTCTATTACAGCCTCGGCAATACCGACAAAGACATCAAGGAAGTTTCCGAGCTGTCCGTCAAAGGCGACCGCACATTGAAGGATCTCACCTACGACGCAGACAGATTGAGATATACCCTCAACGGTTCGATTTCATACAGTGAGCCGATCGGTGAAAAATGGACGGTGCAGGCCGCTGTCGGCACAGGCTACAATGTATCCGAAAATGCCAAGGACGCATTCAACCCGGACGGCACGAAAAACGACTATTATTCTTCTATATCAGATAATTACTACATAGAAAACGCCGGTATGCTGATAGCCCAGTGGAAGAATGACACGACCGACATCCAGTTCGGAATAAGAGCCGACCTCAAGAAGAACGAAGTTAAGGCGAAGTCGCTGGGGATCGAGACAATCACGGGAAAGGACGAATGGATATTCAACTGGTCTCCTTTCGGCAGCATTGAATATGAAAAGAATACGACCAGCCTTTATGCGGCATATTACGGATATGCCAACCAGCCATCTGCTTCTATGCTCAACCCGGTACTGGACATATCCAATCCGATACAGATCACCACAGGCAACATATATCTGAAGCCATCCTACCAGCACGGCCTGTATTCGTCTTTTTCCACCAACAACAGAGAAACCTTCTCTTTCATCAACGTCTATCTCAATGCGTCACTGACGACCAGGAACACGGTATATGCGAGCTGGATAGATGAGGCCGGCATCAGATACGCCGTGCCTGTGAACTCAATGAAGCCACAGAGTTCTGCATCAATGCATCTTTCCTACAACAGACCGATAGGAAAAGAGCGCAGATTCACTTTCACGGCCTCAGGAAATGCATCCATTTCCGGCAATACAAGCTACCAGGCAAAAACCAGACTGAGCGGGCTGGACACTCAGAACTTCGACTACTATGCCTTTATGAACGACTTCTGGGGAGATTCCGACGGCAACCTTTTTTACAGTGGTGACAGCGGTTTTTCAGAAAGCCGCACAGGATCATTCAACTGGGGACTTTCCCTCAATCTGAAATACAGCATAGAAAAGCTTGACGTGACTGCAGGAGCCCGCACCAACAACAGCATCTCGAAGTATTCTCTGGATCCCTCAGCCGATATGAACACCTGGAACAGTACTGCATTCATTAATGCCCTTTATCAGCCTGGGAAAGACTGGGAGATCGGCAGCAACCTCGCGTACCGCTTCTACAACGGCTACAGTGCCGGATTCGGAAAGCCGGAATGGATGTGGAATATGAGCGTGAGCAAAAGCATAAAAGGCATAACGCTGAGCCTCAAGGCTGAAGACATCCTCAACCAGACACGAAGTCTCAGACGCATCACCTCGGCAGAATACAAGGAGGACGTCTATAACAATGTGCTGGGAAGGTTCTTCCTTTTCAGCGTATCATTCAATTTCGGTAAAATGAATTCGAAAAAGAACAGTAATGTGGAAAACGCTATGTGGAATATGATGTAAATAAAATTTCTTGGGTATATTTGCAGAATCATTGATAACCCGTTAAACAACTGAAATATGAAAACACTCTTTAAAGTCATCGTTGCGGCAGCGGCTCTCCTCATTGCAGGACAGAACGCATCTGCACAGCTTGGAATACACGCAGGATATTCACGTCCTGATTATGTCCTTCACCTTACAGATTTCCTTGAAAACCAGAGAATAAACTCAAACGGAATGTATGCAGGTGTTGACTATGACATCAACATCGTCGGCGGACTCTCTGTACAGCCGGGTCTGTTCTGGTCATTCGAATATGCGGAAAGAAGCCTCCTTCAGGTGCTTAAAGTCAGCCTCAACGACCACAGGCTCACCCTTCCAGTTCATCTGAAGTACAGTTTCGATGTGGCTGAGTCGGTAAAGATATATGCATTCGGCGGCCCGAAGCTTTCTATGGGTCTCGTTTCTCAGGCCGGCTTAGGCCTCGGCCTTGATCTTTTCGATGCAAAGGTGAAATATGACCTTTATAGCGGAAAGCTGAACGTAAACAGTTCTCAGGTGACTGAAAAGATCGAAGATCTGCTCGACTATCAGTTTGAAAACGGAGTGGCGATGAACCGCTTTGACGTCCAGCTAGGCGTAGGACTCGGCATCCAGCTTATGGATCATTTCGAGCTTAAGGCAGGATATGACTGGGGAATGCTCAATCTGGTCAGAGTAAACCTCACCCAGAGCGACTCCTACAAGAAGGACTTCTTCTATGTGGGCGTCGGATATAGATTCTAGACCAATATTCTGGCACAGCCTTTGAATATAAGCAGAATAGGAAAATTCAATTACTTTAACGGATAGACACTATTCTGCTGATGTCCCCACATCAACATAATAAATCTGAATGGAAGTATGAAGCTATCATACTTCCTTCTGATTTGTTATAGTACTATTTGCATAATGATACGTCATATTGATGAACCAAACATAAATTTGAATGAAACGGATACTGACAATTATTTTTGCTCTCGCTGCACTTGCAGCCTGCAACCCTGACGACAAACTCCCTGAGTTCAACCCATCGGACCTGCCGCAGACCAAATGGAAAGGCGAACTTAAATTCTATGAAGCTGACAGACTTAAAAGTTCATCCTCTGTCACATTGAGGTTCGACACATCCTCTTCCGGTGAATTCTTCCAGAAAAGGACTGGAGCCGGCTCGAAAGAGAACTATGATTTCGGATATTCCGTCCAGGGAAAGACCATCACCTTCGACTGTCCGGTGATAAGCGGTTCGTGGAGTGTCTCAAACTATAATTCCAACACGATGAAGCTCACCCTCGAGCCTTCGAAAAACGGAGTGATGACTCTGTCAATCAAATAAATACAGTCCAAAGATCAGTTAAGATTGCGGTTATTACGTGAATTTGCTTATTTTTGCGGTTTAAAAGCCAATTAAATGAACTTACGTATAACCGCAATACTTATATCCATCTGTGTCCTTGCTGGCTCCTGCCGCAGCAAGATTGAGCCTGATCCTATCCTTCCTCCCGAAGAACCTGTCGAGAAGCCAGACATTCCTGCTCCGAAGCCGGAATGGCCGGAAGGACAATACGGCAAATCATATATCTGGGATGAAGATGCCGTTCCGGAGTTTCATATATCATTCTCTGAAAAGCAATGGAACAATCTGCTTGCAGGCTATGACAAGAATCCAGATGTCACCGCATACTTCAAGTGCACAGCCGTATTCGACAAGGAGGGCGTAAGAGACACGATAGCCGACACAGGCATCAGACTGTTCGACAACGCCGATGCTATGAGACCGGAGGGCACATCCGGCGGCAAGCACAACAAGGATAAAGCTCAATGGAATATGAGCAACTTCGAGCTGAACTTCACCAGATATTCAGATTCAGAGGACCACACACTGCGCAAAGTCCGTTCGGTCTTTCTCAAATCCTGCTATAACGACCCGTCATACGCAAGAGAAAGATACTGCTACGACCTGTTCGAAAGATTCGGCATCCGGACTATCGGAAAAAACATATACTGCCGCCTCAACATATATGTAGAAGGAGATGAAGCTCCGGCATACATAGGCCTTTACCAGATGATCGAGCCTGTTGACTATAGCTATATCGAAGACAGGGCCAGCCTGTTCGGCAGCGCCGAAGGAAATCTATGGAAATGCAGCGGAGGAGCATCATTGATTCCGACGACTTCACTGGCGACCGGAACTGACAACGGAAACGGCGAGGATTTTCAATACCTGCTTGTGACTAACAAGGATTCGAAAGCTGCTGCAATCACCCAGCTGAACTCGTTTATGAAGAACATAAAGAGCCTGAAGCAGGATGAATTCTGCAGCTGGATACGCAAGGTGTGCGATGTGGAACTTCTTCTGAGGACTTATGCAGTGAATGTCGCAGTCGGGATGTGGGACGACTATTGGAATAGAGGAAACAACTACTATCTTTATTTCAACTCTACATCTGCAGACAGCTACAAAGTCTGGTTCATTCCTTTCGACTATGAAATGTCCCTGGGCAACAGCAGGGCTGGCATTATGTCCGATCCGGGAAGACAGAATCCCTACGAATGGGGAAAACAAGGCAATCCACTTATCGCCAGGCTGTTGCAGGATCCGGAATTCAGGGATATATATCGCAATGCGCTTCTTGAGCTGACCCTGCCTGAGGCTTATCTGTTCGAACCGGAAATGAGTACAGCGATTGTAAACGACCTTATGTATCAGGCAAGCTTCCACGCCTCAAACGATACAGGCATCGGCAAGGGCACAAAAGACAAGACTGCACCGTGGAGCAACCACCCTGAATACAGGATTTCCGTTCCTGATGCAAACAACTTCTTTACGGTAAGGTCTGAGGCAATAAGATCCTACTCTGAATAGAACTCGATGATGCGGGCGATGGCTCTCTGGCATACAGGACAGAATCCATCGGCCGCATTGGTCTTCATACGGCAATCCGGGAATGGACGATAGACTCCTTTCGACTGATAGCCGGCTCCCTCATAGACTCCGATGAAGGAATCAGGAGATTTTCCGGCTCCGATCTGCTTCCACACGTCTTCCGCCGCATCGGTTGCAGGTATGGATACGAAACGTGGCAGCATATCATCCCACTTCGATCCGAAATCAAAAAGAGTTGTGATGTTCTGCTCCCAAGGCTCGCAATCCGGATAATAATATTCCACAAACTGGTCATCATAATAATATTCATCGGCAAGTCCTGCGAAGCTGTGACCGAATTCGTGTACTACCACAGGCTCGAATGACGGATGATGCGCAGTCGTCAATGTATATGAATTGAATATTCCTCCACCACCGTATGTATCCGTATTCGCAAGTATCACTATATGCTCGTACGGTATTCCGCATAGGGCATCGTGCATCTGCCTGAGACGAAGAGTGGTCAGATACCGGTCCATATAGAAAGTGTTGAAATGAGAGCCGAGAGCCGTCTTCTTCCATTCCCCGTTTCCAGGAACACTCACCCCGCTGTCTGATGAAGGCAATGCCACTGCAACGAAATTGAACCTGTCGGCATATTTATCGAAAGGCTTGTGAGAAAGTATGGCATCGACAGCCTTCTGCGCATCGGCATAGAAAAGTTCAGCCTCATCTGCCGTATATCCCTCAGCCACCACAGCCACATCTATCTTTTCTTCAGGACTGCCGTTTTCAAGAATATATATATGCGGAGCAGCAACCGGATCAACCTTTCTGATCAGAATATCGGACGGATCGGCGGTATGGCTGATTGAAGCAGATATATTGCCCTTGAAATCATATAGTTCCACCTTGACAACAGCAGGAGCCGAAGGCATCGGAAGCAGGAAGACATTTTCGAAAGCCCTGCGCAGACGGGTTGCTTCTTCCGTTGTCTGCCACTCCTGGAACAGAGTCGAGAAACTCTGACGGTAAAGAACCTTGCCTGTCGCAGCATCAGTCATCGATATCTGTCCGTTGCCTCTGACTGCGACGCTGTCGGTATTGCATCTGCGGCCGGCCCATCCGTCGAAGCAGGACATCTCATCCAGAGCAATTTCCTGCGTCTTGTCTGTTCCGGAAAATATATAGTCCACCCTGAGAGTCTTGTCCTGAGCCATCAGCCCGAATGCCGACAGCATAAAGCATATAATCAAAAACCTTCTCATAACTGCAATCGCTAATTTACTATGTATCACCCAATTAACTCACCTGCGTGCTCCCCATAGTGAGGCACGTAATATCCGTAACACACTCACTGCCAGAGGATTAGACTCTGCACTAAATCCTGGCAGCGCAGTTGATTCCATCAAGAGCCGAGGACACGATTCCACCGGCATATCCTGCCCCCTCACCACAAGGATAAAGTCCCGGTACCTGAATATGCTCCAGAGTCTCCGGGTCACGAGGTATGCGCACCGGTGATGAGGTACGGGACTCTACTCCAAGAAGAAGAGCATCATTGGTATAATAACCGTGCATCTTCTTGTTACCGATCTCAGGAAAGGCATATTTGAGCCTGAGCGAGACGTGCTCCGGGAGAAGTTCGTGAAGAGGAGCATTTGCCGCTCCCGGATGATATGATGTCTGAGGGAGTCCTGTAGAAGGGTTACGTCGGCAGAAGTCCATCATCCTTTGAGCCGGAGCCTTGAGGGAGCCTGTAAACTCAAACATCTTCCTTTCGACATCCTTCTGGAACTGAAGAAGGGCAAGCGGACCATATTTGGCATATTCAGGAAAATCTTCCGGTTCGATCTGCACTACGACTCCGGAATTCGCCCATTTGGAATTGCGCTGCGAGTTGGACATACCGTTAAGCACCAGCTCTCCTTCTGCAGTCGCTGCCGGAACAAGAATACCTCCCGGACACATACAGAACGAAAACACTCCCCTTCCTTCTATCTGAGTCACGAAAGAATACTCCGCCGTCGGCATAAACGGCTGGTACTTACCGTGATACTGTATTCTGTTGATGAGATGCTGAGGATGTTCCACACGCACACCAAGGGCAAATCCCTTCGCCTGTATCTCCCATCCTTTCCTGTCGAACATCTCATAAATGTCACGCGCCGAGTGACCTGTCGCGAGAATGACCTTACGCGAAGAGTATATGGTACCGTCCGATACGGTCACATCGAAACTGCCGTCACCCTTTCTGACTATATCCGTCACCCTTGAATCGAAATGATATTCTCCTCCGTGCCCGACAATGCATTCTCTGATATTCTCGACAACAAGAGGAAGCTTGTCGCTTCCGATATGCGGATGAGCATCGACGAGTATCGAAGGGTCTGCGCCGAATCTCACAAGCTGATGCAGCACTTCCCTGATATCTCCTCTCTTCGAAGAACGCGTATATAGCTTTCCGTCAGAGAATGTGCCCGCGCCTCCCTCTCCGAAGCAATAATTGGAATCCGGATTCACGACCCCTTCCCTGGAAAGCTTGGCCATATCGAATTTGCGCTGATGCACATCCTTGCCTCGCTCGAGAATGACAGGCTTGAATCCTCTCATCAGAAGCCTCAGTGCCGCAAACATTCCCGCCGGCCCGGCGCCTATGATGATTACAGGTTCTGAAGCAGACACATCCTTATATTCCTCAAGGACATATTCCTCCATAACCTCATCCGGCTTATATACCTCTATCCTGTATCGGTAGAGAATGTCATTGCGGGCATCAATCGAGCGTCGCATTATACGATAACGGATCTGCTGCTTCATCTTGGGAGAGACTCCGAGAGCCTTGACAGCAGCTGTCTGGATCTCTTCTGCAGAAGGTTCCTTTCCCAGCTTGACAATAACTTCTATTTCTTTCATTTCGATTCTTTTTTCTTTTCTGACGGGAATCCTTGCAAAGCAGGATCAGAATTCAGCCAGACGGCTTACCGGAGCGACATCAAGAGATGTCCTTTCGCCGTTCTGATAATGGAACCAGCCGGCTATGGCAATCATCGCCGCGTTGTCCGTAGTGAACTTGAATTCCGGGAGGAATGTCGTCCATCCCCTCCTGCGTCCTTCTTCCTCTATTCTTGCACGAAGGCCGCTGTTGGCAGAAACGCCTCCGCCGATGGTTATCTGCTTTATACCGGTATGCTTGGCAGCCTTTATCAGTTTGTCCATCAATATATCAATCAAGGCCTTCTGGAAGCTGGCACATATATCCGCCTTGTTCTTTTCCATAAAATCAGGGTCCTCAGCCATCCTGTCACGGACGAAATACAGAAGCGAAGTCTTGATTCCGCTGAAGCTGTAGTCGAATCCTGGGATATGGGGCTTTGAAAACTTGAATTTCAGAGGGTCGCCCTCCTTTGCGAGCCTGTCAACTATAGGACCGCCGGGGTAGCCCAGGCCCATCATCTTGGAACATTTGTCAAATGCTTCACCGACGGCATCATCTATGGTCTGGCCCAGGATCTCATACTCCAGAGGACTGTTCACGCGGACGATCTGGGAATTGCCTCCTGAAACAAGAAGGCAGAGATATGGGAATTCCGGATGACGGTTGTCTTTGTCAGGCTGCTTGATGAAGTTGGCCAGAATATGTCCCTGAAGATGATTGACCTCCACAAGCGGCTTGTCCAGGGACAAAGCGAGCCCCTTAGCAAAGGATGTACCGACTAGAAGGGAGCCGAGAAGTCCCGGGCCACGGGTAAAGGCAATGGCCGTAATGTCTTCCGCCTTTATGCCCGCACGGGTTATGGCCTCGCTCACTACCGGCACGATATTGACCTGATGTGCTCTGGAAGCCAGTTCAGGTATGACTCCTCCGTATGCCTTGTGCACATCCTGGCTTGCAAGGACATTTGAAAGAAGATAGCCGTCCCTGATGACTGCTGCGGATGTATCATCGCAAGAGGATTCTATTCCTAATATGATGTCTGCCATATAGTTACATTTAATCTTGAATATTTGTATGCCCGCCAGCGTATCAATTTTAAAGGAAGGCACACAATATGCTGTTTTCCAAATGGCAAAAATACGGAATTTATCCGATATTTTTATTAATTTTGCAAGTTGGACAATCAAATAATATCGATTATCAGAAAGGCTCTGAAAATATCCTGGCTCATCTTTGTAGCAATTGCAGCCATCATTTCTGCCGCGGCACTGATCATACAGCTGCCACGGGTCCAGACATTCATTATCGGCAAGGTCGTCGAATCTCTTGACGACAGGCTTGATGCAGACATCAGCTTCGAAAAGATCCATTTCCAGCCTTTCAAGACCCTGCTGGTCAAGAACGTGATGATCATTGACAGGAATCCCGCATTCGATGCTGCCGATTCCACAGCAGCCAGAGTCGATACATTCTTCAGAGCCGGGTATATCACAGCAAGATTCAGGCTGGACGGACTCATAAAGCATCAGGGAATCCATCTAGATGAAGCAGTCATTGAAGATGCACAGATGAACCTTGTCCTTGAAGACAAGCCGGATATGGGAGACGGTGATACATCCACTGACAATCTCTCTCGTATATTCCGGATCAAGAAACCGGAGGTACCGAGAAGAAGCGAAAAAGAGATCTTCCACATAAAGTCTGTAACGATCAAGGATATGGGGTTTTCGATGAAGAATTACGGCATCGACAAGATTCCATACCACGGAGGCATCAACTGGGATGACCTGGATGTCAAGGACATAAACCTTTCTGTATCGGAGCTTCAGTTCAAGGCCGGAATTATGTCCGGAAAGGCCGAAAGCCTCTCCTTCAGGGAGAAAAGCGGATACAGGACTGAATTTATGAGCGGAATCGCCCGAGTAGGACGCGGAAAGACCATAGTAGAGAACCTGAAGCTGGATGATCCGTGGTCCGACCTCGATCTGCCTCTGTATATGATGAGTTATGATAACATCAAGGCTTTCTCCGACTTCATAAGCAAGGTGAAGATTGACGCTACGATAGCTGATAGCCGCCTGGACTTCAGGACTCTGAAATATTTCGCGCCTCAGCTGGAAGGAAACGGTCTCAAGGCTGTGATATCCGGAACCGTTTCCGGATACGTAGATGACTTCAATGTCAGGAATGTAAAGATCACCGCTTCCGAGGGTCTGTTCTCCGGTTCTGTAAGCGGAACGATGAAGGGACTGCCGGATATAGGCAATACAAGCATAGATGCCACTGTCAAGGGGCTGAATTTCGACACAGAAGGGTTGGGCGGTTTCCTGACAGAATGGAGCCGTGGGAAAGAGGTCGATCTGAGCAGATTTGCGCGAGGAATAATATTTATGACCGAGGCTTCTGCTGAAGGACAGCTGGACAATCTGGATGTAAATGCAGACATAAGCTCATTCATAGGCCGTCTGAAAGCAGATGCCAACATAGGAGGAGTCATTTCAAAAGACCGTCCGCTAAGCATAAAAGGAACAGTTTCCACTCAGAATTTCGACATAGGCAAGGCAATAGGGTCTGACATAGTAGGTCCTGTCACCCTTCTGACGAGCATCGACGCCAGAATGCCTGATGACATCACCCTGGATTCCCTGGTAGTTTACAGCCTGAATTTCAATGGGTATGATTACCAGGACATCACGGTGACTGGTGTTATGGAAGACAATGAGCTCGATGGCAAAATCGCAGCCAGAGATCCGAACCTCAACGCATTGGTTCAGGTTAAATACAGATTGTCATCCAGGACAAAAAAAGAATCGTATGAATTATACGCCAATGTCCAGGACTCTGACCTGTATGCTATGAATATCGACAAGCGAGGGAAGTCGAAGCTTCGCTTCACCACGTATGCCAAATTCGAAAAAAACGATAATGGAGACTCAAAAGGCTTCATAGATATTGCTGATCTTATTTTAACCAACAAGGACAGTACTTCCGTAATCGGGGATCTCAATCTAAAGTCTCAGTTCAGCGACCAAACTTACAGAATGAGCCTGAGCTCGCAATTCGCTGACGGAAGCTATGCAGGAACCTCTCCGATAACAAGATTTGCAAAAGATCTGCTATCATTGACTGCAGGAAAGGAACTCCCGGCAATGTATGACAATGCCGTCAGCGAATGGAAGGGTGACAGCTACAAGCTCGACATCCAGACTCACGACACAAGAAAGCTCCTGGCTTTCATATTGCCGGGAGCATATATACATAACGGGACGACACTTCATCTGGACATCGATAAGGAAGGTGCCCTCACCACAACTCTGAACTCACAGAGAATCGCGATGAAGGCAAACAATTTCCGTGACATCAGGTTCAAGGCTGACAACCTCAACGGCAACTTCAGCGGAGAAATGACCTCTGAGACAGGAGTGCTCGCAGGTTTTCCCCTTAACGACAATCTGCTCAAATTCCTCGCTGACGACAATCATATCGGCCTCAGCTACTCGTATGACAATCACAGTGATATGGAAAACCGTGGAGAGCTGGTTGTGAATGGCGATCTTTCAAGAGAAGACGGTGAGCTTGGAGTCGGCATTTCCCTGCTCCCGTCCACACTGTATTTCAACTCAAGGGACTGGAGTATCCTTCCATCATCTATCCGTCTGAAAGGCAAGGAAATAGTGATAGACTCACTGGAAGCGACAAGCGGAGACCAGAGGATATATGCATACGGAAAGACTTCGCAGACAGCTGCCGACACCTTGACATTGGGACTGGACAGGTTCGATCTGTCGGCATTGGCACCACTGACCGGTCCGGGACTTGACCTTCGCGGCATAGCTACCGGAAAAGTCAGCCTCACATCCCCTTTAAAGACCAGAGGTCTGCTTGCCGATATTCTGTGCGACTCTACCTTCATAGCCGGGGAACCTTTAGGTACCCTCACATTGGGCAGCGTATGGAACGAAGAATTCGAAAGATTCGACATATCCGTAAAGAACAGTCATCTCGGGAAAAGCAACCTTAACGCTACGGCAAAGTTCACTCCTAAGTCGAAGATGCTTGATGCAACATTGACTCTCGACAGCCTGAACATCAAATACGCAGAGCCTTTCCTCACTGATGTATTCAGTGAAATGGAAGGTTATGTTTCAGGAGACATCATAGCCGAAGGCCCTGTCAATCTGCTGGAAATCAAGAGTTCCGGCACAAGGCTGGACAAGGCTATGCTGAAAGTTGCATTCACCAACGTACCATATTATGCAGACGGTTCATTCCATATCGACGACACTGGAGTATGGTTCGATGACATCAGTATCCGCGACAGATACAACGGTACCGGAACTGTGGAAGGAAGCATAAACTGGTCGCAATTCAAGGACATAACATTCGACACCAGGCTTAAAGTCAGAAACATAGAAGGAATAGACCTCACGGAAAAGATGAACGAGGACTTTTACGGCAACATCTATGGTACAGGAAACGTATCCATTACCGGACCGGTCAATTCCCTTGTACTCACCGTAGATGCCGTGACGGCCAAGACAGGACAGCTCCATATCCCTATGAGCGGAGCGGCTACCTCCGGCGGAGCGACAAACCTGCTGAAATTCAAGGAGCCGGTCAAGGAGACATACATAGATCCGTATGAGGCTATGATGGCCAGAATCGACAGAAAGGAGCAGGGAAAGAGCGATTTTCTGGTAAAGCTTAGAGTGGAGGCCTCACCGAATGTAATTGCATTCGTGGAAATCGACAAGGCAAGCGGAAATGTTCTGAGCGGTCAGGGCAACGGTCTCATCGAGCTGGAGGCGGGAGATGACATTTTCAATATCAATGGAGACTATACCCTCACAGGAGGTAAATACAACTTCTCCGCACTGGGTCTGGTAAACAGGGTCTTTGATATCCAGGACGGCAGTTCCATAAATTTCAGCGGAGACATAATGCAGAGTACGCTGGACATAGATGCCGTATATAAGACGAAGGCATCTCTGTCATCCCTTCTGTCTGACGAATCTTCTGTAGCAAACAGAAGAAACGTGGAATGTGGCATCAGGATCACTGACAAGCTCAGCAATCCGAGGCTGGAATTCTTCATCGATGTTCCTGATCTCAACCCGATGATCAAGTCAAGGGTAGAAAGTGCTCTCAGTACCGAGGACAAGATACAGAAGCAGTTCCTGTCCCTGCTCCTTTCAAACAGTTTCCTTCCGGATGAGCAGTCGGGAATCGTGAACAATTCATCAATGTTCTACTCGAATGTCACGGAAGCTATGGCGAACCAGCTAAGCAACATCCTCCACAAGCTGGACATCCCGCTGGATCTTGGTCTGAAATATCAGCCTACAGATCAGGGCACCGACATTTTCGATGTGGCTGTTTCTACCCAGCTCTTCAACAACAGAGTCGTGGTCAACGGCAACATCGGCAACAAGCAATATGAAGGAGGCGGAGCACAGAACGACGTAGTGGGTGATCTTGACATAGAGATCAAACTCAACAGATCCGGAGCATTCCGTCTGAACATATTCTCTCACTCGGCCGACCAATATTCCAACTATCTGGACAACTCGCAGAGAAACGGAGTCGGCCTTACCTATCAGACCGAGTTCAACAGCTTCAGGCAGTTCTTCCGGAACCTGTTCTCAGGAAAGCAGAAGAGGCAGGAGGCCAGACTGGCTGAACAGCAGGAACTTATATCTGGAGAAAGAGTTGAGTTCAGCATTAAAGAAGAAGACAACAGAAAGAGCGATTTAAAGAAAAATGACAGAAAATAAAGGAAAACTATTTCTGATTCCGTCTCCGTTGGGAGACAACGATCCGGCTGAAGTGATTCCCGGACCTGTCCTGAAATCATTGGAAAGATTCAGGACATTTGTCGTGGAAGAGATAAGGACTGCAAGAAGATATCTTTCCAAGGCAGGTCTGAAAGGTAAAATAGGCGAACTTCAGTTCTACGAACTCAATGAACATACTGACCAGGCGACAATCGAAGGCTATCTGAGCCTCTTCGATAACGGGAACGATGTCGCACTCATATCGGAGGCCGGTCTTCCTGCGGTAGCTGATCCCGGAGCACAGCTGGTAGCTCTTGCACACAGACACGGGATTGAAGTGGTGCCGGCAGTCGGTCCCTCTTCGCTGATGCTCGCTTTGATGGCTTCAGGCCTCAACGGCCAGTCATTCGCTTTCTGCGGATATATTCCGGCAAAGACAGACGAGAGGCGAAGCAGGCTCCGGACACTTGAAAAAGTATCCGGGCAGCTGAAGCAGACTCAGATCATCATTGAGACTCCCTACAGGAACGATTCGCTGTTTGCTGATATCCTGGCCGTATGCGGAGCGAACGTCAAAGTATGCGTAGCCGCGAACATAACAATGCCGGATGCATATATAAAGACGAAGAAAGTCAGTGAGTGGAAAAAGGAAGGCCTTACCATAGGGAAAAGGCCTTGCGTATTTTTGATTTTGGCATAATATGGAGAACATCGGGATCATAGAACTCGAAGGAATGGAGTTCAAGGCATATCACGGCTGCCTGGAGCAGGAAAAAGTAAGAGGGAATTCATTTACTGTGGATTTCCGTGGAGAGCTGGATCTATCTGCAGCTGCTGAAAGCGACAATCTTAACGACACCGTCAATTACGGGGAAATCTATGAGATAGTTGCAGATGAGATGTCCATCCCGTCTGAACTGCTGGAAAATGTGGCCGGACGCATCGTAAAGGCCATAGAGAAGCGATTTCCACAGCTTGTAAGATTCTCTGTGAGAGTATCGAAGAAGAAGCCTCCTGTAGATGGAACGGCACAGTGGTCAAGAGTAACATTGTTTCACAAATGAAAGAAAGGATAGCGTTCATTACGTTGGGGTGCAAGCTGAATTATGCCGAGACCTCAACATACGAAAGGAAGCTTCTGAAGGAAGGGTTCGAGGCAGTTCCCTGGAGCAAGGGAGCTGAAGTATTTCTCGTGAATACCTGCACCGTAACTGAGCATTCAGACAAGAAGAGCCGTAACATAATCCGCAAGCTGCATAGGCAGAATCCCGATGCAATGATCTTTGTGACAGGTTGTTACGCTCAGCTGAAGAAGGAGGAGATCGAAGCCATCGAGGGTGTGACTGCGGTGTTCGGAGCCACTGAAAAAAGCAGGATTGTCCCTACGATTCTGGCAAAGGTCCGTGGAGAGGAGTACTGCGGACTCGGTGCTGCGACATTCTTCCCTGCATATTCAAGCGGCGAAAGGACACGTTCATTCCTGAAGGTACAGGACGGATGTGATTATAAATGTCATTACTGCACTGTTCCATACGCACGCGGAGAAAGCCGTAACATTCCGATATCCGAGATCATTCCGCAGGCCGAAGCCATAGCCGCCGAAGGCATTAAGGAGATAGTCATCACCGGAGTCAATACCGGGGATTTCGGCAAGTCAACTGGCGAAACATTCTTCGAGCTGATAAAGCAGCTCAATGATGTAGATGGAATTGAAAGATACAGGATATCTTCCATCGAGCCTAACCTTCTTACAGAAGAAATGATCGACTGGATCACTTCCGGGACAAAATTTCTTCCACACTATCATATTCCTCTGCAGTCCGGATGCGACACCATCCTCAAGGAAATGGGCAGAAGATATGACACGGCAGCATTCGCGCATAAGATACAATATATCAGAGAAAAAACAGAAATACCGGGAGGACCTAAGGTATTTTTCGGCATAGACGTAATAGTCGGATTCCCCGGTGAGACCGACGAGCTGTTCCTCGAGACCTACAGATTCCTCGAAGAAGTCGTACGCCCTGCATTCATTCATATATTCCCATATTCGCGACGCGCAGGCACTCCTGCAGCAGTCAGGAAGGATCAGGTGCAGGACTGCGTGAAGACCAAGAGAGTGCAGATGCTCGAAGAGCTTTGTGAAAGACTTCACAAGGAGTTCGTCGAGGCCAACAAAGGAGTTGCAGAAAAAGTGCTTTTCGAGAGCACGGACAGAAAGGGAATGATGGAAGGATATACAGGGAACTACATCAGGGTCTCACGACCATACGATCCGGAAATGATCGGAAAGGTAACGGATGTTACGATATGAGCAAGGCAAGACTGACATTTTTAGGCACAGGTACATCCCAGGGCGTGCCTATGATAGGCTGCGGTTGTGATGTATGCCGCAGCAGGGATTCTCGTGACAAGAGGCTGAGAGCCAGCGCTTTTGTCGAATATGAAGGTATGCAGATACTGATAGATGCCGGCCCGGATTTCAGACAGCAGATGCTCAGGGCAAGCATTTCCCATCTGGATGCCATCCTCCTTACCCATAATCATAAGGATCATACCGGAGGCCTTGACGACATCAGAGCATTCAACTACCTGGAAAAGAGGGCATCAGAGATTTACTGCGAGAAATATGTTGAAGACTCCCTCAGACTGGAATATTCATATGCATTCGCGGAAAAGAAATATCCAGGAGCACCGGAATGGCACGTTCATAATATAGATGAGAATCCGTTTACCATAGAGAGCGGAGGCCCGTACGAAATCCTGTCGTGGGAGCCGGGCAAGGGCTACATCCATACGATGGCAGGAGAGAACGACCCTGTCAGGACCGCCCGTATCATCCCGATCCGAGGAATGCATTACAAGCTTCCCGTACTGGGATACCGCTTCGGGGATATAGCCTACTGCACTGATATGAACCATATTCCCGAAGAGGAATTCTCCAAGCTGGAAGGTCTTGAGCATTTCGTCATCAACTGCGTCAAATACGGAAAGCACATATCGCACTATTCGCTGGAAGAAGCAGTAGAAGTGGCTCAACGTATCGGAGCCAGACATTCCTGGCTCACTCATCTCTCGCACCAGCTTCCCACCTACAACGAACTGGCCTCTGAACTGCCCGAAGGCATACTCCCCGCTTACGACGGCCTGGTGATTGAATAACCTCTCTTATCTCCTAAAATATTTAGTAAAACTCCTAAATTTATTAGGAGTTTTGTTTTTTATTACTATATTTGCATTGTAGAATAAAACTCAGACGTTATGAAACTTACAATAAAGGAAGAAGAGATAATGAAGATCTTCTGGGAGCACGGAGAGATGTTCATCAGAGATATACTGAAATATATTCCGGAGCCGAAACCGAACTATAATACTGTGGCTACCCAGGTAAAATTTCTTGAAGAAAAGGGCTTTCTCACCAGAAGGCCAGTCGCAAACACATTCATCTATGTACCAGTGATCACAGAAAAGGAATACAGCGGAGATACGATCGGCAATGTAGTACGGCAGTATTACAACAATTCATACGCGAGTGTCGTTTCTCAGTTCGTAGAAGAGGAAAAGATGGATCTGGACGAGCTGAAGGCGCTGATAGCTGAAATTGAGAAGAGACGTAAATAGAGCCATTATGAACGGACTGATATTATATATGATAAAGAGCAGCATATATATGACTGTGTTCCTGTCACTGTATATGCTCGTTATGCGGAAGACAACATTCTTCCGTCTGAACCGTATCACTTTTATGACGGGAACCATTCTATGCCTGATTCTACCGTTATTCAAAATCGAAATGCCCGCTGAAAGCATTTCAATTACCCCTGTGTCATTCATCGAAGAGGCCCTTGCGGCAGAACCGGAGACATTGAAGGCCGCAGTCATCGGAACGGAAACAGAATGGAAAACACTGCTTATCAGCATCATTTACGCCGTGGGATGTCTGGTCTCAGTGATTGCTGCAGCCGTATCATATATAAGGATGAGCAGAATGATACGTTCCGCCAGGCCGGAAAGAATCGGCGATACGACTGTAAGGATCGTAGAGAGTGAGATCCCGTCGTTCAGCTGGGGCAGACACATAGTGCTGAGCAAGAACGACATCATTGAAAATCCGGCTATCCTGACTCACGAGAAGATGCACGTGAAATGCAGGCACTCCATCGATCTGATGATATATACAGTAGCTACTGTATTCCAGTGGTTCAATCCTCTGGTATGGATCGCCCGGACCGAGCTCAAGATGCTTCACGAATATGAAGCTGACGAACTTACAATCAACAAAGGCATCGATGCAACTCAATATCAACTGCTTCTGGTGAAGAAAGCCGTGGGAGCTAAACGCTTCCAACTGGCCAACGGCTTCAATCACTCGAAACTAAAAAACAGAATCACTATGATGCACAAGAACAAAACGAACAGAATGATGAAGCTGGCATATTTCCTCTGCCTGCCGGCTCTCATCTTAGCTATGGGCGCCTGCGCACAGAAGACCAATGCAGGCAACATCAGTCCGGTCGGACATAGTATCTCTGCTGACAAAACCGTAACAGACACATTGCAGTCAGAAGCACTCGGATTGAATTATGAGGAAACAAGACCAAGCTTCAACGGGGGCGATGCCAACGAATTCAGCAAGTGGGTCAATGAAAATCTGAACTATCCGGAGAACTGCAGGAAAGAGGGCATCAGCGGAAGGGTAACCATCGCATTCACAGTAACCGAGACCGGCAAGGTCACAGATGTCAAGGTACTCAGGGGCGTACACGAAGATCTCGACAAGGAAGCACTCAGAGTCGTAAGTTCGTCACCTGACTGGACCCCTGGAACGAAAAACAGAAAGCCCGTTCCTGTAACCTTCACCTTCCCTGTAATCTTCCAGACCAGGAAGCCTGACACAGAATCTGTACCATTTCAGCTTGTGGAAACAAAACCGAGTTTTAACGGGGGCGATGCCAACGAATTCAGCAAATGGGTCAATGAAAATCTGAACTATCCGGAAAACTGCAGGAAAGAGGGCATCAGCGGAAGAGTAACCCTCACATTCACAGTAACCGAGACCGGCAAGGTCACAGATGCCAAGGTACTCAGGGGCGTCCACGAAGACCTCGACAAGGAAGCACTCAGAGTCGTAAGCTCGTCACCTGACTGGACTCCTGGAATGAAGGACGGAAAACCTGTCGCTGTAACCTACACATTCCCTGTGATCTTCCAGACCAGAAAGCCAGAGAAAGCTGCGCAGTGATTATGAAACGGATCATTGTCCTGACAGCATTATCTATGCTGCTATGCATCCCGTCGCAAGCTCAGACGGACACTGCCGGATTCGACGTTCGCCAGTCACTGGAAAACGCAAGACAGCTGCGGAGGCTCTGCAAGACCGATCAGGCGATAGACACTCTTATGGCCGCACTTCAGCGCAACACCTCTGATATGGAGGTGTTGACTGAACTGGCCGAATGCCATACTTCGGCAGGCAATACTGAGGAGGCATTCGGATGGTGGGTGATGCTTTCGACTATGCAACCGGAAAATCTATATTTCCAGATCGCCCGGGCCAAGCTTCTCTACCGCGAAAAAGCATACGAAGAATGCATAACAGTATGCCGTGGCATCACGGCAAGAGATACGATTCCCGATATCCTCGCTATGACCGCAGATGCTTTCAGACTCGCAGGCAAGGCTGATTCCGCCCTGGTATATTACAATGAATTCCTACGGATAAAACCGCATCACGCCAGGACAATAAGCAAGAAAGCCGATATCCTTCTGGCCGCTAAGAGATATGACGAAGTGCTGGAAATGACCGGTCCTTTCCTCGAAGCGGAACCTGACAATATGACCGTTCTTCCGATACACGGCCTCGCCCTCCATCTTAAGGAATGCTATCCCCTTTCCATCGAAACATTCGAGCATCAGAGGGAGCTGGGTGATGACTCGTATGCCGTTTATTATTATCTCGGACTGAACCATTATATGATGAACAACTGGCCGAGAGCCATAAAGGAACTGGAAACTGCTTATCAGATAGATTCTTCAGACGTCACACTTGTTTACCAGCTTGCCAATGCGATGAGCCACAGGCCAGTCCGGACGAGGATGGAGGACTACGGTCTGAATCCCGAGTCTGAGAGATTATACGCCAGGGCACTGGATATGCTCAAGCCCTCCCCTTCTATGATGCATAACATTTACGGCAGTATGGCAATGGCAAGACATAGAGTGGAAGAATATGAAGAAGCCATAAAATATTACGAACTCAGCTATAGATACGATAAAAAGAACATATCAGCCTTATCATCAATAGGTTACTGCTACGAAAGGCTCAGGAGATATGAAGAGGCACTTGAATATTATGAACGATATCTGAAGGTGGGCAAGAAAGGCAGTTCAGGCTATAGATTCGTAGAAGAAAGCATAGCCTATCTAAAGCAGGAGAAATTTATGGAAGAGACCGAGTAAACAGGTCACTCATCTTCAGGAGGAGGCACTGTACCGTCATCCGTCAGCCGGCGAAGGACCTCGGCATAGTCCACTGATATCGAATCCGTTGCAGAGCCGAAACGCAAAGCGATATCATCCAATGTATATTTTCCCGACTTCTCACCATTTATGAAAGAAACCAGTCTGGCTGCCGTGTCCTGAGGGCCGGCAGTCTTTTTTCTGCCAGAACGGCATACATCGCAGCTGCCACAGTCCACGCTCTCCTTCTGACCGAAGTACTCGAGAAGATATGTACTTCGGCACACATCATCCTCATTGATGTAGTCTATCATCTTCTGCATCCTCTCAAGGCTGGAATTCTTCAGCAGAGCATACCGCTCAGGATCAAGGTTGACATTCTTCGGACGAAGCCTCTCGTGATGAAGGAACAAGACGGTAGCGTGATCGTTCGGGATATATTTTATGATATGCTCCAGCGAAAGTCTGTAAAGAAGCTGCCGGAAAACAGGCACACTCACCCCGATCCGTGAAGCCACATAGTCTTCATCGACAGGTACCGGATATGAGAACAAGCCTGTATATCTGCGCATCAGCACCTCCAGAAGAGCTCCCATCTTCGGATCCGGAAGATCCATATCATAGAGTTCGTTGCGATCCACACGGATCTGCACCTTTGCGGATATGTCCAGATCCTCGGACAAGGTCCAATGGCCGGTTCTCTCCAGATATACGACAGCATAATAAGCCATCTGCCTCTGGAGCTTGAAATGACGGCAGAAATCGTCCAGATTGAACTTGAGCTGCCTGCCGGCACCGGTATCATAAGGTATTTCATAAAATATGTGCAC
Source organism: Bacteroidales bacterium (assembly GCA_015060395.1). Taxonomy (GTDB): domain Bacteria; phylum Bacteroidota; class Bacteroidia; order Bacteroidales; family UBA932; genus Cryptobacteroides. The sequence goes on from SUYP01000013.1 coordinate 46,637, forward strand.
CTTATGGTATATGTCCTCTATATATTCGAGAGACGGGAATGACACTGAGGCTATCTGGCGGAGGCGTTTTGTATCCGTTGCGTTCCACAGCAGAACTGCGAAGCTCCTCTTCCCGTCACGTCCTCCCCTGCCGGCCTCCTGGAAATAAGCTTCCGGACTGTCCGGTACATCGAAATGCACGACGAAGCGGACATCCGGCTTGTCTATTCCCATTCCGAAGGCATTGGTACATACCATTACCCTGATCTCGTCTTTCTTCCATCTTTCCTGACGGTCTGAACGTGAGTCCGGCCCGAGGCCTGCGTGATAGAAGGAAGAGCAGACGCCGTTGGCATTCAGAAAGGCAGCCAGTTCCTCAGTCTTCTTACGGCTGCGGACATAGACTATTCCCGTTCCTCCTACACTGCCGCATATATTCAGAAGCTGCCCCTGCTTATCATCGCAATTCCGGACGATATAGGAAAGGTTCGGCCTCTCGAATCCGCTCTTGATCAGGCACTTGTCAGTAAAACGGAGCTTTTCCATTATATCTTCAGCAACTTGCGGAGTGGCCGTCGCCGTCAATGCGATGACCGGGGCATCCACAATCTCACGAAGTTTTCCGATCTGAAGATAGTCCGGACGGAAATCATAGCCCCATTGGGAAATGCAATGAGCCTCATCGACCACGATGAAGCTGACATTCATCTCCTGCACGTAGTTCTTGAAAAGCTGCGTCCCCAGACGTTCCGGTGATACATACAGAAACTTGAAATCACCATAAGCGGCATTGTTCAGCGCCAGTTCCACCTCACGGCGTCCCATTCCCGCATTCACACACAATGCCTTTATGCCTCTGTCATTAAGATTCTGTACCTGGTCCTTCATCAAGGCGATGAGCGGAGTCACGACGATGGCTATGCCTTGGCGCATCATAGACGGTACCTGGAAGCATACGGATTTTCCGCCTCCGGTGGGCAGGATCGCGAGGACGTCCCGGCCTTCAAGAGCCGCATTGACTATATCTTCCTGCTTCAGACGGAACGAATCATACCCCCAGTATTCACTGAGGATTTCCAAGGATTTCATATTATCATTTCCGCTCATTATTCTTCCGTTTTAGCGCAACTTTCCCGATTGTATGACCAAAGGCACAGATTGTGGAGCAAATGTAGCGAAAATATTCGCGGCAATGTTTGTCGAATGGTAAAAAAATTATATTTTTGCAGAGATATACGGAAATATATTAAAACCTTAAATATTTTATAAGAAATTATGAGCAAAATTGATTTGACCAAGTACGGTATTACCGACGTGAAGGAAATTCTTCACAACCCGTCTTATGAGGTTCTCTTCGCTGAGGAGACAGATCCAAGCCTCGAGGGATACGAGAAAGGCCAGCTTACAGAGCTTGATACCATCAACGTAATGACAGGTATCTACACAGGACGTTCTCCTAAGGACAAATTCTTCGTAATGAATGAGGCTAGCAAGGACACTGTATGGTGGACTTCAGAGGAGTACAAGAATGATAACAAGCCTTGCTCTGAGGAAGCTTGGGCTGACCTCCGCGCAAAGGCGATCAAGCAGCTCAATACAGCTAAGAAGCTTTATGTAGTTGATACATTCTGCGGTACTAACGAGGCTACACGTCTTAAGGTACGTTTCATTATGGAGGTAGCTTGGCAGGCACATTTCGTAAAGAATATGTTCATCCGTCCTACAGAGGAGGAGCTTGCAAACTACGGTGAGCCTGATTTCGTATCATTCAACGCTGCAAAGGCAAAGGTTGACAACTACAAGGAGCTCGGACTCAACTCTGAGACTGCAACTGTATTCAACCTCAAGAGCAACGAGCAGGTTATCCTCAACACTTGGTACGGTGGTGAGATGAAGAAGGGTATCTTCTCTCTTATGAACTACTACAACCCTCTCAAGGGCATCGCTTCTATGCACTGCTCTGCAAACACAAATATGGAGGGTACAAGCACAGCTATCTTCTTCGGTCTTTCAGGTACAGGTAAGACTACCCTTTCTACTGACCCTAAGCGTCTGCTTATCGGTGACGACGAGCACGGTTGGGATGACGAGGGAGTATTCAACTACGAAGGCGGTTGCTATGCAAAGGTCATCAACCTCGACCCAGAGTCTGAGCCAGATATCTACAACGCAATCAAGAGAAACGCTCTCCTCGAGAACGTTACAGTTGACGAGAACGGCAAGATCGATTTCGCTGACAAGAGCGTGACTGAGAACACTCGCGTATCTTACCCTATCAACCATATCAACAACATCGCTGTTCCTTCAAAGGGTCCTCACGCTCAGCAGGTGATCTTCCTTTCAGCTGATGCATTCGGAGTTCTTCCTCCAGTATCTATCCTTACTCCTGAGCAGACTCAGTACTACTTCCTTTCAGGATTTACTGCAAAGCTCGCAGGTACAGAGCGCGGTATCACTGAGCCTACTCCTACATTCTCCGCTTGCTTCGGTGCAGCATTCCTTTCACTCCACCCAACAAAGTACGGTGAGGAGCTCGTAAAGAGAATGGAGAAGGTCGGTGCAAAGGCATACCTCGTGAATACAGGATGGAACGGAACAGGCAAGCGTATCTCTATCAAGGATACAAGAGGAATCATCGACGCTATCCTCGACGGTTCTATCGACAAGGCTCCTACCAAGACTATCCCTTACTTCGACTTCGTGGTTCCTACAGAACTCCCAGGAGTTGATCCAGCTATCCTCGACCCACGTGACACTTACGCTGACGCAGCTCAGTGGGAGGAGAAGGCTAAGGATCTCGCAGGCCGCTTCATCAAGAACTTCAACAAGTTCACTGGCAACGACCTCGGTAAGGCTCTCGTAGCAGCTGGTCCAAAGCTTTAATCAATCGATAACGATTCGATAAAATATAGGGCAGTCACGATGTGGCTGCCCTTTTTTATTGATATATCTGAAGAAGGTGCCGGCCAATGCCGGAGTCTATCGGGTTACGGCGCTATGACAGGTAAGTGCCGCATCAGCATCAGGCAGACATTCAAGATGCCAGCAAGCGACCCTGGATATCACTTTTTCCACAGTCTTATGCAAAGCGTCAGTCGAGCTTCTGTCCCATCTCATACAGGAGCAGGAAGGCATAAGGGAAGCGTATGCCTGAAGAGGCATATTCCTGACAATCTTGTTATATGGAGCCTGAGACAGACGTACAACCGCCTTCAACGGCAGGCTTTCATTCTTGTAGCAAGGGGTCTTGCCGCTCCAAGGAGTACCATAAATGACAGCTTCTCCATCTGTTACGCGTATCACAGGATTATCATCATTCAGAAGTTCAGTGTCATCTATATTTTCAAGCCACAGGCGGCTGTGGGTACTTTTTCCCGTACCGCTCCTTCCAAGGAACATATATCCCCCGCCATTATGCTTTATCACCGAAGCGTGTACCATCAATGTATCGAACGGAGTCGTACAGAAGGTATATAGCAGCATCAGGGCATTGCTTAAAGAAAATTCGGTAAGTCTCTCCTTCCGTGCTGCAGGCACATATACGACATTGTCCCTGAAGTCATCCGAAGGAATGAGGATACAGTCCGGATGTGAACGTGTGTATGAAAAACCGAAATTGAACTTTCCATCCTTATCGAATATCCAGAAATAAGGTGCCTCGTCATTAAGACACTCTCTGACAGTACCCGGAACGGTATTCTTAAGATCAGCGGAATATTCAAGGCGCAATCTGAAGAGGGGTTCATCCTCCCTTCCGGATGAGAAAGGGATATACGGACCGAGAAAGTCATCAGCTGAAATACCGTCAGGCAGGATCACCTCGAAAAGATGACCGGCCACATCATATTTGAAGGTTTTTTCCATAATTCTTCAAAGATAGTGATTTTCTAAGTATTTTTGCAGAATATGGCTACGATAATAAAAGACAAGGCATTGATGATGGAGGAAATCAGGTCACTGATCTCCGAGGGGCACACGGTCTCGCTCACTGTAAAGGGCAACAGTATGAATCCATTTTTCGTGAGTCTCAGAGATCAGATGACTCTAGGGCCTTGGAAAGACGAAGATATAAGGAAAGGCTGCGTCGCCCTGGTCAGAGACACCAAAGGCAACTACCTGATTCACAGAATAATACGCAGACAGGGCGACACCGTCACACTGATAGGTGACGGAAATATAGGCCTGTATGAAACAGCAAGGCTTGAGGAGATCATCGGAATAATGTACGGTATGACCAGAAAAGGGAAAGTCTGGAGTGCAGACAGCAAGATATGGAAGCTATACTCCTGGTTCTGGATGCTCATCCTGCCCGTCAGACGCTGGCCTCTCGGTCTGTGGAGGCGTATTTTCCTGAAGAGCCGCTAGTTTTTTGCGATAGGCATCCATCCTTTTTTTCCAGGCAATCTGTCTGGCTCTCTGTTCTTTTGCCTTCCGCGCCTGAAGTTCTTCATATTTCTTTTCAAGATAATTATCTGCCATAGCTTATCGATTGTACTGCAAATATAGCAATCTGTTTTGTTGAAAAGGAGTTTTTTGATACTTTTGCAGAAAATTGAAATATATGAAGATCAAAGATGGATTCGTACTCCGTGAAATGTGCGGAGAAAATATAGTAGCGGCAGAAGGAATAGAAAACATCAATTTCAACAAGCTCATATCCCTGAATGAGAGTGCCGCATACCTCTGGAGGGAACTTATTGGAAAAGAATTCACTACAGAAGAAATGGCCGAGCTCCTCATAGTCCGTTACGGGATCGACAAGGAGCTGGCGATGACAGACTCCGCCAATCTTTGCGAAGCCTGGATAAACGCAGGAATAGCAGAATGATTATAGGATGAAGTTTCCGTTATAATCCACTTCAAATACTCCGAAAGGATCGAATGCCGCATCTATCACGACTGCGGCTTCAAGTCTTAGGGCTGTACGTTCCCGGTCAAAATCTTCAAGACCCAGCTTGTTCCACCACTCTTCTTCCGCAGAGTATGGAACTGCTCCACCGGCACTCCTTACAAGTTCCAGCATACGCCCGACACTTATTTCCCCTGGTTCGATTCTGATACCCCCATAAATATCCGACACAAAGATATCCTCCCCACGCAAAGGGTCACCGGCACGGAACCAGGTCTGATTGGCCCAGCCCACATTCCTGCCTTCGCCACGAAGGATGCCCGTAGCTCCGATTCTCTGCAAGGCCTTGAAATGTATGTCATCTTTCGGAAGGTCAAGATATGGCATAATGTAGCATCCTGCCTCAAGGAGGGCTTCCTGAAGCTGACGTACACCGATTCCCTTCACAGGCTTATTCTCTGTCACCGACAAGGCCGCAAGAGCTCCTGCAGCCTGACCGAGCTGCATAACCACAGGCTGCAGACGTGTAGCTCCATTGATCAGATTAGACACAGAGACTGATTTTTCAGCTATAATCAGATCCTCGACATCATTCTGCTTCGGTATGATTACGCCCATAGGAACATTGAAAGACGGAATAGGATAGAATTCCAGATCAGGAAGTGACTTCCAGTCAGGATGTCTGAAATGATGATGATCGACAGCATAGTCGCCTACTGCTATTCCTGTCCTGTAATAAGGCTTGTCGAAAGCGAACGGCTCAGCCGCAGCATCCATAGTGAAGAAAGCCTCGCCCATAATCCTCCTGGACTCCCTGTGATATGGAATGAAAGGCATTCCGTCTTCTGTAGGGAATACGTCATCCGCAATGCCGAAATTCTTCATACCGAGCTGAGTCTGAATGAAATACACAAAACATCTGGTGAAATTCTTAGCCTTCTCGTATGCCTCCTGCCTTTCCTCCCTGCTCATATCGACAGAGTTCACATAGTAGTCGTTGCCATAGATAGGCCAGTTGATCATATAACGTCCCTGAGGAGTCTTTCCGTATGTTATCATCATCTCCGGAGCCCAGATCGTCTGCCCGGTCTCGGCCACTGTACTCATCGGATTCAAGGCCGAGTTGGCGAAAATTGACGGATCATATCCCTCCGGTTCATCTATGGTCATATCCGCATCAGGTCCATAATCCTTGAGAAAGGCCACGAAGGTAAGATCCTGGATCACATCATTGGCCTCAACAGGAGCGATGGACTCGCCGGTTTCAGATGAGGCCTCCATTCCGATCCTGTAATCAACTCCGCAGGCTTTGGCGATGTCTCCCAATTCTGTTGCATCTATAAGCACATCCGCCTTGATGCTATGACGTTTGCATAGAGAATCACGCCAGGATACGAGCCAGTCTCCATCCTCTGCTTTTACATCGGTCACTACAGCCTCTCTCCTTACATCCAGAAGTCCGCCACAGGCTTCCGTCATATCGGTAAATATCCTCTGACCGATATGCGGGTCGAAATTCACATAGCTTACCCAACCGCTCTGCAAGGCTTCCGGGCTGCCATATTCGACCACCAGCGAATCGACAAACTCACCGAAGATACCGCTTTGGAGCTGATAGTTTCCATCAACACAACTGACCCCGGCAGCCGTAAGCATACCGCCGATCCAAGGAGTTTCCTCAAGGATTACAGTTCCAGCCCCCATCCTGGCCGACTGTATGCCGGCAGAAGTTCCTCCGGCTCCCCCTCCGATTATAAGGACATCGACAAGTTCCGGCTTAGAGCAGGAAATACAAGCCAGCACAGCCAGCAACAATGAACTTCTGACAAATCTGTTCATAACGACTTTCATATTATTCCGATTTACGTAACGCTTTCTTCACTACAGGAAGCAGATGTTCCACATATCTCATCGCTCCCAGATCTGTAAAATGTATGCCATCGACCGTGGCTTCCCCATCATCTCCAATCATTCCTTCCGCACCTACATAATATATCCTCTTCTCCCCTGCTTTCCGAAGTCTTGCGAATAGCCTCTTCTGCGAAGCATTCTTCTCTGCGATTTCTTTCCTGATGGCATTGTCGTATGCGGAATGCGGAAACACAGGGTCTTCCACAAAGATCACAGGCACATCAGGATGAGCATCTCTGATCACTCTGAAGAACTGCTCGCCTATTTCATCTATAGACTCTGCAGATGCATTCGGCACATAGTCCAGGACATACAGTCCGGGCTCCTCTACCGAAGCCATAAGCTCTGCTATTTCCATATCCAGCAACGCATTGCCGCTGAATCCGAGATTTATGACCTCGCGTCCGATGCGGCGGCTGAGGATATTAGTGTGTGCCATTCCCGGCCTGTTGGCACAGCCACCCTGGAGGATGCTGGAGCCATACATTACCACTGGCCTTTCCGAAGATGGGCTGTCAACAGCCGGCATATCAAGCGACGCCCCCTCGTCCACACCGATCTCAAGGGAAGAGATTCCGTCATACAGAGAAAGATAGAGCATATATTCCCGTTCTATCGGATCCATATAACGGATGACTGCACGCTCTGATTTCTTTCCCTGAGGCTGCGCGCTGCATACGTGCCTCCATTCTCCATCCTGCAAGGCATAGAGATCCAGCCCTTTCGTTCCGGTATCAGTCATATGCGTCATAGAGTTGTTGAACATCGATTCCCATCTGAGATGAATGGAAGTCGAATTAGAACGGAAACGTATGTAAAGGCCTGCAGAATTTCTGCCGAGATACCACACAGGTTCTCTGGAGACAGTCTTAAGATGAGACGGAAGGCGTTCATATCTTCCATCTGTATCCTCCGACACCTTCCCATAAAGAGGGAAGGCAGAAGCATCAGCATAAACTATCTGCTGAGCAGAAACTGCTGATTCAGTGAAAAGAAGGAAGACCGCAGCCGAAAAAAACAATATTAAATGTTTCATTCTATTTTTTGTCATAATCAGCCACAAAATTAAAATTTTTTAATAATATTGACTAACTTTGTAGAAAATCTTTAACACCTGAAAAATTATGAGTGCCTCAGCAAAATCCGGACGTATCGCTTCGATTGACATAATCCGCGGTATCGCGATTGTAGGTATGGTATTATGCGCCAACATAGGTTTCCAGTCTGACCTCCCGGCCTGGATGTTCCACGCGCAGACGCCTCCTCCGACATACGCTTTCAACCCTGATGTACCTGGTATCACCTGGGTGGATCTGGTATTTCCTTTCTTCCTGTTTTCAATGGGAGCAGCCTTCCCTTTCTCTATGCGTAAAAGACTTGAGAGAGGTCAGAGCAGATGGTCAGTTACAGGAAGTCTTGTCAAAAGGTGGTTCATACTGACATTATTCGCTATCGTACTGGGAAATGCATACAGCATCTGGAGCACTCCAAGACCAGCCTGGCAGGTGCATATATATATGATAGCAGTCTGGGCGGCTATGTTTCTTTCGCTCGTAAGAGTACAGAATCCGGCCGGATCAGATGGCTGGAAGAAGCATCTGGGGACAGCTGTCAATCTTTGCGGAATCATTATGTTCGTCGCCTTGTCATTCGTATTCACCCGGTGGTTCGGTCTGGCCCTGAGCAAGGACAGATGTGACATCATCATTATGATTCTCGCAGTCATCGCCGTTACCGGAGGACTCATCTGGATGTTCACCAAAGACAGCATAAGGCTGAGATGGCTCGTCTTTATGCTCGTTGCAGCGATAAAGGCATTGGATTCATACGCTCCTGAGGCACTTTCGTTCGTTCCATCCTGCGCCTGTGTGAGCTGGTTCTTCAGTTGGGACTGGCTCCAGTATCTGCTGATCGTATTGCCGGGATCGATTGTCGGCGATATGATCCTGAAGCATTCCAGAAGCGGTGAAAAGCCACAGATAGGACGAAACGGAGCAATTGCCGGCTATGTTGCACTAGCAGCTGCACTTGTCCAGCTCTGGGGACTGTTCACAAGACACGTGACGGCAGACTTCATCATTTCTGGAGCACTCGCAATTACATTCTTCTGCCTCACCTGGAAAGAGAGAAACGTTTATACTGGCACTGCCAGAATAGGATTCCTCCTTCTTCTTGCAGGCATCATCTTCGACCCTATCGACGGAGGAATAACCAAAGACCATTGCAACCTGTCGTACGTACTCACCACAGGAGGAATGGCTGCTCTGACCACTGCCTTCCTGCTTATGCTCGAGATCCGTTCAGACATCAAAGGCAGATTCATCGCGGGTGTCGGCCAGAATCCTATGCTGGCATATACAGTCACAAACTTCCTCATAGGACCGATCCTGAGCCTTGTCGGCATCCTTCCTCTGATCAACGCTCTGGCAGAGGGCTCGCAGTTCTGGGGAGTGGCTCAGGGCGTGATGATAACCCTGCTGATGATGTGCGTGACATTCGCTTTCACTAAACTGAAATTATTCTGGAGAAGTTAAAACATAAACAGATATGCGTAAATTTATTTTGACATTTATGGCAGGACTCAGTCTTGCTGCAGCTGCCGAGGTATCGGCAAAGAAGGCCAAGGAGTACATCGAGACTCCTGCATCGGACTCCCGCATAGAATACACAGGAAGAACTCTCACAAACGGTTCGGACGTATCCTACGACTGGAGCGGAGTATATTTCAGAGTGAGATTCAACGGACCTTATCTGGCAGTAAAGTGCTCAGATTCAAAGAACAGCTGGTTCAACCTTTGGGTTGACAAGGAGATGACTCCACAGGCGGACAGAAAATTCATCGTAGCGGCAAAAGACACTTTGATCGTGCTTGCTGAAGGACTCGGAAAAGGAGAACACGAAGTCATCCTCCAGAAGAGGACCGAAGGTGAGCAGGGATGCTTCACAGTACACAGTTTCCTCAGCGAAGGCGAGATTCTTCAGGCTGCCGGCCGAAAGGAGAGGCATATAGAATTCATAGGTGACTCATACACCTGCGGATATGGTACTGAAAGCGGCCACAGGGACGATCCGTTCCTTGCCGAGACCGAGAACTGCAATCTCACATACGCAGCCATCACCGCAAGATATTTCGGAGCGGACTTCAACCTTGTCAGCCATTCAGGACAGGGAATAGCAAGAAACTACGACAATGCAGGTCCAGGCTACAATATGCCTCACCGCTACAAGCAGCTGTTCAACACTGCAAAGGAACCGCTTTGGGAGCCGTCTATGGGTGCATATACTCCTGACGTAGTAGTGATATATCTCGGCACAAACGATTTCTCGACCGGACAGCAGCCGGCTGAGGCTAGCTTCAGGAGCAACTACATTTCTCTCCTCCAGAGCATCAAGGCAAACTACGGAGAGGAGACTCCAGTACTTTGTATGGGCTCGAATGCCAACCCTTATCTTTACGACTACATCCGCAGCGCAGTCACTGTAAGCGGACTCAAGAACGTCGCTTATATGACCGTATCTGACTTTGCACACGACTATGAGGGAGATATGGGAGCAAGCTGGCATCCTAACTACAAGGGCCATATCAAGGTCGCAAGCTGTATGATTCCATACATTGCAACACTTACAGGATGGGAAATGGAAGAAAAACCATATAAGTAATGAAAAGGATTATATTGATATTGTCAGCAGCCGCAATGACATTGAACGCATCGGCTGCTATGATCAAAGGCAGCGTCAAGGATACAGAGGGTAGGCCGGTGGCCGGAGTTGTAGTTACAGACGGCCTCAATACGGTAAAGACCGATGCGAAGGGGCGCTTCAGGATGGATGCAGATGATGACAGCAGATTTGTCTATATATCCACACCTTCCGGCTATGTATCAGCAACTTTGGAAGGAAAGACTCTTTTCTATAAGGAGATTTCAAAAGATATCAGGAAATACGATTTCATCGTAAGAAAGAATGAGAAGGATGACACCAGTCACAACCTCATTGTCATAGCAGACCCGCAGATAAGTGAGAGAAGCGAGCTCCCTGAGCTGCAGAAGCACGCGGATGACATCACCGCATTCGTCGGGCAATATGACCAGGACTACACCTTCGGCCTCTGCCTCGGAGATATCGTAGGATGGGACCACAGCATCTATCCCGAATACAACCGCATTATGAACGGTTCAGGCTTCGAGTACAGATATGTCATCGGTAACCACGATATGACCAATTACGGACGTTCGTTCGAGACATCGATGAAGAACTATGAAGATATGTACGGTCCTTGCTGGTACTCTTTCAACGTAGGAAACGTCCATTATATAGTCCTCAACAACAATTTCTATGTGGGACGCGACTATTTCTACATAGGATATATCGATGAGCGACAGCTCAGATGGCTTGAAAACGACCTTTCATACGTTCCTGAGGGTTCAAGAGTGATAGTGTCTATGCACATTCCGACCACGATGGACAAGTCCGACCGCGACGCCTTCCAGTATGGTGTCATAGGAGACAATCTCTGCAACAAGCCTTCGTTCTATCAGATGCTAGAGCCTTATCAGACCCTCATTCTTTCGGGACATATGCATACGGCTGACTTCGAGCAGATCAGTGATAATATCCTCGAAATCAATATCGCCGGACTCTGCGGTGCCTGGTGGTGCGGAGAGGTATGCATCGACGGTTCTCCTGCGGGCTTCAAGGTATTTGACATTGACGGAGATTCGATGAAATGGATATACAAGGGCTGCGGACATCCGCTGGACTACCAGATGAAGATATATGCAGATACGGAAGATTATCCAGGCCAGATAATAGCAAACGTATGGGACTATGATCCTGAGTGGAAGGTCGAATATTTCGAGGATGGAGTGAAAGTCTGCGATATGGAGAGATTCAAGGCGCAGGATCCTCTTGCCAAGGAACTCTACAAGGACCCGTCCAGTCTCAAGAGGACGTGGGTATATGCCGCTCCTACGGAGAATATGTTCAAGGCATCTGTTTCACCGGAAGCCAAGACAATCGAAGTCAAGGTGACCGACCGCTTCGGAAGGGTCTATAGGAAAGAGATATGCCGATAATATCATAACTGGTAGTAAACAAACTCCATAAAGCTATGAAAAGATATTTTTCTCTGATCTGTGCAGCTGCCATTCTGGCAGGATGCGCATCTGGTCCGGTAACACCGGAAACAGTCCGGTCCAAGATCGTAGAGGATGGCGGAACAGGAGCATATAAGGCCATTATGTTCGAAGCACCGGCATTCGAGGCTCACACGGTATTTGCCCCACAGGACCTTTCGGTCTTCGGCAAGAAGAAAAAGCTTCCTGTCGTTGTATGGGGTAACGGAGCCTGCACAAACTCCCCTTGGGAACATTACAAGTTCCTCAACGAGATTGCCTCACACGGCTTCCTGGTCATAGCCACAGGCCATATCCCTATGGAGGAAGCACCTTACCACGGTCCTAGATCGACATCCGAGCAGCAGATACAGTCCGTTGACTGGGCTATCGCCCAGAATGCCGACAAGGAGAGTCCTTTCTATGGAAGGATAGACACGGATGCGATTGCCGCCGCCGGTATGTCCTGCGGAGGTCTGCAGACTCTCGACAACTCGGCAGACCCTAGATTCAAGACACTGATGATAATGAACAGCGGTCTCTTCGTCAATCCTATGGGAGCGATGCCCGGTATGCCTATGCCGGAAAAAGAGAAGCTTCAGGATATAAAGGTTCCGGTGATATATATACTTGGAGGTGAGGAAGATATCGCATACGGCAACGGAATGGATGATTTCTTCCGTCTGAAGAATGTGCCCGCTGTAGCAGCAAACTATCCGGTAGGTCACGGCGGTACATACCGCGAACCGCACGGAGGAGAGTTCACGGTTCCGGCTCTCGCCTGGCTCCAGTGGCAGCTTCAGGGCGATACCGCAGCCGCTGAAATGTTCAAAGGCTCCCCTTGCGGACTTGCACTCAGGGAAGGCTGGACGGTGGAAAAGAATCAGCTTATTGACTGATAAGCAATATGAAGAAAGCGCTGTTGACACTGACGGTGCTGGCTGCATCCATAATCACAGAAGCGCAGTCGATCTGGGACAGAGCTCATCTTGAAGATGTCAGGATGTCACTCGGATCTCCGGAATACCGGATGGCATTCGAGACTCTGATCAGACAGGCCGACTCGCTTCTGGATGCCGTGCCATTGTCCGTGATGCAGAAAGAAAAGACACCTGCAAGCGGAGACAAGCACGATTATATGAGTCAGGCACGATATTTCTGGCCGGATCCCGCCAGCCCCGACGGCCTGCCCTACATCAACAGGGACGGATATTCCAACCCCGAGATCTACAGACTTGACAGATATCCTCTGTCAGAAACAGCCGGCAGGGTCACTACCCTGGCTCTCGCCTATTTCTTTACCGGAGATGAAAAGTATTCCGGCAAGGCTGTCGAATTCCTGAAAGTATGGTTTCTGGATGAAAAGACAAGGATGAATCCATCGTTGGAGTATGCACAGATGGTGCCGGGACATAATGGCGGAAAAGGACGTCAGTACGGTATCCTGGACACATATTCATTCGTGGAAATGCTGGATGCAGTATGCCTGCTTGAAGGATCAGCAGCCTTCCGGAGCGATGATTCTGAGGCATTGAAGAAATGGTTCTCAGAGCTTCTGGAATGGATATGTACCAGTGAGCAGGGAATGGCTGAAGCTGCAACGGCCAACAATCACGGGACCGCATACGACGCACAGGTCATTGCATTTGCCCTATACTCTGGAAGAGAGGACATTGCACGCAGAATCATAGAAGAGTTCCCTGAAAAGCGCATCTTCACACAGATAGCCCCGGACGGCAGTCAGCCTGCTGAATTAAGCAGAACCAGGTCATATCATTATTCACAATACAACCTGGCTCACTTCATAGATATATTCCTGATGTCCGCTAAACTCGGCTATGATATTGACGGCTCAACATCTGATGACGGGCGTAATTTCCACAATGCCCTAGGATTCCTGATTCCATATATCTCAGAAGACGGCAGGGAAAGATGGCCGTACGAACAGATCGACGGTTTTGAGGAAGTGTCACAGAATCTGTGCAGGGATCTTTACAAAACTGCTATGTACATATCTCCTGAAAAGGCTGAATACTTAAGCGTATTCAACAGATACGGCAGGGTCGAGCCTTCAGACCGTTTCTTCCTACTGTTCTAAAGCAAGCGGACCGGAGCATTACTGTTCCATTCTCCACCAGTCAAGCTGGAAAAGGTTGCGGTCCTGATATCTGCCGGCTTTGAATACGAGGCAGAGGTCGTGAACTCCCTTTGCTCCCCTTATCTTTGTGGTGAACTCCACGAATTCATTCTTTGTGCATCCGATGTCAACCTTACCGACCAGCTTTCCGTCATAATCGTCAAGTCTGATCTCAATAGTACCGCCATAAAGGAGAGCGGAAGCTGAAACCGTGAATGATCTGGCTCCGCTGCCGAAATCAACGCCTCTGAGCTTGATGTATTCGCCGTCATCGATATTGGTCACGAGCTGATTCCAACGGTCCTTACCCCATTCGTTCTTAGGAATGGTCTTAAGTCCGAAGCCCCAGGCCATTGTCTCTGCCTGCACTTTCTGATAAGGATTGAACCATTCGATCTGCTCCACCTTGCAGTCAATGAAGTATGGGAGTTCCTGAATGGTGCCGTCCTCATTGTAGTGCATTTCAGCAACAGACACAGAACGACGCTCAGCGTGACGGCTTTCCTCAAGACGGAAAATGTCATAATTCTGACCGAAGCAATATGTCTTTCCCTTATAATCGATGATTCCAGGGTGATTTCCGCGTGTACGGTGAGTATGGTCCATAATATGTCCCTTGTACTCCCAAGGTCCCGTAGGGCTGTCGCTCATAGCATAGCCGATGCCCTCCGGACAACAGGTAGATGCAAATGCCAGATAATAGTGACCGTTCCTCTTATAGAACCAAGGCCCCTCCTGATAGTCCTCTATATGCGGCATCTCTACGATATCTCCCGAATATGAGATCATATCCTCATTGAGCTTGACATAGTACAGCTTGGGATTACCCCAGTACATATAGGCCTGTCCGTCATCATCAATCCATACAGTCGGGTCTATGTCATACCAATGTTCTCTCTGCCATACAAGAGTGCCTCCAAGCGGATCCACGAACGGTCCGTACGGAGAGTCAGCCATCAGAACGCTGATACCGTTGCCGTGGATAGGGCAATACATATAGAACTTGCCGTTCCTCTCCACCACCTGCTGGGCCCAGGCACCATTGGTATTCCTGTACCATTTGAAGTTCCTCAGACCTGCCACAGCTCCCCTGTCCTGCCAGTTCACCATATCTGTAGTGGTATAGAGAAGCCAGTCCTTCATATGGAAGTTCTCGCCGTCATCCTCATCGTGACTGGTATAAAGGAAGAGTGTATCCTTATATATCATAGGAGAAGGGTCGGCAGTGTATTTGGTCTGGATGATAGGCATATTGAGGTCTTCAAGAGACTGCTTCGGGTCCGTACTGCACCCTGCTGCCACCGCCAGCACTGAAAGAATTGAAACAATAGTCTTGATGTTCATAAGCAAGTGTCTGATTATGTATAAACGGTTCTCATCAGTAATTATTCCTCAAATAAAGTGCGCTTTCGCGGAGACCTTTCAGGATGTTCTGTGTGCTGGCTTCTTCCATTTCCACGATAAAGCCCTTGGTGCCGGCCTTGTCGAAGTTGCGGAATATGGCATCGAAGCCGACCATTCCGCTCTGTCCGATTTCCTTCTTGTCCTTGATATGAAGAAGTTCGAAGCGGCCTGGATATTTATGCATATATTCCACTGGAGCTGCGCCACCGACTACCGCCCAATAAACATCCATTTCTATGAACACCTTTGCAGGATCTGTGTTTGCAATGAAATAATCCATCATTGTAGTATTTCCGACCTTTGCAAATTCGTGTGCGTGGTTATGGTAGCCGAAACGGATTCCGGCTGCATTGCATCTGCTTCCGATGGCATTGAGATATTCAGCCATCACCTTGAGTTCGGCCTCTGTATCAAGCTTTGGGGAATACGACATCACGAGTCTCGGGATTCCGGCTT
This sequence comes from Bacteroidales bacterium, assembly GCA_015060395.1. GTDB lineage: Bacteria > Bacteroidota > Bacteroidia > Bacteroidales > UBA932 > Cryptobacteroides. The sequence continues at coordinate 62,487 of SUYP01000013.1, forward strand.
TTTTATGAGCCTCGATACACTGGTCCCACCACTTCATAGCAGCTTCATAATTCCCCGAAGACAATTCATCCGAAGAAAGCACCCTTGTAGTATGCGAAGATACCAGTTCAAGACCGGCCTTATTCAATGCGGCCTTGAAATCCTCCGGTTCCATACCGGAAAACAGACCGTCTGAATAGCTTGCCGCTTCCGCACCTGTATAGCCCATCTGAGCGAGTCGTCCGAGGACATATTCGTGATTCTTTGCAAAAAGCTCAGGAGAGCCTATAAGCTGACGGGCAGAATAAAGCTGCACAGCCATCTCTTTTGAAGGAGCGGTGATTTCCTCTGCCATACGATAGCTTATATAGGCGAATTTCTTGCTGTCAGGACTCCAGGAATTCACATTTATCGATCCCTGTCCGCCGAATAGCTTGACGAGAACCTTAGGTTCTCCACCCTTGGCCGGAATCATCCTGAGCTGGACATTCTGGTTAGGAGTATGGTCACCCGGAGCCACCTCGTAGTCGTGATACGCAATATAGACCACCTTCTCTCCATCCGGTGAAATATGAGGGAACCACGAATTCATATCCTTGTCAAAGGTCATCTGCGTCTGTTCCTTACCGTTGGCACGCATACGCCATACCTGCATTCTGCCGCTTCTGACACTGTTGAACCATATATGCCTGCCGTCCATACTGTATTCCGGACCGTCATCAAGGCCAGGAGCATCAGTCAATCTCACTTCCTTGCCTCCTTTGACCGGCATTGCATACACATCAGCCTCATTCTCCGGACCACGGAATGCACAATATGCGATCATCTTTCCGTCAGGGCTGATGCCGTGAAGATAACTTGGTCCGACAGGAGTGATCTTCTTCGGTTCTCCCCCTTCAAACGGGACAGTGAACACATATGATTTCCAGTCCTTGACCGACGGATCATTGCTGCTGAGAGCTATCCACTTTCCATCAGCTGAAATCACGTGGTCATTGTTGCACTGGTTTATAGTTCCTGTATTGATCTCCACAAGATCTCCGGAACCATCCGGAGAAATCTTGTAGAGACGTCCTTCTTTATTGACTACAAGCCATTTGCCGTCCGGTGTCCAGTTCGGAGCCTCAATCAGATAAGGAAACTCCTTTATCACCTGATGAGTCTCTGTCTCCAGATCATATATCTCCAGATAACTGATTACCTGGGAAGACTGCTGGGCAAAAGCCCCGATAGCACCTGCAAAAGCCATAACTGCACTGCATTTGATTGTCTTGAATCTCATAACTGTCAGTTTTATAGTTGGGATCTGTCAGCTTATTCCATAATCTTGATACGGATGTTGCGGTACCACACGTCATCACCGTGATCCTGGATGCCTATATATCCCTTATGCTCGGCGCCGCCACAATTATTAAGGAGTTCAAATCCGATAGGCCAGGCTTCAGCACTGAACTTGCTGTTCTGGAGCATATCGGTCCACTTCGGAGTCCAGAGATGGTACTCGAGGACATTCGCATCATTCTGTCCGTGAACGACAGTTCCCTTGTAAACCATAATCTTTGCCTTGTTCCACTCATCGAAAGGCTTCTGATTCTGAGGCTTCGCCGGAATCATATCATAGAGGGATGCAGACTGTCTGTTGCCGTCAACGCCAAGGAATGCATCAGGATGATTTGCATTGTCAAGTACCTGATACTCTGGAGAAGAAAGATATATAGGCTCATATCTGAGAGAACCGTCTTCAGCCTTCACAGCTATTTCCTTCGCAAGATAAAATATACCGGAATTACCACCCTTGGCTACCTTCCACTCGAGTTCAAGGATGAAATTCTGGAACTGATGCGCAAAAATGAGGTCGCCGCCTTCTGCAGTCTGTCCCTCACCTAGTCCTGTTCCACAGAACTTGATGCATCCGTCTTCCACAATCCATCTTGGTGGGATTCCTTCCTTTCCATAGCCTCTCCATCCCTGCATCTTCTCATTTCCATTGAAGAGGACGTGATACCCCTCCTCATCAACAGGGAATGCCGAAAGGTCAACCTCCGGATTGCTAACGACCACATACGGCGGGCAATTCGGAGTCGATGGTTCATTAACCTCTATGATGCTCTGTTCGCCAGTATATACAGGGTCACCGATTACAAGTTCCTGCTGTCTGTTACCGCACGCTGTAATAAGCGCAAGTGCTGCTGCACAAAATATGATTCTTTTCATAGCCATTTGATTTAAATTATTCTACAGGCATATCCGGAAGTCTGTATCCGTTATGATATGTGTGCCTGATGAGTTCTTTTGCAAAGGCACGGGCATTTACCGGATCTGTATAAGTCTTGTTGAATGTCGGATGTCCGTCCTTGATCGTGAATCCGTCGTGGATGACGCTTCTTATGGTCGCATTCTCAGGAATATTTGTAAACTCCATCTTTTCGCCATCCCAATCGAGCTCCATATTCAGTTCCTGAAGGCGTACTGCCAGCACACCCATCACGACCATTTCATTGAACGGTCCGGCTTCGCTGAAATCAGATGCGGACGGTACACGCACAGAAGGATCCTCCTTGCAAGCACGCACCCAGTCCTGGACGTGACTGAGCTCCACCCTTCTGAGAACCTTTGGAGCATCCGGTTTGCGTCCGGAGAGAAGATATGGCTGACTTCCGTAGCAGCCCACTATCATTGTATCCTTGGATCCGTAGAATATAACTCCGCCACCGCTGATATTCAGATCGACTCCGTCAGGAATACCCTCAGGACGAAGAGGCTTGAGACCACCGTCATACCAATGTACTTCCACCTCCGGCATAGCCACCTTCGGCATATTGTCACGGGCAGGGAAAACAAACTTTATCTTCTGGGCATTCGGGCAGGATTCATTAAGAAGGAGAGTCGATGTACCCTGCACCTTCGTAGGATAACCCAGATTCAGTCCCTTATATACAGAATGAAGGATATGGCAGGCCATATCTCCAAGAGCTCCGGTTCCGAAATCCCACCATCCTCTGAAATTCCAAGGGGTATAGATCTCGTTGTACGGTCTCATCGGAGCAGGACCTATGAAAGCCTCCCAGTTGAGTGTAGATGGAACAGGCTGCACCTCTGCAGGTCTTTCAAGCCCCTGCGGCCATATAGGACGGTCTGTAAAAGCCTCGACTCTTCTTACTTCACCGATCTCACCGTTCCATATCCATTCGCAGGCAAGTCTGACACCCTCGTCTGAAGCTCCCTGGTTACCCATCTGGGTCGCGACCTTGTGCTTTGCAGCAAGCTTCGTGAGCAGGCGTGACTCATATACCGTATGCGTGAGCGGCTTCTCGACATATACGTGCTTTCCGGCAGCAATCGCCTCAGCCGCAATGATAGCGTGCGTATGATCAGCCGTAGCCACTACAACAGCATCAGCCTCATCAAGAAGCTCCTCATACATTTTCCTGTAATCACTGTACCTCTTTGCCTCAGGATAACGTTCGAATATATGCGCCGCATATTTCCAGTCAACATCGCACAGACCGATGATTTCCTCTGTTTCGAGCTCCCTGAGCACAGAAGCTCCTCTTCCGCCGATACCGACGCCGAGAATCTTGAGTTTCCGATCAAGAGGCTTAGGGGCAGCCTTCTTGTCCTTTCTGGACTTGCCCATCAGCATTCCTGGAGCCACTGCCAGTCCTACTGCCGCGCTCGCACCCACCTTGAGGAACGAACGTCTGGATAATTCTTTGTTCATAGTTGTGTTATCAGTTATAGGATTAATGTGGTTATCAGTCATCGGTCATCACAAGGCCCCGGCAGGCCTGTAGGGCTGCTCATCATATCATCCGCGCCCAATCATATCTTCCTGAAAGTCAATTTTGTCAAATATAATGATTTTTACTCTAACTTCACACACCATCCGATACGTATCTACAGAAAATCAGCAGCAGAATATGCCGAGCGGTTCATTTGGGCTGGAAATTCCTGACAGGGTTATGAATAAATTGGCGCGAAAGGCTGTAAAGCAGATCGGGCAGCCGAATGGCTGCCCGATCATAGCATTTAACTTATTATGCTTCAATAAGATAGTCTATTAATACTCCTCTTCGTTCCAAAATCTGATTATAGGCATTATACGTACGTAGGATGCGATTCTTGGGTGATTTGGTAACTTTCTTGGTAGGTGAAAGTTGCGTCAAATACGATGAAATGTGACTACTTTCCGCGTTTCACTACCACTTTCCCATTACTTACCCAATCGAATTCAAAGAACTTACCAAGACTACTGTCATAGTTGACAACAAAGATACAACATTTCTGCAAAATACTTTAATTGTTTCATTAAAGTTTAAATACAAGAAAATAGTAATAGTCGAATTATAAACAGCCCGACTATTTGAAAATTATTCGAGACTGTAAACTAAAGACTAGAGTAATTTCACATTTTCCTCAATGAATCATTGGGATGTTGCCACCAAAAGAAAAAAACAACTTGATATTTTTTTCTTTTCACCAGCAAAAATGATTATACACATCAATACTCTTTCTTTTCACAGTGAGATATGCATATTGATAATTTGTAGTAAAAACGTGTTAGAGAAGTTACTATCATTTTTTATATCATAACAACATCTAGCATATTAAGAATTTAAAAAATCATAGATTATTTCTTTATGTTCTGATGCAGCTTTAAAGCCTCCAATAAATAGCATCAAACATCCATTAGTAGATACCATAGGTCCTGATCTATCATATGATTTGAAACTTTTCATAACTTCTTCAAACTGTGTTTTACCTGTCATACGACAAAGAAATTTGAATAGTTCGTGGTTAATATTATATTCATAAGTATAAAATTTCATATTCTCTTTAATTAAGCCTTGCTTTTTATTTTCATCAGTAATCTTTTCTATTTCTTCATTAATAGGCCACCAATCAATTAATACAATTCGTTTTTTATCACCATGAATTAATTCCATGCGCTCTATCACATGATTTATATAGACATCACCAAAAGAATAGCCAATTAATAATAAAGAATTATTTTTAATTATGCAATTAAACAAATGCCCATGATAGAAGTCGAATGGTATAATGTTTAATTTATCAGTCTTACGGAGTCCCGTAATTATTGGGGTACCAACAAATTGTTCTCCTGCTTGATTCGATTTAAGGCTTTTAGTAGAACCGATATAGCAATCTCGCACCTTGTCATATGAATCATATTTATACATATCATGGAAATCATATTTAAATAACTCGGTTTTATAAGTCTCTTGTTTATATCGTTCATCAAAAAATTCTATACATCCATGTAAATGACTCATAGTAGAATATTCATTTGCGTTCCCCCAAAGTTTTTGTGGAACAAAATGTTTAAAATCACTTACGCCACAAATTTCTTCAAAACCATCTTCACACTGATCTAAACTATGCTCAATCGTTGTATCATAGTTCAGATTAAATATATCCCAATAACCTATATAATTTTTCCAAAAATCTCTATACCATTTATTAAAACTCTCATCCTGAAGATAAGGTTTATTGTAACTATTGATAATATCCATAACTACCAATAAAAATTCATAAATGGCCCCCCTAATACATTCAACATTTATTTGATATTTTGGTGATACAAATGGGGCGAATACTGGAAAAACATTTGGATTTTTAGGAAGGTTATCAGGATTGTTCCAAATGTATCCATAAGCACACCACATTTCTAAAACATGAAACAACATCTCAAAATGTGGCTCGGAAGGAAATTTTTCCTTCAACACGTCACGTGCCATAGCAATAATTTCATGACGCTTAACAACTTCTTCTGTTATATATTTTGTACTAGGTTTTTGAACACCTTCTGGTAAATCAAAATCAAGAATAGCTCCTGCTCCAACCAACACTGTAATTCTCTTACTTTTATTCATAATTCTGTTCATTATCGTTAAATTTTTGTCATTCAAAATTACAAATTAAATTTAGAATTTGGCAAGTAATACTTATCAATCTATGATTTACATTCGAAAACTGTCGTAAAAGAAGAGCGGAATTTTACCATTTAGCCTATGAACCTTTCTCTTTTCGAGGAGAGAATAAATATTATCCATACTAATAGATGCATCTATGCGGTATTTTTATCTATAAGTGCATTATATTGCACATATATTTGTTTAAATGAAAAATATTATATACTTTTGCATCAAAAGTGAAATATATTGCACTATGAAATATGGTGAATTAATAAAAGAACGTAGAGCTGTTTTGGGGTTAACCCAGCAGGACTTGTCGGATTACACGGAGCTTAGCTTGCGTATAATCAAAAGTGTGGAATCTGAGAAAGGTAATCCATCATTGAAGACTCTGGAGAAGATTGCAGAGGTTCTTGGTTTGGAATTGGTAATGAAGGTGAAAATCATAAATGAATTATGAGGCGAGCATTAGTTTTAGCAAATAAGATAGTTGCAGGTACGCTGACAGAAACAGATGATATGCGTTATGTTTTCAAATATGATGATGAGTACCTGATTAACCCTGAGTTGCGTGCAATCTCACTTGCTTTTCCAAAACGCAAGGAGGAGTATGTTTCCAATGAATTGTTTCCATTCTTTTATAATATGCTTTCAGAAGGAGCTAATAAAGCCACTCAGTGTATGACTTTAAAAATAGACGAAAGTGATTCATTCGGTTTATTATTGGCAACTGCAAAGCACGATACCATTGGTGCTATAACAATAGAAGAGATATGAAAACAATAAATGTTTGTCCAGGTACACTTGCACCGGGATTCGAAACATATAGTCCTTCTTGTCTACGAAAAGTATTTGGAGGCAAAAAGGTTAGTCATATTATGGACCTGACAATAAACGACAATACTGGAGTTGATATTGTTGCGGCTATAAATAAGATTTCCATTTCTGGCGTGCAGGAGAAGATTTCTGCAATCATCAAAAAGGGGAAAATCATTATTACACCCGAAGGAGAATCCGGACGATATATCTTAAAGCCTATCCCCGAATATAAAAGCCTTCGTTTCAGACATAATATTCCTGCAAATGAGCATCTGACTATGCAGATTGCTAGCCAAGTATACAAGATTAACACTGCCGCTAATGCACTTGCATTCTTTGCTGATGGTAATCCTTTATATATTACCAAGAGGTTTGATTACAAGGCTGATGGATCTAAAATTAAGCAAGATGACTTTGCGTCTATTGCAGGAAAGACCGAAAGGAATAGTGGAATGGACTTCAAATATTCTGGCAGCTATGAGGATATTGCAAATCTATTGAAGCAAAGTGTTTCTGCATGGCAGGTAGAGATGGAAAAGTTCTTCACTCTTGTAGTATTCAATTATCTTTTCAGCAATGGCGATGCCCACTTGAAAAACTTCTCACTACAAGAGACAGATGGTGGCGACTATGTGCTTACTCCTGCCTACGACCTGATGAACACCTCTATACATATCGTTGATGGTGATTTTGCTTTGCAAGACGGATTAATACCAGAATCGGCATATTCGGACGTTTATTCTCGAACTCTACATCCATGCAAAGACGACTTTATCACCTTCGGAACCCGTATAGGTGTACTCCCTAAAAAAATAGTCTCAATTATTGAGATGTTTGCTACTGAACAGCCAAAGGTTTATGAACTAATTGAGAATTCCTTTTTGGAGGAGAAAGTTAAACGTATGTATAAGCAATCGTACCAAGAGAGATTACATAGATTTCAGAGAAGTGATAAATAGATGTATTTAATCTAATACCTCAAAAGTACAATATAATATGTGTAGCATTTCACAAAAAAATAAGCTCTGAACGTGATTTAACGACCAGCAATCTAGTATTTATAGGCACTAATAAAGTAAAAATAGAAGAACTTACAAACGGTGTATATGATAGAAATTATTGTTATAACATACTTGATAACGCCTTAAGAAGATGGAATGTATTATCAAATCATATTGTATTGGTTTCTCCATTTATAGGTTTTGATTATAAAACTCCTAAATATGATGAACAAATCATACATTATTGGCATTGGTTAGATGAAATCATTGATATTGACAAGGCTTTATTTGTTACAAGGAAAAGGGCTTTAAATAGGTTAAAAGAAGCATTAAAACATAGAGAACGGACTTATGATGACTTAAAAGAATGGGATGCGTTAAGCGACTTATTAAAAGCTGCAGATGAATATGACGGTAGAAAAAAGAATGCAAATAAAAGTCGTGTACAAACATATAGTGATTCGAAATTTCATGCAAAATTTTATGCTGGTATTATTGATGAAACTGTTGAAGTTTTAATGGGCTCATACAATATTCATCAAGGATCGTCACTTGAGAATATAACTTTTCTCCGTTGCCCTAAAAATGAATTTCAACATAAATTTTTAGATCCATTTAAAATAAGAATAACAGATTTTATTCATAAAGAAAATAATTTTCAATCTGCTTTAATTGATATTAACAACAAAAATGTTAATACTACTCTGCTAAATCATCCAGAATATAAAGAATTAATAAGCACTTATCTATAGACTCAGACCTACTTATCCTATTAGACAATTTGTTCTACGCTGGTCGCACAGTTAATTCCTATGAAATTAGATTATCAACTTCCGCAGTTACTAGGCAGAAGGAATTTGTCAAACTATGTTATCAGTTATTGAAGGGAATGGTCTTAGATTTGGTCAAATACCGAATGAAGAGCAAAATAATATATACGTAAAGACTTCTTCTGCATTATTGCAGGGGATACTTCAGCGCTTTCTATAATTGATTTAAAGTAGTATCAAAGGATGTTGGTAATAATGAAAGGATGTTAGCTTTCAATAATCGCGGCTAATTATCCGCAATTTTTGCGGTTAATTAGCCGCAAATTGCTATATTTGCTGAAAATTCATCGGATATGTATATACACGAGACACAGAACTGGCCCAATTTTACTTGGAATAGAGAGCAGATAGATGCTAAACTGATTAAAGTCAGCAAAGCTGCAGGATACCTTGAGGGAAGAATGTCTGCCATCGGATTTGACGTGCAGCAACAGGCTGCCGTAGAAGCACTGACTTACGACATCGTGTCATCATCGGAGATTGAAGGAGTTCTGCTGAATTCCGACCAGGTGCGTTCATCTGTGGCCAGAAGGATGGGGGTGCATATCACGAATGAGACAGAGCCGTCACATTACATAGAGGGAGTGGTGGAGATGATGCTTGATGCTGTAAACAACTTTGCCAGTCCATTGACACACGACAGACTTTTCGGATGGCACAACTGCCTCTTCCCTACCGGCAGAAGCGGTATGGAGCCTATAAATGTAGGTAAATATCGTGTCGATCCGATGGATGTCATTTCAGGAACCTGGGGAAGAGAGAAGATACACTACCACGCTCCTGCTGCTGAACTCGTTCCTGATGAGATGCAGAAACTTCTTGACTGGTTCAATTCCGATGAGACACCGAAGGATTATGTAAAATCTGCCATTGCGCATTTCTGGTTTGTAAGCATCCACCCATTTGATGACGGAAACGGAAGAATAAGCAGGGCGATTGCAGATATGGCACTCAGCCAAGCGGATAATTCGACACTGAGATATTTCAGTATCTCGCGACAGATCAATAAGGAAAAGAGGAAATACAATGACACTTTGGAAAGATGTCAGAAGGGTTCGTGCGACATTACCGTATGGATTGACTGGTATCTGGACTGTATGCTAAGATCCATCGAGGGAGCAGAGGAAATGCTGTCATCAATCTTGAATAAGGCAATTTTCTGGCAGAACCACTCACAGGCGGTGCTGAATGATCGCCAGAAGACTGTGCTCAACATATACCTCGATGGTTATATCGGAAAACTCACTCCGAAGAAATGGGCAAAACTTGCAAAGGTATCACTTGATACAGCTGCAAGGGATATCAAGCGGCTTACTGAAGCCGGAATCCTTGTGCCTCAGGAAGGAAGGTTCAGGAATGTGCCTTACGGGATAGTAATTTCAAAGGATTTGATTCTGACACCGTGCCCGGAAGATGATGAGGAGTGATTTCCTTGTATCAAAATCGGTAAAATCTATGTTTCAAAAACGCAAAATGAGACATTGTCAAACTATTGAAAGAATTTTCTTTTAAATGAAGCTGTAACTTCTTGATACTCAATGGGTGCCAAAAGATTGTTGTAAGACTATTTATTTGGCGGTGATATTTGTTGTGCTTATCTTTGTAGAATTAAGTAAAGGACAACTAAGATTTGATTTAAATGAAACGACTACTGGTGTTTTTGTTATGCGCATCTGCTGTGTTCCTGTCTTGCAAGGATAATCAGGTAGGGTCAGCTTTGAACTCCGCAGAAATAAGTATGAACGATAATCCAGAGTCGTCGTTGGAGGTATTGGAATCCATAGATAAAGACCTCCTTTCAACACGCAAGCAAAAGGCAAAGTATGCACTGCTGTATTCAATGGCATTAGATAAAAACTATATTGACATAAAGGCAGATAGCATTATCGCTCCGGCAGTCAAGTATTATGAATGTCATGGCTCGAAGGAAGATAGATTCTTATGCAATTATTATCGCGCCAGAATTTATGAGAATGCAGGAGATAATGAGAATGCCTTGTTGTATGCGGCAAAAGCGGAGTCATTAGATACGTCAAGAGTTAGTGCTGAAAGCAAATGCCTACTCTATGCAATGAAAGGGCGTGTGTATTATGATGCACGTAAATTAATAAATGCAATTGAAGCGTATGAGTTGGCTTGCAAATACTCTCTAAGGGCAGGAAAGTATTGTCATTATGCTAATTATTGTCTCAGATTGGCTGATGTATATATATACAATCATGATAATGCCAATTTGAATAAGTATATCAAACTCGCTGAGCAGTTCCATTCATATTTTGGGACATTTGAAATTCATAACTACAGTCGCTTAATAATATTGAGTATGTTGTGGAATGGGATAGCAACTAAGGACTATTTAGATTACATTGATAATTACATCAAAGAGCATCCGCAATATGATATGATTCAATGGCACATAATTGCCAAGGCATATCTAAGCGCCGGTTGTACAGAGGAGGCTTTGACAATGCTTGACAATTATGCTAAATATTATGATGTCAGTTTGAATATATCATATTATGGAATTCTTTCGGACGTTCTTGAGGAACTTGGCGATTATGAAAGAGCACTAAATGCGCAGAAGATATTTGCAGAATTAGTAAAGGAAGAAGACGTAAAAAGACATCGTTCGGATATTGAAGTTGTGGAAGACAGCTACAGAAGCGAATTGATACAAACGCGACAGAGACATTATACTTCATATGCAATAAGTATTTCCATACTTCTTCTGACACTATTGCTGTATATGAATATAAAGTGGAAAGTTCAGCGTCAGCATAATAAGAAGGATCTTGAGGAACTCCAACAAGAATATGCAGCGCTCGTTTCTCTTAAAGAGCGTATGGACGGCACATATCAATACTTAAGCGGCCAGATTTCCAAACAATCGCATACTGATCAGGAACTTATGAAGGTGCTTGGACAAAGGATAAAATCTTTGGCAGCATTTCGGGACACTTGCAAACTTCCGTGGCATAATGTGACATAAACATATACTTGAAGGTAGGTTTGTGTATCAAAAGACCTTACCTTTGAAGTATGGAAGACAACACATCTGCAAAGTTTGAGTTCC
>SUYP01000043.1 GCA_015060395.1 Bacteroidales bacterium
ACAGGTCCTCACGAAAGATGTAGACTTCATTAATCACAGTATCCAAAGTGATTTCATTATGTCCACCGTCATAGATCAGGCTGTCAGTCGCACTATCCACGATGGAATATGTGTGTCCCATATCATCAGTACCAACCTTGATTCTCAAAGGATACTCATTGTGTATGCAGACACATCCGGTTCCCCATACAAAAACCGTTGACAGCAATACCTTTTTAATTATTTGAAGAAGTTTCATGAGTAAGAAGCTGCAAATTGAGTTTTAGCATTCTCCATCGTCTCGATGACACGATCACACCATGCGTCGAACTCAGGGTCCTCCACCTGCAGTTCAGGGTGGTCCTTGATATAGGCGACGGCCTTGCGGACGCCTTGCTCAAGGCGGGTTGTAGCATTGAAGCCAGGGACTGCACGCTTGAGCTTGCTGCAGTCGAAAACGACAGTCACAGCCTTGTCGCCCAGAAGTCCGCCTTCAAGATCATATGCACGAGGAGCGACTGCCGCAAGATAGTCGGAAGCCACATAATATGGCTTGAACTCCACGCCGAGTGCGTCTGCTATGGATTGATATATCTGATTCCATGTGAGTGATTCGTCGGACATTATCTGGTAGGCCTCCCCTATCGCATGAGGATTGCCCAGAAGGCCGATGAATCCTTTCGCAAAGTCCTCGTTCCATGTCATGGTCCAAAGGGAGCTGCCATCTCCATGAACGATGACCGGCTTGCCCTCCATCATACGCTTGAGTACCTGCCAGCTGCCCTTGCTGCCATGCACTCCTACTGGAACACTTCGCTCGCAGTAGGTATGGCTCGGACGTACGATGGTCACGGGGAATCCATGCTCACGGTATTCCTTCATAAGAAGCTCCTCACACGCTATCTTATTGCGGGAATACTCCCAATATGGATTTGCGAGAGTCGTGCCTTCCGTGATGACATGCTGGCGGGCCGGCTTGTTATATGCTGATGCAGAGCTGATATAGACATACTGCTTTGTGCGTCCGGAGAACATCCTGGCATCGCGCTCCACCTGCTCCGGTACAAATCCGATGAACTCACATACCGCATCAAACGTTTCGTCGCCGAGCTTTGCCTCAACCTCTTCCGGATGCTCATTGATGTCCCCCGTTACCAGGTTTACATTCTGCGGCACCTCCGCACTACGGTTTCCGCGATTAAGCAGCCACAGGTCATGTCCTTCGGCAGCAAGCTGTCTGGTGATGGCACTGCTGATCGTGCCTGTTCCTCCGATGATAAGTATCTTCATAGCAAGTCCTCTTGAAATTTAGATTTCCAAATTTAATGATTTTCAAGATACCTTCCTATATTTGCGACTGTAATCGTTAATCAATATGGAAAAACTCTCTTTCAACAGATTACCTGACGTAAAGGATGTAAAGATCGAAGAAGACCTCAGGTTTGATATTCCCAAGGGCAGGGTCAAATTCCTGTGCAGGGCTCTATATGACAACCTTTTCGTTTTTCCGAAAACAAATATTCTTTATGCTGTTCTTCTGGTCCTGGCTGCCGTATCCGATCTGTTGAATTCCGAATTCCCGTGTTTCCTTATAGCCTTTCTGATTATCCTCATCCTCAAGGGAACCTTGGTTTTCCTGATGAACAGTCAATACAGTTCTTTCAAGGAATCCGGAATATTTCCGGTCATCAGCAGAGATGGAATCGCAGAGGTGGCAACATATACTGATGGTGGAAGGTACATTGTGATGTCGAGGGCAAGGTGGATACATATTGAGGACATCAGATTCTACTCCGATTTCATATCTGTCCGGATTCAAGACAGAAAAGACATCAAAGACGGTGGCAGATTCTTTTACATAATGGTAGAAGATGCACTGAAATTCAAAGATCAGATAGCCTACCTCTGGGCGGAAGCGTTGAAGGAGCCTGAGGAAAAGAGCGGATTGATGCTGTATTCAGAGAATGAGGAAAAAGAGATAACAGATTATATCACGGAGCATTTCGGCACATTTGAGAATGTGCTTCACGAAATTGCGTCACCGGATGTGCATCTGGACATTGCACTGATTCCAGCTTCGGAAGGCTGCAATTATATAACTTTATGCACCATTGGAGCCGGAGCTTGTCCAATGTATATTGATGAAGAGACCCGCATAAATTATGGCCTGCCGGATCGTGCTGAATATGTCATCTATCTGCCTGCAGACTGGAAGATTGATAACGGGTCCCTAAAGGATGAAAGGAATTATTGGCCGTTCAGATTGCTTAAAGACACAGCCAGATTGCCGATATGGACAGAATCGTGGCTTGGCTATGGGCATACAATCAGTCCCGCAGAAGGGAAATTACTGACTGAAGACAGACCATATAACAGTGTATTGCTGACATATCCTGTTCCGGAGTTTGACACGATGCAATACGCCGACTTGTCAAGCGGCAAGAGCGTCAGCTTTTATATGATCCATCCCCTTACGCCTGAGGAGCTAGACTATAAGGAAGGGAACAGTACCTCCGATCTTCTCGACCGGATTTATCCGGAATACTGTGATGTTATGGAGGTATTCCTCGACAGAATGAAGCCTTGAAGAAGGAAGGGAAAAACCGTATTCACAGAAAACAGTCAAAAGTGAGCGACAGAGCGTAAAATGGGCAATTCGTGTACCCACGGTGCAATAAACATAGTAATAAGCAGCGAAAATGACACCGTCGGTACGTGGAATAAAGAATCCAGGTACCGACGCTTTTTAAACAGATGAGTCAGATGCATTGCCGCCACAATCCATATCATATCTTACACTGGAGTGCCGATCGCTATAGGAATTATAGGAATAGCTTATCCTTTGAATATTGCCTGTAACTCATCTGATATAAGAGGACTTATGAGAATATGCTTATAATCGAACTCAGCTTTCTTTTCAGAAGGAACTCTATTTATAAAGTCGGCAAATCTCATTTTACTCATTTTCTCACCTTCAAACAGGTTATGAACAAAGATGTATGATTCCTCGCAAGTATAGATTTCCCCGTCCTGCGGAAGGTGCTTTCAAGGTTGCCGGCCAAGAACAGGGGCGATTTTCTGGCCGGGTGATCGGGCACGGCTCCCACAAGGCAAGTCTATTTCTTCCAGAGGTTCGGGAGGAAACCGTAATAGAGGAGGTTTCTCCAGGTGGACCAGTCGTGGCCGGTTTCACCTACGCAGAAGTATTCATATTCGATTCCGTGCTTGTCGAGAGCTTCCCTGAAAGGCTTGACACGCATATTGAACATACTCTTCTCTTCAGCGCCTCCCTGCCCGATGAACAGATAATCCACCTTGTCGTTGACTTCAGGATCATTGAGGAATTCACCTAGGGTCTCCTCAGGAGTGTGGTCACCTGCGCTGAGGACACCGAAGTTTGCGAAGAGGTCAAGAGACTTCAGACCTACGAACATAGTGTGGCGACCACCCATCGAAAGGCCGGAAATGGCACGGCCGTGAGGATTTGCGATGGTCTTGTAGTGACTGTCGATGAATGGGATGACAACCTCACGATACTCACGTTCCATAATATCGAAAGTAAGATTGGCGTGCTGAGGATGATTGCGGTGAACGACCTGATTGTTCACAAGTACAATCAGCATCGGTGCAGCTTTCCCTTCTGCCAGGAGATTGTCCATAATGAAGTTCACGCGTCCGTCATACATCCAGTTTGAAGGGAGCTCGCCGCTGCCGCCCATCAGGTAGAGGACCGGATATTTCTTCTTTGGCTTATACTGAGGAGGTGTATATACATAAAGTTCGCGCTCCCCTTTGGTGACAGGACTATAGTAGATATGACGTGTGATGGCTCCGTGAGGCACATCCTTGGCATCCCACCAAGATGGTCCGTCGCCGTGGACGATAAGTTCGCTATAAGGAGGCATTGCCGTAAAGGCTGCGTATGTATTATTAGGATCGGCCATTCTGACACCATCCACAACCAGATTGTACTGGTACATATCCACCGGGAGAGGGCCGATGGTGAGGGTCCAGATACCGTCTTCTCCTTTGGTGAAAGGTATGTTTCCACGTACTCCCATTACTGTGGTCATTGCGCCCGATAGGGCTACTGACTCTGCCTCTGGGGCCCTGAGATGGAAAGTGACGGTACGGTCGTCATTTACCTGAGGCGAATTCAGATCCGCGCTGAATGGGATCAGCCCTTCGGTGTCTTTCTGAGGGTTGAAACTGAGGTTTATGTTCGACTGCTGGGCAGATGCCGTCAAAGCAGCAAGCAGCGAAATCGCCACGATAATAACTTTTCGGTTCATCATAGTGTTATTTTTCGCAATGTACGAAAAAGCTGATTATTATGAAAGTATAGCGGCAAAAGTCCGTCAAAAACCGTCACTGAACAAAGGTCTGCCAGTTTCTACCGCTTTCTCTTCAGCAACGAAGTCGATTACAAGCCTCAAGCATAGCAGACGTTCTTCGGAATGTCATTTTTATGATCATCGGCGCCCCATCGGAAACAAGTCGAGCATTGGGTGCACTTCAGTTTTGAGGTCGGCGGCCAGAAAAAAGGCTGTATTTATGGCTGAGAAGATGTTTCCGATATCGGCGGCCAAGAATAGTGCCATTTTTCTGGCCGAAAAGGAGCAGACTAAAAAAGAGACACCCTCGAAAGGATGTCTCTACAACACGTACACTATATCAAGGCGCTTCAGCGCCGCGTCATCCGCGTCAGCGAGATGTTCACAGAACATCGAAGCAGCGGGGACGCCTAGCCCGATCCTGCTGCCGCAGGCTGCTGCGCTGCAAAAGCCCACTGGGCTGTTTGCTGATCGCTTGCGACCCTAAAAGGGGCTGTCAGCATCAGCTGACTGGGGTTAAGATAATTGCAAAGAAAAAGCCCGGCGGTGAGCCGGGCGAATTCTTTGCTTGCTACAAGCGAAACAAATTTATTTGTTGAGCGCAGTAGCAACGTCAACAGCGCAAGCAACTGTACAACCTACCATAGGGTTGTTACCGATGCCGAGGAATCCCATCATCTCAACGTGTGCTGGAACTGATGATGAACCAGCGAACTGTGCGTCAGAGTGCATACGGCCCATAGTGTCGGTCATACCGTATGAAGCTGGACCTGCTGCCATATTGTCTGGGTGAAGTGTACGGCCTGTACCACCACCTGATGCTACTGAGAAGTATGGCTTGCCTGCGAGCACGCGCTCCTTCTTGTAAGTACCGGCTGTAGGATGCTGGAAACGTGTAGGGTTTGTTGAGTTACCAGTGATTGATACGTCAACACCCTCGTGCCACATAATTGCTACACCCTCGCGTACGTCGTCTGCACCGTAGCAGTTGACCTTTGCACGTGGACCGTCGCTGTAAGCGATGCGGCGTACTTCCTTGAGCTCACCGGTGAAGTAGTCGAACTCAGTCTGTACGTATGTGAAACCGTTGATACGTGCGATGATCTGAGCAGCGTCCTTACCGAGACCGTTGAGGATCACGCGGAGAGGCTCCTTGCGAACTTTGTCAGCCTTGGCTGCGATCTTGATAGCACCCTCAGCTGCTGCGAATGACTCGTGACCTGCGAGGAATGCGAAGCACTTTGTCTCCTCACGGAGGAGCATAGCTGCGAGGTTACCGTGGCCGAGACCTACCTTACGGTCGTCAGCTACCGAACCAGGGATACAGAATGCCTGGAGACCGAGACCGATAGCCTCAGCTGCTTCAGCTGCGTTCTTGCAACCCTTCTTGAGAGCGATTGCACATCCTACTACGTAAGCCCACTTTGCATTCTCGAAGCAGATTGGCTGAGTCTCTTCACAAGTCATATAAGGATCGAGACCATACTGATCGCAGATTGCGTTTGCTTCCTCGATAGAAGCGATACCGTTCTCGTTGAGAACTGCGAGGATCTGGTTGATACGACGATCCTGGCTTTCGAATTTTACTTCTCTAATCATATTGTCTTTCCTCCTTATTATTCGTGACGTGGGTCAATGTACTTAACTGCACCGGCCTCCTCAGAGAATCGACCGTATGTTCCTGTTACCTGCTTGAGAGCCTCGTTAGCGTCAACGCCCTTCTTGATAAGGTCCATAAAGCGTCCGAGGTGTACGAACTGGTATCCGCAGATCTCGTCGTTCTTGTCAAGTGCGAGAGTCTTGATGTAACCCTCTGCCATCTCGAGGTAACGAGGACCCTTTGCGAGAGTACCGTAGAGTGTACCAACCTGTGAACGGAGTCCCTTTCCGAGGTCCTCAAGACCTGCACCGATCATAAGACCACCCTCAGAGAAAGCTGACTGGGTACGTCCGTAAACGATCTGGAGGAAGAGCTCGCGCATTGCAGTGTTGATAGCGTCGCAAACGAGGTCAGTGTTGAGAGCCTCAAGGAGAGTCTTGCCAGGAAGAATCTCAGATGCCATAGCGGCAGAGTGAGTCATACCTGAACATCCGATAGTCTCAACGAGAGCCTCCTGGATGATACCTTCCTTAACATTGAGGGTAAGCTTGCAGGCACCCTGCTGAGGTGCGCACCAGCCGATACCGTGTGTAAGGCCTGAGATATCAGTAATCTGCTTTGATTTTACCCACTTTCCTTCTTCAGGAATTGGAGCCGGACCGTGGTTAGGTCCCTTCTTTACGCAGCACATCTGCTGCACTTCGTGTGAATAAACCATAATAGTACTATTGTTTTATAAAACGTTGTTTTCAAAATCGCGCAAAGATAACAAAAAAATCAGATACGTACTACATACTTTCAATCACTTTGCGATTAATGGCGCTCAGCCTTTCAATATCCAATTTCACCACCTTTCTGTCGTATGTCATAAGACCGTTCACTTCGATCTCGACATCGGTTGTCTGCGTATAGATCGCTCCTGCAAAGCCGTCATCGATGAGATCTATGAGCATATCGGCATATTTCTCGTATGTATCGAGCACCTCATCAGCACTCTTGAACTGCACATATCCCCAGTTGCGGTCAGGCTGCCACAGATGTCCCTCCACAGGCCAGCCGATGCCGCCGTATTCTCCAAGTACATTTATATAATCCTTGTCATAAAGATACATTTCAGGATGCGGATAATTGTGAAGGTCGAGGATATCTCCAGAACATTTCACGAAATTACCTCCGGATGCATAATTGATAAGACGTGTCGGATCCTGGTCACGTGTGAACTTCACAACCTCCTCAGTATCAAACTGTCCCCAAGCCTCATTGAAAGGTACCCAGGTCACGATGCAAGGGAACACCTTGAATGCGGACATAATCTCGCCCCACTCCTTGTAATAGTTTGCCTTGGCATCATCCGGTACCGGAGTGTCCGTTCCATTCTCGTATGTCCTGTTGTCCCAGACGTTGGTGCTGTTGTCAGCGATGCTCGGCATATCCTGCCATACGAGCATACCGAGGCGGTCGCAGTGCCAGTACCATCTTGAAGGCTCCACCTTCACGTGCTTGCGTATCATATTGAAGCCCATCTCCTTGGTCTTCTCTATATCGAATGCAAGAGCCTCATCCGAAGGAGCGGTGTAAAGTCCGTCAGGCCACCATCCCTGATCGAGAGGACCGTACTGGAAAAGCGGCTCATTATTCAGCAGCATACGCTTATGTCCGTCCTTGTCAGCCGCGTATGAGATCTTCCTCATCGCAGTATATCCCTTCACTGCATCGACTGCCACGCCATCACGCAAAACTTTGATTTCCAGATCATAAAGATACGGATCGGAAGGCGACCACAATCTCATTTCCGGAACTGCAAGGGTCACTTCCCTGCCCTCGGCCTTTGCCACAGGTGCACCATCCGCAAGAAGAACGACTTCAACAACATCCCCATCCTCGAGGGCAGCATCCACCGTCACCGCCAATGTACCTTCGTCTATGTCGGCCACAGCATAATACGAATCGATATGGGATGCAGGAACAGGCTCCATCCACACTGTCTGCCAGATACCTGTGACTGAAGTGTACCAGATTCCTTCCGGCTGAGAGACCTGCTTTCCGCGAGGCTGGAACCATTTGTCAGTACGGTCCGTCACCTTCACCTTAAGGCTATGTTTCTTCCCTTTCGCGAGCATATCCGTCACATCGAATGAGAAAGGAGCATATCCGCCTGTATGCTCGCCGACAAAAGCGCCGTCCACATACACTTCAGCTTTCCAGTCAACGGCTCCGAAATTGAGCTGCACCCTCTGACCAGCCCATTCCTCAGGAACAATGAATTCCCTTTCATACCACAAGGCCTCATTCTCCCCTACCGCACGGCCGACTCCGGACAATGCTGATTCGACTGCAAAAGGGACAAGGATATTTCCATCCATCTTATCCGGCTCTGCTTCTGCTGGTGTTATGGCATATTCCCAAAGTCCGTTGAGATTCATCCACTCTCCTCTTACCATCTGAGGACGAGGATATTCAGGAAGGACTTCGGAAGGGTCAAGATTCTCACCCCACTGGGTCATTATACGGTCTCCGACAGGAGCCCATCCGGTCTTATCGGCTGTGTTGCAGGAAATTGCAAAGGATGCAGCCAATGCTATGAAAGCAAAATGTTTCAGTTTCATAAATAATACGGTTAGTTACAATCTGTAAAGTTAGGAATTTTACTGATTCATTTTGCATATAAATAGTTATATTTGCATAGAGATTCCCGATCAGGTCGGGAATGACGGAAAATGACGGGGAAGTCGGGAATGACGGAAAATGACGGGGAAGTCGGGAATGGCACAGTAGAAGCAGGAAGGATGGAAAGGAGGAAAATATGGCAAAATTCAAGATAGATTCGGAATATCGCCCGTCAGGTGATCAGCCGACGGCAATAAAAGGTATATGCGACGCTCTTAATGACGGAGTGGATGCTGTGACCCTGCTTGGTGTGACCGGTTCAGGCAAGACCTTCACTATGGCGAATGTCATAGAGAAACTTCAGCGTCCGGCATTGATCCTGAGCCACAACAAGACTCTCGCAGCCCAGTTATATGGTGAGTTCAAGTCATTCTTCCCGAACAATGCCGTAGAATATTTCGTTTCATATTACGATTACTATCAGCCTGAGGCATATCTGCCTGTGACCGACACATATATCGAGAAAGACCTGAGCATAAACGACGAAATCGAGAAGCTCCGTCTCAGTGCCGCATCGGCTCTGCTTTCCGGAAGACGTGATGTCATCGTGATTTCCAGCGTATCCTGCCTTTACGGTATCGGTAACCCTGCGGATTTCCACGCCCAGACCGTCACTGTAAAGCGTGGTGAACAGCGCAGTATGACCCGTCTGCTGTATCAGCTGGTGGATGCCTTATACTCACGTACGGAAGTGGATTTCAAAAGAGGAACTTTCAGAGTCCGAGGAGACACGGTCGATGTCTGCATCGGATATGGAGAGAATGCAGTCCGCATCGAATTCTTCGGCGATGAGGTGGATCAGATCTCCGTAATCGACCCTATGACAGGAGCTTTCATAGACGAACTGGATGAGATATCAATCTATCCTGCCGGTAATTTCGTCACCACAAAGGAACGTAGCATAAAGGCAATCAGCCAGATCCAGGATGATATGATGGCCCAGTGCGAGTATTTCAACGAGATAGGCAAGCATCTGGAAGCCAAGAGATTGAAGCAGAGAGTCGAATACGATCTGGAGTTCATCAAGGAGATGGGATATTGCCCTGGAATTGAGAACTATTCAAGATATTTCGACGGTCGAAGCGAGGGAATGAGGCCGTTCTGTCTGATCGATTATTTCCCTAAGGACTTCATCACTTTCATTGACGAGAGTCACGTGACCCTGCCTCAGATCAGGGCTATGTACGGAGGTGACCATTCACGCAAGTCAGTGCTGGTGGAATACGGTTTCAGACTTCCTGCCGCGGCCGACAACAGGCCCCTGAAATTCGATGAGTTCGAGTCTATTACCGGGCAGAAGGTGTTTGTCAGCGCTACACCTGCAGACTATGAACTGGAGAAGTCGGAAGGACTCGTGGTAGAACAGGTGGTACGTCCGACGGGACTTCTGGATCCTCCGATCGAGGTACGTCCGACTGAGAATCAGGTGGATGACCTTCTGGAAGAGATCAGGGTAAGGGCGGAGCTGGACGAAAGAGTACTTGTCACCACCTTGACCAAGAGGATGGCAGAAGAACTGGAGAAATATTTCACCAGAGTGGGCGTCCGCTGCCGTTACATACACTCAGATGTCGATACGATGGAAAGGGTCGAGATCATCGAAGATTTCAAGAACGGTCTTTTCGACGTGCTGGTGGGAGTGAACCTTCTCCGAGAGGGCCTCGACATACCGACGGTTTCGCTCGTGGCGATACTTGACGCTGACAAGGAAGGCTTCCTCAGAAGCGGGCGCGCACTCACCCAGACAGCCGGACGAGCAGCAAGAAATGTGAACGGTCTCGTTATTATGTATGCCGACACCATCACCGATTCGATGCAGCAGACCATCTATGAGACGGACAGAAGGCGAAGCAAGCAGATGGAATACAATAAGCTGCACGGCATAACACCGACACAGGTGGCAGTGAAGAAGAATGTGCTTCTGGAGGAGGCTGGAGCAGATACCGGCGGAAGCACATACGGAAGGCAGGCCTGGGCAGGAGTGCAGAACGACCTGGGAGGCAAGACTAGGAACCCGAGACTTGCCAACACCGTCACAGGAAAGGTCAGCGCTGCCAATTCGTATGAAGATCCGACATATATACCGGACCCTACCGACCTGGGCAAAGGCACAGTCAGCGTAGGACTGGGCCACGATTCCAAGAGGGAAAGCAATTCGGCATACGTGGACGGTTATCTGCAGGCCGACCTCGCTGCCGTCCTGCAGGATCCGGTCATCAGGTCGATGACACGGCCTCAGGTGGAAAAAGCGGTGGAACAGGCGAAGAAGAATATGCAGAAGGCTGCAGCGGACCTGAATTTTATGGCTGCCGCGAAGTATCGCGACGAGATGTGGGCGCTGCAGCAATATCTTAAAGTATGGAAAGATTAACAAAAACGGACTGATATGGACAGAATATATGCTTTATATCCCCGATATGATGAAAATGGGCTGGAGCTGATACGTTCGGCATACGGCATAGCGGCAACAGCTCTGAAAGATCATACCAGAAGCAACGGACACCCTTTCATCGAGCACCCTGATGCTGTGGCAAAGATAGCATACGAGGAAATCGGTCTTTCAGCAGAATGTATAGCTGCGATTTACCTTCACGAGGCCACAAGATTTTTCCCGGAAACCGACATAATTTCGGGCAGGTTCGGCAAAGATGTATATACCATTGTAGATGGCCTGAACAAGATATCCACCATCAACCCTAAAGATACAAGACTTGAGGCCGAGAACTATAAGAAGCTTATAGTTTCATATTCACGTGACCCACGCGTCACGGTGCTTAAGATAGCTGACCGTCTGGAGGTTATGCGCTCGCTTGATATGTTTCCTAAGGCTTCACGCGAAAGGAAGGTGCTGGAAACTATGATGCTGTACATTCCCCTTGCCCACCAGTTGGGCCTGTACAACATAAAGAGCGAGATGGAGGACATCTATTTCCGCCACGCCGACCCCGAGCAGTACAGAGCCATCACCAACAAGCTCAAGAGCACGGAAAGGGACAGGCAGAAGCTTATGACACAGTTCATCGAGCCTCTGAAGCAGAAGCTTTCCGACGAAGGCATACAATATAAGCTGAAAGTCCGCACAAAGACCGCACTGTCAATCTATAAGAAGATGCAGAAGCAGAAAGTGCCTTTCGAGGGTGTATTTGACGTGTTTGCAATACGCTTTATCATTGACTGTGAGGAAGATAGGGCGACAGAGCACGCATTATGCTGGAAAGTATTCTCATACGTGACCGAGGAGTACGAATCCGACACGAAGCGTTTGCGCGACTGGATATCGAATCCGAAGCCTAACGGATATGAATCTCTGCACATAACAGTCAAGAACAAGGAAGGCAGTTTCCTTGAGGTGCAGATAAGGACCAAGAGGATGGACGATATGGCTGAAAGCGGCCTTGCATCACACTGGTCATATAAGGGCATACGTCACGAAGCGACTCTGGACAAGTGGCTTACAGCCGTACGTCGCGCCCTGGAGAATCCTCTCGGTTCGGAAGGTGACCCTATGGCGGCATATTATGAAGATGAGCTGCTTGATATGCCTACAAAGGAAGTGTTTGTATTCACTCCTTCAGGAGAACTCCGCAAGCTTCCGGCAGGGGCCACCGTACTTGATTTCGCCTTCGACATCCACACCAATCTTGGAGTGAAGTGCACAGGAGGAAAGGTGAACGGCAAGGCTGTGAGGATCAACGAGAAGCTCAAGACCGGAGATGTAGTGGAGATTATGTCCGGTAAGAATCAGAAGCCTTCTCAGGACTGGCTCAACATCGTCGTAAGCACAAAGGCACGCAACAAGATCCGTCAGAAACTCAGTGAGGCTGAATTCAAGAAAGCCGCCGACGGAAAGGAGCTCCTCGGAAGACGTCTCAAGAACTGGAAGATGGAGATTGACGACGAGACGATGGCCACCATAATGAAGAAGCTGCCATATAAGACACTGAACGCCTTCTACGCAGCTATCGGAGAGGGTGAGCTGGATGTTTCGGATGTCAAGAATATGGTCAACGAGCTCCAAAGCAACGACACGCAGACTCCGGTTCAGGATCAGGAGAAAAAGACTGGGGCCGTATTGAAGGAAAACAGAGGAGGTAACGATGATATACTCGTGATAGATGCCAAGAACGTCAAGGGAATCGATTATCGTATGGCAAAATGCTGCAATCCTGTATTCGGAGATGATGTCTTCGGATTTGTCACAAGGACTGAAGGCATAAAGATACATCGTATGTCCTGCCCTAATGCCGGACGTCTTCTGGATATGTACCCGTACAGGATACAGAAAGTGAAATGGAGCGACAATCCGAGCACCGGCAATTTTCAGACCGGCCTGCGCGTCACTGCTGCACTGGAGCCGTCCGTAATAAATGAGATTATGGACATCGTCAATTCATTCAGAGCATCGATAAGAATGTTCAATGTCACTGAAAACGAGCGTCAGGGAACATACGAGATCACTATGAAGATCGCCGTCCCGAGCAATCTGGAACTGGACAAGGTTACATCTCAGATACGCAATCTGAGAAATGTGATCAGAATTTCAAGAATGTAATGTGTCCGTCCGAACATTTTAAACATAATAATGCTATGGATATTAATATAGAGGAAAGAGTGGCAAAGGCCAGAAGGCTTTTCAAGGAAGAGGGGTACAATTGCTGTCAGGCAGTCGTGCTCGCGTACAATGACATATTCGGAATAGATGATATGGTTGCAGCATCTATGGCATCCGGATTCGGAGGAGGTATGGGGCGTATGAGGGAGGTGTGTGGGAGCGTTAGCGGAATGGTTATGCTGGCAGGACTGATATACCCGGCCGCAGATCCTTCAGTCAAGGTGGACCGCACCCGTAATTATGCTCTGGTACAGGAAATGGCAGGTGAATTCAAGGAAATCAACGGTTCCATTGTATGCAAGGAGCTTCTAGGACTTGTCCCGATGGGAAGCGGTGCTGCTGCAGCAAAGGAGTCTCCCGAGCCTTCGGACAGGACTGCAGATTACTACAAAAAGCGCCCGTGCGAAGAACTTGTAGGGATTTCCGCAAGAATTGTCGGGGAAAAACTGCTTTCTTTATAAATCTTTGCTAAATTTGCACGATCAAAACTATTCAGATGGATTATAGAAACGCACACAAAGCTCATCCTTGGCACGGAATCAGCCTCGGAAAGAGCGTGCCCGAAGAAGTCAGGGCATTCATTGAAATCGTGCCGACCGACACAGTAAAATATGAAGTGGACAAGGAGTCTGGCTATCTGTCTCTCGACCGTCCTCAGAAATTCTCCAACATTGTTCCGTCCCTTTACGGATTCCTTCCTAGGACATATTGCGGTCCGAAGATGGCGGAACTCACGAATAAAGCTCTGGTGCGACTGGACGTAGAGGGTGACGGTGACCCGCTTGACATCTGCATCCTCACCGAAAAGGATGTCACCCACGGAGACATCATCGTAAATGCCCGTCCTATCGGCGGTCTCCGCCTGCTCGACCACAATCAGGCCGATGACAAGATCATCGCAGTCCTCAAAAGTGATGCTGTCTATGGAATGATGACAGATATCGATCAGGTACCGGTTGACATCATCCGCCGTCTCATCCACTACTTCAGCACATACAAGGATATTCCTGGAGAACATACCAGCCGAATGCAGTTCATAAGCATCTACGGCCCGGAAGTAGCCAAAGACGTCATCCTCCGCGCGATGCAGGATTACGATGACTACATAGCAAAAAAATAAGTTCTGATCACTCAGAACTTATTTTTTTTGCGGTAATGTTGCCAAAAATGGTTGGTGACATTGAATAAAAAGAAAGGAAAGTAGGTAGAACCGCTGCACGTAGTTCGGACTACTTTCCTTTCTTTTTATTGTCCTCATTACGGAAGTAAAGATACCAC
>SUYP01000014.1 GCA_015060395.1 Bacteroidales bacterium
TTTGTACGTATGGCCGAGTAAATAAGCAGTAGCTTGCTCATTAATATCGGGCAGTCGCTTTGTGGCGACTGCCTTTTTTGTTATATTTGTGGTCTGTTACTAAAATGACATTCTAAACGGCTATATGTCATTCTGAACGAAGTGAAGAATCTTTATACAAATGAACAAGACTTTCCGACATATATCCTCTGCGGTTCTAGGCATAGTGGTCTTCCTCTTCTGGTGGCTTTTCTATCCATACGCCCTGAGTTTCCAGGAGCAGAACCAGCTTTTTCTGTTCACCTGGGACTATTTCTCAGAAAGAATTTCTCTCTCGGGTGGCCTTGCTGATTATATCGCCGAGTTCATAACTCAGTTCAGTTATATCCCTTATCTCGGGGAGGCACTTCTGGCAGTAGTCTTTGTCATATTCCAGAAGGCAATAGCTCTGTCGATAGACAGGGATGAATGGTATGTTCTGAGCTTCGTTGCTCCGGTGATGATGCTTGTGTATATGAGCGACATTTATGTGATGCTGAGTTATCTTGTGGCTCTGATTGCTGCTGTCCTGCTTTGTGCATTATACCGCAGACATCCTGGACTTATCTGGGCCGGCATTGCTACTGTGCTCGGTTATTGGCTCATAGGCCCGGCAATCTTCATATTTACCCTGTATGTAGCCATCAGAGAGCGAAACGTCAAGTCTCTTATACTTGTAGCCTTGTCCGTCACTGCGGTAGTTGCGTCAAGATTGACCTATCTCCAGCAATATCCTTGGAAGACCGTCATCTTCGGCATCAATTATTACAGGCTTCCGATAACGGTACCTGCGATGCAGCTCATCATTGCGGGTGTCACGGCTCTCATTCCGGCCTTTTCCGATCTTCTTCCGAAGCCAAGGAGAATCCTTGACATCTCTCTCGGACTTCTGATTCTGGCTGGCGGAACTGTCGGATGCTGGATGAACTACGAAAAGGATGTCGTAGAGCTTGTCGCCTACGATCAGCTGGTGAGACACGAGGACTGGGACGGCGTCCTGAAGCGTGCAGAGAAATATCAGCCGGATTCTGAGCTCGGAGCTGTAAGCATCAATTTAGCCCTTTTTATGAGCGGCAGAGGTAATGAACTTCCGAAATTCAAACAGTTTGGTACGAGGGGACTGATCCTGCCTAATATCAGGGACTTTATCTCCAATGCATCTTCGTCAGAAGTCTTCTGGAGACTCGGTATGATCAATGAATCCCTGCGATACGCTTTTGATACACAGGAGTCCCTCATCAACAACCGTAAGAGCGGCCGCTGGATGAGCAGGATGGCGGAATGCCAGATACTAAACGGCCGTTACGATGTGGCTGAAAAATATCTTGATATCCTGAGTCACAGTCTTTTTTACTGCAAATGGGCTGAGAATCAGAGACAGTATCTTAGGAATGACGAGGCAATAGGAGCAAATCCGATCTATGCGTATCTGAGATCGGTGCGATATCAGAGTGATTTCTTGTATTTCTATCCAGAGATGGACAAGATGCTGGCGATTCTTTATCACCAGAACAATAACAACGTGATGGCCGCCTGGTATTATAAGGCCTGGACCGCCCTTAAGAAAAATGAAACGAAAGATAATGAGACATATACTGGCAACGCTCACGGCAATTAGCCTTCTGCTGGTTTCCTGCAGCCGGGAAACTGTACTACGGGAAGAACTTCCGCAGATCTTCCCGGATTATATCGGTGTGACCGTTCCAGCCGGAATAGCTCCTCTGAATTTCGGTCTCCTCGAGGAGTATTCCAAGGTATTTGCGAAGGTCAGCGACAGCCACGGCAACAGCATCACTGCAAAGGGCCGATATGCCGGCTTCAATCTGAAGCAGTGGCATAAGCTCACCGAAGCCAATGTCGGAGAAACGCT
Source organism: Bacteroidales bacterium (assembly GCA_015060395.1). GTDB lineage: Bacteria > Bacteroidota > Bacteroidia > Bacteroidales > UBA932 > Cryptobacteroides. Next base: position 1,889 of record SUYP01000014.1, read on the forward strand.
TACGGTGACAGTGGCAGGTTACAAGGATGGCAGATGGGAACAGTTCAGACCGTTTATGATCTTCATAAGCCGTTATCCTCTTGATGACTATGGCCTTACATACCGCAAGTTCGCTCCTGGGTATGAGACTTACAGCAAGATAGGCATTTACCAGAGGAATATACATAATTTCGACGAGGAACCTATTCTGGAAGGCACTCTTCTTCCAGGACAGTGTATGGGCTGTCATACAGCCAATGCGACCAGTCCTGACCAGTTCCTTTTCCATATCAGGGGAAAGCACGGGGCGACGGTCATTCAGGAAGATGGACATAGGAAATGGCTTGAAACCAAAACAGACAGTACGGTAGCGAAGGCTGTCTATTCTTATTGGCATCCTTCGGGGGAATATCTGGCTCATTCCAACAATATTATCCGCCAGCTTTTCTGGACAGGAAACAACGAGAGATACGTAGAAGTCTATGATGATGTATCTGATATCATTGTCCACAATGTAAGTAATGATCAGTATATCCTTACACCATTGCTAATGACGGAAGATTTCGAGACATATCCGGCTTTTTCAAGCGACGGTAAGACTCTGTTCTTCTGCTCTGCGCCGAAGGTCGATGTTCCAGCCCGGGCTGAAGATGTGCACTATAATCTGTGCTCGATATCTTTTGATAAGGATACTGAAACCTTTGGAGCACAAGTGGATACCCTTATAAATGCTTATGCACTAGGCAAAAGCGTGACCTTCCCTCGTCCTTCGTATGATGGCCGGTGGCTCCTGTATTCATACGCTGATTTCGGATGTTTCCCGATCAATCATAAGGAAGCTGACCTCTGGCTTATGGATCTGCAGGACGGCAGTACACATCCCCTCGAAAGGGCAAATTCCTCATATTGCGAAAGCTTCCATAACTGGAGCTCCGACTCGCACTGGATACTCTTTGCCAGCCGCCGCGGCGACAGCCTGTATTCACGGATCTACATAGCCCAGATAGACGAAGAGGGAAATGCTTCCAAACCTTTCCTCCTTCCTCAGAAGGATCCTGCTTTCTATCATAAGACCCTGTTCACTTTCAATGTTCCTGACTTTACGAAGGAAAAAGTGGATTTCAAGACCAGAGGAACTTACGAAGAAGCATTTTCGGATGAACGCGTAAAAGTAACTGTAAAACAATGAAAAAGATAATCTTTACACTGCTTGCCGGCACAGCCTTGCTGGCATCCTGCTCTCAGGACAAAGGATATGTAATCTATGGAACAGTGAGCAATCCTGATCTTGAAGGAGCTCAGGTGTTTCTTGTACCACTTGAAAATGCAACCAAGGAGACCATTGATTCCGTGTATATCCACAACCAGATGTTCGAGTTCCGTGGTACTGAAGAAAAGATAGCGGATATCAGGATAGAAAGATACAAACGATATGGCAATGAGAATCTTCTGGTTGTCACTGAGCCTGGTGAGACCTTCGTTACCATAGGTCAGGTGAGCAGCAGCAGGGGCACTCCGCAGAATGATTCACTTCAAGTATGGAAGAACCTTACTATGCAGTATAATCAGCAGGTAAGCAGCCTCAGACGCCAGGACAGAAATGAGGAAGCGGCTGCATTACGTGAGTCCTATATTGACCGTACCCGCAGGATGGCCTCAAACGTAGGCAAGGGATCCACACTTGGTGTATTTCTGAATTCCCGTTTCCCTGACAAAGACTGATTATATGAATACTTACGTTATGAAATTCTTCGTGGCAGCACTTGCTGCAGTTTCTATTCTTGCCTGCAAGCCTGCAGATGTTGACAATGCTGATGACAAGGTCAGCATCGGCAAGACTGATATTTCCTTCTCTGCAGCAGAGGGAAAGCAGGAACTCTTCATCCATACTGCTGCGGAAATCGAAGTCACCAGCTCGAAAACCTGGTGTGAGGTTACGCAGGAGGCATACGCTTCCGACAAGGCTAAAAGATTCTCAGTCAAGGTGTCGGAAAATGTAAGTGTAACGCAAAGGACTGCCGAACTGACAGTTATGAGAGCTTCTGAGAACGTCGGCAATATAACCGTGACCCAGAAAGGTCATTCTCTTATCGTCGATACTGGCGATGTGAAGAATCTTCCGTCAGAAGAATGCACTTTCTATATCAATGTCCAGGCTGCTGATGACTACACTGTTTCGCTTGGAGGAGCATCGTGGCTCGAACTTCGTGAAAAGAATCTCAAGGAATGTACCGCTCTGTTTGCTGTGACCGAGAATGTCCAGATGTTTCCACGTGAGACCTATGTCACATTTACGGCAGGAGGCGAGTCATATAAGGTCTATGTAAGCCAGAAGGCAAGCGAGAAGGAAGTTCCGGCTCCTGATATGACAGGTATGGAATCCGATGCAAAGACTCTGATGAAGAAGATGACTCTCGGAATCAATCTGGGAAATACGCTCGAGGCTATCGGTGGAGAGACGGCTTGGGGTGCTCCCAAGACCACCGAGGACATCATCAAGTATTTCAAGGAACTGGGATTCAATGCCGTACGTATCCCTTGCTCCTGGGACCAGCATCTCGAATCCGGTAGCGGAAACATCGTCAAGGAAAGCTGGATGAATCGTGTCAAGGAAGTCGTCGGCTATGTCGTCGATAATGATATGTATGCAGTACTGAACATACATTGGGACGGAGGCTGGCTTGAGAACGACATCCCGAACGGTTACGATAAGGCTGTAGATGAGAAGCAGGCTGCGATATGGACACAGATAGCGACAGCATTCCGTGATTATGACGAGCATCTTGTCTTTGCCGGCACCAATGAACCGAATGTGGAAAATGCCGCTCAGATGGAGACCCTGCTGAGATATGAACAGACTTTCATCGACGCTGTACGTGCGACGGGCGGAAAGAATGCATACCGTGTCCTTGTTTTTCAGGGTCCTTCCACAGATGTGGACAAGACGGACAATCTTATGAACAAGCTTCCGAAAGACAATGTCGAGGGCAGGCTTGCCGCTGAAGTGCATTATTATACCCCTTGGCAGTTCTGCGGTATGAATCAGGATGAGTCCTGGGGCAAGATGATGTTCTTCTGGGGTGATGACCAGAAGGATTATGCTGTCGGAGCATACGAGGGCAAGTGGCTCAGCGGATTCAATGAGGATTACGTTGCAGGCCAGATGGCCAAGATGAAGAAGAAGTTCTGGGACAAAGGTATCCCTGTGATAATAGGGGAATATAGCGTATGCACTACCAAGAACTGCAATCTGGGCACTGCCGAGGAAAATGCAAAGGCATACGAGGGATATATGAAGTCACGCGCGGCGTTCAACGCTTGTGTAGTACGGGAGGCAAAGTCCAATGGCTGCGTACCGTTCTACTGGCATTGCGAGGGTGACCTGATTGACAGGAAAGCCCTTAAGGTGACCGAGCAGACGACATACGAGGCCATTGTCGAGGCCGGAAGAACCCAGTATCCGGACTGATATATAACAAAAGACTGATAACCATTAATTGATGACGTGATGAAAGCAAAAGGCTTTTTAATGCTACTTATTTCGGGACTTGTGCTGTCTGCAGTATCTGTATCCGCACAGCCGCCATATCTTCAGAGCCAGACGTATGACGTCGGCCTGGATTTCGGGGATTACTCTCATACCTATTTCTTTGCTGACTCGGTGAATGACGTTGATCCGTCGGAGGCATCCGGACATATAAACTGGAAAAGGCACAGCCTTTTTGCCCGTCAGGCATTCAATACGACCGTGACAGCTGTCCAGCCGCTCAAGATGCTGGACTTCCCTGAACCGGAGTATGACAATGACCCGAATCTTCCGTTCAAGATAGATTTCGTCACACCTCGCACAGTACGTCTTAGGATATATACCTCTCCGGTGATAATCAAGGAACAGCCGTCGGTGATGCTGGCTGAAGGCCAGCCTGCCACCTGCAATGACTGGACATACAACAAGGCTGAGGGAGAACACAGATGGACCAGTGAATATGGTACCATAGCTCTTGCGGAGAATCCTTTCAGAGTCGTACTTTATGATGCGGACGGTAATCTGATGACCGACACCAGAACATTGTCTGACAATGATTCGACCCAGGTGAGGGTGCTCCCGTTCCAGTTCATCAGACGTTCTTCCGACAACCGCAGGAGCATCAATCCTGTATTTGCCCTGCATCCATACGAGAAGATCGTCGGTTGCGGCGAGTCTTCCACAGCATTGAACAAGGTAGGCCAGAAGCTGAATCTCTTTGTGACAGACCCTCAGAGCCCTGAGACTCCGGATATGTACAAGCCGGTGCCTTTCTTTATGAGCAACAGAGGCTATGGAATTTTTATGCATACCTCTGCACCGGTCACCTGTGATTTCGGCCAGTCACACGCTCAGTCGATGAAGCTCTTTATGGAGGATGAGACAATGGACTTCTTCATCTTCTTCGGTGAGCCTAAGGATATCCTGGATGAATATACTGATGTCACGGGAAAACCTCAGATGCCGCCGCTGTGGAGTTTCGGTACCTGGATGAGCCGTATCAGCTATTTCTCTCAGGCTGAGGCATATGACATTGCGGCAAATCTTAGAAAGCATCAGATTCCGTCGGATGTGATCCACCTCGATACCGGATGGTTCACCACTGACTGGGAATGTGACTATAAGTTCGATCCCGAGCGTTTCCCTGATGCTCAGAAGATGATCGACGATCTTAAGGCGGACGGATTCCATATTTCATTATGGCAGCTTCCGTATTTCACTCCTCATAATAATTACTACAAGGAGTTGATAGAGAAGGGATTGTATGTGAAGAATGCAAAGGGTGGAATGCCTTTTGAGGATGCCGTCCTTGACTTCTCCAACCCTGAGACTGTGGAGTGGTACCAGTCCAAGCTCGAGGGACTTCTGAAGATGGGGGTCGGAGCCATCAAGGTGGATTTCGGAGAAGGTGCTCCTCTGAATGGTCTGTATCATTCCGGAAAGACCGGATTATATGAGCACAATATCTATCCTTTGAGATATAACAAGGCGGTAGCTGAGATAACGGAAAAGACTACCGGTGAGCATATAATGTGGGCTAGAAGCGCCTGGGCAGGTTCTCAGAGATATCCTCTTCACTGGGGAGGCGATGCTTCCAATACTGACATAGGAATGGCGGCTACCCTCCGTTGCGGGCTTTCATTCGGACTCAGCGGCTTCTCTTTCTGGAGCCACGATATAGGAGGCTTCGTGCAGAGTACTCCTGAGAATCTCTACCGCAGGTGGCTTCCTTTCGGCTTCCTTACCTCACACACTAGAGCACACGGAGCTCCTCCGACCGAGCCTTGGCTTTATAATGAAAGCTTTACAGATGCTTTCAGGCAGAGTGCGGAACTGAAATACAAGCTTATGCCGTATATCGTGGCACAGGCTCAGAGATGCGTTGAAAACGGCCTTCCTATGCTTCGCGCTATGCTGATCGAGTTCCCTGATGATCCGGCTGTATGGCAGATCGATGACCAGTATATGTTCGGATCGGATATGCTTGTAGCTCCCCTTATGGACGAATCTTCTGAAAGATATGTATATCTGCCTGAAGGCAAATGGGTTGACTATCAGACCAAGAAGACCTATACCCCAGGATATCATCGCATCGCAGCCGGCGATATCCCTTGCGTCATCCTTGTCAGAAAGGGTAGTGTGATCCCTCACGTGCCGGTGGCTCAGAGCACCTCTGAAATCGACTGGAATAAAGTCTATGATGTAAAATTCTAAATTGTCTTTGCTATGCTCAGATCAAATACCGCTCTTTGCACAGCTGCATCGCTGATGCTCATCATTTCCTGCGGGACTTCGGAACCTGAAAAACTTCTCACTGTGGGCAACCCTTATCTGCCGATGTGGGAGCATATACCCGATGGCGAGCCATACATATTTGAAGATCCGGACAATCCCGGAGAGTACAGGGTATATATTTACGGTTCGCACGATTCCAATATAACCGAATATTGCGGACGCGAGCTTGTCGTATGGTCTGCATCGCCGGACAATCTCAATGAATGGCGCTATGACGGCGAGATATTCAGGGTGACATATAATGCCGAAGGAGAACCACTGAATGAGTCCGGCCTTTCCGATGTGCTTTATGCTCCGGATGTTGCTGTAAAGACTGAAGCCGACGGCACAAAGATGTATTATCTCTATCCGAATGACCAGGAGGGTGGAAGACAGACCTTGATAGCGAAGAGTCCGAGACCGGACGGCCCGTTTGAAGTCTGCAACTGGAGTGCGGATAATCCGTCTGCCACGGATGGAGTCCTGAGGTTCGATCCGGCTGTGTTTGTGGATGATGACGGTCGTGTATATGGCTATTGGGGCTTCGAGCGTTCATACGCTGCCGAGCTCGACCCTGAAACGATGTGTACAGTCAAGGAGGGGACAGAAGTCATTGAGGATATGATTCCAGGAGGTATGGGAGACGATACATTCCGCTTCTTCGAGGCCTCATCCATCAGAAAGATCGAGGATAAATATGTTTTTGTTTACAGCCGATGGACCCGCGACGGTGAATTCGGACTTCCTGTCACCAACTATACATTGGCATACGCTTATAGTGATGCCCCTCTTGGACCTTGGACATACGGCGGAACCATCATTGACGGACGCGGACGCGAGACTGATGAAAGCGGCAGGCCTATTGCATCAGCCACCGTTACTGGCAATACTCACGGAGGAATCTGCAAGGTTGCAGACCAGTGGTATGTGTTCTATCACCGTCAGACCGGCCTGAATGAGTTCTCGCGTCAGGCAATGGTAGCGCCGATTACCGTGAATGTAGAGAAGGGAAAAGGTGGCAAGGTCGAGATCTCTGAGGGTGAGTATAATTCCGAAGGCTTCTCACTGAGCGGACTTGATCCTCTGGAGACTCACTCTGCAGGTATTGCCTGCTGGTACACAGGACCTAGGGAGGCCATACATAATTGGCCGAACAAGACCTTCTTCGGTTCATACGTTGCTGCCGGCTATGGTACGGAAGACAAATATGAAGCTCCATACGCTCTTAGGAACAATCATAATCCTGTCGTAAACAATACCGACGGCTCTATTGTAGGATATAAATATTTCAACTTCACTTCGACTTGCGGCCGCAGGAATCTAAAGCTTGTCCTGAATCTGATACCGGAAGGTGTCGATGGTACCATTACTGTTATGGCAGACCGACCTTGGGTCTCACAGGGAGGCATTGTTCTGGGAAGTCTTGAACTTAAGGCTGATATGCCTGATTCGCCAGCCGATTTTGTAGTTGATGTGCCGGCGCTTGCTGAGCTTACAGGAAAGCACGCCATATATCTGAAATTCACTTCGGAAGTGGCTGACAAGTCAATATGCGTTCTGAATAATATTAAATTCAAATAATCACAAATTATGAAAACTAAACTGAACCATTTCATTCTTATTGCATCTCTGGCCTTGACTGCCTGCGCGGGAACTGTCAGACAGGATGAGAACAGTGTCACCGTGAAGGTGCAGAGTCCCGTTGAGAACGGACCTGCGCTGGTGAGGCTTGAAGTTGCCGGAGAAAAGCTTATACGCGTGTCGGCTACTCCGGAGAAGAAATTTGCTGATCCTCAGAGCCTTATCATTATTCCGGCTCAGGAGCAGACTCCGTTTACCGTTGCTCAGAACGGGGATACAGTGATGGTTGCGACAGCATCTGTATGTGCCAATGTCCTGGCTTCGACAGGTGAGGTATGGTTTACCGGTGCAGATGGCAATGTCATTCTTCGTGAAGAGACAGGCGGAGGCAAGACATTCGAGCCTATCGAAGTTGAAGGAACACACGGCTATACCTTCCGTCAGGTCTTCGACTCTCCTGAGGATGAGGCGTTCTATGGCCTCGGACAGCATCAGGCTGACGAATTCAACTACAAGGGAAAGAATGAGGAACTCTTCCAGTACAATACTAAGGTGTCCGTGCCTTTCATCGTGTCGAACAAGGGATACGGCGTCCTGATGGACAGCTACTCGATGATGCGCTTCGGAAATCCGCAGGATTACAAGCAGCTTGGAGAGGTGTTCAAGCTCTATGACAAGAACGGAAAGGAAGGCTGCCTGACCGGAACATACGTCCCTGCCCAAGGTGAGACTCTGGTCCGTGAGGAACCGAAAATCTATTTCGAGCATCTTGTGGCTCCGGAAATGGCTCGCGTGGTGAATCTTCCTGAGGACTTCCAGTTCTATGGCTCGAATGTGACATACGAAGGAGAACTGGAGGCTTCTGTGACAGGTGATTATCAGTTCATCCTTTACTATGCCGGCTATACTACCGTCACTATGGACGGTGAGACTGTAGTTCCTGAGCGTTGGAGGACTGCGTGGAACCCGAATGCATTCAAGTTCACAGTGCATCTTGAGGCTGGAAAGAGGACTCCTGTACGTATAGACTGGACTCCTGACGGAGGCGTTTCATACTGCGGTCTCCGTGTTTATGATGTGGTCGATCCTGTAGAGCAGGCGAAGCATCAGTGGTGGAGCGAGATGACAAAGCAGATGGACTGGTATTTCATCGCTGGAGATGATATGGACGAGATCATCAGCGGATACAGAACCCTTACCGGAAAGGCTCCTATTATGCCTAAATGGGCTATGGGTTACTGGCAGAGCCGCGAGCGCTACAAGACTTCGACTGAGATGATCGAGGCTCTTGAAGGCTTCCGCAAGAGGAATATCCCTATCGACAATATCGTAATGGACTGGAGCCACTGGGAAGAGGATGCGTGGGGAAGCCACGAATTCGATCCTGCACGCTTCCCGGATCCGAAGGCAATGGTGGACTCGATCCACAATCTCGGCGGACGTATGATGGTGTCCGTATGGCCTAAGTTCTATGTGGATACAGAACACTACAAGGAGTTCAATGATAAGGGCTGGATGTACCACCGCGCATACGAGGACGGTATCCGTGACTGGATCGGACAGGGATATCTCTATGGCTTCTATGATGCGTATGCCCCTGAGGCGCGCGAGCTTTTCTGGAACCAGATGTACGAGCATTACTATCCTCTCGAAATCGATGCCTGGTGGATGGATGCATCAGAGCCAAATATCCGCGACTGCACCGATATGGACTACCGCAAGGCTCTCTGCGGCCCTACAGCCCTCGGTTCGTCAACCGAATTCTTCAATGCATATTCGCTTGTGAATGCCGATGCTATCTATAACGGTCAGCGTGGTGTCGATAATGACAAACGCGTATTCCTGCTTACCCGTTCGGGTTTTGCCGGCCTCCAGAGATATTCAACAGCGACCTGGAGCGGTGACATCGCTACCCGCTGGGAGGATATGAAGGCCCAGATTTCTGCAGGTCTGAACTTCGCCATCAGCGGTATCCCTTATTGGACAATGGACATCGGAGGTTTCTGCGTGGAGAACCGTTATGTCGCAGGACAGGAGATCTTCAACCGCACAGGAAAGGAGAATGCCGACCACAAGGAGTGGCGTGAGCTCAATACAAGATGGTTCCAGTTCGGAGCTTTCTGTCCTCTCTTCCGTGCACACGGCCAGTATCCGTTCCGCGAGCCTTGGGAAATCGCTCCTGAGGGACATCCTGCATACGAATCTATCGTCTATTATACGAAACTTCGTTATGCTCTGATGCCATACGTATATTCTCTTGCCGGCAAGACCTGGTTCGAGGATTATACGATTATGCGTCCGCTCGTGATGGATTTCATTGAGGATAAGGCAGTTGAGAATATTGGAGATGCATATATGTTCGGTCCTGCATTCCTCGTTGCTCCTGTATATGAGTATGGTGCACGTTCACGTGAGGTCTATTTCCCTGAGTGCCAGGGCTGGTATGACTTCTACAGCAATGAGTTCGTCGAGGGCGGTCAGGCCAAGACTGTTGCTGCTCCATACGACAGGATGCCTCTTTATGTCCGTGCCGGAGCTATCGTTCCGTTCGGTCCGGAGATCCAGTGGTCTGACGAGAAGCCTGCTGATGTGATCGATCTCTATGTATATCAGGGAGCTGACGGAGAGTTCACTCTCTATGAGGATGAGAATGTGAATTACAATTACGAGAAGGGCGCATATTCGAAGATCGCATTCTCTTACGATGACAGGATGAAGCTTCTGTCTATCGAGGAGCGTGAGGGTGAGTTCCCAGGTATGCTCGAGGAGAGGACATTCAATATCATTCCTGTTTCGAAGAATGGTGTAGGCAAGACACAGACTGTGAAGTACAATGGACTTTCGATGAAGGTCGTATTGTAATTCTCTCATAATTTCGGGATGACTATTGTGCATAATCGGCATTTTGCCACCCCCGGCTAGGGGGAGGGGCCCACTCGCAGAGTGGGAGGGGGCCGATGGAGCACTTAGTCATCCCGAAATTGTAAGTAAATGTTAATTAAAGAAATATGAATAAGATACTGCATTTGATATTGGCCGCTGTACTCCTGTGCGGATGTGCGGAGGAGAAGGTACGCGTGAGGGAGGATTTCAATGACGGGTGGCGATTTCATCTGGGAGATGTTCCTGAAGCTTATGCTGCCGCTTACGATGACAGCGGATGGCGTGAACTTGAGCTTCCTCACGACTGGGCTGTCGAGGGAGATTTCAGCATTGATAATCCGTCGGGAACAGGCGGAGGAGCGCTTCCGGGCGGAATCAGCTGGTACAGAAAGACTTTCGTTGCTCCGGAAAACGAGGCGGACAGAGTGTGGAGACTGGAATTTGACGGAGTATATATGAATTCCGAAGTGTTCGTCAACGGTGAGTCGCTCGGAATACGCCCGTACGGTTATATATCCTTCGGCTATGACATTTCGCCATATCTTCGCTGGGGAGAAGAAAATGTCATTGCAGTAAGGGTGGACAATGCAGAGCAGCCTAATTCGCGCTGGTATTCCGGATGCGGAATATATCGTAATGTGTGGATGCTCAAGACTTCGGAACTCTGTATTCCTTCCGATGGCTTGTTCTGCTATGTCGCTTCAATGGATATGAACAGGATCGACCGGACTCCGCTTGCAAGGTTGAATCTGGATGTCAAGGTGAAGAACTGCTCTGATGAGCAGAAATGGTATAGGTACGGGCTTGTCATCAAGGATGCCGAAGGAAGGACCGTCTGTAGCTCGCCTTATACCCTGAGCCAACCAGTTTCTGTAAATCCGGGCGAGGAGAAAGAGCATAATTGGTCTGATTTGCAAGTGCCGGATCCTGTCCTGTGGGATGTAGATACCCCGTATCTTTATACGGTCATATATAGCCTGTATGAAGATGATAAGCTTGTTGATGAGTATCAGCAGAAGATAGGTATAAGGACTTTCGATTTTGATGCTGAGAAGGGATTCATCCTTAACGGCCGTCAGGTCGATATCAACGGTGTCTGCCTTCATCACGACTTCGGTTGTCTGGGAGCTGCATTCAATGTCAATGCTGCCAGACGTCAGCTGGAGATTCTGAAGGAAATGGGCTGCAACGGTATCAGGACAGCACATAATCCTCCTGCTCCGGAGCTTCTTGACCTGTGCGACGAGATGGGATTCATCGTTCAGGACGAGGCCTTCGATATGTGGAGGAAGAAGAAGACCGCCCACGATTATTCGAGATATTTCAACGAGTGGCACGAGAGGGACCTCCGTGACTTCATCCTCCGTGACCGCAATCATCCTTCTGTATTTATGTGGAGCATAGGAAATGAAGTCCTCGAGCAGTGGTCTCACGCTGATGCCGATACATTGAGTCTGGCAGAGGCCAATCTGATCCTGAATTTCGGTCATTCCGCTGATATGCTTTCAGAAGAAGGGGATCAGATGAGCGTCAACTCGCTTCTTACGAAGAAACTTGCCGATATGGTACGTGAACTTGATCCGACAAGGCCTGTCACAGCCGGATGCAATGAGCCTGCTCCAGGCAATCATCTTTTCCGCAGCGGAGCCCTCGATATCATCGGCTACAACTATCATAATCAGAATGTTGCGGATGTCCCGAAGAACTTTCCGGGCAAGCCGTTCATCATCACCGAGAGCAACTCGGCTCTTATGACACGCGGATATTACCGTATGCCTAGCGATCAGATGTTCATCTGGCCTGAGCGCTGGGACATCCCGTTCTATGATGAGTCGTTTGCCTGCTCTTCATACGAGAATTGCCACGTGCCTTGGGGCAATACACACGAGGAGACTCTCAAGCTGGTAAGAGACAATGAATTCATTAGCGGACAGTATATCTGGACCGGCTTTGACTATATCGGCGAGCCTACCCCGTACGGATGGCCTGCACGAAGCTCCTTCTTCGGAATAGTCGATCTTGCCGGCTTCCCTAAGGATGTATATTATCTGTATCAGTCCGAGTGGACAGACAAGGATGTGCTTCATCTTTTCCCTCATTGGAACTGGGAGGACGGACAGGAAATCGATATGTGGTGCTATTATAATGATGCAGACGAGGTGGAACTCTTTGTTAACGGCGTTTCTCAGGGCATCCGTTCCAAGACTGAAGATTGTCTGCACACTGTCTGGAGAGTCATCTATGAGCCTGGTACCGTTGAGGTAGTGGCAAGAAAGGAGGGCAGGGAAGTCAGGAGAAAAGCGATTCATACAGCCGGTGAGCCTGCTGCCATACGCCTGACCAAGGCTCAGTATGGAGACAAGGCAGAGGATGATGCCTTATGCTATGTGACCGTTGAGATAGTTGATGCCGAAGGCAATCTTTGCCCGGATGCAGACAACCTCGTTACTTTCGATGTTGAAGGTCCTGCCTTCATAGCCGGAGTCGATAACGGCAATCCTGTGTCGATGGAGCGTTTCAAGGACAATAAGCGCAAGGCATTCTACGGAAAATGTCTTGTCGTGCTTGAGGCAGGAGATGCCGGGAAAACTGTCTTGACTGCTAAGTCTGAAGGACTGGCATCCGACAGCGTCACATTCACTGTAAGATAACATCTGGTTCAACGTTTATAGAATCTGAAATAAAAGCAAACATCTTCGTATCTGTAAAATCATATATTTGCAGATATCAATACAAAGATTATGAGACCTGTACTGACTTTTCTGATGGCTTTGGCTGCAGTTGCCTATTGTGAAACCGCTCCTTTTGACGACGACCTTAAGCTCTGGTATGACGAACCTGCCGAAAAATGGGTTGAAGCCCTTCCTGTCGGCAACGGAAGGCTGGGGGCTATGGTCTTCGGAATCCCGGCATTTGACCGTCTCCAGCTCAATGAGGAGACCGTATGGGCAGGACAGCCCAACACCAATGCCAACCCTGACATCAGGGAGGGTGCTCTGGATGAGATCCGTCAGCTGATCTTTGACGGGCAATACAGGCAGGCTCAGGATATGGTGGACAGGGATATATTCTTCCCTGTCAATCACGGTATGTCGTATCAGACTGTGGGTGACCTCTTTATGGATTTTCCCGGCCACGAGTCCTTTACGGATTATCGTCGTGAACTTGATATAGCCAATGCTGTCACTAAAGTGTCCTATAAGGTGGACGGAGTGGAGTATTGCAGGGAGGTGTTTTCGTCATTGTCTGATGATGTCATCGTATTGCGTCTTACGGCTTCGGAAAAGGATGCTATCTCTTTTGAGGCCCGGTTGGCCACTCCGCAGAATGCGGAAAGCACCGTCGAGGGCGGAGATCTTGTTATGAGAGGAGTCACATCTTCGCAGGAAGGCCTGGAAGGAAAGGTGCGTTTTACAGCAAGGGCAAGGATATGCCCGTCTGGCGGTGAAATGAAGCAGGTCGCTCCGAGTCGGATTGCTGTCACCGGAGCAGATGAGGTGGTGATTTATGTTGATGTGGCTACCAATTTCGTCCGTTATGATGATATCTCGGCCGATCCTGACGAGCGCATTGCCGAGCGTATGGCGGATCTGAGGTCCAGATCGTTCGGTAAGATGCAGAAGGCTCATACCAAGGCATATAGAGAATACTTCGACAGAGTGACCCTTGATCTCGGAACGTCAGCCGATGCGGAAAAGACTACAGATGAGAGAGTGCGGGATTTTGCACAGGGGAATGACCCTCAGCTTGTGGAACTGTATTTCCAGTTCGGCCGCTATCTGCTTATATGCAGCTCACAGCCGGGAGGCCAGCCGGCCAATCTTCAGGGTATATGGAACGAAAGTATGACCCCTCCTTGGGACAGCAAATATACTACAAACATCAATGCAGAGATGAATTACTGGCCTGCGGAAGTAACGGCCCTTTCAGAGCTCCACGAGCCTTTTATCACGATGGTAAAGGAAGTGGCTCAGACCGGTGCCGGGACTGCCCGTGCGATGTACGGGGCCAGAGGATGGGTCCTGCATCATAACACTGATATCTGGAGGATAACAGGCCCTGTGGACTTCGCTGCATCGGGTATGTGGCCTACTGGAGGTGCCTGGGTGTGCCGTCATCTGTGGGAGCATTATCTTCATACGGGAGATGAGGATTTTCTTGCTGAGGTATATCCTGTAATGAAGGGTGCTGCGGAGTTCTTCGTTGACTTTATGATCAGGGAACCGGAACACGGATGGCTGGTCGTAAGTCCTTCGACGTCTCCTGAAAATGCCTTTCTGCGCGACCCTGGTGATGTGACCGTATGTGCCGGGACCACTATGGACAATCAGATGGTCTCGGAGCTCTTTACGAACCTGATCGAGGCTTCAGAGATACTGGGACGTGATACGGAATTCGCTGATATGCTGGCATATATGAAGGGCCAGATGGCTCCTATGCAGATAGGCCGTCACGGACAGCTTCAGGAATGGATGCACGACTGGGATAATCCTGACGACCACCACCGTCACGTATCTCATCTATATGGCCTCTTCCCCGGCAATCAGATTTCGCCTTGGAGGACTCCTGAACTTTTTGCTGCAGCCCGCAATTCATTGAATTACAGAGGTGATCCGGCTACCGGATGGTCTATGGGATGGAAGGTGTGCCTATGGGCGAGACTTCTTGACGGCAACAGAGCCTATAAGCTTATCACAGACCAGCTTACACCTGCCGGGAACACAGGCTTCTGGGGCAAGGGAGGTACATATCCCAATCTTTTCGATGCCCATCCGCCTTTCCAGATAGACGGAAATTTCGGGTGTACCGCGGGTATAGCGGAGATGCTGATGCAGAGTCACGACGGAGCCATTCATCTTCTTCCGGCACTTCCTGAAATATGGCCTGATGGAAAAGTGTCCGGGCTTATGGCACGAGGCGGTTTTGAGGTGGACATCGAGTGGAAGGACGGTAAGGTGGAGATTGTCAGGATCGTATCGCGTCTGGGAGGGAACCTCAGATTAAGGGCTTCCTCACCGCTCTCGTTCAAGGACGGAAAAGCCCTTGAGTTAGCAGAAGGAACTAATCCGAACCCGTATTATGCCGTTCCGGATGTGAAGGAGCCTCTTGTTTCAGAATCGGCCGACCTTGTTGTCGAGCCGGCAGGGGAGACCTTCCTCTATGACATTGTGACATCTGCCGGAAAGGAGTATATCCTTACGGGCCTTTAATATGACGCTATGGGTAATGTACAGGTCAATTCCGCGATTTCGGTCGATTGCGTGATCTTCGGTTTCGACGGGAAGAACATCAAGGTCCTGCTTGTAAGAAGAAGGACTGCGGATCCATTGTATGATGACAAGGGCCTGAAGCTTCCCGGTGCTATGATTCTTGAGAACGAGACCCTGCCTGAAGCTGCTTCAAGAGTGCTTGAGGGCAGTACCGGACTGAAGGGACTGTATCTCAAGCAGACTTCCATATTCTCGGATCCCAAGCGAGTCGATGAAGGAGAACTGGCCTGGATCGGCCAGTATCACGGCATCCATACGGTGCGTGTGGTGACGGTGGGTTATTATGCTCTGGTCAAGCTTGATCAGGGAATGGTCAATTATACCCGCAGGCAAGGGGCTGTCTGGGTCAGTGTCGATGATATCCATCACCTTATAATGGACCATATGGATATCCTCTCAGATGCCTTGTCGGTGCTCCAGAAGGATCTTCTGTGGTCTCCGATCGCGTTTCAGCTCCTTCCGAGGAAGTTTACCGTCAGACAGCTCCAGAATCTTCTGGAAGCTGTATTCGGAATAGAGATAGACAACAGGAATTTCCGTAAGAAACTCTTTTCTGCAGGCATCCTTCAGGAGACAGATGAGTTTGAAAAGAATGTCAATCACAAGCCGGCCAGGCTTTTTGTGCTGAACAAGAGTGCATTCGGAAAGAAGAAGCACAGGATGGATATGGTAAATCTGTCTTTATTTTCCAGCTTCCTAACGATCTGATGATTAATGTTATAATACGATACTTAGCGTATTTTTGCCACAAACTCTTTCATTCTTCGTATCCATTATTTAAATTTGCATAGATGTAATTAATACACACCTTGAACCACTAAAACTATCAATATGTATCTCTTAGGTTATGATATCGGAAGTTCGTCAGTAAAGGCGAGCCTCGTAGATGCCCAGACGGGCAAATGTCTCAGTTCTGCATTCTATCCAAAGTCAGAAGCTGCCATTATGGCGGTAAAGCCGGGCTGGGCCGAGCAGGATCCTTCATCCTGGTGGGAGAACCTCAAGCTTGCGACCTCATCGGTGCTTTCGGGCTCAGGAGCAGATCCTAAGGATATAAAGGCTATAGGTATCTCATATCAGATGCACGGTCTGGTGTGTGTCGATAAGGATCTCAATGTGCTGCGTCCTTCTATTATATGGTGCGACTCACGTGCGGTACCATACGGTCAGAAGGCATTCGATGAGATAGGCCACGAGCGCTGTCTGAGCCATCTTCTCAATTCTCCGGGCAATTTCACGGCTTCGAAGCTAGCCTGGGTGAAGGAGAACGAGCCTGAACTCTATGCGAAGATCTATAAGATAATGCTTCCTGGAGACTATATCGCGATGAAGCTCAGTGGAGAGGTATGCACTACTGTTTCAGGCTTGTCGGAGGGAATGCTCTGGGACTTCGCTGAAGGAGCTCCTGCAAAGATGCTTATGGATTATTATGGCTTTGATGCCGATCTGATTCCTCAGATCCGTCCTACATTCTCCGAGCAGGGCAGGGTAAGCGAGGCAGCTGCTGCAGAACTCGGACTTGCCGCTGGCATCCCTATCACATACCGCGCCGGTGACCAGCCTAACAACGCATTGTCACTCAATGTGTTCAATCCGGGCGAAATCGCATCTACAGCTGGTACTTCAGGAGTCGTTTACGGTGTTCTTGGAGATGTGAACTACGATCCTAAGTCACGTGTGAATACATTTGCGCACGTCAATCATACTGCAGACCAGACGCGTCTGGGAGTCCTTCTCTGCATCAACGGTACGGGTATCCTCAATTCCTGGATGAAGAGGAATGTCGCTCCAGAGGGCATTTCATACTCAGATATGAATGATCTGGCGGCCCTTGCCCCTATAGGCAGTGCAGGTGTGAGCGTGCTTCCTTTCGGTAACGGTGCAGAGCGTATGCTCGAGAACAAGGAGGTGGGAAGCTCCATCCACGGTGTCAACTTCAACGTACACAGCAAGGCTCATCTTCTTCGTGCAGCCCAGGAGGGCATCGTGTTCTCTTTCAAGTACGGTATCGAGATTATGGAACAGATGGGAATGAATGTGAACAAGATCCACGCGGGCCACGCAAATATGTTCCTCAGCCCTATCTTCCGCAACACCCTTGCAGGAGTCACAGGAGCAGTGATAGACCTTTATGACACTGACGGTTCCGTAGGCGCTGCAAAGGGTGCCGGCATAGGAGCAGGTATCTATAAGGACAATACGGAGGCATTCTCTACACTTGAGAAGCTTGCTGTAATCGAACCATCTGATACAGAGGCTTATAAGGCCGCATACGAAGTGTGGAAGTCAAGATTATAATTATAAACCAATTAAATATCAATACTAAAACTATGGCAACAAAAGAATTTTTCCCTGGCATCGGTAAGATCCAGTTCGAAGGCAAGGAGAGCAGAAACCCGCTGGCTTTCCGTTACTATGACGCAAACAAGGTAGTTCTCGGCAAGACAATGGCTGAGTGGCTCAAGTTCTCTATGGCTTGGTGGCACACTCTCTGCGCTGAGGGTGCAGACCAGTTCGGCGGCGGTACAAAGACTTTCCCTTGGAACGGAGCAGCTTGCCCTGTTCAGGCAGCTAAGGATAAGGTTGACGCAGGTTTCGAGTTTATGCAGAAGATCGGTATCGAGTACTACTGCTTCCACGATGTTGACCTCGTTGACGAGGGTGCAAACGTTGAGGAATATGAGGCTCGTCTGAAGGAAGTTGTTGCATATCTTAAGGAGAAGCAGGCTGAGACAGGCATCAAGCTCCTTTGGGGAACTGCAAACGTATTCGGCAACAAGAGATATATGAACGGTGCCGCTACCAACCCTGATTTCGACGTTGTAGCACGCGCTGCTGTCCAGATCAAGAACGCTATCGACGCTACCATCGAGCTCGGCGGTACAAACTATGTGTTCTGGGGCGGTCGTGAGGGTTATATGAGCCTTCTCAATACAGACCAGAAGAGGGAGAAGGAGCATCTGGCAATGATGCTTACCCTTGCTCGCGACTATGCGCGCTCAAAGGGCTTTACAGGTACATTCCTCATCGAGCCTAAGCCGATGGAGCCTACAAAGCATCAGTATGATGTTGACACTGAGACTGTTATCGGATTCCTTAAGGCTCACGGCCTTGATAAGGATTTCAAGGTGAACATCGAGGTGAACCACGCTACTCTCGCAGGTCACACATTCGAGCACGAACTCGCTTGTGCAGTTGATGCAGGTATGCTCGGCTCGATCGACGCTAATCGCGGAGACTATCAGAACGGTTGGGATACAGACCAGTTCCCTATCGACTCGTTCGACCTCACTCAGGCTATGATGCAGATCATCCGCAACGGCGGACTCGGCAACGGTGGTACCAACTTCGACGCGAAGACCCGTCGTAACTCTACTGACCTCGAGGATATCTTCATCGCTCACATCGCAGCTATGGATGCAATGGCACGTGCACTCGAGAACGCAGCAGCTCTTCTCGAGGAGTCTCCTCTCTGCCAGATGGTGAAGGAGCGCTACGCTTCATTCGACGAGGGTCTCGGAAAGAAGTTCGAGAACGGCGAACTTACTCTCGAGGATGTTTACGCATACGGTAAGGAGGTCAATGAGCCTAAGCAGACTTCAGGAAAGCAGGAGCTCTACGAGGCTATCCTCAATATGTATTGCTAATTGTCATTTCGAGCGTAGTCGAGAAATCTATGACAAATACAAATAATAAAGGCAGCAAGGGCTATCTCATATCGATAGTCCTTGTGGCCGTTATAGGCGGTCTGCTGTTCGGATACGATACGGCAGTCATTTCCGGTGCGGAGAAGGGCCTTCAGGCATTCTTTATGGGAGCCAAGGATTTCATCTACACCGACTTTTTGCACGGCATCACTTCTTCCAGTGCATTGATCGGCTGCGTGATCGGTGCCGCGATTTCAGGAATATGCGCCTCGAGGATGGGACGAAAGAAATCCCTCATTATGGCAGGTGTCTTCTTCTTCCTTTCTGCTCTCGGTTCATATAATCCTGAATTCCTTTTCTTCCCTAAGGGAGAGCCAACCTTCTCTCTTCTGGTAGCATTCAACCTATACCGAGTTCTCGGTGGTGTCGGCGTTGGACTTGCTTCTGCAATCTGCCCTATGTATATTGCTGAGGTAGCGCCAAGCAACCTTCGCGGAACCCTCGTTTCGTGGAACCAGTTTGCCATCATCTTCGGTCAGCTCGTCGTTTACTTCGTCAACTTCCTGATTCTCGGTGACCATATTGCACCAGCCATTCAGAAGGTTGCTGAAGGCATCAACCAGATTATGAATCCGGGCGAGGCACAGTGGATGATAGAGACAGGATGGAGGTATATGTTTGTAAGTGAGGCGGTTCCTGCCGGTCTCTTTACCGTACTTCTTTTCCTTGTTCCTGAGACTCCGCGCTATCTTGCGATGACAGGCAAGGACGACAAGGCTCTGTATATCCTTTCAAAGATCAATGGCAGGACCAAGGCTCAGGAGATTCTCTCCGAGATCAAGGCAACCGTGACGGAAAAGACAGAGAAACTCTTCACATACGGATGGTTAGTCATTTTCGTAGGTATTATGCTCAGCGTATTCCAGCAGGCTGTCGGCATCAACGCAGTGCTCTATTTCGCACCTCGTATATTCGAGTCACTCGGTATGGGCAACCCTATGATGCAGACCGTGCTTATGGGTATCGTGAACATTACATTCACCCTCGTAGCCATCTTTACGGTAGAGAAGTGGGGCCGCAAGCCTCTGCTTATCTGGGGATCCCTCGGTATGGCCCTTGGAGCAGCCGGTGTGGCTGTGACAAGCGTTTCTGCTGCCCTTCCTCCTGTGGTGGCTGTGATCAGCATTATGGTTTATAGCGCGTCGTTTATGTTCAGCTGGGGACCGATCTGCTGGGTACTCATTTCAGAGATTTTCCCTAATACCATCCGTGGTGCTGCTGTAGCAATCGCTGTCGCATTCCAGTGGATCTTCAACTTCATCGTCTCTTCGACCTTCCTCCCTATGTACAATATGAGCCTCGGCTCAATGGGCGAGAACTTCGGTCACGCCTTCACATACGGCCTTTACGGAGTTATCTGCATCCTTGCAGCCGTCTTCGTATGGAAGCTCGTCCCTGAGACAAAGGGCAAGACCCTCGAGGATATGTCTAAACTCTGGAAGAAATAATCATTCCGAATAGTACTTTTATCCGATATGTCCGTCTTATAGTCAAAACCATTGATTATGAGACGGACATTTTTTATTCTGACATTGACATTCCTGTCAATTTTTGCTTCATCAGCTCAGGACAGGATTCATTTTATGGATTCAAAGGTTGTAGATGCGGTAGTGGATGAGGTCGGCAGTGACCTTATATATTACCGCCTGTACGACAATCAGAACGGCCCGATATATTCGACACCTGTGATGAATGTATTCAAGATTGTCTATCACAACGGATATGAACAAATCATATCGGCTTCTTCTGTCTTTAATGAAGAACTTTTAAAGGCCGTGGGAGGTTCCGGTGGAAAGATGCGCTTTGCCGGTGGCAAGCTCTACCTCGGTTCTCATTCACGATACGGTCAGATGCAGGCTGACTATGTAGCCTTCAACCTTTACGGAGACGATTATTACAAGGCCCGCAGACGCAGGACGACCGGCCATACTCTGACGTGGGTAGGGGCATCGGTGTTCACATTCGGTTTTCTTTTGCTTGCCGGATCGGATATTCCGGAAGGGGGAGCGGTCATTATGGGAATAGGTGCGGCAGGTATGGGAGCAGGCATTCCATTGATCTGTAATGGAAACAAGATCCTGAAAGGTATAGCCTCAGATTATAATTCCCGCCTTTCCCCTGACTATAAGCCGAACCTGACTTTCGGACCTTGCTGCAGCGGTGTCGGATTCGCCCTTAACTTCTAGGCTTCCGATGCCTCTCAAACCTCTTGAGATTACCTGGTTTATTGACAATTAATACATTACCGCTTTAATATGAAGAAAATATTTCTGACAATCATATTCTTTCTTGCGGCTGTTTCCATATATGCACGCGACTATTCGCACCCGGTAGGATATTACAGACTACAATCCAATCATTCCATCACCACAACACTTTTAGGCCTGGAATACAGTTTCGAAGGGGTTGTGGCTGACAGATGGACTCTGATCGGAAGAGCCGGTCTTGTCCCGACAGGTTTTGCAGCCTATTGCAGTCCGGATGCCACAGGATTCGAAGGCTATATGGGTCTCGGCGCCTCTTTCGAAGCTCGTTATTATTCCAGTATCAAGCGCAGGACCGAAATGGGGAAGGATACGTATAACAATTCCTCAGATTTTATATCCATAAGGCTCAGAGCCAATACATACGATGACGGTCCGGAAGTCAGCATCACTCCGGCATACGGATTCCGAAGATCCATCGGAAAGCACTGGGTACAGGAATTCACCCTTGGCTTCCGTCTGGGAGTGAACAGTGATAGCGGCTTCTTCGCCCCTCACGCCCAGTACCGCATCGGCTTCGTCTTCTGATCTGTACGCCTGGCGCGTAATCTCCTGTCTATCAGGAATATATGCAAGATGCCTGCTGTCGGCTGACAGCAGGCATCTTGTGTAAGTGTTTGAATATCAGGCTTGTGATTGCCAGGGCTATTCCAGATTCCAGCCGCAGTGACCGAGGAACCATTCGATGTCGCTTTCGTTGATTCTTGGCTGCTTCTTGAGGATTTCCTGAAGATTTTTGTGATTTTCCATAAATGCCTCAGCAAGCTCTGCTGCCTTTTCAGGGGAGTACATAATTGCCTCATTGATGGTACCCATCATTGCGAGCTCATCTATCGGGTCTGCTCCTGTGCGGAACTTGAGAGCTTCGATGCTTCGTGCCATACGGCGTGAAATTCCTATGAGGCCTTCTGCGATTGCCGGCTGGTCGTCTGCATAAGTGATGACAACAGTCTTTTCTACAGAGCAATCTGCTACAGGCACGTCTATCACGAATGCAAGATCTTCTCCAAGATACTCGTATGGAACATTCTCGCCGTTTACTGTAACATTTACAGGAGCTTCAGAAGCAAGAACCTTTACCTTGAACTCTCTCTCTGCCGGCATACCTTCGTATGAGCCCTTGCGTGGAGCGATTGTGACTGTCTGGACATTGCTGTTCCATCTGCTTGAAATATGGGTGGTAGCGTATGACTCAGCATAATCCTTGTCATTTCCTGCGTCTTCGTACATCTCGAAGCATCCTTCTCCGCCAGGGAAAACGGTCACATATATGTCCTCGTCATTGCTGTTGAGGTTATTGACCTCTTCTCCGTAGAACGGAAGGACAGAACCGGCCTTGATATATACTCCGTACTCGTCAAGTGCGAAATGACGCTTTACTACTGCACCTCCTTTGAGCAGAACGCCTGTGTGGAGCTCGTACCAGCTGCCCTCAGGAAGCCAGATCTCCGTCTCTGCGAATCCGTCAGTCATAGGCTTGGTGACAGGGGCAATCAGCATATTGTCACCGAACATATACTGGCTGCGGAATTTCACGTCGTATGCTTCCTGAGCTTCCGGCCATTCGTAATAAAGCGGACGGCACAGGGCGATACCTTCGTCATATCCCTTACGGGCCATTGCGTAGATGTACGGCGCCATATCATAGCGCTGACGTACTGTCTGACGGATGACGTTGGTATATTCTTCTGTGAATACCCAAGGTTCCTTGTTGAGGGCACCGCTCTTCGAACTGTGGGTACGCATTACCGGGCTGAATCCGCCATATTGAAGCCATCTTGTGTACATTTCAGGATCGATGCTGTCTCCGAGGTGTCCTCCGATGTCGTGACTCCAATATCCGTATAGCACATTTGAAGCGGTTGATGTGAAATATGGCTGGAATTCGAGGGATTTCCAGGTGATGGTGGCGTCTCCTGAGAAACCGACCTGGTAACGGTGGTTTCCGAGGCCACCCCAACGATGGTAGAGGAGTGGACGTTTGTCTCCATAACGCTGCATATCGCTGAAATAGCAGTAGTTTATCCACCAGGTGTTATGAAGTTTGGTGAGCTTTGTATCGAATACGTGCTGCTGCCAGTCGAGCCACCAGAAATCCACGCCTTCCTTCTGCATAGGATGCATCACCTGCTCGAACATATTGCTCATAAACTGCTTGTCAGAATTGATCCATTCTATGCGGTCCTTGGATGCCGGATCCTTGCCGAGACTCTCTGCGAGGGCAGGGTAGCACTCCTCCCAATGGTCGAAACCGTCCGCAGGGTGGAGATTCAGAGTCACCTTCAGCCCCTCA
Source organism: Bacteroidales bacterium (assembly GCA_015060395.1). Classification (GTDB taxonomy): domain Bacteria; phylum Bacteroidota; class Bacteroidia; order Bacteroidales; family UBA932; genus Cryptobacteroides. The sequence continues at coordinate 25,666 of SUYP01000014.1, forward strand.
TCCTTCAGATAGTCCATAAACTTGCCTGGGTTCGGAAAAATGCTCTTGTTCCAGGTCCATCCTGTCCATCCTCCGCGCCCTTCGTCGGTATAGTGCCAGTCCATATCGACAACGAGCACGTCAAGCGGAATGTCGTATGCGTGGAACTTGTCAACCAATGTCCTCATTTCCTTGTCGGAATATGCCCAATAGCGGCTCCACCAGTATCCGAAGGTGAAACGTGGAGGAAGAGGCATCTTGCCTGCAAAGACTGTGAAATCCTTGAGAGCGACCTTGTAGTCGTGGCCGTATGCCATAAAGTACCAGTCCTGGCACTCCTTGTTCTCTCTCTCCTTCACCCAGGCCCACTCGGAATCATCGAAGAGATAGCTTTCCGATTCGTCGATCAGGGTCCATCCGTCTTTTGAGAGAATGCCGTCCTCGAACTGGCGGATCTCTCCCTTCTTCATATCAGATACCCAGTTCTGGGTCTGTACATCGCCGTCCAGTCCGTCAAGGGTCCTGAATGTTCCCTTGAGATTATGTTTCTGCTTCATCCCCGGCTTCCAGGTGAAGAAACCGTCATTAGCTTTGATCACAAGGTTGCCGGCGTTGAATTTACCGCTTCCGGTCTTGTATTCCAGAGTCATCTTCTGTGTCTGGATCCTTACCTTCTTTCCGGAAGTCTTCACCTTGTAGTCCACTTCAGGATAGTCACGCTCTGAAGCGACAAATGATGCCAGATCGGTAAATCTTCCTTCAGGCTCCCATTCAAGACGGATCACACCGTCGGTAATTACCGTGAAGCGGACCTGTCCGTCCTGGTAGGCTACATTGCCGGAGGATTGTGCTGAAAGAGCGGCTGAAATCAGCATCAATGCCGTACAGATCAGTGTCCTGATTCTTCCTGTTGTCATACTCGTTATGGAATTAGTGATTAATCAATATGTAAATATAGTCATTTATTTTAAAACCGGCCCGTCCTTCACAGGAAAGGCCGGTGAGTGTGACAATCTACTAACCAACAATAAAAAGATCATCACAATATTTCGATAATGACTATTTCAGAATGATATATCCGTACGGATCAAGGTGGATGTTCGCGCCAAGCTTGACAGTTTCACTTGTCATAAGGTCTGTGCACTGCTTTTCCGACCATTCTGCAGGAAGAGCGAAGGTGTAGTCCTCGTGACGGACATTCACCAGCACAAGGACAGCTTCATCAGTGCAGCTCTTCTGGAATGCGAGTATGTTCTCATCCGGATAGGCTGTGATCTCTCCCTTGCGGATTGCCGGTATCGCATTATAATTTTCAAGAAGCTTTGTGTATTCCTTATTGAGTCCCTGGCAGCTTTCCCAGTCCATAGGAACATATCTGAAGAAATTGATCCTGCCTGGATATCCCACTTCCTGCGAGCCATATACAAGAGCACCTCCGTGGAGGTAAGTGGAAGCTACAAATGCTGCCATAGAACCGCGCTCACCGCCGAATTCGCGGATAGGAGACATCTTGTCAGACTCGTCGTGATTTGTGGTGAAGCGGAGTTTCACACATCCTTCAGGGATTCCTGCATACTCGGCTGAGTCAGCAGCGAAAAGAGTGTATGCAGGCTGTGCAGGACCGCGTCTTCCTCCGTTGAAAACCCTTCTTACCGCCTCAAGATAGTCCCAGGCATAGTTCATTTCGAATCCTGCGTCAAAATGATCCTTTCTCTTGCCTTCAGCAAGAAGGAGAAGCTTGTGGTCAGGAATGGCGCGGAGTGAGTCGCAGCACTGCTTCCAGAAGTCGAAAGGCACGAAGTCGGCAGCATCACAGCGGAAACCGTCGATGCCTACCTCTGTAACCCAATACTTCATTGCATCGATCATCGCCAGACGCATTTCTGCATTGTCGAAGTTAAGGTCGGCGACGTCGAGCCAGCCTGTATTTGCCGGAGATACGATCTCACCGTTTTCATCCAGTGTGTACCAGTCCTTGTGCTCCATCCAGTTGCTGTCCCAGGATGTGTGGTTGGCAACCCAGTCCACTATGACGCTCATACCCTTCTGGTGACACTGCGCCACAAGACTCTTGAACTCTTCAAGGGTGCCGAATTCAGGGTTTACGCCCTTGTAGTCGCTGATGCAGTATGGGGAATTCACGGTCTTGATCTGACCTACAGGGTATATAGGCATAAACCAGACTACATTCGTTCCCAATGCCTTGATGGAGTCAAGGTGCTGAGCAACGGCATTGAATGACTTCTCAGGAGCAAATACGCGTGGATTCACCTGATACATCATAACGTCCTCTGGAGCAGGGACTTCATAGCCACCCTCACAGCTGCATTCATTGCTGCAGCAGGATGATGCAATCATTGCACAGGCCAGCAGACCTGCAAATATGTTTCTATATGTCATATTATTTCTCGATTTTCCAGATTTTGTACTGATATGCTTCAAGATTCAAGGCTGCAGGAATGTTTTCTGACTTGCCGGTCATCATATCCACCGCCTTGTCTCCTGCACGCTCCATAGGAGTCTTGACCTGTACGGAAGAACCGCTGGTGTTGGCTACTACCATCAGGCCTCCCTTGTAATATATAGATACGACGTCGCCGGTGTTGTACAGTACCGGTTCACCGCCTCTGATCGGGGCAGACTCCTGATATGCTGCCATAACTTTCTGATACTCTTCGGTATATGCGGGATTGCTGTTCCAATCCATCAGCACATTGGTGAAGAAATTGACTGTCTTGGCATATCCGATCTCCTGAGAGCTGTAGATCAGAGGGATACCTCCCATATATGCCGAGATCACGAATGCGGACATCGCTCCACGCTCTCCCTTGTACATAGTGATAGGGGAGGACTCGTTCATAGCCTTGTCGTGGTTGGTGGAGAATCTGAGTCTCTCCTTACCTTCTGCAAGTCCCTTGTACTCATTTGCGTGTGCATCGTAAAGTCTTGAAACGTCCATCCTTCCGCTGAATACGGACGCAAGTTTTGACTGGAAATCCCATCCGTAAAGCATCTGGAATCCGCAGTCGAGAAGTTCCAGTTCGGAACCTTCGGCAAGAAGGACCGCATCAGACTTGAGCGCGAGCACTGCATCAAGTGCATCCTTCCAGAAATCGGCCGGCACACCGTCTGCATAGTCGCACCTGAAACCGTCAATGTCTGCTTCCTTGACCCAGAAGGTCATAGCATCGATCATTGCGGTACGGAGCTCCTTGCTGTTGAAATTGAGGTCGGCCACGTCGTTCCATCCCATACCGGCCGGTGAAATGATGTTGCCGTTCGCATCCTTCGTGAACCATTCCGGATGCTGTTCGATCCAGACATTATCCCAGGATGTATGATTGGCGATCCAGTCAAGTATCACCTTCATATCCATAGAATGAGCCTTCCTGACTAGCGATTTCAGGTCGTCGATGGTGCCGTATGAACTGTTTACGGCCTTGAAATCCCTGATGCAGTATGGAGAACCTACTGAATTCTTGGATCCCTGCTGCTGTATAGGCATAAGCCAGAGTACATTCACACCAAGATCCTGAATCTCATCTAGACGGTCTTCGATCGCCTTTAATGATTTGCTTGAAGCGAACACCTTAGGGTTGGCTTCATATATGACCATTGTATTTCCCGGTTCGGTCAGTTCGGGAGTTTCAGGTCCGTCCGGCTCAACGGGTCCCTTATTCTCTTCCCCGCAGCTGACTGCGCTCAGTGTGAGCGCAGCCAGGAGGGAAATGAGAAGTGTCTTATTTAACTTCATTATATGCTATTCGATTACTGAAACGCCTTCAGCTGTTACTGTAAGGAAGATGTCGCGGTCAGCTGTGATATTATAGTCACCGTGCTGGATTCCGCCTCCGTTGTTGTTGAAGATAAGGTTGCAGGATGTTCCGAATCCGTTTGCAGGAATTTCGAACACCTTGTATTCCTTGCCGTCAACAGTCTCTGTCGTGCAGGCTGCACCTGGCCATCCTCCTACAACATCGTTGATATCACCCCAAGAGTACATTGTTATTGCATCCCAGCCTGTCTGGTCGTCAACATAGACCTTTACGGATGGAGCTGTAACTATTTCGGCTGCAGTTTCGCCTGCAACGAGGAAGTTGTAATGAGCAATCGTAACGACAGGAGCATCGTACTGCGTACCGGCGTTGTTGTTGAAGATAGGATGATATACAAGGTCGTATGCAGTTGCAGTAGTCTCAACTCTGCTGTATGCCACGCCGCCGCAGGTCACATTGTTCTCAAGTGAGACACCTGGCCATCCGCCGAAGAGCTCCGGAAGAGCATCGCCCCAGGCATACATATATGTAGGCTCGTATCCGGTGTTGTTCTGAACGTAGAATACTACAGGGACAGGATCTGCAGGTGTTTCAGGCTCTGGTTCCTTGCCTGTGCAGTCCTTGCAGCCCTCACAGTCACAGTCGCAGCCGCCTTCGTCTTCTCCGCCTTCATCTTCTCCACCTTCGTCACCACCGGCAGGCTCGCGGTTGAACGGATCCTCGATTACGGCACAATCCTTCTCACCTGAGATCACATAGAAGTGGTCAACTACGTCAGCGCTGAATGTAACAGGCATATCACCGGTCTGGATGCCGCCACCATTGTTGTTGAAGATAAGGTTCTGTCCGAGTCCCTCAACATCTGCGATGGCATATTCGAAGTATGTATATTCAACTCCGGCAATCTTTGCAGTTCCGACAGGCTGCTGGCCAGGCCATCCGCCGCCGAGGTCGTTCACATCACCCCACTGATAGAGAGCTACAGCCTCCCAGCCCGCCTGATTGTCAACATATACGCGTATAGTGCCCTCGTGTGACGGGAGAGAGTTGGCTGCTTCCACACCCTCGTCTGTGATGGTGAGGAAGTACTCATCCTTGTCAAGTGTCACATTATAGTCCGCAAGCTGTGAACCACCGCCGTTATTGTTGAAGATGAGGTTCAGGTTCAAGCCTCTGTTCGCCTCGCCGAGGTCGAAGTATGTCCAGGTGGTGCCGTCGATGGCGATTTCGCCTGTAGGCTGCATTCCCGGCCATCCGCCGAATGCCTCTGCGTCGCCCCAAGCATAGAGTGCAAGGGCATCCCAGCTGGTCTTGTTGTCAACATAGAGGACCGGACCGTCGTGCTCGATCTCTGGAGCTACATAGAAGAACATATTCCAGTATGATACATAGATGCTTGTCCTTGTACCGGCTGCAAAAACATCTGTGCGGTTTACAGCCTCGTTCTTAGCAGTCCTCTCCTCACCCTCACGTACGGATACGAAACGGTAGCCGTCAGCAAGTGTCTTTCCGTTCACGAATGATGATGGGTCAAGATAGATTCCCCACTTCTTGTCGATAGTGGTGGATTTCTCAAGATGCCACCTTACATCCTCAGCGGCAACTTCGTCACCTCCGTTGAAAGGTCCGGAGATATAGATCACATCGTCAGCCTTCGTGCTTGAAGGAACGATGACCTCAAGGAGGATCATACCTTCCTTGGTCTCAAAGGCAGGCTGCTCGTGGTCAAAAACGATTTCTTCCTGAGCGCAGGCTCCGAGAAGCATCATCAATGGCAGCAAAAGCCAGTTAAATATCTTTTTCATTATTTATGATCTATTAATAGTTAGGATTCTGTACAAGACCTGGGTTAACCAGAAGTGCTGATGCAGGAAGCGGATACCACTCATACTTTCTGTCACGCTTTGCAGGATATGAACCATATCCGTCGGACTCTACGCGGCCGAAGAACCACCACTGTCCCTGGGTGAACTTGTCGAAACGGCGGAGGTCTGTGCGACGGCGGCGGCCCTCACCGAGGAACTCGAGGCCCCACTCGTGGAGCATCCAGTCGTTGTCGTATGAAGAGAAGCCCATAGGGAGTGCGAGAGCATCTGCTGCGTTGTCAAAATATCTGCCCTTCACGCTCTTCACGAGATCCTTTGCAGCTTCAGCCTGACCTGCGCGGAGCTTGCACTCTGCAAGTGTATATACGACTTCTGAAAGACGGAACTCAACTTCGTCGATGTTCTGGAAGTCGATGCCGGCATCCTGAGGATAGATAGGATACTTGATCATACGGATTCCTGAGTTGGTCTCACCCCAACGCGGATGCATTACGGTCTGGAGAGGTGTACCGAGGTTGAGGAATGTTCCCACCTGGTCAACATATACCAGATCCTGACCCTCGCGGTCAGCGTCAGCCTTGAGAGGGGTAGTACCGTCGTGGCTCATCATAGCTCCCTTGAGGAACATACCTCCGTTCCAGCTTCCATCAGCTTCTGCGCGGAAGTTTGCCTTTACGCGGATATCGTTCTTGTTGAATCTTTCGTAAACGGCTCCGAGCTTGTCACCATACTTCGCATCGAGGAAGCAGGTAGCACCTGTCGAACCACCGAGAGTCTGAACCTCTCCGGAGTTGTCGAATGATGGAGCAAGGCAGGTACAGTTCCATCCTGACTGCTCGTATGTTCCGCCCATATACTCCCAGATGTTGTATGGAAGGCTAGGCATATTCTTCATCCAGCCGATGTTGAGCTGACCTACTTCAGTAGCGAATGCCATCACTACCTCAGGACAGTTCACGTTATCGATGGTGTAGATGTCCCTGTGGTCTGCAGCGATGCTGTATGTACCGTATTTGCCGTCGAGGATTTCCTGAGCGAGTGTTGCGCACTCATCATACTTTGCTACACCGGTGAACACCTCGGAGTTAAGGAGCATACGCATCTTGAGCATACGGTTCACAGCCTGATTCATTCTGTTGGACTCGTTCTGTGGAAGAGCCTCCCAGCAGCCGTCAAGTTCCTCTACGATGAAGTCGAAGATCTTCTGGCAGCTTGTGTTGAAATCAGGATCGGCGGTTCCAGGTATTTCTGAAGACTCGGCTGATGCCTTGATGTTGAGAGGAAGGGCACCGCCCCAGATCTCATAGATGTTGTAATATGCCCAGGCACGGAGTGTGCGGCACTCTGCGATGTAGAGGTCAAGCTTCTCCTGAGACATACCGATAGCCTCCGGAGTTACATTGTTGAGCTCATAGATCACGTTGTTTGCGAGACCGATGGTAGTCCAGGCCTTTTCCCAAGCCTGACGTACGATGGTTGACTCGGCATTCCAGGTGTGTGACGAAAGCACGAACTTGAGGGCTTCGTCCCATCCCCAGGCGCCACCGTTCCAGGTTCTCCACGCAATCTGGTCGGCAGAGAACTCCTGAAGATACCAGAAATACTCGCAGTAGCCGTATGCCGCCTCTGCATAGATGGCTCCAACGGCACCCTGCACACTCGCTTCATCAGCGAAATACACTGATCCGTCAACCCTGTCGAACACTTCTTCATCGAGATTGAAGCAGGAAGTATATGACACGCAGGCTGCGAGCAGCAATGCAATATTCAATATATATCTTTTCATTTCATTCATATTATTAGAAGTTCATTGTAAGACCCAGAGTTACCTGAGCAGCAAGAGGATATGCACCAGAGTTGTCGATGCTTGGTGTCAGACCGTTTGAAGCGAGGATTGAAGGATCGTTTCCTGAGTAACCGGTGAGAGTGAAGAGATTCTTCGCTGAGAGATATACCCTCATCTTCTTGAGGATTTCATTGTTTGCAGGTGTGAAGTTGTAGCCGAAAGTAAGGCTTTCGAGCTTGAACCAGTCACCTTTCTCGAGGAAGTATGATGAAATCACACCGCCGCTGGCGTAAACGTTCTTGTCAGCGAGATAAGCTGAGCGGAGAACATTGTCAGAACCTGAACCGATAAGACCCATACCGTACTTCTGCATATTGAAGATATCGAATCCGAGGGCTCCTCTGAAGAATACGTTGAGGTCGAAGTTCTTGTATCGGAATGTGTTGTTCCACGATACGAAGTGTGTAGGGACACCGTTGCCGATGTACTTCTTCTCTGCAGGATCTGCGGTAGAAGCGAGTACAGGACCGTTTGCTGTATGTACGAGGATATTTCCGTCCTCATCCACGCCGGCGTGCTCGAAACCGAAGAACTGACCTACCTTGCTGCCCTCCTGTACGCGGAAGAAATACTCGTTGGCACCTACACCGCCCTTTGAACCCATATCAACGTATGAAGCCTTGTAGATATTGTTCGAGAGATTCTTCATAATGGTGTTTCCTGTTGACCAGTTCGCACCCATTGTCCAGGTGAAGTCCTTTGTAGAGAAGATGTCTCCGTCGATGGCAACCTCTATACCCCTGTTCTGGGTTGTACCTACGTTCACGAGAATGCTTGAGTAGATGTATGGAGGCTGAGGAGCTGTATAATTATAAAGGAGATCCTGCGACTGTCTGTCGAAGAGGTCGATCGATCCGCGGAGACGTCCGTTAAGGAGGACGAAGTCAACACCGATGTTCATACTTACGAGCTTCTCCCAAGCAAGACCAGGGTTTGCGTTGAGTGATGGAGCATATCCTGTCACCCACTGTCCGTTGAAGAAGTAGCTGTTACGTGTGCTGTAGGTCGAGAGAGACTGGTATGAACCGAAGCCCGAACGTCCTGTAACACCGTAGGATACACGTGGCTTGAGGCTCTGTACGATATGTCCGTGATCCTTGAGGAAAGGCATATTGGCCATTTCCCAAGCGATGGAAGCAGCAGGGAAGTAACCCCACTTGTTGTTGGTACCGAACTTTGTAGATCCCTCATAGCGGAGAGATGCTGAAGCCATAATGATGTCCTTCCAGTTATAGTTTACACGGCCGAATACAGACACGAGCTTTGAAAGAGATTTTCCAGAGTACATTGAAGCCTTTCCGTCAGCGAGGTATGAACCGGCTCCGATGTTATTGTACTTCATATTGTCGAATGTGAAGTTCTGGTTTGACATTCCCATCGACTCGTTGTTCGAATCTTCCCAAGTGTAGCCGGCTACAGCCTGGATGCTGTGGTCCTCAAGATACATAGAGTAGTTCACGAGCCACTCGAAGTGGTTGCTCCAGTACTTGCTGTAGTCGAGAGAAGCTGTTCCCTTGTAACCGTTCCAGAATGAAGTTGCAGAATCGGAAGTCCTGTAATTGTTTGACTTGAAGTCGTTATAGTCAAGAGAGTAGCTTACTGTAGTGTTGAGGTTATGTACATCTGTAGTGAGGATGTTCACCTTTCCTGAAACTGTGCCGAGGAGATAGAGTCTCTGGCCGTTGCTGTTGCCCTCGAGGAGAACCATTTCCTTGTATGGGTTGGTCGCTCCGGTAGGGGATGTAGGCTGATAGAACGAGCCGTCCTCGTTATAGACAGGCATTGTAGGGTTCATAGTGAGGGCTGTTCCGAACAAACCGTCATTGCCCCACTCCTCATTCACGCGGCGTGCGTTGATCGAAGCATTCACCTGAAGTCTGTTCTTGAATGCCTTCTGTTCCACAGCTACGCGTCCTCCGAACTCCTTACGGCCGGAACGGATGTCGAGACCCTTGGCGTCCTTGTAGTTGATGGATGCATTATATGAACCTCCCTTTGTGCTGCCGTCAATGGCAAGATACTGGTTGTGGTCATATCCGAAATCCCTCATAAGGAGGCTGTACCAGTCTGTGCTGTAACCATAGTCTGTACCTCTTCCTGACCTGCGGAACTCGTCAGCAGAAAGGATTTCAGGGTGTGGTTTCGCGAAGTTCATACCGAACCAGCTGTCGTATGTGATGCCTGAAACGCCTTCTCCGCCCTCAGAACCCTTGCGGGTAGTGATGAGGATGACACCGTTTGCACCTCGTGTACCATAAATAGCGGCAGATGCGGCATCCTTGAGCACTGTCATAGACTCGATATCCTGAGGCGCTATTGTCCTGATGTCACCGCCAGGGACACCGTCAATTACAACAAGAGGGCTGTTGCCGGCCTGAAGTGAAGTAGCTCCACGGACCTGGAGGCTTGAGCTTGAGTTTGGGTTAGCAGCGGCGGATGTAGTGACGTTAAGTCCGGCAACCTTACCGGTGAGCATCTCCATCGGGTTGTTCATCGCACCCTTGAAGAGGTCATCCTTGCCCACCTGAACGATAGAACTTGAGAGTTCTTTCTTGCTGAGGGAGCCGTATCCGATCACGACTGTCTCCTCGAGGAACATAGTGTCTTCGGCGAGAACGATCTGTGAAGGAACTGCTGATGCCGGATAAGTCTGTGTCGCATAGCCGATGCAGCTGATTTCTACGATGGCATCACGACTTGAAACCTTGAGGGAGAAGCCGCCGTCGAGGTCGGTGGAAGTTCCGTTGGTTGTACCTTGCTCCAGAACGGTAGCAGCGGCAACCGGGCCAAACTCATCGACAACCGTTCCCTTAACCTCATAGCCGCTCTGAGCGGCTGCTGAAAGCGAGAAGACGCACGATAGTACGAATCCCGCAAATAAGGTCATTATTCGATTCATAGATTTGAGTTGTGTGTTAATGGTTAATGTTAATGCTGCAAAATAACCTAATCCGTGCGTGTATATGAAAATATTAAGGAGTTGTATTGAAGCTTTTTGTGAATATAAAATATAAAGCGCTGATAATCATAATCTTGATGATTGGATTATCAGCGCTTTGTATTAATGCTTTCTAACCTGTATTCAGCCGATTTCAACAGCTTTTATACGTTTTTCGAACTCTTCGTTATCGACGATGCTCTTGGTTTTTGCCCTTGTCTTGTATGTATATATCGTATGCACGGAATAGTTGAGGAACTTCGAGATCCTCTCGCTGTCAGTGATGCCCAGACGTATCAGGGCAAATATCCTCATCTCTGAAGTAAGTGAATTTGCGTTAGGATCGATATATCCTTCAGGGAAGAGCTTTGCATATTCGCTTATGAACGAAGGGAAGATGTTGAGGAAGCATTTGTCGAATGATTCGTGCATACTTTCCCTTCTCTTGTTGACCTTGGCAAGTTTCGAGAGATTACGGAGGTCTTCGTACTGACGTGCAGTCAGCTTCTGGTTTATCGTCTTGTACATCTCCTCCACTTCCGCAAGAAATTCGGCATTTACATAGAAGGAGTTACCGATATATTCATCCTTGATTCTGTTGGCCTCTGCCAGCTGCCGGCTTTTCTTCTGCAGTTTCTTGTGCTGCTTTCGGAATATGATGAAGACTGTCACCACCATTGCCAGCATCAGAAAGCAGAGTATGTTTATTATTCCTATCTGGTTCCTCTGCCTTGTTATGGCATCAAGTCTTGCCTTCTCGATGATCGGCAGTATGGGGTTGATACTGAGCTTCCTATGCCTTGCGTTGTAGAAATCCGCATCAGCCAATGCAGTATGTATATATGTATATGCCCTGTCGGGATAGTCTTCGCAGAGCATTTCGGCAAGACGGTACAGTGCTGTGGTTTCCTTGGTGGCTGACAATATGTCGTATATGGCTGCTTTAGCCAGATATATCATCGAACTGTCGGTCTGCCCGAGTACCTTATATGCACCTCCGATGCTGGAGTGGATGATGGCCTTGTTGTGATCATTGATCTTATGCTGTTCAAGCAGGGTCTTGTAGAAGTCGATGCATTGTCTGTAATGCCAGTGCTTGATCTCACACTGTGCTACGGCGAATGTGTAGTCGTAGCTGTCTTTGGGAACAATAGCCATAAGTGAGTCGGCATAAAGTGTTCCGAGTCTTGTATATTCGTGACTCCATCCCTCTGTGTCATTGAAGTCGGAAGCATCGTAGTACAGACGGTTATAGAGGGCGTAATAATCCTTTTTGACATCAGGAGAAGCCTTGCTTGCATCGACTTTCTTCATTTCGTCGAAAGCTTCGAGGAAAAGTCCTGATGACATATAGCAGAAAACCAGCGCACAACGTGACCTGACCATTTTGTCCTGATCGTTCATCTGCCTGGCAAGGTCAAGGGACCGGTTGGCATAGAAATACGCCGAATCATATCGGAAAGACTGATATTCTTCGAAGAGGGAGTAGTTGATGTCGTATGTATCGCTGCAGGTTGCTCCCTCCAGCTTCTGTCTCAGCTGGTCTATCCTCTCCTGCTTCTCCTGTACATATATATCGCTGTTTTCAATATATGAATCCAGATCTTTCAGGATGGATTTGAGGTCATCTGCCTTTGCCGGAGATGTAAACAAGGCTGCTGCACAGGCTGTCATTATGATCAGTAGTCTTTTCATAGGGTCTTGTTTAAAGTCCGGTAAACATAATCAAAAATCCTGTAACTGCAAAACAAAAAATCCCGTGAGACCTCAAGAGACCTCACGGGAAATGTCTTGTAACTACCTGATTCAGATGTTGTTCTTTTCGATATCCTTGAAATATCTGTAAGTGTTCACCTTGAGTTCTCCGACAGCGAGCTCGTCCGCTACGATGATTCCGTGAGGATGAGCCTGAAGTGCAGAAAGTGTGCAGGCCTGTGAGTATGCGCCTTCGATTGCAGCCTTGAGGGCATTAGCCTTCTTATGACCGAATGCAAGCACGAGCACTTCCTTTGCGTCCATAACTGTTCCGACTCCTACTGTGAGAGCAGTTGTAGGAACCTTGCTGAGGTCTCCGTCAAAGAAGCGTGAGTTCACGAGGATAGTGTCGTATGTAAGGCTCTTCACTCTTGTACGTGATACAAGCGATGAATAAGGCTCGTTGAATGCAAGATGTCCATCTTCTCCGACACCTCCCATAAAGAGGTCGATTCCACCAGCAGCCTTGATCTTTTCCTCGTAAGCAGCGCACTCTGCAGCGAGATCTTCTGCATTTCCGTTCAGGATGTTGATGTTTTCCTTCGGAACGTCAACGTGATCGAAGAAGTTTCTGGCCATAAACGAGTGGTAGCTTTCCGGATGCTCTTCAGGAAGTCCTACATATTCGTCCATATTGAATGTGATCACGTTCTTGAAAGATACCTCTCCGTTCTTGTACATACGGATGAGCTCCTGATATGTAGCCACAGGGGTGCCTCCGGTAGGAAGACCGAGTACGAAAGGCTTGTCTGTCACAGCAGCCTTGGCCTTGATGCGTGATACGATATAGCGTGCAGCCCATACAGAGCCTTTTGCGCTGTTTTCATTGATGATTACTCTCATATTCCTAGAAAAGTTTTACAAATACTTCAATTGCCTGATATTCAGCCATTCCAAGCTCGTTGTAGAGACGGGCCGTATTCTGGGTCCTCTCTTCAGCCCTCTGCCAGAACTCTCTTGGGTCTTCGCCAGGGAAAGGAACGATGTCCTTCTGAGAGAGGTGGCGGTAGATGGCGTGACGCTTCTTTATCACTTCGTCAGGGCTGAGCGGAACAGCCATATCCACCTTGCCGAGCTCCCACTCCATCCAGGCTCCTCTGTAGAGCCATACGTGGCATTCCTTCAGCCAGGCTTCGTCCTGAAGCTGGTTGAGTGCCTCTAGCACAGCCTCTGTACATACTCGATGTGTGCCGTGAGGGTCTGCGAGGTCGCCTGCAAGATAAATCTGATGAGGCTGCACCTTCTGGAGAAGCTCTACGATGATGTCGATGTCGGCCTGTGTGCGCTCTCCCTTCTTTATGCCTCCTGTCTCATAGAAAGGAAGGTTGAGGAAGTGTGTGTTGGTCTCGTCGTTGAGTCCGAACGAACGTACGGCACTCTTTGCCTCGGCACGACGGATCGCTCCCTTGAGGTTGAGAAGCGCTCTTGGCTCAGGCTGTCCGGGCTTCTTTGACGCTATTATTTCCTTTACCTCGTTGAATCTGTCTCCGAAACCGAGCTCGCGTGCCGCATCCATATGCTGGAGGACCACGTCATCGTGAACGGCTACGTTTCCTGAGGTCTCGTATGCTACGTGCACATCGTGTCCCTGCTCTGCAAGTCGGATGAATGTACCTCCCATCGAGATGACGTCATCATCAGGATGAGGTGAGAAGATTACGACTCTCTTAGGGAATGGTGTGGATGGAACCGGTCTTGTGCTGTCGTCTGCATTCGGTTTTCCGCCCGGCCATCCTGATATGGTGTGCTGGAAGTCGTTGAACACCTTGATGTTGATCTGGTCGTACGGACCGTACTGCTCGAGGAGCTCTCCGAGTCCGTGTGCGAGATAGTCGCCCTGAGTCAGCTTGAGGATAGGCTTGTGAACCTGTTCGCAGAGCCATACCACAGCCTTGCGGATGAATTTAGGAGTCCACTCGCAAGGACCTACAAGCCAAGGAGCGGTGTTTCTGGTGAGAAGGCTCGCAGAGTTCTCTTCCAGATAGAATGAGATGTTTTCGTGGCGCTGGAGGAATGAAGCCGGACATACCGGATTGACAGGGTCTTCAGCGATCTTCTTAACGATCTGAGCCTTGTCTTCACCCCAGGCGATAAGATGGATCTTCTTTGCCGAGAGCATAGTAGAGATACCCATTGCGATGGCCTTGTCCGGAGTCTCGTTGAGATTTGCGAAGTTCTTTGCCTGTCTTTTCCTTGAGCCGTATGGAAGAAGTACGGTTCTTGTCCTGCTCTTGTCCGATGCCCCGGCCTCGTTGAATCCGACCTGCCCCTTTTCTCCTATACCCATAACAAGAAGGTCAAGTCCTGTCGCCTTGGCGTCGAAGTCAGCGCAGAATGCAGTTACTGCCTCGCTGTCAAGTATTTCAGGAAGTTTCGGGATATGAACGTTCTCAGGCTTTACGTCGATCTTCGAAATGAGCTCTTCATAAAGCCTTCTGTTTCTGCTCTGATTGTCAGCAGGTGCCGGATAGTACTCGTCAATGCTGAAGATCTCGACATTTGCGAATGATACCTTTCCTTCTGCATAATACTTTGCAAGAGCCTTGTAGAGGAAAATAGGAGAGGAACCTGTCGTGAGTCCGAGACGATAGATGCCGTTGCTGCCGTTTATGGCTTCAACGATTTTTTCTGCCAGACGCTCGCTCGCAGCATCTTCATCTTCGAAGATGTGGGCGGGTATCCTTTCATAGCTGTGTTTGATACCATTTGGAAGACCGGCTTCAATCAGACCGCCGTCTTTCGGCAAAGAAAACTTCTTCATAATATGAGTTGTTGATAATTAAAAAGCTTTAATAAATCACACAAAGATATAAAATATTTTTTATTTCATAATAAAATAGGACATAATGCTGCGAACTTGTCATAATGTGTCCTGATTTGTCCGCATACAAGACTGATATAAATTTTCCGTTATCGGTAACGACAAATGTTTCATTTCATTATTTTTCTATATATCTTTGTCAGATACTAACAGTTTTGATAACATTCTTATGGTCAATTTTTCACTCGAAGGTAAGGTGGCTCTCGTAACCGGAGCAGCTTACGGAATAGGTTTCGCCATAGCAAAGGCATTGGCTGAGGCTGGAGCAAAGATAGCATTCAACTGCCGATCACAGGCAAATATGGACAAGGCTCTTGAAGCCTACAAGGCTGAAGGCATAGAGGTCAGAGGATATATATGTGACGCGACAGATGAAGAAGGGGTGAAGGCTATGGTCGCCGACATCGCCGAGAAACTGGGGCCTGTGGACATCCTTGTCAACAATGCCGGCATCATCAAGAGGATCCCTATGCACGAAATGGCGGCAGAGGAGTTCCGTCAGGTGATTGACATTGACCTTGTGGCTCCATATATCTGCGCTAAGGCTGTCCTTCCGGGTATGATGGAAAGAAGGTCCGGCAAGATCATCAACGTATGTTCGATGATGTCCGAACTCGGCCGTGAGACTGTGTCTGCATACGCTGCCGCAAAGGGAGGCCTCAAGATGCTCACAAGGAACATAGCTTCCGAATATGGCCAGTACAATATCCAGTGCAACGGTATCGGTCCGGGATATATCGCTACACCTCAGACCGCCCCGCTGCGCGAACGTCAGGCTGACGGAAGCCGTCATCCTTTCGATTCGTTCATAGTTTCAAAGACTCCTGCAGAGCGTTGGGGTACTCCGGAGGACCTTATGGGGCCTGTGGTGTTCCTTGCGTCAGGTGCTTCCGACTTTGTGAACGGACACGTCCTGTATGTTGACGGAGGTATTCTTGCCTACATCGGTAAACAGCCTAAATAACGAAAGATGGAAGAGGTATTCAGTTATATCATCGGTCTTGGGGCCGCCGTGATGATGCCGATAATCTTCACGATCCTTGGTGTATGCATCGGCATAAAATTCAGCAAGGCTCTCAAGAGCGGTCTTCTTGTAGGAGTCGGCTTTGTGGGACTTTCAGTCATAACCTCGCTGCTTACAAGCACGTTGGGCCCTGCTTTAAGCCGTGTCGTCGAAATATATGACCTGCAGCTCAAGGTATTCGATATGGGCTGGCCTGCAGCTGCATCAGTGGCTTACAATACTTCGGTGGGAGCCTTCATAATCCCGGTCTGCCTCGGAGTCAACCTTCTGATGCTCCTGACAAAGACCACCCGGACGGTGAACATCGATCTGTGGAACTATTGGCACTTCGCCTTTATCGGAGCGGTGGTGTACTTTGCATCTGATAATATATGGTGGGGATTCTTTGCTGCGATAATCTGTTCGATCATCACTCTCATTCTTGCGGATTACACCGCTGACCGTTTCCAGAAATTCTATGAAAAGATGGACGGCATATCGATCCCTCAGCCTTTTGTACAGGGCTTTGTACCGGTTGCCGAGGTCGTAAATGCCGGCCTGGACAAGATTCCGGGTATGAACAGGCTCGATATTGATGCCGAAGGAATGAAGAAGAAGTTCGGACTTCTCGGAGAGCCTCTCTTCCTGGGAATCCTGGTTGGAATCATCATAGGTGCCCTTTCCTGCGAGAGCTGGAAGGAGATTGTGGACAAGATACCTTATATCCTCGGTCTCGGTATAAAGATGGGTGCCGTTATGGAACTCATTCCGCGCATCACTTCGTTGTTCATAGAAGGGCTGAAGCCTATTTCCGATGCCACCCGCGACCTTATAAACAGAAAATTCAAGGGAGCAAAGGGACTGAACATCGGAATGAGCCCGGCTCTGGTGATCGGTCATCCTACCACCCTTGTGGTCTCTCTTCTTCTCATTCCTGTTACTCTCGTGCTTGCGGTCGTGCTTCCCGGCAATGAATTCCTTCCGCTCGCTTCTCTTGCAGGAATGTTCTATGTCTTCCCGATGATTCTTCCGATCACAAAAGGAAATGTCTTCAAGACTTTCATCATCGGTCTGGTGGTCATCCTCATAGGCCTGTACTTCGTAACAGACCTTGCCCCGTTCTTCACTCAGGCGGCTCAGGATGTGTTTGCCAGGACAGGAGATGCCGCCGTAGCCATTCCTGAAGGCTTCGAAGGCGGTTCGCTTGACTTCGCTTCAAGCCCTCTGGCCTGGATCATCTTCCACCTTTCATATTCTTTGAAATGGATCGGAGCAGCAGTCCTTGTGCTCCTTACGATGCTCCTTATGTTCCTGAACCGTCGTGCAATCATCAGGTATCAGAATGCCCCTGCTGATGCCAAGGCAGAAAATACAGAAAAATAAAAACTGACAGATATGAAAAGAATCTTATTAATCACAGCAATGACATTTATGACAGTCGCAGCCTCAGCACAGCTGAACTACAAGGTTCAGACAGCTTGCCATCCGGATGATGTCAAGCACTATGACACAGAGCGTCTCCGCAGCGCATTTCTTATGGAAAAGGTTATGGCTCCGGATGAAATCAACCTTACCTATACACTATATGACCGTCTTATATATGGCGGTGTTATGCCGGTGTCCAAGACACTTGTCCTGGAGACTTTCGATGAACTCAAGGCCGAGCATTTCCTTGACAGACGCGAGCTTGGCGTCATCAATGTGGGAGGTGACGGTGTGGTGACTGTCGATGGAGAGGAGTATCAGATGAGTTTCAAGGAGGGTCTCTATGTAGGATGCGGCAAGAAGGAAGTCACTTTCAGAAGTGTCGATCCTGCCAATCCTGCAAAGTTCTACATCAACTCTACTCCGGCCTATAAGGAGTATGTGACCCAGCTCATCACGACTGACAAGAACGCAGATCCGAAGAAGTATGCGATCGCGCAGTCTGACCACTATGGAAAGATGGAGGACAGCAACGACCGCATCGTGAACCAGCTCATAGTAAGTTCGGTTCTCGGCAAGAAGAAGGGCGGCGGAACAAACCAGCTCCAGATGGGTCTCACCGAGCTCCTTCCTGGTTCTGTATGGAACACGATGCCGGCTCATACCCACACACGCCGTATGGAGGCATACTTCTACTTCAATGTGACCCCAGGCAATGCGATCTGCCATCTTATGGGAGAGCCTAAGCAGCAGAGACTTGTATGGATGCAGAACGAGCAGGCCATCACATCTCCGGAGTGGTCCATCCACGCTGCAGCCGGAACCAGCAACTATATGTTCATCTGGGGTATGGGAGGAGAGAACCTCAACTATGGCGACAAGGACGAGATTCCATATACAGAAATGAGATAAACGAAGATAATTATGGCAAAAGTAATCACATTCGGCGAGATTATGCTCCGCCTCTCGACTCCTGGATATCTCAGATTTTCTCAGGCAAAGCAGTTTGAAGCCACATTCGGAGGTGGAGAGGCTAACGTAGCTGTTTCTCTTGCGAACTATGGCATAGAGACTGAATTCGTGACCCGACTTCCGAAGAACGATATAGCGGCAAGCTGCATCAAGGATCTCCGCAGCTACGGAGTAGGAACCGGACATTGTATTTATGGCGGTGACCGTCTCGGCATCTATTTCCTCGAGACTGGTGCCGTGGCACGCCCGAGCAAGGTAGTATATGACCGCGCATATTCATCTATAGCCCAGATAGAAAAGGGAATGATAGATTGGGAAAAGGTGTTCGAGGGTGCAGACTGGTTCCATTGGACTGGCATCACTCCTGCAATCAGCCAGGGTGCGGCAGACGTATGCCTTGAGGCGATTCAGGCGGCTAACAGGCTCGGAATCACTGTTTCCTGCGACCTCAATTACAGGAAGAACCTGTGGAAATATGGCAAGACTGCTTCGGAGGTTATGCCTGATCTGGTGGCAGGATGCGACGTGATTCTCGGCAATGAGGAAGATGCGGAAAAAGTGTTCGGAATCAAGCCTGAAGGCTTTGACGTGACAGCAACAAAGGGAGAAGTCAATGCGGCTGAATTCGAAAGCGTATGCAAGCAGCTTATGGCAAGGTTCCCTCGTGCAAAGAAGGTGATCATCACCCTCCGAGGCTCGATCAATGCAAATCACAACACCTGGGGAGGAGTCCTGTACAGCGACGGAACTCTTTATCAATCACCGAGATATGATATAACTCACATCGTTGACCGCGTCGGCGGAGGTGACTCGTTTATGGGCGGTCTCATCTATGGACTTCTCACTTATACCGGTGATGACCAGAAGGCTTTGAATTTTGCAGTGGCGGCTTCCTGCCTCAAGCATACGATTTTCGGAGATTTCAACCAGGTGACGGTTGCCGAGGTGGAGAACCTTATGAAGGGAGACGGATCAGGACGTGTATCAAGATAGGATTATGGCAAAGTACAATAAATTACAGGTAATTGCGGCGATGAAGGAGACAGGTATGGTTCCAGTGTTCTATCACGCCGATCTCGAGACTGCAAAGTCTGTTCTCAAGGCTTGCTACGAAGGTGGCGTGAGAGCCTTCGAATTTACAAACCGAGGCGATTTCGCTCACGAGGTATTCGGGGAGCTTGTGAAATATGCCAACAAGGAACTTCCCGGAATGATTCTCGGCATCGGTTCTGTTGTGGATCCTGCCACAGCTGCTCTCTATCTTCAGCTTGGTGCCAATTTCGTCGTGGGTCCTCTCTTCAACCCGGAGATCGCTCCGATCTGCAACCGCCGTCTTGTGCCGTATTGCCCGGGATGCGGAACCGTATCAGAGGTCGGCAAGGCACAGGAACTCGGCTGCGACCTCTGCAAGGTCTTCCCTGGAGATGTTCTCGGCCCTGCTTTTGTGAAGGGACTGAAGGCTCCGATGCCTTGGAGCCAGATAATGGTGACCGGAGGAGTGAAGCCGACACGAGAGAATCTCGAGGGATGGTTCAAGGCTGGCGTGACCTGCGTGGGTATGGGCAGCAACCTCTTCCCGAAGGAAGCTGTCGCTTCCAAAGACTGGGCTGCAGTCACCAGACTCTGCAAAGACGCGTTGGATATAATAAAAGAAGTGAGATAATCTTACGAGCATAGATTTTGAAGTGACATCCATACGGAAAATGATTCTGGTATGGATGTCGTTTTTTATACTTTGAAGTCCATTCTTGATGGTCTGGACATCAGTGTGGTGAAGGTGATTCCGGATGGAAGGCCGGTGGCTGTGCTGCAGCTTGCACACGGAATGTGCGGAAGCAAGGAGAGATTCCTGCCTTTTATGAAATATATGGCAGGAATGGGAGTGGCGTGTTATGCCAATGATCATAGAGGCCACGGGCAGAGCGTCAGGACAGAAGAGGATCTGGGATATATGTATGGGGCAGGAGAGAAGGGTATCGTGGATGATATGAAGCTTCTCTCCGGTCATATAAAAGAGGAATATGAAGGTATTCCTCTGTTCCTTCTCGGTCATAGTATGGGCTCGATGGCTGTCCGGGCCTATCTGAAGAAATATCAGGAGATGATTGACGGCGTGATCCTTTGCGGAAGTCCGGGCTACAGTCCGGCAGCTCCTCTGGGATATGCCTTTTCATCATTTCTATGCAGTTGCGGCCTTGGAAGAAAACGCGCAGCAATCATACAGAATCATACTTCAAGGATGTATAACCGGCCTTTTGCATCAGAAGGACATCAGGCCTGGACCTGTTCCGACCCGGCTGTGCGTAAGTCATTTGCTGGGAATCCCCGTCATAATTTCATAATGACCTTCGATGGTTCGAAGGCTTTGCTCGGGCTGATGCTGCAGGCTTATTCATCCGAAAGAGGCCGGAAGGCTGATGATGGGCTGCATATATTGTTCTTGTCCGGAGAAGATGATCCTTGTATGGGAGGAGCTGCCGGACTGGACAAAGCCGTGGCTGTTATGCACGAGTCCGGCTACAGACGCATATCTGTAAAAATATATCCCGCTATGCGTCACGAGGTCCTCAATGAGATCGGAAAGGAACGCGTATGGCGGGATATTGCTGATTTTATGGGACTGTGACCTATTTGCAGACCATAATGTCGAGAATCATATTGTCGGTGTTCTGCATACCTACGGAACCTATTCTTCCAAGATTCCTGATAGTCTTTTCGATATCTTTTTCGATGATGCCGTCGTGCTCGGATATGCATATACCCTCGCGGGCAAGGACGGCTGACTGCAAGGCGCTGGATACTCCGGATGCTACTTTCATCGCACAGCCGACCTTGGCTCCGTCACAGACCATTCCGGTTATGTTTCCTATCATATTCTTGATGGCCGCACAGATCTGCTCATAGTCTCCTCCTCGGAGATATACAAGTCCGCAGGCAGAGCCGGTAGAAGCTATCACGCAGCCGCAAAGGGCGGAAAGTTTCCCAAGATATCCCTTGATATGAATGGCGATCAGGTGGCTCAGCACGAGGGCTCTGGCCAGCTTCTCATCATCTGTTCCATATCTGATCGCGTATGCTATTATCGGCATCGTTACGGTAATTCCCTGATTTCCGCTGCCGGAGTTGCTCATAGCCGCAAGGGTGCAGCCGGCCATACGTGCATCGGAGGCCGCTGCAGTAAGAGACATCGCATAGCACAGGAAGTCGCCTCCGAAAACTTCCTTGTTCTCTTCAAGACTTATGGCATAGCCTACCTTCAGGCCATATCCTCCTTTCAGTCCCTCCTTGGCGAGTGCCAGATTGAGGGTGCGTGATTCCAGAATGAATCCGATGTCCTCGAATGCCACATTCTCTGTAAATTCCAGAATCTCCTTGACAGTAAGGCCGTAGTCCAGAGTGTGCTTCTGGTCAGGAGTCTCCTTGCCCTCCTGCTTTTTTGCAGCAGAGAGGATGGTTCCGTCAAGGCTGGTCTCGACTATGCTGTCGTGATTGTCCTCTATGACGGTATATGCGGTGTGGCCGTCCTTGCATTCGATGATCGCCTTGACATAAAGCTTGTGGTCGGTCTCTGCCAGACCTACAGTCACGGATTTGTCCAGGACGAGTTGCTTCGCCCTTTCGATAGATGCTTCGTCAAGGTCGTTCAGCACTTCCAGACCGTATTCCGATCTGCCGCATACCGCTCCGAGTGCGGCAGCAATGTGCAGACCTACCATTCCGGTGCCCGGGATGCCTACACCCATTCCGTTCTTGAGGATATTGCCGCTGACTTCTATCCTGAGAGTGAAGCCGTCCTGCATCCTCCAGTGCGGAGCCAGTGCACAATTGTCTTCTATGATCTCCATTGCCTTTGCAACGGCAAGAGCGACGGCAATCGGTTCGGTACATCCGAGAGCCGGCTTGACTTCTTTTCGGATCAGTTCTATGATCTCTGCTTCACGTGCGGTCATTTGCTGAAAAAGTCTAAGGTTGTCTTTATTATGCTTTCAATGTCATTCTCTTTCTTGAGGGTTTCCAGCGGGAATCCTATGCATACAGTCCTGTATCCCTTCCCTTCAAAGCATACTCCGGCGGAAATGTCAGTGTCAGCATATCTGATGAATGTGCTGCCGGTCTTGCCTGAAGCCGGAGTGATTCCGTCCGGCGTTTCCACACTGTAGCATTCCTCGTTTATCGTGTTATAGAAGCTGAAGGCTTTTCCTTTTCTGGTGCCGATCCTGCTGCTCTTCACTAATCTCGCACTGCCGTCCCTGCTTCCGAAATTCCTGACCCATCTGTATCCGAGCACATCACGGGCGAATGTCTTTGAATCAGCTCTGAAAGCACTGTCGAGCTGTACCGGATATACGGCATCCCATACGTCAGTGGCTATATGTGCTCCGCTTATCAGGATGTTGCCGCCTTCAGAGGTGTATGCCCTTATTGCATTCTGCATATCCTGACTGTAAACGGTGAATTTCAAGTTTTTCCCGACAGCTGTGGTCACCTGCTTGCCGCAGATGATATCGGTGCTCCAGGCCTTCTTTCGGAATGTCGTGTCGCTGATGAAGGCTTCGTTGCTGCAGGAGAAGAACGGGAATCCGGCCTTGAGGATGGCTTTCCCGTGGGTGTATGGATAGTCGAATGTGTTTCCTGCAACTGTTTTTCCTGCATAATAGTCGAACGATGCTCCGAATCCTGGATTGTCATTCGTTATGAATTCGGAATTCCTTCTGAACTCATACATATCACCGATATATGCGATGTCTCTGATGTGCGGTACTCCGCTGTCGAGGTCATTCCTGAATCCTGCATATTCCGGCGTATCGATGAATGCAGGACCGCTTACTCTATCGAAGTTGTTGACTATGAGGACTTTCCTGTCGGTGTCGCCCTTGGCTGGCAGGCCGATGCTCATTGTCTCTGAAGGGAAGCTCAAGCCTCCTTCGTTGTATGCGCAGATGCGGAAGCTGTATATCTTACCCGGCTTGATGTCAACTTCTGCATACAGGAGTCCGTCCTTGCCTCTGGAAGCTTCGATATGTTTTCCATTGTCGAAACCTCCATCGTCGATGCGGGTATAGAGTATGTATCCTGTCGCATCTGCGGTAGGCTCTAATGGATCTGCTGTCTCCTTCCAGCTGATGACCGCTTTGCCGTTGTCTTTGAATGATACTCCCATATAACCGACAGGCAGAGGTTGCACGGCATATCTGGTCCCGTATCTGTTGCTCATAAATTTAAGCATACCCTTATAGACCGCACGGCTGACTGTGAATCTGAAGGCCGGATCCAGTCCATATTTCATATCGCCGAAATTCTGGTGGGAAAGGAGTTCCAGAAGCATCGCAGGGGAGGATGGAGTCCTGGATTCCCTGTACGACCTGTCCCAGACGCATCTTCTGCTCCAGTCGGGATTGTCTGAAGCCTTGATGTCGTTCACAATCTGGCTCTGGACCAGGTCGGCGAACTCTCTGCTGCTCATCCTGCTTTCTCCTCCAGGGAGCTTTTCCGATCCTTCTGACCTGAGGGTGTAAATGGCGAGCGTTCCTACGATAGAGTCGTTCGGAGTTATGCCGGCATCGGAATGGAATCCGAGGGACAGATCCACGGGAATGCCTTTGCCAGGCTTCTTGGATGGGTTCATATCAGAGCCTCGGCTGATCCATTCAACCCAGTCTCCGCGTGACATAAAATCGTCCCTGTAGTCATTTGAAAGCTCGTTCTGACTGAAGATTTCGGGGCTGACACCGGCCCATTGAAGCCAGTAGCGGGCACCTTCGGCCGACCTTGGCATTCCTGATACGGTCGGCCCCTCTTCAGAGTCTTTGCGCGCCCTGGCGATATTTCCCATACCTCCGCCGAAACGTACGGCATCTGCGGTTACGATACTGCCTTTCTCATATTCATATCCTGATGGAAAGGCATTAGTCAGAGTTACGTAACCGTCTGATCCTTTTGCGAATCCGAATGTTCCAAGATATATCCAGGTGCCTCCGCCGATCTTCTGATTGACAATGAAATCGGTCTTGCCGCCGATATGATGCACGGTGTATTGTGCCTTTGAAGTACTTTCCGGTAATGATTTGTAGGATATATATACGGCATACTCTCCTTTTTCCGGGATTTCGGGTCTCCATATAACCGAAGCCTCGTTCCTGTTCCCTGCCATAATGCAGTCAGCCTTTCTTGCTGATCCTGTGGTGAATGGATTCTCGATTCCGGTGTAAACGGCTTTCAAGGCCGCAAATCCGGCTCCGGCATCAGTCCATTTTCCGGTTTCCTTGTAATATGATACGCCATAAGCCTCATCTATGACGTCGAAATCGACGATCACTTCATTCCTCTGGATGTCTCTTTCGCGAGGAAGCAATACGTATGCTCCGGCATTTTCAAGCATAGGGACAAGGTAGGGGAGTACGAAGCTTTGGGTGAACATATCTTCGACAGTCTGGAAGAGGCAAGGACGCTGCCATTGCCATTTTTCAGCGCCGTAATCGAAATACATACCGTGGCTCTGCCATAGCGCTATGTTCCTGCCGCTCAGACCTTTGCTGAATGTCTGACTCCCTTTCCTGGTGACCAGCGGATCTGGTCTTGACGGTCGCTGCACAGGCTCTGAGATTGCAGTAGGATTACCGTCGAATCCGAGTTCTGAAGTAACAAGTCTGCCAAGCGGGATGGATTTGCTATATACCATTCCGAGCTCATATTCCCTGTATTTGTCCGGGAAAAGCTTCTTCAGCTGCCTGCGGAACCATTCCGGCTCACCCTCGCGCCAAGGATAGTCTCCCAATGATTCCGTAAAATAGAAATCAAGAGTCTTGCCTCTTTTCATAATGCTCTTGATGCGGAGCTTGCCCTTTACATCGCGGTTCTCCTTGATCAGGACGTCTAGTGAATCACACACCGGCTGGAAGTCTTTCAATATGGTCTGGCCGGATGCAGTGAGGACCAGTGAGGCTGTGGCGAATATAGTCAGTATCAGTCGTTTCATTCTAGTTCTTTCTGTCTTTTCTGAAAATGATGCAGAGCGCTGTCAGAAATGTCGAGCATTCCATCCCTAAGATGTCTGCATAGAAATCCTCTATTTCGTAGGAACGGTATTCCGACAGGCCCTGGAGCTGCTCCGTGCCCATAGCCAGGCCTATTCCTGTGGCGAATACAGCAAACAGGACCATCAGGTGGAGCCATTTTCTGGTGTCGTATGGTCTGAAGGTTATATATGCGATTGCAGGATATGGAAAGAACATAAGGAAATGTGCTACCTTGTCCATAGGTATTCCCCACAGATCCCTGTTGATTTCCGGAATCGCTTCCGGTCTCATCAGGCACAAGGCCATCACTGCCGCAAAATAGAGGCAGAGTACGATTATCCATATATATCTACTCTTGAACTTCATCAGAGAGCCTGCATATCATTCAGTTTCTTGTAATAGCCGTCCAGAGCGATAAGCTCTTCGTGCTTTCCTCTTTCAACGATCCTGCCTTCGTGCATCACGCAGATCTCATCAGCGTTTCTGATCGTGGAAAGCCTGTGCGCGATGGCTATCGTAGTTCTGGAAGATGTGAGTCTGTCCAGAGCTTCCTGCACTATCTTCTCCGACTCGGTGTCAAGAGCCGAGGTGGCTTCGTCAAGGATGAGGACAGGAGGGTTCTTCAGGATGGCTCGGGCAATGCTGATCCTTTGCCTCTGGCCTCCGGACAGCTTGCTTCCTCGGTCACCGATATTTGTCTGGTAGCCTTCTTCCTTTTCCATTATGAAGTCGTGGGCGTTGGCCACCTTTGCAGCTGCTACAACCTGCTCCATAGTCGCACCTTCCACTCCGAAGGCGATGTTGTTGAATATCGTGTCGTTGAACAGGATGGCTTCCTGATTGACATTTCCGATCAGACTTCTGAGATCCTTTACCTTGAAGCTGCGGATGTCCTTTCCGTCAAGGGTTATGCAGCCTTCTGACGCATCATAGTATCGCGGAATGAGATCTACCAGCGTCGATTTTCCGGATCCGGACTGTCCGACCAAGGCGACGGTCTTTCCCTTTGGAATCGTGATGTCGATGTCTTTGAGCACTTCCTTTCCTTCTTCATAGCTGAACGAAACTCCCTGGAAACGTATGCTTTCCTTGAATCCGTCGAGCTTCTCTGGTGACGCCGGCTCCTTGATGTCGTTGACGGCATTCATTATCGTATCTACTCGTTCCATTGATGCCAGACCCTTAGGGATATTGTAGCTGGCTTTCGAGAATTCCTTCAGAGGAGCAAGGACGCTGTAAAGGATCGTCATATAGAATATGAACGTAGGGGCGTCGATAGGGGCTTTGTCACTGAGGATCAGAGTGCCGCCGAACCAGAGGACGATCATTATCATAATGGATCCCAGAAGCTCGCTGACAGGGTGTGCCGAGGCTTGCCTTAACGCTACCTTGCCTGAAGCTCTCTTGTATTCATCTGCAGTGTTTCCGAAGCGTTCCTTCATCTTGTCTTCCGCAATGAATGCCTTTATGACGCGCAGGCCTCCTAAGGTCTCGTCAAGCTGGGCCATTGTCTCGCTCCATTTGCCCTGGGCTTCGAGAGACTGCCTCTTGAGCTTCTTTCCTATGGCGCTCATACCCCAGGCCATAGCGGGCACTACAGTGACCGTGAACAGGGTAAGCTCCCAGCTCAGATAGATCAGTGCCGAGAAATAACAGATGATCAGGATAGGATTCTTGATCAGCATATCGAGGGAACTTATGATGGATACCTCGATTTCCGTCACGTCACCGCTCATCCTGGCGATGATGTCTCCCTTCTTCTGCTTCGAGAAAAAGCCCATCGGAAGGCTCAGGAGCTTGTTATAGACCATTACCCTGATGTCCCGTACGATACCTGTCCTGAGAGGAATCATAACCGCAGAAGATGCGAAGTAGCATCCTGTCTTGAGGACGGTCATAAGGCCGAATACCACTCCCAGGATCAGAAGGGTGGCGGAACCTCCCCATTTGTCGATCAGTTCGCTGACGTACCAGTAGAAGTTGTTCATCAGCTGCTCCTTGCTCGGCATACCGTCCCAAGGAATGAATTCATAGACATTGCTGTCCATCTTGAACAGTATGTTCAATATAGGGATGAGCAGGGCGAATGAGAAAATGTTGAATACCGCAGAGAACAGGTTCAGGACTACCGAACCTGCGAGATATTTCTTATATGGAGCGGCAAAGCGCTTGAGAACCTTCCAGAATGCTTTCATTTTCAGATAGTTTGTTGCAAGGCGCATTTCGTACCTGTGCGCAAACTACAAATATAGCAATAATTTTTGTTTTAAAGCATCTTCTCGATCCAATGGTAAATCAGATATACCCTTTTGAGCAGTACTTCCATATTCAAGGTGTCTGCCGTGTCCTTCGGCTTGTTGTTGTTCATCGTTATGCCGGAGGTGAACATCACCGCAGGTATCCTGTTGTCGGCGAATATCCTCTGGTCTGACAGCCTGTAGAAAAGTTTGGTGAAGTTCTCGCTGCCGTAGTATGTGAAGCCGAGGTCCATCCCCAGCTCGTATGATTCATTGCAGACGGTCAGCATATCGTTGTATGCCCTTTTGATATTGGGATTTCCGAGCATAATGATATAATCCTCACGACCTTCGTTGAGAGGGGAGAGTGTGCTGCCTATCTGGTCGATGTTCACCATAAAGGCGATCTTGTCCTTTGTGATCTTCTTCCCGTTGACCGGGTCTGTCAGCTCTCCTGCCGAAATCATATCCCACAGGCTCTGCGAGCCGGCCATATTCATTTCCTTGCCGTCAAACGCCACGAAGATTATGTTGCTGCTGAAGGATCTTCCGATCGACCGTGTGGTTGCAAGCATATCGGCGACCGCCGTCATCGCGGCCACTCCTGAAGCATTCGCATCGGCTCCCGGGAAGAGTCTTCCGTTCACTGTGCCCAGATGGTCGTAATGGGCTCCTACTATCACGTAGCTGTCGGGATGGGTCTTGGCGGACCCTGGAAGGAAACCTACTATGTTGTGTCCCGGAGTTCCGTTTTCCGTGACTACGCGTTTGCTCCAGCTGTCATTTATCTTCATAAGGCCGGTGCCTGCAAACTTCCTTGCCACCCAGAATGCAGCTTCCGCACTTCCTCTGGTGCCGGTGGCCCTTCCTCCGCACAATGAGTCGGACAGGAATGACACTTCACGTCCCAGCTGCTCCTGTGTGATTCTGTTTCTGGCAGGCCTGTGCATTGTAAGTCTGGAACTTTGGGCATCTGCGGCAAGACAGAATAATAGTGCTGTCACCGAGAAAGTGAATGAAATGATATATTTTTTTATGTTTTTTGTCTGCATCCGCGCGATAAATGACTATATTTGTAAATTGGCTTGAAAGGGCATTATGTATTTGAGCCGCCAAAATTAGGAAAAAACAATAACAACGGAAAATTTTTTGTCGATATGCATAGAGTGATCAAGTGTCTTGCCGTATTCTGTATCCTTCTGTTTTCGGGGGTATGGGAGGCTTCTGCCCAGTACGACAAAGATGTGTTCTTTATGCGTGGAAGGCAGGCTCTGGCAGACGGGAAATATGCCCTGGCGATCGAAAACTTCAATGTGCTCGCGCGTCTGGACACTTCCGACCACTATACATTCTTCTTCAGAGGAATAGCCAAATATAATCTGGGTGACCTCCGCGGTGCCAAACGGGATTTCGATAATTCTGTAGCCTTGAATCCAGTCTTTACATCAGGATGGCATTACAGAGGCATAACCGAAAGCCGTTTCGGAAATTATGAGCAGGCTCTGAGCGACCTTCAGCAGGCGATCGACCTGCGTCCCGGCTATGTCGGCCTGTATTTCAGCCGTGGAGTCACATATTTCCTTGCCCAGCAGTTCGATAATGCAATCAAGGATTTCGACAGATATATCAGGAAAGAGCCGAAGGATCCTTCGGCATATCTGAACAGGGGAGCAAGCTGGCTTTTCCTGGGCGATACCCTCAAGGCCGTGCAGGACTACAACAAGGCCATAAAGCTCGACCGTTTCGATCCGGAAGGATATGTGCGCCGCGGCCGTCTGTATGCGACGCAGAAGAAATATGACCTGGCTATGGAGGATATGAACAAGGCCATCGAGCTTGACACCGCCAATACCTTCGCATATTTCAACAGGGCGATAATGCATTACGAACAGGAGCAGTACCGTAAGGCGATGGACGACCTGAACAGGGTCCTTCGTGATGAACCCGGAAATGCCTTGACCCTCTATAACCGAGGCCTTATCAATGCGCAGCTCGGCGCTTACGAAGATGCTCTGGAAGATATGGACAGGGTGCTGAACATCAACCCGGACAATGTGCTTGCGTATTTCAACAGAGCGTCTATATTCATCGAGATGGGCTTGTACAGGAACGCTCTGGAGGATTATGACAAGGCTATCGAACTGTATCCCGATTTTGCGAAGGCATATATGAACCGTTCATACGTAAAGAACCTTCTGGGACGCAGCAAGGAGGCCAAGAAGGACTATGATACGGCTCAGCGCAAGGTGGCGGAATATCGCGCCAAGAATGTTACGGATGCTGGCTCGTTCGCCGATACGACGAAGAAGTACAGCTCGCTTCTTTCTCTTGATGCAGAGTTTGCGAAGAAGGATTTCAATGATGAACTTCTTCAGCATCGTGACATCGACATACGTCTGCGCGGTCTGTACAAGTTCGTCCTGACAGGAGAAAAGGATAACACTGTGTATGCCTTGAACCGTGGATATGAGAATCCTCTGATCGCACGGTTCGAGAATGAGTTGCCGGTAGGTGTAAGCGTACTTAACGCAGACAGGGAACTTTCGGCGGCGCAGCTTGCAGAAGTGGAGGCCGCGGCCTGGGCGGGTGAGCCTGATGCCGAGAAGCTGTTCTTAAGGGCTATGTATGACTATGACGGCAAGCAGTTCAATTCAGCCCTTAACTATTATGGCCAGGCGATAGACAAGTCAGTAGAGGAGGCGGCCGGCATAGATGCCCTATATTCCGCATTCTACCGTATAAATCGCGGAGTGCTGAGGGCTGAAATGATCGACTTCATTTCTTCTATCGAAAGCAATGTGCAGGTGCTGTCGATGGATGATACCGGCAATACAAGGGCCAGGGTAAAGGACCAGGTCATCCGTCAGTATGACTATACGGATGCCATCGAGGATATGAAGAAGGCAGCGGAGACGGTTCCGGATCTTCCATATACCTATTACAATCTCGGCAATCTGTACTGTCTGTCATCCGAACACGTCAGCTCGATAGAGAATTACAGCAAGGCGATAGAGTTATATCCTTATATGGGAGATGCATATTTCAACAGAGGACTTGTGCTGATCTACCTGAAGGATAAGGAGAAAGGATGCATCGACCTGTCACGTGCGGGAGAGCTTGGAGTGCAGGATGCATACGGAGTGATAAAGAAATATTGTGAGGAGGAAAATGAATAAGAAAGCATTGATATTTGATATGGGAGGCGTACTTGTGGATCTTGATATAGAAGATTGCAAGAGAGCCTTCAAGGAAGAACTTGGATTTTACAGGATAGACGAGATAATAGATCCTTGCCATCAGAAAGGCATATACGGAGATCTGGAGGAAGGAAAGCTCAGTGCAGAAGAGTTCAGGAGGACAGTCCTTTCGGAATCCCGTCCGGGATCGCCTGCAGATGGGGTTGACAGGGCTATGTGGCACATACTTATAGGCATCGAGCCATATAAGGTGGAAATGCTGAAGAAACTGTCCGGAAGATACAGCCTGTATCTTCTGAGCAACAATAACGCGATATGTCTGCCGAGGGCAAAGGAAATCTTTGCTGAAGCGGGCATAGAGATGGACGGGCTTTTCAGGAAATGCTATTATTCCTTTGAAATGAAGGCTCTCAAGCCTTCGGAAGCCTTTTATAAGGCTGTGATCGAGGATATAGGCCTTGCTCCGGAGGAAATGCTTTTCATTGATGATTCGCAGAAGAATGTGGATGGGGCCATAGAAGCAGGACTTCCTGCGGTATATTATGAACCGGGTACCGATCTCGAGGCTCTCCTGGATAAAGTGCTGGAGGGTAACGAGTGATGGTGAAGTTTATGAGTCTTTCCAGCGGAAGCTGCGGAAACTGCTATTATCTGGGTACTGAAAACGGAGGAATTGTCATCGATGCAGGTGTGAGTCTGCGCAGGCTCAAGAAGGTGCTTCAGGAATATGACCTGACTACTGATTCATTTTCTGCTGTACTGGTGACCCACGACCATCTGGATCACATCAGGCATCTGGGCTCGTTCTGCAAGCGTTTGAACAAACCCGTCTATACGGCTCAGGCTATACATAACGCTCTGGCGCGTCACACCTTCACGGCTCCTACCATAGGGCCTTGCAGGAGGATCCTCGAGGAAGGGGAGTGGAATGATGTGGCGGGAATGAAGGTACGTTATTTCATAGTGCCTCACGATGCGACCCAGACAGTGGGCTATGCGATAATCGTGGAGGAGCGTATGTTCGTGATAATGACCGATATAGGGCGTATGACGGATGAGGCGGTGGAATTCGCACGTCAGGCCGATACCGTCGTGGTGGAATCCAATTACGATATGGATATGCTTATGAGCGGCCCATATACATACGAACTGAAGATGCGCATAGTGCAAGGATGCGGCCATCTGAGCAATGATGAATGTGCAAGCGCGATCAAGAGGTTCTGGCATCAGGGGCTGAAGAATATCTTCCTCTGCCATCTGAGCGAGAACAACAATACCCACGATCTTGCGTACAGAAGTGCTGCAGGAGCGTTGCGGGAGATAGGAGTGGAGAAAGGTACCGTAGCCCTCCGTTGCCTTCCGAGACAATATCCATCACAAATGTTTGAACTGTAATATATTATATGAAACAAAACCACAATCAGACAATCTCTCCGGAACTGAAGGAGAAACTTGCCAGGATAAGGCATCTGGCTCTTGATATGGATGGCACTATCTATATGGGATCGACCTTGTTTCCTTTCACGATAGATTTCCTTGCTGAAATGAGAGCTGCCGGTATAGGATATTCTTTCCTTACCAACAATCCTTCCCGGTCTGTGGCGGACTATCTCAAGAAGCTGGAAGGCCTGGGTATAGAGGCTGATGAGGAGAATATGTACACGACTTCCTTGGCTGCAATCGATTACATCAAGGCTCATTATCCTTCGGCAAGGCGACTTTTCCTGCTTGGAACTCCGAGTATGGTATCCCAGTTTGAGAAAGCCGGATTTGAAAGCTGTGCTGATGATCCCGATGATGTCCCTGATGTGCTGGTGGCGGCTTTCGATATGACATTGGATTATCAGAGACTGTGCCGTGCCTCCTGGTGGGCATCACAGGGAGTCCCATATATAGCTACAAATCCTGACAGAGTATGTCCTACAGACCAGAGGACTGTGCTTGTGGACTGCGGTTCGATATGCAGATGCATCGAGCACGCTACCGGACGCAAGCCGGACATCACCCTCGGCAAGCCGGATCCTAATATGCTGAAAGGAATATTGGATCGTCACGGGTTGAAGCCGGAGGAGATCGCTATGGTCGGTGACAGGATATATACCGATACAGCAATGGCGCATAATGCAGGTGCATTCGGAGTGCTGGTGCTTTCGGGAGAAACAACTTTGGAGACAGCCGAGGCAGTGGCAGAGGATGCCCGTACCAATCCTGCTCCTGAATTCTTCCCGCCTGACCTTATCTGCCGTGACATAAAGGAGTTGGGCGAACTGCTTCTCCAGTCCAGAAAATAATTGATAACCACATAATTATGAAAAGGAACGTATTATTAATGCTTGCAGCGTCACTCGCTCTTGCATCGTGCAACACTTCGCCTAAGGTTGCCCCTGCGATTCCGCAGGACAAGGACATAGAGTCCAAGGTAGAGGAGATACTCAAGGATATGACCTTGGAGGAAAAGGTGGGACAGATGACCCAGATCACTGCCACAGCCATTGCCAACGGCCTTGATATAACTCCTGCCGGTGATTCCATCATCAGGACCTATAAGATAGGTTCGGTGCTCAATACTCCTGGTGACATCGCACAGGATCCTGCGGGATATGACAGGTTCATCACTGAACTCAACCGTATCTCGATGGAAGAAATGGGTATTCCTACCCTTTATGGTCTTGACCATATCCACGGTACGACTTACGTGCTTGGTGGAACTCTTTTCCCACAGGAGATCAACATCGCTGCTTCTTTCAACCGAGATCACGCCTATAATATGGGTAAGGTGACAGCATACGAAAGCCGTGCGGCAAATGTTCCTTGGACTTTCTCTCCTACTATGGACCTCGGAAGGAATCCGGAGTGGCCTCGTATGTGGGAAAGCTTCGGTGAGGATGCCTACGTAAACTCTCAGATGGCTGTAGCCGAGGTTCACGGTATGCAGGGCGATGACCCTAATCACGTGGGACCATACAACATCGCTGCCTGTGCAAAGCATTTTATGGGATATGGCGTGCCTGTCACAGGTCAGGACCGTACACCGGCATCCATCGCTGCTTCCGAACTCAGAGAAAAGCATTTCGAGCCTTTCAAGGAGGCTATGCAGGCGGGAGCTCTTACCATAATGGTAAACTCTGCAAGCAATAACGGTATGCCTTTCCACTGCAATACGGAGCTTCTTACACAGTGGGTCAAGGAGGATCTCAACTGGGACGGTATGATCGTTACCGACTGGGCTGACATCAACAACCTTTACACTCGCGAGCGTGTGGCTTCTTCGAAGAAGGAGGCTGTTAAGCTTGCCATCAATGCAGGTATAGATATGGCTATGGTTCCATACGAGTGCCAGTTTGCGATAGATCTTAAGGAACTTGTTGAGGAGGGTGAAGTGCCGATGTCACGTGTTGATGATGCTGTCCGCCGTATTCTTCGTCTGAAGTTCCGTCTGGGTCTGTTCGATCAGCCTGACACTGTACTTGAGGATTATCCTGAGTTCGGAGGCGAGGCTCACGCAAAGCTTGCCTACGAGGCTGCTCTTGAGTCGGAGGTCCTTCTCAAGAACAACGGCATCCTCCCTTTCAGAAAGGATCTCCGCATTCTCGTGACCGGTCCTAACGCTCATTCTATGAGGACACTCAACGGCGGATGGTCATATACCTGGCAGGGACACGGAGCTTCTATTCCGGCATTTACAGACAAGTACAACACGATTTACGAGGCTCTTGACGCTAAGTTTGACAATGTTACATACGTTCCTGGCGTAGAGTACGATCTTATGAGCCCTAACTGGAAGTTTGATGAGAATACAGGTATAAAGGATGCTGTGGCTGCCGCCCGCAAGGCTGATGTCATCGTTGCCTGCATCGGTGAGAATACATATTGCGAAACTCCTGGAAATGATGAGGATCTCAACCTTTCAGCGAACCAGAAAGAACTTGTGAAGTCGCTTGCAGCTACAGGAAGACCTATAGTGCTTATCCTTAATGAAGGCCGTCCACGTATCATCCGTGAGCTCGAGCCTCTTGCAACAGCGGTAGTTGACATTATGCTTCCTGGAAATTACGGAGCAGATGCTCTCGCAACCCTTCTTGCAGGTGAGGCTAACTTCAGTGCCAAGCTTCCGTTCACTTATCCGAAATATACCAACAAGTTTGCGGTGTATGACTATAAACCTTCTGAAAATCAGGGAACTATGTCCGGCGTGTATAACTATAACGCGGTTATGGATGTTCAGTGGCCTTTCGGACACGGTCTCAGCTACACTACGTTCACTTATTCGAATATGGCTGTTTCTCATAAGGAATTCGGTGCTGAAGACGTTCTCAAGGTTACAGTGGATGTGACCAATTCCGGAGATATGGCCGGAAAGGAGAGCGTGCTCCTCTTCTCAAGCGACATCTATGCAAGCTCAACCCCTGATGTCCGCCGCCTCCGCGCATTCGACAAGATCGAACTCGCTCCAGGTGAGACCAAGACAGTCGAGCTGGAAGTTACCGCGAAGGATCTTGCGTTTGTCAACTATTATGGCAAATGGACTCTCGAGGAGGGAGAATTCGCACTTTCAATCGGAGATCAGAACCAGATGGTAAGATGTGTCGAGACAATAGTATGGGATGAACCTAATATTGACTGATATGTTCCTGAGGTGACGGGACTTGCAGCAGCTACAGGGCATTTATCTCCCGATACAGGTTCCTGATATATATGCTGATGTTCGTGTCGTGACCGCCAAGACCAAGTTTTTTACGGACGTCACTGCCTATATGGTAGTGACGTTTTATATTTGTGAATGCCGTGACCATCTTTCCGTTCATTCCGATTGCATAGAGACAGCAATGGTCAATCTCTATGTCGCTCAGTCCGCGCTCTTTAAGATGTGATATGAAATTCGGCGATGACTGATTGAATATCAGCCTGTTCTGCCTGACGAATTCACCTCTGTCACTGATGATTTTCCTTAATTCTCCTGAGGCTTCTGCCTCGAAAATGCTGTCGTTGAAAGCATCGCTCATAACAAACCTGTCGATGATTCTCAGCCTTTCGTTTATTATTTCCCTTCCTTCGCGATTGCTGTTTTCAATGGCTGCGAGTTCTTCACGTTCCTGCATCAGGTCATCAATCTGCCTCTGCAGGTTTTCTTTCCGGAGACTTTCTATCTTCAGCTGCTTCCTGATGTTGGCAATGCAGACAAAAGCCAGTGCCAGTCCCAGAAGTATAGCGATTACTGCGAGCGAGAGGATCATTCTCCTGCTTTTCTCCTTCTCATACATTTCCTGATGCATCTCCCTCTCCTCTACGAATTTCGTATCCTGCACGAGGATGTCCTTTCCCATACGGCCATAAAGCGGTATGAACTTCTTATATTCTTTCAAGGCATTGGACAGATCGTTTCCGGATTCATAGGCCTGTGCCATCAGATAATGATATGTGGCATTCTTTTCTCTGTCATATTTGTTCAGGCAGTCAAATGCCTTGTCACCATCTCCTGTCTTGAGATATATCCGCGCTGCCAGCAGCCAGTCTGTCAGGCTGGGGTCTTTGATGTTTTCCAGATATGTCTCAACGTCTGAATGCAACCGCTCCGGATGCAGCTTTTCATCGATGGATATCACTAACTGATGATATTTGTTGAGGTTTCTGGGTGACAAGGATTCTTTGTGAAACCCGATGCCTGATATAAGCCCGGCTGCCTTCTCGGTCTGGGAGCACATTATAAGACAATGTGCTTCTCTCAATGTGTTGGAGACGTATCTTTCGATATCGGAATCCAGATTGCTGTATCTTGCGGCAGAGTGATAGTTCTCGGCGGCTTTGCTGTAATCGAGGATCTGCTGGTATATTCTTCCTTTTGCCGAATATAGCAGGACAAGAATGCCGGGGCCGCAATCCTTGTCAATTCTGCTTTCTGCATCTGTCAGAGTACTGAGCGCATTTTCATAGTCATTTGAGTTTTCGTATATACGCGCTGAATAATACAGTGTCTTTACCTGTTCTTCAGCTGTTCCCTTTCTCAGATAATAGTCGATGGCCGGCTGTAAGATACTGTCGTCTCTGACATCCAGATGGTTCTTGTCCAGAGCTATGGAATGCAGCAGAGCAAGGCTGGCTCTGTCTGCCTTGGAGATGATATCGTCTCTGTTGATTTCCTGTATCAGTGCCAAGGCACTGTCTGGTTTTACATTTATGATATGGCCGATCGCGTCAAGCTTTTCAGCCGGTTCTCGTCGTCCATCTGCACAGGATGAGCATAGCAGTGCAGCGATGACCGTAGAGCTAATTAACCTAATCAGGCTCATTGGGTTTATTTTTGTTAATATAGAAAAAGGGCGCAGCACCTCCAAGTTGCTCATCAAGTGGTCGAATACTTCTGTGGTTTGGAGGCTGTCTGCGCCTTATCTGTTAACGGATCCTGATCGTGCTTTCCCCGTGATACTTCTCAGAATCCAATATCAGCATATAATATCCGGCTTCTTCCGGAATATTCAATGTCACGTTATTGCATACGTCTGTATCGATCGTTGTCCTGTCATATATGTTTCCATATTCATCAACGATATATAATGCCGTTCTTCTTCCGGTGCCGTAGCAGTTTATGCTGATCTGCCCGATGTTGTGGTAGCATACATATTCGCATAATGCAACAGATCTGTCAATGTCATAAAGATCCTGAGGCACCAGGATCACCTCTTCCGGATCTCCAGGGAAGATCAAAGGAGGGTCTTCGTTCAGTGTTCCTGCGTAGGCCGTCATCGTCAGCAGCATTGCTGCAAAGATAAAAAATCGTTTCATAATCGTAATTGTTTTAAGTTAATAATTGATTAGGTATGTCTTTCAAAGTTAAGGGAACGTCTCAAGAATGTCAAGATGAAAAGTTTGACATTGATCGGATTTTCGAGTTGTAACGTCCTGATAATCAATGGTGTTTCCTTGAGCCTGAGAAGAGAGTTTGCGCTTGTGCAGTTCCGGCAGGATATTTCAATAAATCGACCGGTACAGTATTGTTTTCTGCGAATATCTCCTTATATTTGCAGAACAAGGTTTTGTAACAAAGACATAACATATATCTTCCTGTCGTCACCACCAGAAATTCGACACTTTGCAAGATGAGCAGGATCATTCAGGAAGGCGCGTGCCAGGCACGGGCTTGTTTCTGTTTGCTCATAAGTGGTCGAATACTTAGGTGGTACGGATTCAGGTCCGTGCTCTTTTTTCTCCTTGCTTCTGTAGGAGAATAACGCAGATTAATGTATATTTGAAAATCTTTTCATATTGCTGCACGTCTATAGAGAATGTGAAAAGTTATGAATCGTTGAATAAACAGATAATGTTGAAAATTTGAGCGAAGCGATGGTAAGTCCCTTCCCCGAGGGAAGGGATTTAGGGAAGGGGTAACGTGAATATATTTTCATATTGCTGCACGTCTATATAGAATGTGAAGAGTTATGAATCGTTGAATAAACAGATAATGTTGAAAATATGAAAGTACAGATTGTAAACAAGTCGGCATATCCTACTCCGGCGTATGCTACAGAGAAATCAGCCGGTATGGACCTTAAGGCGAATATTGATGAGCCTGTTACCCTGGATCCGCTTGAAAGAGCGATGATTCCTACAGGGCTATATATAGCCCTTCCTGACGGGACAGAGGCCCAGGTGCGGCCCCGCAGCGGTCTTGCAGCAAAGTTCGGCATATCGGTCCTGAATTCTCCGGGAACCATCGATGCCGATTACCGTGGTGAGATCAAAGTCATTCTGGTGAATCTTTCCAATCAGCCTTTTGTAATCAATCCAGGTGAGAGAATCGCCCAGATGGTCGTAGCAAGGTATGAAAAGGTGGAATGGGCTGAGGTCGAGGTACTTGATGAGACAGAGAGAGGAGAAGGCGGATTCGGAAGCACAGGCAGATAGTATGGAGATTATAGGCATATATAATAAATTCAGACAATGTGGTGCTGTATCGACTGATACGCGTGCATTGAAGGGCGGGGAGATGTTCTTTGCCCTTAAAGGTGAGAACTTCGATGGAAATGAATATGCCCTGAAGGCATTGGAGGCTGGTGCTGCATACGCAGTCGTGAACAAGGACTCGGCTGTGGCGGCTTCAGAGGATCCGCGTCTGATCAAGGTGGACGATACCTTGAAGACATTGCAGGATCTCGCAAGATGGCACCGCTCTATGACGATAGTCAACGGCAAGCCTCTGACAGTAATCGCTTTGACCGGAACGAACGGCAAGACCACCACGAAGGAACTTATCCGTGAAGTCCTGTCCGTGAAGTATCGTGTCACGGCTACCGAGGGCAATCTTAACAACAGCATCGGCGTGCCTCTTACCCTTCTAAAGATCAATTCTGAGACGGAACTGGCTGTCATAGAGATGGGAGCAAGCCATCCCGGTGACATCAAGGAACTTGTAGATATTGCTCTTCCGAATTACGGACTTGTCACAAATGTGGGTAAGGCTCATCTCCTAGGTTTCGGCTCTTTTGAAGGAGTCAAGAATACCAAAGGCGAGCTGTATGACTACCTTCGCAGGACATCTGACAAGGTATTCATAAATGTTGACAATCCGCATCTGTGCCAGATGGCATCGGAACGCAACCTCCAGAGCGATCCCGAGCGTCCGTACTCTCTTCTGATTCCGTACGGCCTTGACTATCAGGGTGCTGAGGTCCTTCCATCTTCCCCGGAACATCCTTTCCTCAGGATATCATTCCCTTCTGAGGGCAAGGTCGTTGAAACAAATCTCGTCGGTTCGTATAATGCGGACAATGTTATGGCGGCTGTTGCTGTAGGCCAGCAGTTCGGAGTTACATTCGATGAAGCCGCTGCTGCCATATCTGCGTATATGCCTTCGAACAACCGTTCCCAGATGGTGAGGACCGGTCGCAATACCCTGATTGTAGATGCTTATAATGCCAATCCTACCAGTATGGAAGCGGCCTTGAAGAATTTCGCTTCGCTTCAGGCCGAATCAAAGGCGGCTCTTCTGGGAGATATGCTTGAACTCGGTGAAGATTCTCTGGCAGAGCATATCCGCATAGCTTCAATGGCTCTTGAGTCGGGAATCGGAACTGTCTGCTTCGTCGGAGGAGAGTTCAGACAGGCATTGGAACAGCTCCATAATCCATCAGCCCTTTCATTCCTGACTTCTGCTGAACTTGCCGAGTGGCTTTCAGCCAATCCTATATCGGAATCCTCTGTACTGATCAAGGGATCCAGAGGAACGAGAATGGAGAAGGTTATTGAAAAACTTTAAATCATTGTATATGAGGAGGATTCTTATGGCCTCAGTCGCTGCTCTTGTTTTCGGTGTTGCAGCGGAGGCGCAGAAATATGAGTCACAGCGTCCGGATCCGAAGGACAGGCTCTTCGTGTCTGAAGCAGTCGAGGCCAGGATAAATGAGGTGACGGCTCTGCTTGAAAATGAGAGGCTTGCCTGGATGTTTGCCAATTGTTTTCCCAATACTCTGGATACCACCGTACATCCGGCAGGGGAGTATGATACTTTCGTATATACGGGCGATATCCACGCTATGTGGCTCAGGGACTCCGGTGCCCAGGTCTGGCCTTATCTTCCGTTTATGAACGAGGATGAGGAGCTGCGCAAGATGATAGCCGGCCTGATAATCCGTCAGTTCAAGTGTATCTGCCTTGATCCATACGCCAATGCATTCTACAAGGAGCCTGACAAGGAAGGATACTGGAAGTCGGACTATACGGATATGAAGCCCGGTATCCACGAAAGGAAATGGGAGATCGATTCGCATTGCTATCCTATCAGGCTTGCGTACGAATATTGGAAGATTACCGGAGATTCTTCTGTCTTTTCGGAAGTATGGCTCCAGGCCATAGAACTGACTCTCCAGACTTTCAGGGAGCAGCAGAGGAAGAACGGAACAGGACCTTATACATTTATGCGCCAGACCCACGCGGCGTACGATACTCTTCCGAACTATGGAAAGGGTACTCCGGTCAATCCTGTGGGACTTATAGTGTCTTCATTCAGACCATCCGATGATGCCACGACCTTCCAGTTCCTCATACCTTCGAATTTCTTTGCCGTCACTTCCCTCAGGAAGGCTGCAGAGATTCTTGAGACTGTAAACGGCCGTAAAGATCTCGCAGCGCAGTGCATTGAACTTGCATCAGAGGTCGAAGAGGCCTTGAAGAAACACGCAACATACGAACATCCTGAGTTCGGCACCATATATTCATACGAGGTAGATGGCTTCGGCAACCGCCTGCTGATGGATGATGCAAATGTTCCGAGTCTCCTTGCTATGCCATATCTCGGCGATGTGGATGTCGATGATCCGATATATCAGAACACCCGACGTTTTGTCTGGAGCACCAGCAATCCATATTTCTTCAGAGGCTCTGCCGGTGAGGGAATAGGCGGCCCGCACGTCGGCTATGATATGGCCTGGCCTATGAGTATAATGATGAAGGCTTTCACCAGTCTGGATGATGCCGAAATCAAGTGGTGCATAGAACTTCTGATGAAGACAGATGCCGGCACCGGCTTTATGCACGAATCCTTTGACGTCAATGATCCCCAGCACTTCACCCGCGAATGGTTCGCCTGGCAGAACGGCCTCTTCGGCGAACTCATCCTCAAGCTCATCAACGACGGCAAGCTCGAGTTGCTGAACAGTATCACTTTGTAGCAGATCTTTCCGGCTGTGTCGGACTGTCATTTTGCGTCGGACAGTAAAAGTTTGGGACGAGGTATATGATTATGTCGGAAAGGAATAAAGAAAAACCGCATCCTAGATATCTAGAATGCGGTTTTGTAGTGACTCCGACAGGATTCATTCAATGCAACACCATAAAATAACGCCAAAATCATACAACATTATATATCAATGACTTACAAAGGGTAAATGTTGCAACAAATCTCATCCATATTGCATTAAATCTTGTTTTGGTTGTGCAATTTTATTAAATTTGCACAACGGAATACGGAAAATATGGAGAGAATAATTTTGTATCTGAGGACTCCTGCAAAGTCGGGAGAAATCAAAGTCAGACTAAGACTGACAGAAGGAAGAGAAGTGGCCTTATTCCACAAAACAGGAATTAAAGCAACCGCTGCAGACCTGGCAAAATTTGACATAGACGGAAGACTCAAGCAGCGAGTCTCAGTCTATAACTACGAACTTGCCAGATCCCTTGAAGAAGAAATCCGCTACATGCGCGGAGCCTACGCCAATATGAAAGACAAAGGTCTCGACATGACAAGCGACATTTTCGAAAAGGAAATTGCTGACCTAAAGAACCCCAAGCAGGCAGAACGCAAAGCAGCTGGCATGACACTGTTGCAGCGTTTTGAAAGATTCATCGA
This sequence comes from Bacteroidales bacterium, assembly GCA_015060395.1. Lineage (GTDB taxonomy): Bacteria > Bacteroidota > Bacteroidia > Bacteroidales > UBA932 > Cryptobacteroides. The sequence goes on from SUYP01000014.1 coordinate 67,795, forward strand.
CGACTCCTTCCGAGATGGAATCATATGCGAACTTCGTTACAAACACTACAGAGCCGTACTGACAAAACTCCATCGTTATCTCACAATCAACGGCATGTCTCAAATGGCACCGGCAGAATTCACCGAAGAAAACATTCTCAACTTCCGTCTGTTCATCTTCGACGAATACAAATACGTTGACAAATACCCGAAACTCTACAAAGAGTGCAACGAGAGAAACAAGCCCAAACAACGCCTCAACCTCAACACTGTAACAACTCACCTAAAGAAACTCCAGACATTCTTCAACGAACTCGAAAGCAGAGACGAAATCATCAAATCTCCATTTCGCAAGATTGGAACCGAGAGAAAGAAAGCCGTCATGCGCACAATGTTCGATGAACCATACTTTTTATATAGTACTGAACTGCAGAAAGTACTTAACACGAAGGTATCTGAAGATCTTCAGGAAGTCAAAGACGCCTTTCTCCTTCAATGTGCCCTCGGCTGCAGAATCGGAGACTTCCAATCTTTGTCTATGGAAAACGTCGCTGTCTCTCCGGAAGGGATCGCATACATTCATTATCTTCCCGATAAGACTCGTGATGGCCAGGAAACAAACATCGAAGTCCAGACACCACTTGTACGCTTCGCCCTTGAGATAGTTAAAAGAACAAAATTCAACTTCCCTATAACCAAATACCCATGTGGCCAAAGCGGCTATAATGCCAAAATAAAAACATTGCTCAGGGTATGCAAGATAGACAGAAAAGTCCCAATATACGACGACACAATCAAGGACAACACATACAAAGCAATACATGACATCGCAAGCAGCAAACTCTGCAGAAAAACTCATGTAGACATAATGAACAAAGTGCAGGTAAATATGTATGCTGCAGGACTTCACAAAGAAGGTAGCGGAGCCGTTACCCGTTACACCAAGCTTGAACTAAAAGACCGCTTCGCCCTTATGTGTACCGCCTTTGGCCAACCCTCATACAAAGCTGACAAGAACCTTAAAATCAGAAAAGCATGAGAATGGACATATATTATAACCTATGGGGGATACAATATCAGCAGAAACGCAAAGCACTCCAAGACCGCCTTGGAGTGCCATATCCTGACAGAGCCATTATAGACCAAGAAGCCAATACTCAGCTCTTCACAGAACACATCCGAAGGATCACAGATGCACTATGCGACAACCAAACCAACAATATAGACAGCAACACCTATCTGAAAACCCGATCCCGCTGGCTTCAGAACCTCCACTCTGATTATGTAACCAGGTTAAAATCCCTCGAAAAAGATCAAATTATCCTGCATAGCGGCCAATGGATATCACATTCCGAACAGATAATAAATTCCACAGGCAACCAAGAACTGATATACTTTGCACAAGAAGTCTTTAAGATCATACGCAAAAATATCTCAGCCGATCTATTATCTTACACTAAACCTCAGCCAGTAGGATTCCATACCTGTATCTACAATAAAGAACACAGCAGCTCTCTGCTCCGGTACCTCCACGAAAACATCAACAGTCGCACAGGAGTACCAGCCTTTCTCTACATCCAGGCAGCAATCGAAGCCAAAGTCATTGAGAGACCACCATATAAAATCGCTGTAGCGGAATTCCCCAACATAGGAAAGCGAGCCAACTATGACTCCTATATCGGCAGCTCCCGCAACTTCCGTCAGCACCAGGAAACCCTTAAGACCATAACGGACGAAATCAAAACTCTCTTAAAATAACATCATACACAACAATAAACATCAGCATCCATTGACATTCATTAGCAACACAATGAATGTCAATGCCTCATGGTAGCATAAATCAAAACTTCTCGCTACACTTGCAACACCAAATCCGGACGGCTGCTCGATGTATCGGAACATTGGTCGCAATCCGTGGGCTCTGACGAGCAAGAGCACCAGCGGATTTCAGACAAACCATGAAACCAAGCATACATGCACAGACAAGAGAACAAGACACACCGATAATTCAATATGTGGTAAACAAAGAAGACCTCAGCCACATCATCCGCGATATCATCGCCGATAAAATTGAAGAATACGAAACAACTAAAAAAGATCGCCTTCTCTCCAAAAAGCAGGTAGCAGAACGCATTGGAGTTGACAGATCCACTCTATGGAGATGGGAAAAAGAAAACTATCTGGTGCCGATCCGATTTGGCAAGAAAGTCCGCTATAAAGAAAGCGACATAATTGAAATCGAGGAGGGCAGACGATGAACGACCCAATAACAGCTATAATAGCTGAACTCGAATCCTCTCAAGAGACGGATAATATCGGCATGTTCACCATTCGCACGGCTAACCGCACCATAACCGAAGCAGCCATGCGTCCGAACCCACGACAACTATATCAAGAACTCTGGTACGAAGGCGAAGTCTGCTGCCTCTTCTCAGACTCCAACCTTGGAAAATCCATCTATGCCGTACAGATGGCCGACACTATCGCCACCCTACGTCCTGTCCTCCTGGTTGACTGCGAACTCACAGACAAACAATTCCAGATGCGCTACACCGATATTGACACCGGAGTAATGCACATATTTCCAGAATTGCTCTATCGCGCAGAAATCAATCCCAACACCCTCGATGTGAAAGACTACGAAACTAAAATCTTCCACCATATCGAAGCTGCTGCCCAGCACATGAAATGCAACATCATAATCATCGACAACCTTACCTATCTATGCAACTCATCAGACAAAGGCGTAGATGCCGGACTCTTTATGATGAAACTCATGAACCTAAAAAAGAAATATGGCTGGAGCCTACTCATCATTGCACATACTCCCAAAAGATCATTGATGAGCCCCATCACACAGAACGATCTTGCAGGATCCAAGAAACTCTACAACTTCTTCGACAGCGTCTTCGCCATCGGAAAATCCGCAAAGGACAGTCGCCTAAGATATGTAAAGCAACTCAAGGTCCGAGCCGGAGAATTCCGCTACGACTCCTCCAATGTCATAGTCTATGAAATCGAAAAGACCGACGGCTTCGTCCACTTCGAATTCAAAGAATTCTCCACCGAAAAAGAACATCTCAAAGAACGCACAGAAAAAGAAATAACATCTACGCATCGTAACGTTCACGAACTCAAATCCCAAGGTAAATCTACCAGAGAAATAGCAGCCTACCTCGGTCTAAGTAAGTCCAAAGTAGATCGCCTCATCCATACACCACTACCAAGTGTCCCAACCTGTCCCACTGTCCCAGCCGATGGGACACCCGGGACAAATGGGACACCTGGGACAGAACAAAAATGACCGCCATGTCACACTACTACACCCTTCAGAAATACACCAATCCAAGCAGCCGCCACACCTGCCCGGCCTGTGGCCGTCCTCGCTGCTTCACCCTCTATGTGGATCCTGATGGCAAACCGCTCCACGAAACCGTCGGCCGCTGCGACCACGAATCCTCCTGCGGCTACCACCGCACCCCACGCCAATACTTCCATGATCATCCTGAACATCGCCACTTTGTCATTCCGAGCGAGCGCAGCGAGTCGAGGAATCTCCACCACTATCGTCATGCCCGCCCCGATCGGGCATCCCCAGGCATCATCCCTCATAATCTCATCCCACCACCATCAGCCACCAACCACCTCATATCATATTTGAAAACCATGATCCCATCCTCAGCCATAGACCGCATCATCGCAGACTACCGCCTCGCCTCAACCCCAGACCAGGCAATCATCTTCCTGCAGATAGACCAGGACAACCAATGCCGCACAGGAAAGATCATGCAATACAA
>SUYP01000015.1 GCA_015060395.1 Bacteroidales bacterium
GGAACTCAAACTTTGCAGATGTGTTGTCTTCCATACTTCAAAGGTAAGGTCTTTTGATACACAAACCTACCTTCAAGTATATGTTTATGTCACATTATGCCACGGAAGTTTGCAAGTGTCCCGAAAAAAAACGCATATTTGCAAAGGATGAGTGTAACGAAATGAGTGAACAATGCATCTTATAAACAAACATAAAGATATGAAACGAATTATCAATGCAATACTTGTATTACCTGTAATGCTCCTTGCCGTGTCGTGCGACTACTTCTATTCAATGGAATTAGAAAACAACTTTGATAAGGGTATTTACATATGGTCTTCTGCAACAGGATTAAAAACGGGAAATGACCCAGCAACATTAGATGAGTTAAACGACAAATGGTATTTAGAGTATGCCGATGCAGGACAAATGTGTTCCTTCGCATTCCTATTGGGTGGTAAGATGACTGCGGAAGAGTTCGTTGATGAGGTGTTTGGAAGAGCGTCTGATACACTGATGGTCGCTATTTTTGATGCAGAAGAAATGGATAGTCATTGGGGGGTTGGCAAGATGTCAGACTATGTAATTCAGAAGTATTGGCTTACGAAGGATGATGTATTAGAAGACGATGGAAAGACATATAAAAGATTATCATTCCCACCACACGAAGGTATGAAGGACATTAAAATGGAACCTTCATACGGAACATTTCCACCAACGAAATAACATCCTAAATAAACTCTCGCTAATTACTGTGATAGAGAAGTTGAAGGAATTTTTTGATAAGTCTTTCGGAGTGATCCGGAAATTACTTTTCCACGAATGTCATAGTGCAAATCCGTGCAATTTTCACTCTGAAAAAATGCACGGTGTTCAATATGGTATAATTTGCAACGACGATAATATGTTGAAAAGTGCCGTATATCCCATATAATTAGGGACTTATGAAGTGTGCTGGTGGATTAGCGGGAATGTGTATTAGACTCCCCCTCTTTTCTGATTTTAAAACTCAGATAATCGCCCGATTCCGGTGGTAATGGACCTTTTTTTCTCGTAATCAGCATCTGTTGTGGAAGTATTCCGTATATTTAAGCGTTCTTATAAAACAACAAGATTAAAAGCCAGATGAGATCTTCTTTGTTTTATATTTCTCTGCTCCTGATGCTGTTTTCCTGTGACAGCTATGCCCCTTATCCGGTTCTTGCTGATGAGGATGCGCTTCTGAAGCTGGTAAGTGTAATAGGAGGATCCGACAGTACCGTGGTCTATGTTTCGAAAGAATATATGATCACACACGATCACAGGTTGTCTGATGAATCAGCTCTTAACTCATCCTTAAGGTTCATCGTGAATGGGGAAAATATTGAATATAAGGCAAAAAAGGATATTTCCGACCTGTATGTAATTCATCATCAGTTCCGTGCAGGGGATAGGGTAGAGGTGTTCTGCTCTGCTCCAGGGTTGCCCGATGTGACAGCGGTGACCGTCATTCCGGAAGTTCCGTCGGATCTTATCAAGGATTTCAGCTATACTGTAGAAGATGGCATTCTCAAAGGAGGACTTGTCGTGAACAGCAGTAAGGCTGCCGATCTGCATTTGTCGGCAGATCTTGGCATAACTGAAATCATCCATATATATAAGGATGATGTTTACGCCAGTTCAAGGACTTACTGGCGAAGTCAACCTTTTTCTGTCAACGGAAGCGGAGAATGGGTCTTCGATTATCAGCTGCCGAAGGATTATGTCGTTATAGACGATGAAGGCAAAGTGATCAGGGAAACAACAGAGATACAGATCAGCTTCAATCTGGACATTATATCAGAAGAACTCTATTTCGCAAGGCTTCATCAGCAGTCATCTTCAATGTCACCGTCCAGCTATACCAATGTAAAGGGTGGCCTGGGCTATGTGGGAGCCTTCAATAGAGTGGTAATCGGCACCTTTAAATCTGATGCGCAATGAAAAGGACCATCATCACATATATGATGCTTTTCATCAGCTGCATCATATCTTCTGCTCAGAATCACGAGACCATAGATTCCGTAGTAGTCACCGATTACAGACCTCGATCCGACAAGAAGACCCAGACCTCGATGATAAAGATCGACAGGAAGGACTTCAGATTCAAGGCTGTGCTGGGCACTCCTGACGTGATAAAGACACTTCAGATGCTTCCGGGAGTCACTCCAGGCAATGAAATGTCATCCACAATCAATGTCAGGGGAGGTACGGGCAATGATAACCTCTACCTGCTGGATAATGTCCCTCTATATCAGTCAGGTCACTTTCTGGGACTCTTTTCCGTGTTCAATACGGATATGGTAGAGTCGGTCGATTTCTACAAGGGAGGCTTTCCGGCACAGTTCGGAGGACGTGCCTCTTCAGTGGTTGACGTGAGGATGAAGGATGGAGATATGTATGAGCACAAGGGATCTTTTTCCATCGGAATGACAGACGGAAGATTCCAGATGGAAGGCCCCGTCAAAGAGGGCGTGCTTTCGTACAATGTAGCTGTCAGATACGGATGGGTGGAGGCCTTTGTCAGACCGCTCCTTAAGGCTGTATATGTCCCGGATGTTTCATATTCAAATGATTACACCAGAGACGGGCATTACGGATTCTCTGACCTTAACGCCAAGTTCACCTGGATAAAAAGCAGCAGGGACAAGATAACCTTCAACACCTATCTCGGATTTGATTATATGTCTTATATGGATTCGGAAAGATATCCTGAGCCTGTCGTTGGCGGTTCATCCGGTTCATCCGGCTATCAGAAAAGCTTCTTCAAGGACGGTAACAGATGGGGAAACGCCCTGCTGTCGGCAGTGTGGGAAAGAGACTTGTCTGAGAAACGGAAGATGAAGTCAACATTTTATTTCTCTGACGGTTATTATAATTCCTTCCACGAAAATCTCGATAAGTATACCGACTATAAGAACTATGACCTCGAATCCAATATTTCCAACATTGCAGATCTCGGAGTGAAAGTCCATATCTCGGACAAGACCTTCGGCAGACATTATCTGAATTACGGAGTTTCGGCAGTTTACCATCTGTTCTCTCCACTGGCACAAGAGCACAGCTACACACAGGTAGGTTCAGTAAGGTCAGATGAGATAAAGACATCGTCAGGCCGTCATTATCATTCTCCGGAGCTTGCCCTATATGCAGAAGACGAGTTCACCATCACTCCAGATCTTTACCTGAATGCAGGACTCCGTTATATGCTTTTCCTGACAAGAAACAAGGCCTATAATGCATTGGAACCTCGTTTTGCATTGTCGTACAATCCGGACAGGGCCTTCTCTGTGAAGGTTTCATATTCCGAAATGACCCAGCCGGTCCATCAGGTGGAATCCTTCAAATCGGAAAGGCCGGGCTCATTCTGGATGCCTGCGACTGCAGCTATGAGACCTATCAGGTCACGCATAGTTTCAGCAGAAACGGAATGGCGCCCGAATCATCACATTCTGTTGAATGTAGCCGGCTTCTGGAAAGGTATGAGCCATCTTTATGAATATACAGGGAACAACGTCCTGCCTTCTCCTGCAGCGTGGGAAACCGAATTCACGGAAGGCAAGGGACGCTCGTTCGGACTGGAGTTCTACGGCGAGTTCCAGAGTGAGAAATGGGATATATCCACCGCATATACTCTTTCCTGGTCTCAGCGCTGTTTCAAGGCATTCTACAGCGACTGGTATCGGGACAGATATGACAACAGGCACAATCTCGTCATAAACGGAGTGTATAAGGCTCACCGCTTTATCGATATATACGCAACCTGGACCTTGCGTTCAGGAAACAGATACACAATCCCGATTTATGGAAGCTATTATATGGGCAGGGAATCATTGTACCCCAACAATTTCCAGGTACCTGCATATCACAGACTTGACGTGGGTATAGATTTCAGGGCAGTGTCTGCAAGAAAAGGACGGGATTATGTAGTCACATTCGCCGTGTATAACCTGTACGGACGCAAGAATCCTTTCTACATATCTATAGTCGAAGATGTCTATAACAGACCTACGATAAAGATGACATCCATCTTCCCTATACTGCCTTCCATCCGATATACGATGTATTTCTAAGGCAGTGAAGGACACTTTCAGTTTTACCAGCCAGGTCCGCCTCCCGGTCTGCCAGGTCCTTCTGGTCCTCCAGGTCCTCCCGGCCCTCCGGGACCACCGCTCTGTCCGACGGTTGTGTTAAGGCTGTTTGATGTGAATGTCCCTAATTCGGTTCCGGCTGTATAGGTCCCGTCTTCGAACCATCCGTTCCAGTTGACTGAATTACCGCTCAGAGATCCGCCTGACCAGACCGTATAGGTTTCTCCAGACCGGATGTCTTCTGATGAAAAGAATACTGCCATACGGCTTATAGTCCTTGGAAGCTTGTACCTTAATATAGGATTACCGTCCGGACCGGTGATGACGAAAAACTCTCCTGTCCGGGCACTTACACCGTTATATGTGACGGATCTTTGCGTGCTTGCGCTTGAAGGTGCGATTGCGGCACCTCCTGTTCCGATCAGGATACCTCCCTTTACTATGAAGTTCTGGCTGAAGTCGCAGTCAAAGCCTTCTTCAGGGGCTCCGCTACCGGAGGTGATGACAAGTCCTCCGTTCACCCACAGCTTTCCGTTGGAATCTATGCCGTCATTATTCTCGGCAAAAGCCAATACTCTTCCTCCGTTTATCTCTATCCCTTCAGGATTATCTCCTCCGACATTGATTGCATCGTCGTATGCATATACGGATATATCTCCGTCGTTTACTGTAATCTTCGATTTGCTTTCGAGGCCTTCGGAGCCGTCGCTTCTTCCTTTTACCTGGATGTTAAGCCTTCCTCCGTTGATTATGATCTTTCCGTCCGCCTTGATTCCCTTAGGTGATGAATCAAGGTCAAGTGCTGCATTATAAACATATTTTCCTCCGGATGTAGCTATGTTTATGATTCCGGAATCGATTGTCAGGTCTCCGTCAATATTGAGGCCCTTTCCGCCTTCTCCGGTGCTCACGCAAAGCATTTCTCCCCCTGAGACCATCATATTTCCATCGGCCTTTATTCCTGCTGGCGAAGATGTGTCTTTCTCATCTTCTTCATATATAGACCCTCCGCTTGTGTAGAGTTTCATCATTCCTCCTTTGATGTTTACGTCGGCATCCGAACTGAGACATTTCCCGGCATCTGCCGAGGTCTTGGCCCATATATATCCTCCAAGGATATTGATACCTTCTGCCTTTATGCAGTTGTCGGCGACGTCATTCACTGCGAGGGTTGCGCCAGGCCGGAGAGTGAATGAAGATTTGACCGATATTCCGTGCTTCTTCTGTCCTGTCAGCTTAAGTATGCCTTTACCGCTGAGGACTATGGATCCCTTGCAATATATGGCACCGTTACGTTTCTCGTCTCCTGAAACTATTCCTTCAGGATAGTAAGATTCGTCCGATTGCTTCCGGGCATCACACAGAGAGTTGTCGGAACCTTCAGTCAGGTGTATATACAGAATGGACTTGTTCTGCACATTTATAGCCGCGCTTTTGGCAGATGTGAGGTTCAGGCCCTTCAGAGTCAGCTTGACAGGGGAGTCACCGTAAATTTTGAGCTGGCCGTCTTCAGAGCTTCCCGATGCAATGACTTCCACATCACCCATACCGTCAAGGACAATGGCAGCGTCTGCGCCTTCAATGTGGGACTGTACGGATCTGCCTGAAGAAGTTACTGTCACGGAACTACCGGAATATGTAACGGTGACGGTTGTGCCGAAACTGCGGTTCTCCCAATATATATCATCCCCAGGGACCACGGTATCCCCATCCTTCGCCATCAGACCGTCATATCCGTTTTCTTCTATGGATATTTCCGGGGTATTTTCTTCGTTGATGTTGCTTCCGTCGTCCAGTTCCGGAATTTCAGGAGGAGTCTGTTCTTCATCCCTGTCGATCTGGGTACAGGAAAGGATTCCGCATAATGCAGCTGCACAGATTATGATGGACTTTTTCATTTGTTATCTCATTTGGATGATACAAAAATAAAGATATTGTGGAAAAATAGAAAGAAAATCAGCGCACGGAATCAATAATCCAGCCTGATTCCAAAGAAGAACGAGCGGGGCAGTGTGGGGCCGTAGATATAGCCGGAATCACGGTCTGCGCCGCTGTCGAAATCTTTCTGGAATGAATTCAGCATATTCTGCACACCGGCATTGAGTTGGAGCGAGAAACTTCTGTATATCCGGAAATCGTATGCGATCTTGAAGTTGAGATCCCAGAAGTCAGGGGTCACCACGCTTGTGTTCATTTCTATCGCACCGGCGTGATGCTCCACCAGCATACTTCCGGTATATGTCCCGGTCAATGACATTGTCATCTGCTTCATCGGATTGTATGATGCTGTGCAGTAGCCATATAAATCCGGTGTACGGAACATCTTTCTGGTCGCCTCGACATTTCCTTCATCGCTCCATCTGCGTGCTTGCTTATATCGGGAATTCTGCACGGTCACGCCTGCCTGCATCTGGAATATGTCCTTCCAGGCTATCTTGCCTTCCAGATTTCCTCCGAAGACCCTTGCTCCTGACTCGTTGTGCCTTTCCTTGATCAGGATTCCGTTCTCTGTACCAATCTCTTTCAAGGCAAATACATCGTCAAGATCGGTGAAGAAACCTTCCAGAAGAAGATTTCCCTGCCAGTTGCCCCAGTTGCGGTAGAAGTCGCCGGACAGACTGACGCTCTGGGAGTTCTCAACTCTCAGATCCTTTGCAAGACGGATCATAGATACCGTTCCTCCTACATTATCGATGTGAAGATCTTCGTCAAAGGCCTGAGGTGCACGGAATCCGTATGAATAACTTGCTCTCAGATTTACATTTTCAGAAGGGTTGTACCTGAGGTTTGCGCGCGGGCTGAAAATGATACCCTTTATGAGATTGTGCTTGTCGAGTCTTCCCCCTACGAGAATGCCCCAATTCTCGTTTTTCCACTCGTTCTGCGCGTAAAGACTTGCTGTTCTAACTGTCTGGTCGGTGATTCTGTCATATCCCCACATATTGTCCTTCAGATAGTCCTCGTTGTACTCGATTCCCAGAGTCAGATCAGCGGGCATAAACAGGCATCTGGCTACCTTGAAAATGTATTGGGCTCCTCCCACCCAGGTGAGGTCTGTGGTCTTTCCGTATGCATCAGGATCTTTTCCTGCTCCATAATAACTGTCGCGGTCGATGTGCTGCAGGGAAGCGAACACGTTGAGCCTGTGTTTCTGATCAGGTGAAAACCAGTCGAATTTCAGACCTCCCGTATTGATCCCGTGTCTGGTCTGTTCTGCAATCATTGCTTCGTGAGGCGGCAGGTCGATGTTGTCGCCTCCTCTTCGGAATTCCTGAAGATGATGATACTCAGCCGTAATCTTGGAATATATGCCGGTCTTGACATATCCTCTCAATCCTGCAGTCTGTCCCGATATCCTCGACAGTTCGGTGAATCCGTCTCCATTGGCATCCCAGGCATCCTTTTCTGTATTCTGCGCAAAGACGGCAAGGCCCAGTCTGTTGTCTTCAGAGACTATCGAGGCATTGATGTCTGTGGTGTTGTGAAAAGCGGATGAACCGTTTATGGATGTGGTCGTGTGTGACACCGATGCCGAATTGCGGACCGGCTCTTTTGTTATGATGTTGATGGTTCCGGCGATTGCAGCGGAGCCGAAAAGGGCGGATCCACCTCCTCTCATCACCTCCACCCTGTCTATCATATTGGCTGGCAACTGTTCTATTCCATAGACTCCGGCAAGTGCGCTGAATATAGGACGTGAATCTATGAGGATCTGCGTATATTGACCGTCGAGTCCGTTTATCCTGACCTGCTGGAATCCGCAGTTCTGACAATTGTTTTCGACCCTGACTCCCGGCTGGAATCCAAGTCCCTGTGCAACTGTTGAGCAGTTCCCTCTGGAGTATATGTCCATACTCACCACATTTACCAGCGTAGGGGACATCTTTCTCGTGGTCTCGCTCCTTGTCGCGGAGACAATGACTCCATCCAGAAGAACGTGATCCTCTTCGAGTGTGAAATTGACCTCCAGTGATCTGCCCTTCCTGATTTCCACTTCTTGTGTCCTGGTCTTGTATCCGATGGCGGATACTTCCAGGATGAATTTTCCTTCAGGAAGGTTTCTCATTATGTAATGTCCTGTGTTGTCGCTGCTTACTCCGATGGTAGTGCCTTTGAGAATGACTACGATGTGGGGGAGATGTTCTCCTGTTGAGCCATCTATTATGTGACCGTAGATATGTGCGTCCGTGTCAGCACCTTTGGCGGTCAGCATAATACATAATGCCGCCACCAAAGTTGAAAATATTCTTTTCATCTTTTGTATATTTATAGGGGTTATTGAATGATATGTCCTGGTCTGTGTTGAATGTCAGACCTGAGGAGGCCCCCTCAGAATATGGGAAAATAATAAGTCGGTAAAAAAGTATTGGGAAATATAACGGGAATAGGTGTCTTCCTCCGACGGATAAAGCGGAGTTATGGAGATGCATACCATATCCGCTGTCTCGGTCTGAAAACTTGACAACAGATCGATAACAGTATATTCCGTTTCGCTATGTCCGTGATCTGCTGTACCTCCGAAGTGGGAGTGGACGATCGAATTGCCGTTTACAGTATGGATATGTGGAAAAAGGTTGATACTTGAAAAGTACCAACCGAAGATCAGCAGAAATACCACTGCCATATATTTCCTGACCTTTCCCGTTTTCATAAAAGCGGGGCAAAGATAATCAATATCTGAAAGATATGATAGCTGGATTTTCACCTTCTTCACATATTTCCAATAGCCAGGTGCTGTTCAAATCTTGCGGAATATGTGTTTTGCGCAACAAAGCCGGAAAATGCTTATATTTGTGGTTGCAATGCTCTTTGATTCCGGCTATGATGAAGATTGAGGATACAGCTCTGGTTCTTGAGGGAGGAGGGCTCCGTGGGGTGTTTACCTGCGGGGTGCTCGACTGCTTTATGGACCACGGGATACGTTTTCCTTTTGCTGTCGGAGTCAGCCGTATGGAAAAGGATACCGCAAAGCTGTCCGCCCTTTATGATGAGGGCTATGAAGTGGCTTTGGAGGCATTGTCGCAGATAAAAGGAGAATTATGATAGTTTTGATCACCGGGACCTCGCAGGGAATAGGAAGAGCCATCGCTCAGCTGTTTCTGGCCGAGGGACATAATGTCATCGGGATAGACCGTCAGGCCTCATCTATAGCGGATGAGGCATATACCCATATAGAGGCAGACATACGCCATTCTCTTCCCGATATTGGTGATGTGGAGATCCTTATAAACAATGCCGGCACTCAGAATGAAGATGATATCGATGTCAATCTGAAGGCCTTGATAAGGGTTACGGAGAAATATGGTGTGCAGAAGAGCATAAAGGCTATTCTTAATATAGGGTCGGCGAGCGGGCACACAGGCTCGGAATTTCCTGAATATGCCGCCAGCAAGGGAGGTGTCATCGCCTATACGAAGAATGTTGCCTTGAGGGTCGCCGGATATGGGGCGGTCTGCAACAGCCTTGACCCCGGGGGAGTCCTCACTCCGTTGAATGACTGCGTCGTGAATGATCCAGAACTGTGGAATCAGATTATGGAGCAGACCCCGCTGAAGAAATGGGCATCTCCTGAAGAAATCGCCCGATGGGCATATTTCCTTACCGTCACCAATACTTTCTGTACCGGCCAGAGCATTGTCGTGGATGGAGGAGAATCCATAAATTCCAGATTTATATGGCCGGAATGATTTGAAGTCTTATTGTTAATTTTATGATTATGAAGCGCTATCTGTTAGTTTTTGTTATGTTCCTGTCGTATCTAATTCTGCCTGCGCAGTCTCTTGACAGGATGCAATGGTTCAATGAACCGGAAAACTGGTCGGTCGAGAATAATGTCCTGACTATGGATGTGACCCCTCAGAGCGACTACTGGAGGATATCCCACTATGGGTTCACCGTTGATGATGCCCCGTTCCTCTATACCGTGCGTGGAGGCGAGTTCGAGGTTAAGGTGAAGATTTCCGGTGAGTACAAGGTCCGCTTCGACCAGGCCGGACTGATGCTCAGGATCGACAAGGAGAACTACATCAAGACAGGAATCGAGTTCGTTGACGGAAAGTACAATCTCAGCACTGTCGTGACCCACAAGACCAGCGACTGGAGCGTGATAGAGCTCGAAAAGCCTGTGGAATATGTGTGGATCAAGGCTGTAAGAAGGCTTGATGCTGTCGAGATCTTCTACTCCTTCGACGATAAGGAATATACGATGATGCGCAACTGCTGGCTGCAGGACAATACTCCTGTAATGGTCGGAATGATGGCTGCCTGCCCTGACGGAAACGGCTTCAAGGCCGCTTTCGAAGGCTTCAGGATCACCCATCTGTCGGATCAGCGCAGACTCGAATGGCTCAGGAACAATCAGGAATAATTTAATTTGATCTCAATATGAAAAGGCTGATTTCCCTCCTCCTTCTTGCGGCTCCTCTGGCGGCCGCTGCACAGATGTCGAACGACGATGTGCATAAATATGACCATTGCAACCAGTCTCAGTACCGTACCGAGATAAATATCCCCGGTTTCGACGGTTATCAGACACTTAAATGCGATTTCCATATCCATACTGTCTTTTCGGACGGTTCGGTATGGCCTTCGGTCAGGGTTCAGGAAGCCTGGCAGGAAGGTCTTGATGCCATAGCCATCACCGACCATCTTGAATATCGTCCTCATAAGGACATTGTAAAGTCTGACCACAACGAGTCATATAATATAGCTAAGAAAGAAGGAGACAAGCTCGGATTTCTGGTGATAAAAGGTACGGAAATCACCCGCAGCAAGCCTCTGGGCCATCTGAATGCCCTTTTCATCAGCGATGCAAATGCTATGGATGTAGAGGATCCGCTTCAGGCGATCGACATCGCAGATGCTCAGGGAGCATATATAATCTGGAACCATCCCGGCTGGCCGGACAATAAATCGACCTTCTATCCGGTTCACGGCGATCTGATCAAGGCAGGAAAGATTGATGCTTACGAAGCATATAACTATATGGAATCATATCCGCTTACCTTCGACTGGTATGCAGAGTACGGCATTGCGCCTATGGCTAATACCGACATACACGGCACCATCGCGATGGACTATGACTGCGGTGACGGCTGGATGCGTCCTATGACCCTTGTATTTGCGGCTGACCGTACGGAGGCAGCGCTGAAGGATGCCCTTGAGGCTAAGCGCACTCTGGCCTTTTTCCAGGGCAATCTCGTCGGAGATAAGGAATATCTTTCAAAGCTTGTCGGTGCATCTCTCAAGACCCGCGCTGTCGGTGACAGACTTGAGGTGACCAATGTTTCAGATATAACATATAAAATGACCCAGGGAGATGTTCTTTATATATTTCCGGCAGGAAAGACTGTGATCATCACGAAGCCGGAAGGCGAACTGACCGTCCGGAACTGCCTCTGGGGCAACGGTAAATATCTCACATATATGTTCCTGTAACCGTCTGATATCCAACGATATATCAATTATGCCTGCTGCACAAATGCAGCAGGCATAATTTGTAATTCATTGATATACAGTCGGATAAGTGATATCTCAAATGTCGAAAGAGGCTACATCGGCGACGGTACCTCCTACGAAGGCGATAAGGTCGGATGGAGATATTTCCAGCTGAAGTCCACGGACTCCGGCGCTGACATATATGGTCTCGAAATCCAGAGATGTGGAATGGAAGAAAGTGGGGAAGCGCTTCTTCATTCCGACGGGGGAGCAGCCTCCGCGGATATATCCGGTCACAGCGAGCAGATCCTTCATCGCTATCATCTCCACCTTCTTGTTGCCGGATGCCTTGGCCAGAGTTTTCAGATTGACCTCGGCATCTCCCGGGACGACGCAGACTATATGCCCGGTCTTGTCTCCGTGCAGCACCAAGGTCTTGAACACCCTGGCTATATCTTGCCCAAGACTATCTGCAACGTGCTGTGCCGCCAGATCGTTCTCGTCGAACTCGTAAGGAATGAGTTTATATGCAATGCCCGCCTTGTCCAGCAGTCGGGCCGCGTTCGTCTTTTCTATCTTCTTTGCCATATCGGCTGCAAAGATAGATAGAAATTCCTTAACATAAAACCTGCTGGCGCGTAAGTGGTTGACTGCTAGCGTCTTATTGGAAATGCCTGCTGCACAAATACAGCAGGCATTCTTGGCAAGTTGTTGATAGTCAGATGATTGTGTGTCAGGCTTATCTGATGTCCTGGATATGGAGGGCATTATCTCCCATTCCGAAGTCTGTCAGGGAGAAGTAAAGCGGATGGACAGGCTGATTGTCCATATCGTTGAGGAAGGTAGCCAAAAGTTCGCGGCCTCCGGAGGTGCATTGGAATTCGCCGTCCTCGTCCAGAGTAATGAGATGGAAATCAATATCTTCTACCCATAGCTCCTTGTCAGGGTCATTGCGATGAAGAGCACTTTCGATCGATGATCCCAGATACGAAGGGTTGCAGTCGGCTTCTGCCAGAAGGAACATAAGTCTGCCGTAACTGATATGACTGATGGCGGCTGTGCCTTCTTCCATCTCTTTTGTGAACTCATCTGTCAGGTCCGTATGTTCCAGCTCTTCCTTGTAGTCGTAGGCGATGTTATATGTTATCACTCCGGCAAATTTCTCCATCTTCTGGCCTTTTCCAGTCAGCTGTGCGAAATCGCATCCGAAATGAGCCATACCTACCTTGCGCAGATCCTCGGTGCTGTAATAGCCTATCTTTGACTGTGATGGAGGAATATAGCTGAGTTCTTCCTTATTCACCGTGCAAGGGACTTTGCCTGATTCGAATACTATCTCTTCAAGACTTTCCGCTTCATTCCTCACAATCCGTCCGATCTCCAGTTTCTCTCTTACTGCCGGAACGGGATAGATATTCAGGAACCAGCCCTCGGATGAGCCTTCTTCCACCACGGAATCCCTTACCATAGACGGCGGCAGGTTTGTCAGACGGAAGGTGTTGAGCCGGTCGTGCTGCCTGAAGATCTCTTCACAATATCCGTCAGTGAATTCATAGACTTTGTACAGCCCTTTGCTGTCGTTCAGATCCACAGGCCTCTCGATCTCGTAAGGGAAAACACTGTCGAAGCATACTCTCCTGCCGTCTTCAAAGGTCAGGGTCATAATTCCGGTAGTGAGAGTAAAATTAAAGTGCTGTCCCTCCTTGGTCTTTTTCCACAGACCGTTCTCCGGCTCCAGATAAATTGTGTCCTGAGGACTGACAATCTCGCTGTTGCTTACGTTTATGTGTATCTCGTGCGAACTTCTGTTGACCATCACGATCTGGCTGAACCTGATGTCCGCATCGTCTATTCCCCCGATGTAGCCCTTGCAGCCGGCAGCCATCAGCAGAAATGCAAATGAAATATATTTTAGGATTTTCATAAATATCTTGTAATACATATATAGATTCTTCACTTCGTTCAGAATGACAATGCTTCGTTCAGAATGGCAATAATTCGTTCAGAATGACAGGAGGAGGTTTATTCGATCATCCAGTCCGATATGGTCTTGGAATATGCGCAGAACCATCCTGCTCCGTTGTCAATATTGGAATATGTGAATGAAGGAGATGAGAGGCCTAATCCGGCGAAAGGGTTGGAATCGGCATCATATTCTGCATTGAGCTTCCTGTACATTTCCTCGGAGAGCTTATAGAGGTGCAGACGGTATTTTCTTACACCTTTAGAAATCGTGTTGTCGCGGAACTTGATTTCATATTTCCCGTCAGCCTCGTCATCCCATACGAAAATGTGCTTATCATTGATGTATGTCACTACCGGCGAATAGGCATTGTTGTCGATGCTGATCTCGGCATAGCCCTCTATAGGGAATGCGAATCCTTCATATACAAATCCGTTTTCGCCCTCTATCCTGTATTCGACATTTGCACCGTAATATCCCTCGCTCTCCTTTTCATACCGGAGCGTGATGCTTCTGTTTCCGTCCTCATCAAGTCCGTATGTCTGAGTGAATTCGGGAAAGCTTCCCGGTACGGTTGTGCGTGCCGTCACGGTTTCCAGGCCTTCCGCTCCGACGGTGAGTTCGAGGACATCACCGGCCTTGAATGCCGGAGAATTCAGCATCAGTCCGTCATTCGGGACTTCCGTAGAGGATATATCGACTTCCTCGCCATTGCATCTCAATGAATATGAGGGAGATACGAGGGTCATATCTGCATTGCCGGTAGCATAGACAGGCACAGTCTTGTAAACTTCGATCCCCGCCTCTTCTCCAGAGCATATATATGACATAACGCAGATGCGCGGTTCAAGGCCGGAGTCGTTTATATCGAATGAATACCGGCAGCCGGACAGAAGCGGCAGAGTCAGAAGAAGGATGCTTTTAAATATATGTTTCATACTCTAAAATCTTAATGTGTAGCTGAAGGAAGGAAGCAGCGGCACAAGGCCGAAAGACTCTCCGACGAACTTATATCCCATTATGTTCTCTTTTGTGAAATCATAGCTCTGGTCTATGTAGGCTATGAATGTGTTGGGATAGCAGTAGGCATTGTAGAGACTCAGGTTCCAGATGCTTTCGTTGCCTCGCCTTGTGGTCTTGCGGAAATTCATTCCTACATCCAGTCTGTGATATGCAGGCAGCTTGAGGTTGTTCGGCTTTTCGTAGAATGTCTGAGGACTGTCTCCTATATGTTCCGGAGCGAGAGTCTGTGAGGCGGCTGTTATCCATCCTCCGCTGTGGAAGTTCCAGCTCGCATACATCTCGAATCTTTTGCCGAACTTCCTTGTACCGGTGAGGGTCAGCTTATGTCTGTTGTCATTGCGGTCGTTATACCACTTTGGATGGAAATCCTCGAAAAGCCTCTGGCTCCACGATAAGGTGTAATATGCAGTAAGGGATGTGTTTTCATCTGACCAGGAAAGTTCTGTTTCCATTCCCCACGAGCGTCCTTTGCCTATGACCACAGCCTTTTCCCAAAGGTGGATAGGAGGATAGATGCCCCATTTCCCCTTGAATTCCAGCAGGTTGGACATAGTCTTGTAATATCCTTCGACATTCAGCCGGATGCTGTGCGGCAGATTGAAATATGCTCCGGCCGATATCTGCCTTGAACGGCTGGGGGCAATCCTGTCTGTCGAGGGCATCCAGAAATTGGTCGGCAGTGCAAGATAGTTTGTGGATATCTGATGGTCGTTCTGCACCATTTCCGAATATGATGCTCTGATGCTGGTGTAGTCCCCGAGATCAAGACGGAGGGCGGCACGCGGCTGCAGGCTGTGATATGCCTTGCCTTCTGTTATTATGGCAGAATATCTCAGACCAAGATTTGCGGTAAGATTCTGTCCTATCGCGATCTCATCTTCTATATATGCAGCAGGTTCTAAAGATTTTTTGAAATCATCTTCATAGAATCTGTCGTTCTTCAGAGTGTCCCCTTGGTTGACAGCTATGTTTTCTCCCAGATATTCCGGAGAATACAGATGAAGCTGAAGCGATGTTCCGTATCGGAAGTGATGCCTGTCCGATGGTCTCCAGCTGAAATCTGCCTTAAGGCCGATGTCTGATGTCCGTGAACGGTTCACACCGTTCTTATAGGTGCTGTTCCTGATGTCCTCCATCGCATCTTGTCTGATGAATTCGTTAAAGGAAAAGCGTGACGCATAACGGCTGAAATAAGCTTTTGCTTCCAGTTCGTGATTGTCCGCAAACTTATAGTCCCAGTCAAGGGAAGTGATAAAATTTCCCCATTCGAGTCCAATCCCGGCTTCATTGTAATACTCCTGCACAGTCTCCAGTACATTCTCTTTCTCGGTATATTTTTCTCCTGAAATGAACTTTGCTGCATCGCGCCCTCCATAAAGATTGAGCGACAGCCTGTTGTCATCTGCAAACTTATGCGTGATACCTGCGTTGAGGTCCCAGAATGCATACTTTATTCTGTAATCCCTGTCCTGATTCCTGCTGATGAACAGGCAGACAGGTTCGGTAAAGACATCGATCCAGGAACGTCTGAGGCCTATGTTGAAAGAAGTCTTGCCTTTTACTATGGGGCCTTCAAACTGAAGCCTGCCGTCAAGCAGGCCTATGGAAAACAATCCGTGATATTCGTTGAAATCTCCCTCCCTTGTCCTTACGTCCACAACGGAAGAAAGCCTTCCTCCATATCGTGCAGGAAAGCCGCTCTTGTAAAAATCCACGGACTCTGTCACGTCGGTGTTGAAGGAAGAAAACAATCCCAGCAGATGACTGACCTGATATAGGGGTACTCCGTCCAGAAGATACAGGTTGTCGGATCCGTCTCCGCCCCTTACATACATCCCCGAGAGAAGCTCTGTTCCGCTGGCCACTCCAGGGAGCTGCTGGATGGTCTTGATTATATCAGGCGAACTCATTACGGCAAAGCCGGGATTGAAGGTCTTTCTGTCTATCTTTTTGAATCCGGTCTGTGTCGTGTTCAAGTCCTTGGCTATCAGCGCGGTAATGATGGATTCGCTCAGAGTGTCCCGTTGTTCTTCAATGAGAATTGTATAATCCTTAGGCTTTTTCTTTGAATCAGCTTTGGTCAGAACGACGTATTTCCGGTTGATTTCATAATTGATGCCGGTGTCTTTGAATAGGGCTTCCAGACAGGCTTCGAGTGATTTCCCGGTCATCGGCTGACCTTTATAGGGGATATCAAGGTCGAGCGATGAATCATAAATGAAATTTACATCGAAAAGTTCGTGGATGACCTTCATCTGTTCCCTCAGAGTCGGGAGCTTGTCCGTCGCGGCCGAAACTCCCGACATCAAAGGGAGAAATAATATCAAGGTCAGTGCAGTTTTCAGCAATGGTTTCATAAAGTCCGTTTTATGGTTTTGCCTATAAGACGCGGCAATATCAAAATAATACCATACCGGGAACAAAATTAATCGAATATATGGAAAACCGATTGCATAGATAGAAATAAACTGATGCCGGAATTTTACGGGTGTGGCCGTGAATGATACCTTTGCGCCCGGTTTTTAAAAAGGATATTTTATGACAAATTGGTTAATCATCGGTGGCATTCTGTTTATGGTTTTTGCAGCCAAATGCACCAAGGAACTGATAGACGTGCGTGCAATGGGAAAAATGGTGCCACAGGAAAGAAAGGCAGTGTTGGAGAGGAGAAACTTCTACGATAATCACGCTTAAAGCCACAGACGGCTTCTTCTCAACGCTTTAGTATCGCTCAACAGACGGATGAACTCCTCGGTTGAGCGTTTTCTGTATCTGTTCGCACAGAAATGGAGGCATCCTTCCATATTGCATTCAGCATCATCTATTTCTATGGTTACCAGTCCGTTATGTTCCAGGATGACTGTCTCGGAAAGGAGTGTCACATAGTTGCTTCTGCGCAGGAGATTAAGGATGGTGTTGACCTCGTTGGCCTCCATTGCAACCTTGAGGTTGAGGTTTCTTTCAGCGATGATGCTGTCGAATGTGCTTCTCGCCTGAAGTCCTATGCTCGGAAGCACCAGATCGTATTCCTCCAGATCGGCCAGTCTTACGAATTCTTTTCTTGTAAGAGGGTGATCCTCACGTACGATGATGCTGAGCTTGTTGTCGAAAAGGATATGGGACTCGACATTGTCATATTTCTCCGAAGAACGGAATGAAAGCGCAAAATCCAGTTCACCGTCAGATACAAGTTCCATCAGCTCCATCACGTTCTTGTAGCATATATTCAGGGTCACGTCAGGATACTCTTTCTTGAAGGCAAGCACGCTCTCCGTCAATATGGAACCGAAGCTGTAGGTCACGCCAATGTTCAGCACACCCCTGTGGCCTTGGGCAAGATCCATAATCTTTGCCTTGTTGTCGTCAGCTTCCGCAAGTGTCTTTTTAGCTCCTTCGAGGAATGTTTCGCCAGCTTCAGTGAGAGAAACCTTATGGTTGTTTCTGAAGAAAAGCGCCATATCAAGTTCATCCTCCAGCTGCTTGATCTGTTGAGACAGAGTGCTTTGGGTGATGAACAAAGCTTTCGCTGCCTTTGAAAAACTGAGCAGCTCGGCGACTTTCACGAAATATTTCAACTGACGCAATTCCATATCACTTTCAATTTCGGTTGCAAAAATAGAACTAAATAAAACAAAAAAGCCTGATCAGGTATTGATTTATCCTATCGCCACAATCGAAAATAACAATCGTTCCGGTTTCACGAGGGCAGATAATGGGGATACCTTTGCGCCGTTTTTAAAATCGAATAAAGATATGTTCAAGATTTTCAACGGAATCCATCTGGTCGAAGCTTATCACGAGTGGAAAAAGCAAAGACGTGACGATAAGATAATGTCGCGTATGATCAAACTGGCGATAGCGGTCGCTGTTCTTATATTATTATGGTGCCTTCCGTCTTCAGTATATGGAATTGAAGGACTTGGAGTCATTCAGCAGAGGGTGATAGCCATCTTCGGTTTCGCCATCCTTATGTGGGTCTTCGAAGCCATTCCGGCCTGGACAACTTCAATGGCAGTCGTCGGCCTTCTGTTGTTTGCAACATCAGACAGTAGCTTCTGGTTCTTTGAGAACGGACTGAGCAAGGCCGATCTCGCCACACAGGTTTCATACAAGGATATCCTCCATTGCTTTGCGGATCCTATAATTATGCTCTTCATCGGAGGATTCATCCTCGCGATTGCAGCTACAAAAAGCGGTCTGGACGTTACTCTGGCGAGGATTCTTCTCAAACCTTTCGGAAAGCAGTCCCGTTTTGTGCTTCTGGGATTCATTCTGGTGACAGCCGTGTTCTCAATGTTCCTCAGCAATACTGCGACAGCTGCAATGATGCTTACATTCCTTACCCCGGTCCTCAGATCTCTTCCAGCAGACGGTAAGGGAAAGATTGCTCTGGCAATCTCTATTCCTATAGCTGCGAATGTCGGAGGTATGGCTACCCCTATCGGAACACCTCCGAATGCCATTGCGCTGAAGTATCTCAACGAGGTGCTCGGAATGGAGATCGGATTCGGTCAGTGGACCTCATTTATGCTTCCATACGTCATCGTGATTATGGTGATTGCGTGGTTGCTCCTTTTGAAGATGTTCCCGTTCAAGCAGAAGACAATCGAGCTCAAGATCGAAGGCGAGACAAAGAAGGATTGGAGATCCATCGTCGTATATGTGACTTTTGCCTTGACCATCCTTATGTGGATGCTTGACAAGGTGACAGGAGTGAACTCCAATGTGGTGGCAATGTTCCCTGTGGTCATCTTCTGTGTGACAGGAATCATCACCAAGAAGGATCTTGAGGAAATCAGCTGGAGCGTTCTCTGGATGGTAGCCGGCGGTTTCGCCCTCGGTGTGGCTCTTCAGAATACAGGTCTCGCACAGCAGCTCATCGCAGCAATCCCATTCGGATCCTGGTCGCCTGCTGTGGTCATCATAGGCTCAGGCCTGATCTGCTACCTGATGGCAAACTTCATTTCGCATACGGCTACAGCCAACCTCCTTGTGCCTATCCTTGCGCTTGCCGGAGGAGCGATGAAGGATCTGCTTGCCCCTATGGGCGGTGTATCGACTCTTCTTATCGGAGTGGCAATCGCATCATCTCTTGCAATGGTACTTCCAATCAGTACACCTCCTAATGCCATCGCTCACGCCACAGGTATGATCGAGCAGAAGGATATGGTAAAGACAGGTGTCATAATGGGAGTGATAGGACTCGTCCTGGGATATTCTATGCTTATGATCCTGGGAATGAACGGACTCATATAATCTGAACCGAATATATAGCAAAACAATGTTGTGAAACATTGTAAGTACCCAAATTGTTTGAGGCTGACCCACCGGGCCAGCCTCGATTTTATTCCCCAATCTCCATCATCTCCTCAGGGAATTGCCAGTCCTAAAGATTGTAAAGGTCAAATCTGAATATCTGTTCAGCAGGAGCCGGAGATTTCTGAATGAACATCAGCATATATATAGGCATATATATGCGCTTGTCGTCTATGTGGAGATTGTCGTTAGTCAGAATGTATGCGAAGTCTATATTATAGTCACGGTTGCCCAGGACATTGGTCAGTGCACTGTGTCTTTCATAATCCTTTCCGGACTTGACCTCGATAGGAATGACTTTCCCGTTCTGAGCGATGACAAAATCCAGTTCACCCTGTTTCTTGCTGTTGAAGTAATGCAACTCGTGGTCATCTCCTCCGAAACCGTGGCAATGCAACTCCTGGGCAACGAGGTTTTCATATATGGCACCGTAATTCTGCTTTATCTCTCCCTGAAGCAGTTGCAACTGGATTCCGGAAGCATACTGACAAGTCAGGAGTCCTACGTCATTCTGGAACAGTTTGAACAGATTCCTCAGTTCATTCAGTTTGAATGAAAAGGTCGGTTCCTGAATGTTCAGCGCCGGGATCGCAGCACCTGCGTTCTTAAGCCATATAAAACTGTTTTCATATCGTGAGAAACGAGCGTGTTCATTGAGGTTCTTCAGAATGAAGCGCTTGTTCTTGGCATCGAGTTCAGATGGTATCAGATTGAATATTTCATTTATCTCAAGTTTTCTGTCTTTATCATACTGGCTTATATCCCACTTATACATATCCAGTATTTCCTTCTGTTTCTCTTCCACGACATTCAGGTCATTCGTGTCAACGTATGCCTGAACCGCTGCCGGCATACCTCCCACAACGAGATACAAATGGATCATTCTTATCAAGGCCGCGTGGATTATTTCGTCCATAGGAATTCTCTTCTCAAACGACTCTGCTACCCTTGCGATGACCTCATCGGAAAGCCCCAGGCATCGTGAGAACTCCTCAATATCCAGCGGGAAGACCTCTTTGACAGCCATATATCCGACAGGGACACTTTCAATTCCCTTCATCTCAACACCGAGCAGGCTGCCGCTCAATGCATATCTGCAACTTCCTTCATCTACGAGAAACTTTATCCAGGTGATGACCTCAGGACATTTCTGAACCTCGTCGAAGAATATCATTGTGTCTGGCAATGATGTCTTCTTCTTGGTATGAGCAGAAATGCGCAACAATACATCCTTGGCATTCTGTGAACCTTTGAAGATGCCCCGTGCCGAGTCATCTTCATAGAAGTTTATCTCGATCAGATTCATCTTCTTTTTTCTTGCATATTCCCTTATAGCAGAAGTCTTACCGACCTGTCTTGCACCTTTGAGAAGCAATGCCGACTTATTGTTTGCGTAATGCCTTTCAATATATTTGTCAAGTTTTCTCGCTAACATAGTATTACATTTTCACGTCAGTCAGCATAAAGGATTTTACATTTTTCCAGTGCGATATCCCAATAAAACTGACATTTTTCCAATGCAAATTTAGAAAGAATTTACGTTTTTCCAAGAAAAGTATCATTCCCCTATCTCCACCATCTCCTCAGGGACAGTGAATTCCTTGCCTTTGCTGCGGCGGACGCCGATGCTGATGACCTGGCGTGCCGATGTGGTGATGCTCTGGCCGTTGTCCTGGAGCTTGGTGATGCCTTTGTTGTATTCTCCGCAGACGGCCTTGATCTTGCGGCCGAGTTCAGCGTACGAATCATAGAAGGAAGCCACGCGGTCGATCATATTCTGGGCTGCGGCAGTGATCTTCTGAGTGTTGGTGTCGTGCTGGAATTTGTTCCAGGTCAGCTGCATAATCTTCAGGAAAGGCATAATCGTCTGTTCGGTAGCGATGAGCACTCCCTTTCTGTAGGCCTCCTGCCAGAGCATAGGATCGGCCTCTCCGTTTCCAGCCACGACACATACTATATGCCCGGTCCTGTCTCCGTGCAGAACCAGAGTCTTGAAGACACGGGCAATATCCTGTCCCAGACTGTCCGCAACATACTGTGCGGCCAGGTCGTTCTCGTCGAATTCGTAAGGAATCAGCTTATATGATATTCCCGCCTTGTCCAGCAGGCGGGCAGCGTTCGTCTTTTCAATCTTTTTTGCCATAACGGCTGCAAAAATAGAATTACCCCCGACATCTATGCTATTTTGAAACACCTATGCAGCTTCCTGCTTTCACTCCTATCGTGAATACGATATTTAATGTCAGATCATCCCAGTAATTATAGACGATATATCTTTTTAAACTAACATCCGGCAAATCTTTCCAGTTGATTTTGTTTGCAAATTCCTTATAGAATTCAGAAAAATCATAGCTATTATAATCTGAACTCGACGGATTCTCCGTGTTCAAGTCTTTTGGCCAATTCATCGTAAAGCTCCTTGTATTTTTCAATGGTATTACGATTGTAAGGGAATGAAATGAATATGTCGTACTGATATGGAACAGCGCTTCTTGACTTCTGGAATTCTCCGAAGCTTGCGGTCAGCTTCAAGTCGTAGGAACCATATGAAATATCTTTCAGTACGATTTCGTCATATGGGTCTAACAGGACATCTAACGAATATTCTTTTTCAAGATCCTTGAATTTATCGTCCACCTCAATTATAGAAACTCATTTGACGATTTCATCTGCAAAGTCCGCGATTGTCGGAGTATTGGGTGATCCATATTCGTTAACAGGCTTTTCCGTCACTTCGCACACTTTATACTGAACTATTGCACTGCCAATGCCTGTCAGTGCGATAAGCCACCACCATTTCTTCCACCATTTCCTGGTGGCTTCTCTATTGACTTCTCTCATCTGAATATCTTCTTCACTTATTCTTTTCTTTTCATTCTTGCTCGAAAGCACAATGATAGAGCCGATCAGACAGGAGACTGCATAACATATGTTGTTAATGTATATCTCTTCATCACTGATTGATATGATGACAGGTATTGCCTAAAGCAAGGAAATCAGTCCATTAAGTCCCTTGTCGCCGGATATGAAAAGTATGAAAAGAGCAAAGACCGGTATGCTCAGGTATACGAGTGCCCAACCATTCTCTGATATACCCGTTCCGAGATCAATAAGAAAATCAAGCATATTCCAGACATTTGTTTCGAATCCCCATACCCGGTTAGGGAGAAACAGGAATGAAAGCAATGCAATTAGTAGAAATATTCCGTAAGTGATTCTTCTGTTGCGTGACATATTGATAGTGTTTTAGATGTGTCAGTTATCTTCGCGAGTGAAGCGGTCTCCGTTGCGGGACCAATAGTTGCCGTTGTGGTCACGATATGTGTCAATTCCGGTTTCATATAATTCAGTACCATCATCAAGAGTGACATTCCCTCCTCCTCTTCTTCCGGATGAACTGCCTCCGAGAAGCGCTCCTCCTATCAGAAGTGCGATGGCTACGATTATGACCAATGCCAGAAATGCTGCCAGCAGAATAGAGAAAGGTATCATAATCAAGAGGTAGAATAATGGATATAAGATACCTTTCAATATCTGTTTTTCCATAATATTTACAATCAGGACATATATGCAGAATCCAGCCTGATATAATATGAATATGATACCGAATCCTTCAATATCGGCGTCAAATATCGACAACGCAAAGGCTGCAAGTATGCCTACTCCCCACGAAGCTACTCCCCATATCCAGTTTACATACACCCCGGAGCTTTTATTTATCGAACCCAATGTTTCGAGTGTCGCGATCAGCTGGCCATATAAGAACAGTGCGAAGCCTATGAATCCGATGACACATCCGAACCAGCCGACTTCGAATCTTTCACAAAACCAGGTGATATCTACATCATCCATCAGCAGGTAATATAACTCGGCAATTGCCACCAAGGCCAATAACAGCACCGCTACCCAAGTCAATTCTCTTATTTCAAGTTTGACAAAGACAATCTGAATTATAAGAAGCAGAACAATGATGAATGTCATCAAGCGCTCTCCGATGTCAGGAAGGGCGAATGACTCCAGCTTGTCAGAAAGTTTCTGAAAAGCACTCTCAGAAGAAGCAGCCTGTTCTCCTTTGTCACTATGACTGAATTTCAGATAGCTTGCACTTACATAACCCGATACTCCATTCTCGTCAATATGAATCCAGCCCTCCGGAGAATCATCATTGATGCTTTTGACAACTTGTCCTCTTTTTACACACCCGATTACCTCGCCCTTCTTTGATGGCTGTGTGCGGACGTTCAGCACATCAGCAGTGACACGATAATAATCAGCCGCCTCTGAAGTGATGAACGTCAGCAGAGATAAGAAAAAACAAATATATTTTTTCCAGAATTTTACCATTTGTAATTTATCGTATATGAAATACCGACAGATATGTTATTGTGAGCCTGTTTCTGTATAGGCTTAAACATTACATAAGGATTGATATGATTTCTTTTATATGTGACGGTCGAATTGACTGCGTCAATGTCGAAGACCGGAGTTATATCATATCTTGCATAGAATGACAATTCCTGGTTTTCTTTTATCAGGAATCCGAATTTGAAGAATGCGTCAAAGTTGAAGTCGTTGTGCATCTTGTATTCCGGTCCGAATATCTCATAAGCGATCTTTTCTTCGTCTGATGTTTTAATGTTTCTTTTGAAGTTGGATCCGAAATTATAGTTTGCAGTTCCACCCAATCCCATATACCAGGAATCGAAATTCAGACGGAATGTGATCGGCAATCCTACCTGACTTGCAACAAGGTGAGGAATCTTACAATTATTACCGAAGATTTCCACAACCTCCGGTGTTCTATGGTTCTTGTCTATTGCCCAACCGGAAATCCTGCGATACTGCAATCCGAATAAGAAATTGAACTTATTGTAATAATCATCACCGATAGAAAACTCGACTCTTGGAATGCTGAAAGAATAGAATGAATCCCAGCCTTCAAGATCGGCACTCATCTTTAATACATATCCCACGTAAGTGCTCTTATGCTGTCTCTTATGCTTTCTATAGTATTTCAGTTTGACTTCAGATGTTGCATATTTTTCAGCCTGATAGTACCTGCCCTCATCACATAGAGTATAGAACAGCTGATTCTCGATAGTCTGCCTATGGGAACTGTGAGGATAATTGTTGATGAAAGTCTGCAGCTGGGTAGAAGGCGAATTTGCATTGATCTTACTCCAGTCATCTTCCTCTTTACATTCCATATAGATGGCCTGATCGATTTCGGATACAGGAAGCCTGGTGGCAGCCTTATCAAAAAGTTTCCTTGCCCCCTGATAATTATGTACGCGATACAGGTCCATAGCATTATAGTAATCTATATATGCACCTGCCTGAATGTATTCCTTGGATTTCTCCTTGTCAGGATGCCTGTTCTGGAATTTCTTGTATGCCTCTGCTGTTCCGGACGCCTTGGCAATGGCCCAATCCTCGCTGAAAGACAGCTCCCCATATCTTTTTTCGGCTTCAACGGTGTACATCCGCAACTGAGTCTGTTCCAGATATCTTTTATATGACGATGCAGTATTTTCTTCGGATGCATTCATAAACAGGATATGCTCGTTTGCCTGATCTGCATATTTTCCGGCAGGATAATTCTTCAGGTAAGTCTCGTAGCCTCCTTTTGTCTGAGAGACGGAAACTTCTGCCCATAAAGATTCTTCCTTTTGGGCATTGGCGATCTGTTCCTGACATTTGGCGATATGTGTCTTCGCTACAGTATCGTTAGGGTTATGGGCAAGAACTGCTTCAAAAGCATCTATCGCAGCGTTGATGTCATTATTCTTATATGACGACAAACCTTCGTTCAGGCTACGGTAGACTGAACGTGCTGTATTCAGCTTGTTTGTCAGACTCGAGACTCTGGCCTGATCTGATTCCAATGTAATTGCAGCTTTATACAGTTCTATCGCATCAGCATAATTACCCATATTGAAGGCTGTCTGTGCCATCCTTTCAGAATCAGACTGGGCAAATGCAGTGATGGATAATAAAACAGCTGCTATGGCAATGACAAGTTTTTTCATAATCGTTTCTGTTTGTTGAGGGTAAATGATTTATCGTGTTCTGTTGTTGTGATAGTCCAGATTGCTCTGTAATTTATCTGCCTCTGAGTCTTGAGGATCAATCATCTTCAGTTGATCTATTTTTTCCTGGGTCTTCTTCAGGTCATTTACAGGTTTGCCGTACTTGAAGCTGACTTTACTGAATGTATTCAGAAGTGTCTTTATTTCTGCTTTAAGTTCATTTGCCTTATCTGTCTGAACCTTTCTGACCTGTGATATCCTGTCCGAAATCTCTTCCTGTTTCTTTTCACTTTTCGTAAGACTTCGTGCCTTTCTCAAATAAAGAAGAGACTGATGATATTCCTCATTTGCAAAGCATTCTTCAGCACAGGAAATACACTCTCTGGCTTCAATAAAATCAAATTGTACAATATCATACTTTATGGTCCCATACAGCAGAAGCGCAACCGCACCGGCAGCAATCATAAAAATATTTCTCCTCTTTCTTGCCCTCTCAGCCGCCTCTCTTGCCAGTCGTTCTCTTCTGGCTCTTTCCTCTGCCTCCCTCGCTTCTTGTTCTTTCTCTCTTCTCTCTCTTTCCTTTCGATTTCGATCTGCTTCTTTCCTCTTTGCTTCAGCTATCAGTCTTTCGATATCATCTTCATCAAGAACTTTTTCACGATCTTCCGTATCATTAGGGATGCGATTATTTTTTTTCAAAAGTCGTTGAAATTCCTTTAGAGATGCCTCGTTCTTGCAAAATTTCTGGCTATCCGCTATGAAGTTTTTCAGTTTGTCCGTAAAACTGTTGTTGCTGCCAAGGTTTCGGGCTCTCCTGTTCAACGCCTGGAATGTCTCCTTATACATATCTTTGGCAAAAGCATCCTTTGCCAGTCCGAAATAGAGCTTTTTAAATCTTTCGCTGTTTTTAGTTTCCTGGTCCGGAACTCGTGGATTCAGTTGGTCGCAATCATTT
This sequence comes from Bacteroidales bacterium, assembly GCA_015060395.1. Classification (GTDB taxonomy): domain Bacteria; phylum Bacteroidota; class Bacteroidia; order Bacteroidales; family UBA932; genus Cryptobacteroides. The sequence continues at coordinate 26,813 of SUYP01000015.1, forward strand.
AATATTTCCTTTCCGATGTTATACCAATCTACGGCATCCTGATCGGTGATATTGGCATTCTCGTTTCCCATATTGTCATCTTAAGAGTATCCAATATGTTATAAACCTATCGGATACTCCAATGTTTTAAATTATCTTGAAATACTGCATCCCGGTGATACTATTACAAATTCGCCTTTAGCTCCCTCGCATTCCGCAAAAACCTTCACGATTCCATTCTTATCACGGGAAGCTATGATTTTTATCGGAGCGCCTTTAGGAACAGGCTTACCCCATTCTATGCGATCTTCTCGTCCCTTCAATTCCCATTCAGGATTGACATCCAGAATCCGTTCGTCGCTTTCATATTCGTAAAATTTGAAATCGAGACACGTCTGTCCGTCTGAGTTTGTGCTATACCTGCCGTCATATACATTTTTAACCTCAAGATCGTCATTTCTTCCAATAAGTGTGGAAATCACGCCTTCATTCCCATACATTGTAAACATACCGTAAGCACGGGATCCTTTATCCTTTCCCATTGTAAGTCCACCCCTTACATAGCCTTTATCATTTTGTGCGGCAGTTAGAGCTGCACCTTTAGCTACAGCATAGTCCGGGTCAACCAATTTTGCAGATTTGCCGAATTTTTCGTCTACTGCCGGTTTGACCATAGGCATATAGCAGGATCCTCCAACGAGAATGATTTCGTCGATGTCTGCTTCTGTTTTGTTCGCTCTATCTAAAGCAGAATCTACAAGAAGCATAGTTCTGTTCATCAGACGCTCGGATCTGTTTTCAAACTCTTTACGAGTTATTTCAACGTTTCTAAGACCTTGGAGGCTGAATGTCATTGTTGTTGAATCGGTATCGCTGAGCAGAATCTTTACCTCTTCTGCAGCGAGAATCATCATATTTTTATCTTGTTCACAAAGCGAGTCAAAAGAAAATCCTATTTTTTCAAGCGCTATCTCTGCTATGACACGATCCCAATCTGCTCCTCCCAAATGGTGGTCACCATCTGTCGCCAAGGTATTTACAATTCCGTTCTTGAACTCCAAAATGCTGACATCAAAAGTTCCACCACCTAAATCGTAGACCAAAAGAGTCTTGTCCGACTGCTGTTTTCTTCCGTATGAAAGAGCTGCAGCAGTAGGCTCGTTGATCAATTGCATCACATTCAAGCCTGCTTTTTTACCTGCTGCAAGTGTGCGTTCCTTTTCCAACATTCCGAAATATGCCGGAACCGTAATCACAACATCATAGATCGGCTCTTCTCCCTCCTCGTTTGCTCTTTTTTCATTTGCTGCATCAACAAGGGTTTTCAAGATAAATGAAGAAATATCAACAGGATCATATGTCTTTCCTTGGATAGTTCGTGAATAGCTTTTATTGGACATTTCACGTTTGATGAGAATTACAGTGTCTTTGGGCTCATTCCTCATATTATGTTTTGCTGCCTGGCCGACCATAAGATTACCGGAATTATCAAATGCTACAGCAGATGGTGTCGTGTGTCTCTTTTTTATAGGAATTACTTCAACAATATCATCGCTGTTGATTTTAGCGATACAAGAATAGGTCGTACCTAAGTCAATGCCATAAAATTCAGCCATAATAAAACATCTTTTATTTGTTTAACTTATAAGTAATAACTTGCTCGGGACGAATAAGGAAATCATAATCCTTTACAACACTTCCGTCATCCTTTATTTTCGCTTTCAGTATATATGGTAACCTCCAGGTATAACCTGGGTGAATACTCCGATGGACTTTTCCAGCAAGCTCCGGCTTATCTGTAATAACTACGTCTGTAACCTCCTGTAATTCCAGATCCACGGCGCTGCCATCTTTGCCTAAGCGAATGCACTCTACGGATTCCGCCCGCAATGTCTCTTCCATATAAGTAATGATTTCCAGGAATTGCTGCCTTAAAAAAGCAACTGAGGCAGACAGGTCTTCAGGGTGTTCATTATCAAAATCATATATGACATTACGGATAAGATCCATTTGATAAATGATTCGGTTTATCAATCGTCCTTTATCCTTTCTATATCTGTCTTCTTGACAATTATGAACAATCTGCTCTAAGCGTTCCTGCTTTTCATCTAACTTTGTATGAAGATATTCATTCTCTTTCGCAATCTCGTTTCTCTCAGAAATCATAGCTGAGATTTTATTGATTTCCTCCAACAATAAAGAATCGGATGATTTTTCAGCTGCTTTGCTCAGCTCATTATTGAGGCGTATGATCTCATTGCTTTGCTCAGTGATCTTTGACTGCAATTCCTTTATAAGTTTAGTGGATTCATCTGATCCCGATGTGTCTTTATCTATGGCTTCTTCTTTGAGTTCCTTATCATCTGCCTCGGTAACTTTCTTGTTTTCATCAGATTCAAAGTTCTTTTGAATTTCTTCTATATTCTTTTCAATAATTTCTTTTTGTGTAAGCGCCTCTTTCAGTTGCTGTTCTAATTCAGTCGTTGAATCATTAAGAGACTGTTTTTTTCTGAAAAATGAACACATAGCTATCAATTCTTATAATTTATTTCTCAAACTCATAAATCTGTCCGATCTCCTCAGCTGAGAGTTCACGTTTGTTATAGATGCGGAGATTGTCGATGATCATTGATGCACCGTCCATCAGAGGGTCTCTGTAAAGACGTGATATGAGCTCGCCTCCAAGGATGAACTTGATTCCTTTGCCTATGGAGTAATTCTTGGCACCGTAGTTATGTGATGTGAGATCTGTGAACTTGCCGTTGATATATAATCTGGCAGTCTGATTGTTCTGGGTTATTGCGATGTGGGTGAATTGTTCGCTGTCAAGTGCCGGATGTGAAAAGACCGGTTCTCCGGATGTCATCTGACAGTAATGGAGGGTCCCGTTTTTACAGGTCAGACGGTCGGATATGCAGTATTCGCTGTGTGAGCCATCCACGTGGAATATGTGCCCGTCACCCAGACCCTTCACCCAGAAAGATACAGTATATGTTTCTTCGTCGATCATCGGTTCCGGAACAGTCATATAACTGTTGGCAGACGATATCAGCTTAAGGGCCTTGGTTCCCTGCATTCCTTCTGTGAATTCCGGGCTGTTGATGGCTGTACCGTCGGCAGCACCCTCTACGGTGTTGTCGCAATTATCCTCGAAAGTAAAGTAGGCGTAAAGTCCGGCTGTAGGATTTTTTGAAGTCGGCTCTTCTCCGTTGCCATTATCAGGCTGTTCTTCATTTTCCGCTTTTTCGACAGAAACGGTGAGAATGCTCGAATTTCCATTGGCATCAATGCTGAAATAGGTGACGCCATAGTCGGAATCGCTCATATTCTCTCGATCAATACTTACTTTCACGCTTTCCGAACCTCCGGACGGAATCCTTCCGTTGTCAGGAGTCACAGCAAGCCAAGGTACATTGAGCCCCGATACGCTCCATACCAGATCGCCGGTAGTACCGGAGTTGGTCAGAGTAAGCATAAGTTCCTGGTGGGTAGAGGAAAAGTTGAGGTTATATGTGGATAACTGCAGTCCGGGAATCTTCTGTTCCGGAATCAGGACTATATCACAAGATACGTTGGTTCCGGCCAATGCTGTGACTTGTCTGGTGTTGACCAGATAACCGGGAGCTGTCACCTGAAGTTTGTATTGGCCCTCTTCAAGATCGACGAATTCATAATGCCCGTCACTGCCTGTCACCGTTGTAATGTTGCCTGGCGATATTATTACGGAGGCAGCTCTTACGGGATCTCCGGTATTTGCATCAGTGATTATGCCGTAAACATTGCCGAATAAATCGACGACCGGACTTGTGCAGGAAACAGCTATCAATGTTCCTGCAAGAAATGAAAGAAATTTTCTCATATCAAAAATCAAATGTAACTGTCCCAGGTGTAACCTTGATTCTTTTGGCTCCAGGGGCAACTGTTGAATCTATTAAATTGTATAGGTATAAAACTGCCGCAGTTCCGATACAGATGTTCCTGACTGTTGACCAGCCTGCTTCCCTTGCGGATAACTGTTTGATTATGTTTCCATTATGTGTATGGCTCATTTGGGCGATACAGCTCCGTCTGATACTTTCCGTATATACTATTCCGCCTCCCAGGAGGGTCAACCCTCCTATGATCAGTCCTCCTTTACCGTAAGAACCTTTATACATCTGCCCCCAGCCTGGTACGATTGCGGATCTCCATAAACCTCGAGCTCCATAACGGTCTGTAACCTCGAACCTGTCAAATTCAGTGTTGTTCGGATTGTGGGATACAGCATATAATGTATAATGAGTGTATTGTGTGCTTCTGTTCAGTTTTCTGCATTCCCAATATGTGTCGATCTTTCTGCAGATGAAATCTTCGGTTGATGATTCTGTCTTGAAAGATAATCCGATGGAAGATTCGTTGGAGTTTGTAGTATCGGTATTTTTCAAAATGATCTTCCTGTCAATGACTCCTTTTATATGGCTCTGCTTCTGGAGGTAACTGCTCAATGCCAATGTTCCATTAGCCTTGATGTTTTCCAATGAGTGTCCGGTATCAGTCACTGTTAGGAATTCATAGCTGTTGCTGAATTGTTTGATTTTCAGGTGATTATTGACCCATTGAGGTTTGTGCTTTTCTGATCTGGACACGACCTTCTGAGCATCTGCCATAACAGCGGACACCATTAAGATCACCAGCGTCAATGGAAGAATCTTTTTCATCAATCGACCTTAACGAATTCCTTGACCCAATTGTCGATTTCAGAGGCCAGTTCGAATTCAAGATCGGTCTCTTTGATGGATTCCCTGAGAGCTCTTTCCCTTGCTGTGACTGCGGTCTCCTCATCAATGATAAAGTATGAAATGACTTCATAATAAGAACCGTTGAGTCTGCAAAGAGAGAAGCTCTCCTTCATCAGTGGAATTATGTATTCCGATACTTTCTGAGTGTATGCACCGACAAGCTTGCTACCTTGTTCGCTAAGATTTGAAAACTTTCTGGCAATACCTCCAGAAACGATGCTTCCTGCTGCCTGGGCATATCTTATGGCTGCGTCGTTCTGAGCCACCCACGATGATACGCTCAATTCAGTAACTCTGGATCCTTCGGAAGTTCCCATAACGGGGATATATCTCTGATTGTCTGACAGGATTTTAGTATTGTGACTGCTCAGGGCCTGCTGGAGGGTAAAAGTTGACATTGAGCCGGTGAGGCTGTATCCTTCCGATTTCCATTCTGCGATTTTGGCTTTCTCGGCTTCAGCAGTCTTTCTGGCTGTTCCGCAGCTGACAGACATAACAGCGATTGCCGCCAGCATAAAGAATAATGATTTTCTCATAATAAAAGGGTATTTAGTGTTAATTCGTTCGGTTCTGCACACAAAAAAAGCGTGGACTTCGCACTGTCGCTCGTCTCACGCATTGAGGCCTTCGCTTGCCCGGTATAGTAAAACGAGCAACGCAGAGGCCCACGCCGATATGCAGAACCTGCATCTGTAGAAGACAGATACAAGAATCATAGCATACCCGAAGGCATCTACTGTTGCTTCATCTTGACTATACCTGAAAGTTGCGAAGTTCCAATGCATCAAGACAAAACGTCAATAAACGCTTTTGTATGTAATATAATTGTCCCCACCCATCCGCCTAAATGGCTTCGACGTGGGATATGTCACAAATGTATGGAAAAAATAGAAAATAACAAAATTTCATTCCCCGATCTCCACCATCTCCTCAGGGACAGTGAATTCCTTGCCTTTGCTGCGGCGGACGCCGATGCTGATGACCTGGCGTGCCGATGTGGTGATGCTCTGGCCGTTGTCCTGGAGTTTGGTGATGCCTTTGTTGTATTCTCCGCAGACGGCCTTGATCTTGCGTCCGAGTTCGGCATACGAATCATAGAAGGAAGCCACGCGGTCGATCATATTCTGGGCTGCGGCAGTGATCTTCTGAGTGTTGGTGTCGTGCTGGAACTTGTTCCAGGTCAGCTGCATAATCTTCAGGAAAGGCATAATCGTCTGTTCGGTAGCGATGAGCACTCCCTTCTTATATGCCTCCTGCCAAAGCATCGGGTCGGCCTCCAGAGCCACCCGGAAGGCCATATCGCGCGGCATAAACATAAGCACATAGTCGGCGAATGAACGGGCGTTCTTCTTTGCGTACTCCTTTCGGGCGAGCTCGTCTATATGCTTGCGGACGCTTCTTATATGCCTGTCAAGGGCAGAAGTCTTTTCCTCTTCGGACGAGGCGTTCATATAATCGACAAATGCTGTGAGCGAAACCTTGGAATCCACTATTAGGTCCTTCTGCTCAAGTCCTTCCTTGAAGTGGAACACGAAGTCGGGGCGGCTCAGATCATCATTCGCCGCTTCCCTTGAATAGTGCTTTCCGGCTTCCAGGCCTTCTCCGGCCAGAATGGCCTCAAGGAAGTTCTCCCCGAAGCATCCCTGCACCTTAGGCCTGCCGGTCAGAGCCTCCGAAAGCGTATCTGCCTTCCTGCCCACATCGCTGGTCTTCTCCTGCATATCCTTTACAGCCTGCTTCAGCTGTTCCGAAAGCTTTGCAGTGGTCTCTATATGTGAAGAAGCATTGTCCTTCATAGCCTTTTCCATAGCCGTGATGCTCTCCTTCAGAGGCTTCAGGATGCCGTCCATCGAGCTCTGGTTCTCGTCCGATAGTTCCTTCTCCCTTTTCCGCAGCAGCTTCTCAGTCTCTGCCGTCATTCCGGCCAGAACCGTCTCCTTCATCTGTGAGAGCGCCTTTTCATAATTGTTCTGAGCCTGGACGGCCATCTTCTCCATATCGGCAATGCGGCTTTTGTGCAGCTCTTCCTGAGCCTGCATCCGCGACTTGAAATGTCCCCGGGTGATGAGCCAGGTGCATAAAGCTGTGATCAAGGCCGTCCCGACAGCTGCTATGATGATAGTTTCTATATCCATAAACATTCATATAAACTCTTACGAAATTAGAAAATGTTACGGAATACAGCAAAATTTCTTACCTTTAAAAATTGAACTTACGTACAGGCACTATGGGTAACAAGGCTTTGAAAATATTCTATGCGGTGTTTATGGCGCTGATGCTGGTGGCGCTCACCGTGTTTATGATAATACACATACGCGCCGGAATTGACGGGCAGAACGCAAAGATCCTGCTTGCCGGCTATATACTTCTGATAATCTGGGCTGCAGGTCGTCTCTTCACTCTGATAAAGAATCTGTTGAACAAATAATGGCAGTTGTATCCCCACATACGAAGCTTGCGACGATAGAGGACCTGTTCCGCTTGAACTACAGGCCCTTGTGTATGTTTGCCCTGCACTATCTCCAGGATGCGGATCTTGTGGAGGATGTGGTGCAGGAGTGCTTCACTGTGCTGTGGGAAAAGCTGGAGCAGGGAGCCGACGTGGCCAACAGGAGGGCTTATCTGTATATGTCTGTCCGCAACAGATGTCTTGATCATCTGCGCCGCAAGGGCTTGCCGACAGAGTCTCTGAAGCCATACGACACATACGGGATCATCGACGACGATGATGCTGAGGAGCGTTCCGTAATGGAAGCAAAGCTCTGGACAGCAATAGATTCGCTCCCGGAGAAATGCCGTCAGGTCTTTCTGATGAGCAAGCGGGACGGACTGAAATATGAAGAGATAGCCGAAGAGCTCGGCTTGTCCGTCAATACCGTGAGAAACCAGATAAGCAAGGCTCTGAATGTGCTCAAGAACGGAGCTGTAAAGCTTTATACATTTATTTTAGGAATTTTTTGATAAAAGGATAGTACTATTTCCACAGGCTTGCGTCTTTATGGCGAAAAACCTGAATCTTGATCGATTGTTATGTCACATTCGGAAGACAGACATCTTGACTTTGTGCTGAAGCATTATCAGCCCGGCAGGTTCGATACGCAGAAGGCTATCGGACGCTTCAAGGATGCAAACGGCATCAGACCTCTGCCTCGCAGACGGTGGAATGCCGTCATCTGGGGTATGTCAGCTGCGGCTATGCTTCTGCTGGGAGTATTTCTGTTTATGCATAGCGATTACAGAAGATGGACAGAGGTCACTGCAGATACGTCGGTGCAGACATACACTTTGCCGGACAGTACTGTCGTGACTCTCGCCCCGGGAGCCGTCTTGAATTATCGCAGCGACAGCCGCAAGGTGAAGATGAGCGGAAAGGTCTTTTTCGATGTAGCCCGAGATGAAAGCAGGCCGTTTGAAATCGAAGCAGGAGATGCTTTTGTGAGGGTGCTCGGAACAGAATTTATGGTCGATGACATCGATGGTCCGGAGGGTGGAAAGCCTGTAAAGGTCTATGTGGCAGAAGGTAAGGTGCTCTTTGCGAAAGACTCTGAATCCGAGGGCGTGATTCTTACCCAGGGAATGGGTGCGACTCTCGAGGAAGGAGCTGCTGTGCCGGTTCTTGACGAGAAGGCCGACATCAATGACATTGCCTGGCAGAGAGGCTCGTTTATTTTTGAAGATACTCCTCTGAAAGATGTACTTACTTGTCTGTCAGAGTATTACAAGGTGTCCTTCATTGCTGATGACCTCTCCAAGAAGCTGAGCGGAGAGTTCCATACAGACGACCTCGACCTTATCATCACCCTTATCGAATCGGCTCTGGATGTGAATATAATCAAGCGATAGATTCCCCAAACACTTGACAATGCGACACGTACTATCATTATTGACAACCATCATCCTGATGGCCGTTCTGGCTGTTGCTGAGCCTGATTCCCTGCAGGCTCGCTCATCCCGTGACGGGACAGAGACTGTCAGGAACCAGATGGAAATCCTTCACGAAATATATGGAGTGAACTTCGTCTATGATTCGTCGCTCGACCTCGACATCTCCTACAGAGGCGAGCCGATGAAGGTTCTGGCTGGCCGTTCCAACGACCGGGAATCCCTGGAATCCTGTCTGCAATCCCTCTTCAAGGACACCGGCATCAGCTATGAAATCAACCGTAAGTACATAGTCCTGACGAAAGCCGATTCAAAGAAGAAGCCGAAGGGCTACACGATATTCATAGAAGAGCAGAAGGATACTCTGGACGAATCACGCATCACGGCTTATATAGACCGCCGTCACAATGCGACCCAGACCGGCCTGCAGAGAATTGACGGCAGCCGTTTCAAGAAAGGATTTGCGTTCCTAGGGTCGCCGGATCTGATCAAGGAGATCCAGACTCTTTCAGGAGTGTCAGGAGGAAACGAACTACTTTCCGGAATGTATGTCCACGGAGGAGACGGCACTGACAACCTCTTCCTTCTCGATGGAGTTCCTCTTTACCAGGTGAGCCATCTTGCCGGACTTATATCTTCCTTCAATACGGAAGTGGTTGATAATCTGGACTTTTACAAGAGCGGTTTCCCTGCGCGCTACGGCGGCAAGACATCCTCTGTCGTTGACATCACCACCAAGCCCGGCGATATGAACGAATACCGCGGCTCGTTCAATATCGGACTTCTGAACGGGGGACTTCAGTTCGAAGGCCCTATCGTAAAGGGAAAGACATCGTTCAATCTGGCAGTAAGGCGCAGCTGGTTCGATGTTCTGACCGTTCCTTTCTTTATCATAGCCAATCTTACTCTTCCGTACGGTGAGTCCGGAAAGGTTCAATATGCTATGACCGACCTCAATGCATCTGTAACGCATCTTTTCGACAAGGACAGCCGTCTGTCGCTCAATGTATATGCCGGCTCGGACTATCTGAGGTACAAGTGGTCCGATCTGCAGGTAAAATATTGGGAGGGCGTCCGTCATACCGGAGATACCGGATTCGATGTCAATGTCCGTTGGGGCAATATGCTGACAAGTCTCAATTGGAAGAAGAAGTTCTCGGATGACCTTCACCTGAACACAGTGCTTTATTATGTGCGTTCCAATACGGATGTAGGGATCTTCAATGATATGTGGGAGGTGAGCGGATATAACTCCCTGTATATCGAAGACGTGGATATTTCGGAAAGGAATTATTCGAGACTTCACGATCTGGGTGCAAAGGCCGAGCTGGACTGGATCCCTTCAGGATATCATCATATCAATGCCGGTGTATCATACGTGGGGCATCTGTTCCGTCCTGTCAGGGATATCAGTACACTCACCAGGAATGCAGAGGGGGAAGTCCTGTATTCCGATGAGGATTCATACTCAACGAGTTACAATGCTTCTGAAGCATCCGTCTATGCTGCGGACGAGATAAGCCTGGCGAACTGGTTCAAGGCAAACATAGGTTTGAGATATACCTTTTTCGGGCAAGGTGACTTCGTCAATCATTCGATCGAACCTCGTGCGGCACTCCGCTTCCAATTGGGTCAGAGGACGGCTCTGAAGATGTCCTATACCGAAATGAACCAGGCAGTCCATCTGCTCCGAGCCCATTATCTCGACATCCCTATGACATCCTGGATGCCTTCTACAGACTATGTGCCCCCTATGAGGTCAAGGCAGGCTGCCGGAGGAGTATATGTCGATCTTCCTCACAATATAAGCCTGAATGTGGAGGGATATTACAAGATGATGGACAATCTGTATGAATACAGCGGCACAGACGGAATATATCCCGACCTGTGGATCTGGGAGAATGAGGTGATGCGAGGAAAGGGACGTTCGTATGGTGCGGAGGTGGAGCTTAGGTGGCAGACGGAGAAGATGGATGTCGCGGCATATTATACATTGTCCTGGACAGAGCGGTTCTTCGAGGGAATATGGCACGACTGGTATCCGGCTCGTAATGACAACCGTCACAAGTTCACCATCAATGCTACGCGCCGCTTCAGCGACAGGTTCGAGATGTATGTCAGCTGGAACTATCACACGGGCGACAGAATGACCGTGCCTACCCAGATTGTCGGTGGACAGGTGTATTATACCAGCCCGTACAATTATAAGATGGCTGATTATCACCGTCTTGACATCGGGTTCAATTTCCGCAAGACCACAAAGCGCGGCAACGAAAGTGTATGGAACCTGAGTCTTTACAACGCCTATTGCAGGATGAATCCTATGTTCACTATGCTGGATCATTACAGGACGGACTATAAGGAACCGGCCAAGTATGAGACAGTTTTCAAGGAACTGGCAGTGATTCCTATCATCCCATCATTCAATTACACTTTGAGATTTTAGACTATGAAAAGATTCTTTACAATGACCCTCGCAGCAATCCTCCTTGCAGTTTCCTGCGAAAAGGTAGTTGACTTTCCTGTGGATGAAACCGGAAGGATATATATTGACGCAATAGTTGGGCAGAAAGACGGTGGCAGGATCAATCTGGCCGTAAGCCAGCCCGCTCTGGGCTCGGAAGATGCTTCTGCCGAGGATATAACGCTTCACCTCAAGGCTGACGGAGAACCGGTATCCCTTGTGAGGGATATGGACTATGTGCCGGAAATTGAGGGTATGGTTTCATATCTTGTTGAGGGCTCTTTCCGACCCGGCCAGAAACTCGAGCTTGAAGCCGGATCTCCGACCCTTCCGTCTGCGAAAGCTCTTACGACAGTCCCTGCATCTCTCCAGGATGTGAAACTTACATACAAGAAGGTCAATACATATAAGAACAGGGATCCTGAGCAGATGATGGGTAACCTCATCACCCTTCTTGAATTCAATATGGCAATGGATGAGAAACCAGGTACGGATATATATTTCGGCGTACAGGTCTGCAAAAGGGCAGTATATGATACGGTAGGAACGGTTCCGGACCATACGTGGGAACAATATGAGAAGAAGTCTGGTATTGTGGAATATGACGATCTTTACATCGATGCCGCATATACTGAGGGCAGTGCCATATCATCGGCTGTGAAGGAGATGTTCGTCCTGTACGATGGGGGAGAGATGCAGGTGAGTCCGGCCGAGGTGCAAGGAGACGGTGCGGAAGTCAAGGCATACGTATATCCGACCAGAAAGCAGCTGATGCAAGGAAGTTACCACGATGATGCGAGGTATGAGATATATGAAGTATTCGAATATGACATACATCTGTACAGACTCTCTCCTGAGATTTACCGCTGCCTGAAGGCAAGATACATCATAGATAATTCACGTGTGCCTATCCATCTTGGCTTCAGCCCTGTGACATATACATATACAAACGTAGAAGGAGGACTCGGGATGTTCGGGGCAGTCTCGGAATACGAGTCCGGATGGTTCAGAATAGAAAATAATGAAAATGAATAGATTATATATTGTCTTTATATGCCTCGCTGCCCTGTCTTCCTGCGAAAAGGTGTGGGAGGATGATCTGCAGGAAAAGGCCTTGGATGCGGTCCGAGGAAGATATGAGATGACGTCGGCTGTGTGGGAAGGTACGGAGCCGATAGATATTGACGGGGACGGAGATGCTTCGTATGACTATTATGCCGAATTGAAGCAGGTGGATGTGGGATGGCATCCTCAGCATACGGTCTATAATAGATACGGCCGTCTTGACATTCCCTACACCTATTGTGAGAATGATCATTGGGGAGGCTTTGTTATCCTTGAGAGAAGGTATGAGCGCCTTGAGTTTGACATTGAGGTTGTAATCGAAGGCGGAGAATCCCGGCTGGAGTTCACGCTTCCTGACGAAGACTCGCAGCTGACCCTTACCGGCTATGGAGAGCTCACCCTGAGGACTGATGTGACGTTCACTGTAATTGTAAGCCCTGAAGAGACCAGGGAAGTCACCGGCCCCGTGCTTTTTAAATTCAAAAGGATTGAATACATCAGCGGAGAATAAATTATGAAACGGACTTTACAATATGCTTTTATTCTGCTTCTTGCTTTTATTCTGCTTCTTGCTTTTATGCTCCCGTCTCTTGCGCATACGCAGGCGGCGGTGAGGACGGACGGGGATATGACCCTGAAATCGCAGATGGAGGTACTCCATAAGCATTTCGGAATCAACTTCGTCTATGATTCGTCGCTCGACCTCGACATCCCCTATCGAGGCGAGCCGATGAAGGCTCTTGCTGTCAGGGAATCGCTCGAATCCTGTCTGGAAACCCTCTTCAAGGACACCGGCATCCGATACGAGATCAACAGCAGATATGTGGTCCTGGTCAAGGCCGACTCGAAAAAGAAGCCCAGGCAATACACCATCTTCATCGAAGAGCAGAGGGATACCCTGACCGAATCCAGCATCACGGCTTTTGTGGGCAGGCAGAAGAATGCTACCCAGACGGGTCTGACAAAGCTGGATTCGAAGAAATTTCAGAGAGGTTTCTATTTTATGAGTTCTCCTGATGTCATCAAGACCCTTCAGATGCTTCCTGGCGTTTCAGGAGGAGCTGAACTCTTTTCCGGACTCCACGTCTATGGAGGTGACGGATATGACAACCTGTATCTTATGGATGGGATTCCGATGTATCAGGCCGGTCATCTTGCCGGTCTGTTTTCGGCTTTCAACACTGATGTGATAGAGACAGTCGATTTCTATAAGAGCGGATTCCCGGCGCGTTATGGCGGAAGACTTTCTTCGGTGGTGGATGTTCGTACCCGGGAGGGTGACCTCAATGAGTATCACGGTAATTTCTCTATCGGTCTTCTTGACAGCCGGTTCTCTCTTGAAGGTCCGATAATCAAGGGCAAGACCTCCTTCAACCTGGGACTGAGAGGAAGCTGGCTGGATGTCATCTCCATTCCGGCCTTTGCCTTGATAAACAGAAAGACGGTTAAGGACAGCGGGGAGAGGTACAACGCACATTACCGTTTCTGGGATGCCAATGCCAGGCTGACCCACCGTTTCGCTCCGGACAACACCCTTTCTCTCAACTTCTATATGGGAAGGGACAATCTCGGCTTCGGTATAGGAGTGGAGGATATCGATGAGGACAGGAGCGAGGTCACTGATGGGGACCTCGCCCTGAACTGGGGAAATATGGTTACTTCCCTGAACTGGGATTTGAAGCTGTCCGACAATCTGTATGTGGATGCTTCCCTGTTCCACTCACAGAACAGGTCTTCGTACGAACTGACTTCAGTCGAGGATAACAGAAGCTATATGATGGATGGAACATACGACAGGTACTGGCGTTCTGCAGAGGAATATAATATAGCTGTGGTGAATGATCTGGGGGCGAAGGTGGACTTCGACTGGTATCCTTCGGAATCCCATCACATCCGCTTCGGAACGAAGCTGTGCGGACATCTTTACAGCCCCCGTCGCGGTATCAGTGTGGAACAGAATATTTTCGGAAGAGGTGAATCCGAAACTGAAACCGTACGCAAGACCTACAACTGTCTTGAACCCTCTTTGTATGTTGAAGACGAGATGAGGCTTGCAAGCTGGCTGGAGGCCAATGTCGGTCTGAGATATGCCTTTTCGAGGGTAAAGGGCAAGACCTGGCATAGTGTCGAGCCGCGTGTGGCTCTGAGTTTCCGCATTTCTCCGATGGTGGCACTGAAGGCATCATATACGGAAATGAGCCAGTTTGCGCATTGTATAGCCAGCACATATATTGACCTTCCTTTCAATATGTGGATGCCTTCTACGGCCGGAATAAAGCCATCCAGGGCACGACAGGCCGCAGCAGGAGTCTATCTCAATCTTCCGCACGGTATGAATGTCAATGTGGAGGGGTGGTACAAGACGATGGATAACCTGTATGAGTACGGAGGCACCGGGACATCGATCTTTCCGTCAATAACCACCTGGGAAACCTCTTTCCGTGAAGGCAAAGGAAAGTCTTGGGGAACCTCGGCCGAGTTCGGCTACAGGACTGAAAAGACGGATGTCACGGCTTCATATACCTTGTCGTGGAATTTCAGACGTTTCAATGCCTTCTGGCACGACTGGTACCCGGACAGAAATGACCATCGTCATCGCATAAACATCACAGCCAGCCATCGTTTCACAAAACGCTTCGATGCCTATATAGGCTGGAACTGGAGAAAAGGAAGCCGCATTACCGTGCTTTCGCATATCGACCCGGATACGGGAGATTATCATTATACCTCTCCTAATAATCTGCAGCTCGGTGATTATCACCGTCTTGATCTGGGATTCAACTTCCGCAAGACCACCAGGCGCGGTAACGAAAGCATCTGGAATCTCAGCATTTATAATGCCTATTGCCGTATGAATCCTTTCTATGCGAATGTATATCGATATAAGGCGAATCATACGATCAACGGCGAAGTCGTGTCTTCGGAAGACCGCCCGAAAGGGCTCAACATCGGTCTGATCCCTATAGTTCCGACATTCAGCTACACACTTAAATTCTGATATCTATGAAGCGTATTACATATATATTCCTTCTCTTTCTTTTCACTTCCTGCGAGCTTCCTTTTGACCTGAAGGATCTCGGTGACAGGAGTGTCCTGAAGCTTTATTGCGAGGTGTCGTCCGGCGATACTACCGTTGTTGACATTGATGTGCTTGTTCCTGTCGGGGATCACGAAAGGACACCGGTTAAGGTGAAGCCTGAAGATGTGGTGATGACAGTGGATGGCGAGGTCGTGGAGATAAGGGAAGCTGCATCAGATGATCCGGGTCTGGACCCCGGTACCCTCTTTGTCGTGGAAGAGTTTCCGGAAGGATCGGAAATCTGCCTTACAGCCTCATCGGAAGGAACTGACCCGATTGAGGCAAGTACAAATATGCCTAAGTCTCTGAGTGGCAGTCTGATAAAGCTGGAGCTGACGGATCTGCCGGGAAATTCGTACGGAGGTGTCGAAGAAAGAAATGTCGTGAGAGCACGTCTCGAACTTCCTGATGAAATGAAGGGATGCCATATAGGAATACAGTATCTGCTCAAGAGCCGTACGGATTCCTGCGGTGTCACTGTCTGGGATGAGGAATATATTGTTCAATCAGTATATGATGTCACGGAATTCACTTCGGATGGAAACTTCGTCTCAAACCCCGATTTCTGGCATTTGCGCAGGATGGGAGGCACATACATATATGTCTGGGACGGAACCGATGATTATGAATTCGTCTTCTATCACAGGTGGGACTCCGTCTCAGAGTGGGAGAATGAGGAAGGCGCAACTGAAACGTGGACATACGACTCCCATTTCAAATTGCGCCTGTATGCTTTTTCCGAGGAATATTTCCAGTATCATTCCCGTACAGCCAATGATTTCTTCGAGCTTGGAATGGCTTCTCCTTCATATACCTATACGAATGTGAAGGGCGGTACCGGCCTTCTCGGGGCCTTCCGCTGTGTCGAAACCCCTTGGCTTGATGATTCCTTCATAGACCCTGACGAAATCGTAGAGATAAGATTCTGATACAGATTCCCTGGATATATACAAATCCGGCCTGCTGGATATGAAGGTGACGTGCCACCCCCGGCTAGGGGGTGTCTCCCAACGGGAGACGGGGGTCACCGGAATACCAGCAGGCCGGATTTTGTATTGTGTAAGGATTATCTGTACTGAGCGAACTCGATGTCCTTGGCAGCTCTTGCAGCAAGCTCCTCACAAGCCTTGGCAGCATCAAGGTTAGTTGCTACAGCTGAAGCGTTACCCTGGCGGGCAGCAGCTACGGCGCGGAGATATGCAGCCTGAGGGCACTCGCACTTGAGAGCGGCGGCAGGAGCGTTGTTTCCGTTAAGGAGAGCAACGAGGGCAGCGTTATAACCGTCCTTGCCTGCAAGCTTCGCAGCAGCGTCCTTGTAATTTCCGTTGAGAACGTCGATGACAGCCATATTCTCCTTAGCAGTCTCTGTGCCTGCAGCAGCGAAATATCTGTTAGCCTGTCCGTACTCACCCTCGCGGAGAGCGATTACGCCAATTGCGTTGTTCCAGTCAGCATCCTGCTCGCACTTGTCAAGAGCTCTCTTAGCCTTGTTGTTCTCATCCATATTGAGGTAAGTGATGGCAAGGTTGTACTGAGCTGCGTTGCTGTCGAACTTGTCAGCAGCCTTCTTGTAAAGCTCGATCTTCTGGTCGTTGTCCTTTACGAGAGTAGCTGCGCGGAGAAGTGCAGTCTCGTCGAGAACGTCGATGTTCTCCTCGATGAGCTGGAGAAGCTCGTCGTTTGTATAGTTCTGGAACTCTACATTAGCGATGAATCTTGCGCGACGGAGCTCTGGAAGAACCTCCTTAGCAAGAGTCTTGAAGATTGAAGACATATTCTTGATCTCCTTCTCGCGTACTGCAGGGTCGCTGTACATAGAAAGAACACGGATGATGAGCTCCTTATCCTCGATATCAGAAGCAGCAACGAGTTCCTGGAATCCTTCCCAGTCCTCGGCGATGCTTGATACATTCACCGGACCCTCAACTTCGTGCTTCTTTGTAACCTTGTCGAAAGCCTTCTCAGCAGAAGCAGAACGCTTGTCGGAAAGCTTTGCATTCTCAGACTCCTTTCCGTCAGGTGAAGCGTATGCTACGATGTCAGTGCTGGTGAGAGTCTTGCGCTCGTTAGCCTTGATCTCGTCGAGAGCAGCCTGGAAGTCCTTGATGGACTGTGATCTGAGCTGGCTGTTTCTTACATCAGCGCTGTTGATGTTGTAGAGGATCTGACCCTCGGCAGTCTGCTTGATGATGTCCTGATATCCGTCAGCCTTGAGGTCGAGCTTGCCCTTCTGGCACACGAGCATATAAGTTGTGTTCGCACCGTCAGCAACCTTTTTTGTAGGGAGGTCGGCATACTTTGCCTTGTGGCTTACAGTACCGCGGAGCTCGAGATAGCACTTCTCCATTCCCGGTACATACTGGAACTTAACCTTCTTTGTGATTGTAGCTCCGTCTGATGGAACAACTTCGAAATTGTCCTTTACCTTCTCGCCCTGGAACATAAGTGACTCCATAGCAACTTCGCCACCTTCGTAAACGATTACAGGAACAACTTCAAGGATAGCCTTAGGATGGAAGTAATCCTCAGGATAAGTAACGGTTACGTCAGCATTGATCTCGCCGCCGACAACCTCAAGTACTGCAGGGTTGCACTTTACGATAACATTCTCTGCCATCTTAGCCATCTTCTCAGGTGATCCGCAGGCAACAGCTGCGATGCCGAGAACGGCAACAGACAGTAATTTTGTGATTTTCTTCATTTTTTATTGTTTTTATTTGGTTTGGTTTCCTCTTTGGCCACATTGCTTTCACAATAGGGCATAATCCTCGCAAAGATAATCATATTTTTATATTTTTGTTTTTGACTCTTACATATTTTCAACCCTTTTCGTAACTTTGTCGCGTTATGACAATTCAGGAACTACAGAACTTAAAGAATAAATATGATATAATCGGCAATGACCCGGCTCTCAACCGTGCGCTTGAAGTCGCCGTCACTGTCGCGCCTACCGACATCACTGTCCTCGTAACGGGAGAAAGCGGTGTCGGAAAAGAAAACATTCCCCGCATCATCCATCAGAACAGTGCGCGCAAGAGAGGGAAGTATTTCGCCATAAACTGCGGAGCCATACCGGAAGGCACGATAGATTCGGAACTGTTCGGACACGAGAAAGGATCGTTTACCGGTGCGCACGAGATGCGTCGCGGATATTTTGAAGAAGCGGACGGCGGAACCATCTTCCTTGATGAGATCGGAGAGCTTCCTATGGCTTCCCAGGCGAAGCTCCTAAGGGTGCTTCAGACGGGAGAATTCATCAGGGTCGGTTCGTCGAAAGTGCTCAAGACTGATGTGAGGGTGATTGCCGCCACCAACATAAACCTCTTCCACGCGGTGTCGAAAGGCCGTTTCCGTGAGGATCTCTACTACAGGCTGAATGCTGTCAACATCATAATGCCTTCCCTTCGTGAAAGGGCCGGTGACATCAATGTGCTCTTCCGCAAGTTCGCTTCCGATTTTTCGGCGAAATACGGCTACAGCAAGGTGTCGCTTACCGAAGATGCCTCGATTCTGCTGAAGAAGTACAGGTGGCCGGGCAATATCAGGCAGCTCAAGAATATAGCCGAGACGGTATCCGCACTTGAGTCCGGAAGAATGGCTCCGGGTTCGGACAAGTGCGTCATAGACGTTGATGTGCTTTCGAAATATATTCCGCGCGAGGAACCGAATCTCCTGCCTGTTATGCCGGATTCCCGTCAGGATACTCCTGAAAATGCTGCGGAAAGGGAGGCTATCATCAGGTCTATCTTCCAGCTCAAGCAGGATGTGGAGTACCTGAAGAAGATCATAGCCGATGCTGGCCTTGCCAGGGGGAATGCCCCTGCCATAGCTCCTCCGGAATCGTCGCAGGTGCCTGTATCTCAGGAGGTTGCTCAGGATTTATACGATTATGATGAGGATCCTGAGGATCAGGAATATGATGTGCAGGAGACGGAAGATATGTCCATCAAGGCCTCGAATATGGAACTGATCGCCAAGGTGCTCGCCAAGCACGGTGGCAACAGGAAGGCGGCTGCCGCGGAACTCGGCATATCGGAAAGGACCCTTTACAGGAAAATCAAGAATATGAAATGATGACTAGGAAAAGAACTATATGGGCAAGCCTCTGTGTGGCGCTTGCATTGATCGCGACATTGCCGCTGCTTCATTCGTGCGGCATATATTCATTTACGGGAACATCCATCCAGCCGGATGTCAAGACCGTGACTGTCAATTACTTCGAGTATCTCGCTCCTAAGGTGAACCCTTCGCTCAGCAATATGCTGACCGAGGCTATGCAGGAAAAGTTCATCAAGCTCACAAAGCTGGAACTTGTTGACATAGACGGCGATCTCGAGATCATTGGTGCTGTGACTGGTTATGATGTGAAGGCGACGGCTATCACGGCAAATGAACAGGCTGCGCAGAACCGCCTTACCGTGACGGTGAAGATAGAATTCATCAACAGGAAATATCCGGAAGAAAGCCAGCAGAACAAGTCGTTCTCCGCATATCAGGATTTTGACGCCAACCAGTCTCTCGACGCTGTCGAGGCGACTCTTTGCGAGGATATCGTGGAGCAGCTTTGCGAGGATATATTCAACGGAACGGTAGCCAACTGGTAATATGAGCGGATATATTGATATAAAGAAGCTTACTCTCGACGAACTCACCGGTGTCGTCAATCTGTATCCCTGGTTCGGAGGAGCCCGGAAGGAACTTTGCGAAAGGATGAGCCGGATTGACGGATGGGGAGAGGCTCAATATGCCGATGCCGCAATGTATATCGGTGCGCGAGGCAAACTTTCCGATGTGATGCGATCTGCCCGCAAGGAAGACTGGGAAGATGCGGACGTTGAAAAGCTTCTCAAATCATATATTGTAGAGAAGAAGTCCAATGCGGCTGAGGCATCCTCCGGAAAACGGAAGGTATATGCCGGAGTGGGGGATTATTTCTCTCAGGAAGATTATGACCAGGTGCGCAGGGCTGATGACAATGTCTTTTCACGCTATGCCGCCAAGGCGAAGCAGGGAAAGACCGGAACTTCCGATTCAGAGCCCGAATTTGACCTATATACCGAGACTTTGGCCCGGATTTACCTCGAACAGGGCTATCCGGAGCAGGCAAAAAGCATTTATTCAAAACTAATTTTGGCATATCCAGAAAAAAATGCTTACTTTGCAGCCCTTATTCAAAAAATTGACGAATTAAATCAGTATTAACGATATGAACGTACTTTTTACAGTTTTGACAGTGCTTGTGCTTCTTGCAAGCGTTCTCATTACACTCATCGTGCTTCTCCAGAACGGAAAGGGAGGCGGACTCGCAAGCAACTTCACAGCAGGTAACCAGACTTTCGGTGTACGCCAGACAGCAGACATCCTCGAGAAGATCACTTGGGGACTCGTTATCTTCATCTTCGTGGTTTCAGTAGCTACAACTTTCTCACTTGGCAACAAGGGAACTGAGGTTGACTATACTGAGAAACTTGAGACTGAGGCTGCTGCTCCAGCATTCCCAGAGGCTGTTCAGGAGGCTCCTGCAGTTTCTGTTGAGACTCCTGCAGAGACTCCGGCTGAGTAATTGATCCCGCCCTGTCTGACTGACAAATTGTCAGCAGATCCAGGATTGGAATACATTTTGACCTATAGCCGTCTGTTCTTCGGATCAGACGGCTTATTGTGCATTCTGCCGGTCCGAAGATATATGTAAGAAACTTTAAAACGGACATAATATGGCAGAAAACAGATTTGAAAACCTCAGCAGGTTTGCTGTCAATCTCAATGAGAGGGCAGCTCAAGGCAAGCTTGACCCTGTGATCGGCAGGGATGAAGAGATCAGAAGAGTCCTTCAGATCCTCAGCAGGAGGACAAAGAACAATCCGATACTGGTCGGAGAACCGGGAGTCGGAAAGACGGCAATATCGGAAGGCATAGCACAGAAGATAGTTGACGGAGATGTGCCGGAAAACCTCAAGAGCAGGAAGATATATTCGCTTGATCTGGGAGCGCTTATCGCCGGTGCAAAATATCAGGGAGAATTTGAGGAAAGGCTCAAGGGTGTGGTGAAGGAAGTCGTTGACAGTGAGGGAGAAGTGATTCTTTTTATTGACGAAATCCACACCTTGGTCGGTGCAGGTCGTACTTCCGGAGCTATGGATGCGTCCAATATCCTCAAGCCGGCCCTTGCGCGAGGTGAACTCAGGACAATCGGGTCCACCACCCTCGATGAGTATCAGAAATATTTCGAGACCGACAAGGCGCTCGAGCGTCGTTTCCAGATGGTTATGGTCGATGAGCCATCTCCGGCGGCATCGATTTCCATAATGCGAGGCCTTAAGGAAAGGTATGAGAACCATCATAAGGTACGAATCGAGGATGATGCCCTGATTGCTGCTGTCGAGCTTTCGCACAGATATATCACGAACCGTTTCCTCCCGGACAAGGCGATAGACCTTGTAGATGAAGCGGCATCCAAGCTTCGTCTGGAGATGAATTCGGTGCCGGAGCCGATTGCGGAGCTGGACAGCCGTATCCGTCAGCTCGAGATCGAAAGAGAGGCCATAAAGCGTGAGGGAGTGTCCCTGAAGATGGATAAGATCAAGGAAGAACTCAAGACCTTGAATGCTGAAAGGGACGATCTGCGTCGTCGTTGGGATGAAGAGAAGGGCATTCTTTCCGAACTTCAGACCCAGCGCCAGAAGATGGAGGATTATAAGCTGGAGGCCCATAACGCCGAACGTACCGGAGATTACGGCAAGGTGGCAGAGATCCGCTACGGCAAGATGGCCGAGGCTCAGAAGAAGATAGATGAGCTTACGGCCCGTCAGGCTTCCATCAATAATCCTATCATCACCGAGGCGGTGACTCCTGAGGACATAGCGGAAGTCGTCGCCAAATGGACCGGTATTCCTGTGCGCAGGATGCTCGAGAGCGAGAGGGAGAAGCTTCTGCGTATGGAGGCCGAGCTTCATAAGAGGGTCGTGGGACAGAATATGGCCATAGAGGCCGTTGCAGACGCTGTCCGCCGTTCGCGCGCGGGCCTTCAGAATGAGAAGAGACCGATTGGTTCATTTCTCTTTATGGGAACGACAGGAGTGGGAAAGACCGAGCTGGCAAAGGCCCTGGCCGAGTTTCTGTTCAATGATGAGAATATGATGACACGTATAGATATGAGCGAGTATCAGGAGCGTCATTCGGTCAGTCGTCTTGTCGGTGCGCCTCCGGGCTATGTCGGATATGACGAGGGTGGCCAGCTTACGGAAGCGGTACGACGCAAGCCATACTCTGTAGTGCTTCTCGACGAGATCGAAAAGGCTCATCCGGATGTTTTCAACACCCTTCTTCAGGTTCTGGATGACGGCCGTCTCACCGACAACAAAGGCCGTACTGTTGATTTCAAGAACACCATCCTGATAATGACATCCAATGTCGGAGCGGATATCATCCAGACTTTTATGGAACATCTCCCTGTGGAAGGAGAAGAGCGTCAGAGGATGCTGGCAGACTGCCGCACGGAAGTTCTCGAAGTCCTAAAGAGAACCGTACGTCCGGAGTTCCTCAACCGAATCGACGAGGTCATTATGTTCGAGCCTCTCTCCCAGACCGACATCCGTGACATTCTCAGGATGCAGATGCGCGACCTCAGCGAGAAACTCAGCGAAAACGGTGTCACCGTCGAATTCACTTCCGGTTTCGAGGAATATATGAGCACCAAGGGCTACGAACCGGCTTACGGAGCCCGTCCTATCAAGCGTCTGATGCAGAAGGAGCTCATAAACATCCTCGCCAAGTCAATCCTTGACGGCCGTGTCCACCGCGACTCCATCATACTCATCGACGTCCTCGACGGCCAGATCACTGTCTCGGACAAGTGATGAATAGATAGTGTCGGTACAAGAGACAGAAATAGGCCTTTCAGATTCCTGAAAGGCCTGTTTCTATAATCAGTGAGGGATTACGCCTACAGTCCGAGTTCTTCGATGATGCGGGTCATTCCGGCGTAGCGGTCGAGTGTCCAGAGGATAAAACGGATATCGACGCATACGCATTTGTTATAGCCAGGAGTGCACCAGACGTCGCTGGCGAGAGACTCCTTGTTGCCGTCGAACGCGAGACCGATGAGCTCGCCGCGTGAATTCAGGACGGGACTGCCGGAGTTGCCTCCGGTTATGTCGTTGTCAGTCAGGAAGTTCACGTACATATTCGAACCTTCTGCACCGAAGCCCCATTTTCCCCAGTCTCCCTGGCGGTAAAGCAGATACTGATGGTCATTGAGGGTGAAGTCATAATCGGCAGGATCGTATTTCTCGAGAATTCCCTCCGGAGTGGTCTTCCAGTCGCATACGATACCGTCTCGAGGCTCATATCCGCCCACTGTACCGTATGTGATACGCATAGTGGAGTTTGCATCAGGGTACTGTACTATACCCTTGTCCAGACGCATCTGGTAAAGGGCGTGCGTGAATTCCTTGTTAAGGGCTGAACGGCTTACTTCGCCTTCTGCAGCAGAAGTTGCGTCATTGAAGACAGTGATCTTTACTTCCTGAAGGAAGCGGAAAAGCGGATCTCCTAGATACTCGTCCAAGGTGTGTTCTTCAGAAAGGAATTTGTCGAGACGCTCCTTGTCAGTGAAGAAGCTGTTGTTCCATATATAGTCGGTGATCTTGTCATAGTCGGTACGCATACCGCCGTGGATGCCGGTCAGATATACGGAATTCTCGTGATAAAGCTTCTTCTGGAAATCCCCGATGAAAGCGTGATCGACGTTACGGTAGAACTGCTCCACGGCAAAGCGGAACAGGTCTTTTTCCACCCTGAGGTCTAATCCTTTGTACTCTTTGAGTATTGCACTGATATTCTTCTCGAATCTTTTTCCGCAGAACTTGTAAGTGCAGCAGAATTCTGTTTCAACAGGATCAGGAACTCCCTTGAGCTCGAAAGGCTTCTTCGGGGTTATGCCCTGGCTTGTCATCACAGCGGTACGGAAGGCGTTGAGCTTCGAGCAGGCTCTCGAAATGCGGGTTCCGCGTATTACGGTTTCACGGAAATAATTTATGTTGTGCTCAGGAGTCTCCACCGCCAGATACTTGGTCTTGAGGTCGTTGAGGAGGTTACCCCAACGCTCCATTCTTTCCGGCGATGCCTCGATCCACTCCTGAAGTTCCTTCTCCATCGCTTCCTTACGGCTGATGACATCGAAACGGTCGATGCACTCCACCTCACCGCTGAAAAGTTCCTGGATATTGCTCAGGGTAAAGAAATAGTCGGAATATTTAAGGCGTATTTCAGGATCTGCATCCATCCATTTCTTGATGATCTCCATCTGGCCTCCGCGCAGACTGTTGCATATAGGCTGCTTGACGGTCTGGTTGAATCTCACCTCGTATGAATTGCTGTAACGGTTGGTGCTTCCGGGATATCCCAATATCATTGTATAATCTCCGGCCTTGTAGCCGTCAAGGGATATCTTCAGCTTCGCCTTTGGCTTTAGAGGAACATTCTCTTCTGAATATTCTGCAGGAGAGCCGTCCGGCGCTGTGTATATGCGGTACATCGCGAAGTCGCATTTGTGCTGCGGCCATTCCCAATTGTCGATGTCGCCGCCGAAAGCCGCTGCCGACACTGGCGGAGCTGCAACAAGCCTTACGTCCTTATATACCTCATACAGAGCAATATAATACTTCGAACCATCCCACATCGAACTCAGATAGGCTTCCAGTCCGGTCTTGTTCTTGTATTCCGTTTCTATCAGATAGCTGAGCTTTCGCATTCCCATCGGTCTTTTATCCGCCTCGGCCTCTGTTTTTCTCGCATTCACCTCATCTGTGACGTCAATGACCTTTTTCAGGAACAGGACGCTTTTGCCATTGATGTTCACCTCTTCATCCGAATGCATTGCCCAGAATCCCTCGTCGAGATAGTTGTGCTCCGGAGTGCTGAGCTTATGCACATCGCCGTATGCGCAGTGATGGTTGGTGATCATCAGACCCTGGTCTGAAATGATGCTGCCGGTACATCCGAACTCAAGCGAAACGATGGCATCGGCTATGGTTGCTCCGGGTGCATCCGCGTCATATATTTCTCCCGCTGAAAGTTCCAGACCGCGTTCCTGCATCTTCTTCTCAAGAGCGGAGTCTATGGCCTGGATCATCCACATTCCTTCGTCAGCAGCGGCGGTCAGCCCCGCAGCCAGCATAATGACAGTAAGAAAATATCTCCTCATAGTCCGGTTATTCGTTATATTCGTATGATGTTCCCGGAGCCTTGAAGCTTAGCTTGGCCGCTTCCTCGCGCACGTCATCCTTCTTGTAGGTGATAGTCCAGGTCTCCATTGTCATAAGCTCCCATAACTTCGCCTCAGTCATAGGCTCCGCATATCGGATCTTGATTGCCGGCTGGAGGTCCTTGTTCAGATCAAGATATACTCCGATCACACCTTCGTGACTTGAAAGATGATTGCTCAGGAACGGCATATTGCGCAAGATGATAGGCTTCTCATAGTTCTTGTCAACGATCTCATACATATACTGCTGCTTGCCCTGAGCGGCTTCAATGCGACTCTTCCACTGCACTTTGAAAGGCGAGAACATATTGCGGATGAACTGCTCTGTGCTGATACGGCCGGTCTCACCTTCGTAGTCCTCAAACTTGTAGTTGAGCTCGATTTCATTGACTCCGCCACCGTGAACAGGCATTGCCAGCACTTCCTTCTCGACTATATCCTCGAACCAGTCCTCGTCAAGTTCCTCGGACGGATCCATATATACGCGGACGATAAGAGGGCAGGCGAACTCTGTCTCGAGTCCGTATATCTTCTTTCCGGTCAGACGCATCTGCATTCCGAGATAGTTGATGTCCATCTTGTCGTACATTCCTTCTGTCCTGATGGTCACGATCTTGAGTGTATCGACAGCTGCGGGGTCAGGAGTCTGTACCCTGAACTTTGAAGGCACATATATAGCTTCCTGGATCTTGTCCGGATCTGTCTTTGCAGGGTCGTAGAGGATATCTGCGGAATGTCTCTTCACGTATGTCTTGACTCCATACACTCCCGGAACCTTTTCAAGCTTTGCCTTGAATGCCATAGAACTTCCGTAGCATTTCACGGAGCGCAGACCTTCAATTATAGTTGTCTGAAGTGTGTTCTCATCAATCAGAGTGGTCACTGTACCATCTTCAGCAACAGATTCGATTCCCCATTTCATATCGATGGTCGGAAGCTCGAACTTTCCTCCAGCCCACATTCCGAATGCAATCAGAACCACTGTCAGGACTGCCGGAACTATATTCCAGATCCTGCTCTTTGTCGGCTTGCAGATGCCGATGTTCAACGCATCTGTAGAGCAGGCTGCGACACATTCGCCACAGAGGGTACAGTCAACGTGGCTTACCTTGCCGCTGTGTACGGACTTCACATCGATATGGTAAGGGCATTTCTTTGTGCAGAGGCCGCAGTTGTTGCAGAGGTTGTCATCCTTTGTCACGTGAAGGATCTGCAGCTTTGGCTTTGAGTGGAAGATCTCCAGCAGATATCCTGCAATGCAGAATCCGCCCAGAAGCACTGCCCAAGGAATCTCGGCTCCCAGCACATCCGCAACATAATATACTCCGAAGAGGACTCCGATCCAGATCCAGAATTTCAGAGTGTTTGAAATAGCTCCAAGCGGACAGAGATAGCGGCACCAGAACATATCTACCAGGAAGCTTCCCAATACCACTACGCTGATTGAAACTATTGACATCCAGAGTGTTATCTCTCCCTTGAAGCCGGTAGCCACAGCATAGTAAGGATCAAGATTCTTGCAGAAGAGCTCGCTTGCATTCACGGTCATATAGAAAATCCAGAACACAAGAGCATACTTTATGATGCGCAGTGCCTTGTCGATGGCAGATCCGTTGCGCACCTTGATACCCTTGATATGCATTGCCTTGCGGGCTTTCGCTATCAGATCCTGCACTGTACCGAGCGGACAGATGAATGCGCAGAACAGCTTGCTGAAAAGAACGACAGCTGCCACCAGGGCGATACCCATCATCACCTGAAGCGATGACATACTGCACGGAAGACTGTTGTTGGCCAGATAAGTCGCCAGAGCCTGAAGTCCTCCCATAGGGCAATAAGCCTCGGGATCCACAGCCGTCTCCGAAGGAATGAGGCCTGTAATGAAAACCACCAGGGCTGCAAGCACTCCCCACTGAAGGAGATACTTCGGCCAGTTTCTGATTATAGTTGATCTCTTTGCCATATTTTAGATATATGTTTCGTTACGACACATTTTGCACGAAGATAGTGAATTCTCTCGTCATTACCAATTCCTGATTGAAGATCAGTGAAATCAGCTGCGTAATTCTGTATTACACAGTGCTTTGTGCTTTCGGTCAGAAGTTGTCTTTAAATGAGCCTTTGTAAACTTGACTATATTGTAGGTAAATGTTGAATTTGTAGTCATTTTTAAATCAATCGGAATTATGAATGATATGCTGATCGAGACAATGGCGGTTATGCCTGCTGTCGAGGCCGCAACGGCTACTATTGGTCATCCAGACCGAACAGCTACAATGCTTACTGCCTCTTCTTCCTCTTGGGCAGTGCCGATCTGAGCGGCAGCTACCGTGTGTACGGTAACTCCGTCCGTTGCGTTCTGGAATAAAGTCTCGGATTTCTCGACAGATTTGAAATGACAAAGTCCCGCCGCTGGTGAGCGAAGGAAGCATATCCCTTTTTCCCTGCTTCCTGAGCCTCCGGCGGCGGGACTTTGTATGCCAGCAGGAAGAATGTTCTTTGTGGAACACGGTGTGGAACAATTAGTCGTATTTTTGCTGAAAATCAGATTGACCATATTATAAAAATCGGCCCTTCAGTTATCTGAGAGGCCTATTTTTGTAAATAACCATATATTATTTGAGTAAATGGATACTGCTCCAGAACTTTGCATCGGTAAATTAAAGCCGGTAAATAATGGAGAATATATATGATGCAAGAGGGAATGCCGTGCAGCGGTATATAGACATTCTGACCAACGGCGGCTTCAAAGCGCTGTTCGGTGATGTCAATAACAAGGAGGCGGTGATGACGATAATGAATGCCTTGCTTCCCGAACATCGTAAGGTCGTTGACATAGAGTATATGCCTACCGAGCATCAGGGCCAGATTTCAGATAACAAGGAATATCATTATGATTTATGTGCCGTGATGAGGATGGTGCTATATACATAGTTGAGATGCAGCGCTATGCGGAGGAACATTGGTTCAAGCGCTGTGTGAGCTATGCTTCGAGGGCATACGACCGTCAGAACAGAAGGGGAGAGGATTATGATGTACCTCCGGTATATCTTATCGGTCTTATGGGCACAGAGATATTGCATCAGGATCCGGGACTCTGGAATGACCGTTTTATTTCGGAATATACGTTTCGGGAAAAAAAGAGCTGTGAAGTGCTTGATGAAACAATAATTATTATCTTTGCTGAACTGGCACGATTCTCAAAGCCTTGTGAAGAATGTGTTAGCGATATCGACAAGATGCTTTATCTGTTGAAGAATATGGGAAATCTGAAGAATCGTCCGGAATGGCTTCACAGAGAGGTCTATGCGAAGATTTTCGATGCTTGTGAGATTGCCAGATTTGATGAGGACAAACGTATAAAATACGAACAGGATATGTACGATCAGAGACGACTTAATGGCGAATTTGCCGCTGCGAGACGCCAGGGAGTGGAAGAAGGCATCAAAACCACTGCTATCAAGATGCTGGAACTGTCAATGCCGGTCGAGGTGATTGCTTCTGTGACTGGGATGACACCGGATCAGATCAAGGCCCTGCGAATTGAGTAGCCTTATCTTGAAAAATTGTAAATTTGCAGCGGAAAACTTGAAATCAGTATGCTTAAGAAGGCTTTTGAGTCGGTGGGGCGTTATCTGCTTTTTCTGAAGAAGGTGTTCAGAAGGCCGGAGAAATGGAGGATATTCTTCAGGCAGTTCGTCAATGAGGCGGACAAGCTCATCCTGTCCTCTGTCCTGCTGGTGGGAGTGATATCGCTGTTCATCGGAGGCGTGCTTGTGATCCAGACCGCTTCCAACCTTGAAAATCCGATCATCGACAAGATGTACATCGGCTATATGGTGAGAGAGAGCCTTATACTGGAGTTCTGCTCGACGATGGTGGCTCTGATCCTGGCGGGAAAGATGGGCTCGAACATATCGTCCGAGATCGGAAGTATGCGTATCACGGAGCAGATTGACGCGATGGAGATGATGGGAGTGAACTCGGCAGGCTTCCTTGTATTGCCGAAAATCATCGCCACAACATTCCTGAGCCCGTTCCTGATGCTTCTGAGCCTTGTGCTGGGTCTTATAGGCGGTTATCTCGTGGTCGAGACCACCCAGATCATCCCGACCGCTTCATATATCACCGGTATCAAAGCCTTCTACAACGGCTTCTACATATTCTACAGCTGCTTCAAGATGTCACTCTTCTGCTTTATGATATCGTCCATTGCTGCATTCAACGGCTATTATGCAAAGGGCGGATCGCTCGGAGTGGGACGCTCCAGCACGAAAGCCATTGTTGTCACCAGCATCCTTATCCTGCTGGCGGACCTGATAGTCACACAGTTAATGCTTTACTAAAATGATCAAGGTAGAGAATCTCAACAAGAGTTTTGACGGAGTACAGGTCCTGAAGGATATATCCGTGACATACGAGCCTGGCAAATGCAATATGATCATAGGAGCCAGTGGCTCGGGCAAGACGGTGCTTCTGAAGAATCTGATCGGCCTGATGGAGCCCGACAGCGGCGAGATATCATACGGCGAGCATAAGCTTTCTGAAATGTCGGACAAGGAAAAGATGAAGTTGCGCCAGAACATCGGCATCCTTTTCCAGGGCAGCGCCCTTTTTGACTTCGCCACTGTGATAGAAAACGTGATGTTTCCGATGGAGTTCTTTACCGACTGGTCTGCAGCCCAGAGGAAGGAGAGGGCCCAGTATTGTCTGGAAAAGGTCAATGTAATCGGCTCTGACGACAAATATCCCAACGAGCTCAGCGGTGGAATGCAGAAGCGTGTCGGCATTGCCCGTGCCATAGCCCTGAATCCGAAATTCCTTTTCTGCGACGAGCCTAATTCCGGTCTCGATCCATATACATCCATCCTGATCGACCGCCTGATCAGCGACCTGACCAAGGAGTTCAATATGACCACTGTGGTGAACACTCACGATATGAATTCGATCCTTGAAATAGGCGACAAGATCGGCTTCATCCATCAGGGATCTATGCTGTGGCAGGGGGATAAAAAGACAATCCTTCAGCCTGATTGTCAGGAACTGAAGGATTTCGTCTGCGCCAACACTTTGGCGAGAAATATCATTGAAGGACGCCAGGGTTAGAGTCTTGCCCTGATACCCATCTCGAATCCGAGCATTAGAGGCTGTACGGTGCGGATGCTCTTAGGCTGTCCGCAGTCGAAATAGTATCTGACAGAAGGGTCGATATAAAGTCCCAGATGCCTGCCCAGCATAAACTCGACTCCGATGCCGGCATTTGCCGAAAGCTGTACGCCCTTTACAGCTTCCTTGTGGCGTATCGAAGTGCTGAGAACACTGTAATTGTCTGATATACATTTCTCTACAGTTGCTCCTGCGTATGCATACATATTGATCCTGTCCTTGTTGACGAAGTTGTAATATGCATTGAAAGGCACGCCAATGAAATGCTGGGTGTTGCGTATGTCTGATGATGTTGATTGCTCTATGCTGCCTTCCGCATCCACCTTTATATACTTGCCGTAGAACTGGCGTGTGAGAAGGCTGTAGTTGAGTCCGGTTCCGAGCGACCATCTGTCCGAGAGGCCGAGTCTTATGCCGGCTCCGAATGATACAGGAAGTCCGTATGTGGAATTCGTACTGGTCTCGGTAACTCCGGTTTCCTTAGGCGCAGAGGTGATGGTCGGTGCCTTCATCGGTCCCATCCTGTTCTTGTTCTGCGTGCTGTTGGTGCTTGCAAGTCCGGAAAGGATGAAGGATATGTCCCTTTTCTCTTTCACATCCTCTTCTCCCCAGTCTTCAGGATAATATTCCTCGGATGCTGCGACAGCAGCTTTTGGTGTCTCGGTCTTGTCTGCAGCGGGGATCTGACTGTCAGACTCTTTAGTTGTAATGGTTTCTGTATCAACGGGTTCTTCTGCGACTTCCGGTGCTGCATCCGACAGGATGATGGCTTCGGAAGCTGTCCTTGGAGCTCTGTCCGCCGCTTTTGGAGCCGGTGTCACAATGACATCTGCCATCACTTCCTGAACAGGATCCTCGGAATCCTTCTCAGGCTCCACGACTGCGATCAGACCGTTTTCTGCAGATTCACGGATCATATCCGTTTCAGGCCTGATGTTGAATATGACGGCCACAGTCACCGCAGCAGCAGCTGCGATGCTGACGGCTGTACGTCTCCACCAGAGCACCACGGTCTTGCGGCGCGCTGCCTTGTCCAGGCCCTCAGAAACGCCTTCCCAGACGCGGGCAGGAACCTCTTCCTGTCCTTCATCCAGGATCGACTTGATCATCTGGTCAAACTCATTTATATTTTTGTTTTCCTCAAACATTTTCAATCTCCTTTATCTTGTTCTGCAACCAGATCCTTGCCCTGCTCAACTGTGTCCTTGACGTCGTCTCGCTTATTCCGAGCATCTCTCCGATCTCCTTATGGCTGTACCCCTCTATCGCATACATATTGAATACCGTTCTGAATCCTGTAGGAAGCTCCATCACCAGCTTCATCAGCTCCTTGTATCCGATGTTCTGGCCTTGTGACGGCAGATCGTCCTTCATCCCTCTCACAGTCTCAAGCTCTTCGCTCATTTTCAAGGCATCCTTCTTCCGGAGGTCCATAAGTGCAGTAGTTACAAAGATCTTTCTTGCCCATCCTTCAAAGGAACCGTTTCCCTTGTAGTCATTCAGCTTGGCGAACAATGTGATGAACCCTTCCTGAAGCAGGTCTTCAGCCTGCACCCGATCGCCGGCATATCGTATGCATAAAGGGAACATACGAGGTGCCAGCCGGTCGTACAAGACCTTCTGGGACGCTCGATCTCCTTTTATGCACAAATCAATCAGTTGTAAATCAAGGGTTTCTGCCACGGTTCTCTCTTTTGGGTCCCGAAGGTTGTCATATTGTTCGTGCGCTATAAAGATGCAAAAAGGACCCTGAATGTTGCATCGCAGGCACATTTTTTCCAAAAATATGGAATTTCCCGAAATTGAATGTTATTTTTGTATGTTTTATTATCCATAAATTTCGATATGAACAGAAACCTTATATATATAATTCTTTCCCTCGCGATCCTTTTGCCGGCTTCTCTTTCCGGACAGAGTGTCAGAGAAGGAGCCGAGTCCGCAAATATGATCATTACGGCGGTGGAAAGATATAATGAAAGGGATATAGACGGGGCGAAGAAGATTCTTCAGCAGATCATAGCCGAGGATTCCGAGAATGATGCCGCCTGGTATTATATGGCTCTGTGCGCCATTGCCGGAAATGATGTAGAGATGGCCGAGCAGGGGTTCAGGATGGCTTCGGAGCTGGATCCAGACAATTTCTGGTACCGTTACAGGCTTGCCCGGCTCTATTCGATGACCTCGCGTCCCGAGCTTACAGTGGATATGTACGAGAAGCTGCTCGAAGATTTTCCGAAGAAGAGCGACCTGTATTTCGACCTTGTGGAGATGTATGCCGCTCAGAGGGAATATCAGAAGGCTCTGGATACCTTGAAAGAGATCGAGACCGTATTCGGTATGACCGAGTCCATTGCGATGTACAGGTTCAATCTCCTCCGTATGCTTGACAAGCAGGAAGAGGCCTTCAAGTCTCTGGAAGAATATAACAAGGAGTATTCATCCCCTTACGTCCTCTCGACTTTGGCTGACTACCAGATGTCGATGTATAATGATTCCACAGCTCTGGCATATTATGATGAGGCTCTGGATCTGGCTCCGGACTATGCGCCGGCACTGCTGGGAAAGGCTGAGACTCTGAGACTTACGAGGAAATATGAAGAATATTTCGATATCCTCGACAGATATGTTTCGGGTATGGACAGCCCTGCCGCTGCCAAGAGCGACTACCTGATGGCTGTCGTGCAGAGGACGGATCCGAAGTTCATCAACTCCTTCAGGCCGCAGCTTGATTCTGTTATTGACAAGGCTGTCGGACTGCATCCGAAAGACAGCCTGATGCTTCAGACGGCAGCGGTGTATTATTATTCCACCGACCGGAAGGATCTTGCTAAGAAGCATTTCAAGGCAAATGTGGAGGCTTGGCCGGAAAGTTTCGCTTCCGCTGCAAATTATATCGAGTTCCTTATGTATGCGGAGGAGTGGGAAGATCTTTCAAAAGAAGGCCGTGCCGCCTTTGACAAGTTCCCGCAGGAAACGGCCTTCCTTGAAATGGCCAGTGTGGGAGACTATAACCTGGAGGCTTACGACAAGGTGCTGGATATATGTACAAAGGTGCTGGAGGTGGCTCCGAAAGACAGTTCCAAGACCTTGAGGGCCTGGTCAACTATGGGTGACATCTATCACCAGCTTGGAGACGACAAGAAGGCCTACAAGGCATACGACAAGGCTCTGAAGATCAATCCGGATTATATCTATGTCCTGAACAATTATGCCTATTATCTCAGCGTGGAGGGAAAGAAACTGAAGAAGGCCTATAATATGAGCAAGCGCACCATCGAGGCGGAGCCGGACAATGCTACTTATCTGGATACATTCGGATGGATCCTATATCTTCAGGGCAAGCCTCTGGAAGCCAAGCCGTTCTTCAAGCACGCAATGCTCTACGGCGGGAAGGACAGCGTGGTGATAATGGATCATTATGCAGAGGTCCTGTATGCCTTGAAGGAATATGACCTTGCTATGGTCTATTGGAATATGGCCCTGAAAAAGAATGCCGGGGATGTGCCGGATCTGGAGGAAAGGGTGGAACTTCGTAAGCAGTCAATGAAGAAATGATGCTCCGTTGTCTGAAAATAACAGTGCTGTCTTTGTCGCTTCTGGTCTTTGCACCGGGAGTGAAGGCTCAGGACACCCGTGCCCAGGAAGAGAAGAAGGCAAGGCTTGAACGTGAGATAGCCATCATAGACAGGCAGCTGGCGGAGAATGCCTCCCAGAGCAGTTCTATGCTTTCCGACCTTACCTTGATCCGCAAGAAGATATCCAACCGAAAGGCTCTGGTTACGGAAGCAGACCGTCAGGTCAGGAAATATGCCGACAGCATATATCTGACCAACAGGGAGATAACCCGCCTTCAGGTGAGGATAGACACATTGACATCCCATTATTCGAGGCTGGTGATGAGTGCCTATAAGAACAGGGACGCAAGGGTGTGGTATATGTATATGTTCGCGAGCGACAATCTCGGGCAGGCCTTCCGCCGTTTCGGATATTTCCGTAATCTTTCCTCCCAGATGAAGTCCGAGGCTCAGAGGATCAGGGATATGCAGGATGAGCTTGCTGTGAAGAAAGAGAGGCTCGACAGGATGAAGAAGGAGTCGGAGGCAGTGAAGGCTTCCCGACAGAAGGAACTGGATGAGCTTCGCAAGGATGAAAGCAAGGCCGACGGAGTGGTTAAGCGTCTGCAGAAGGACAGAAAGAAGTATCAGAACCAGCTGACCGCCAAGAAGAAAGAGGTCAATGCCCTGAACAGGGAAATAGCCCGCATTATTGCTGCGGCAATGAAGACGGACGACCAGAAGAAGAAGGATCAGGTCAGGACTCAGCTTGATATGAAGCTGGATGCGGAGTTCGCCAACAATCAGGGCAAGCTTCCGTGGCCTGCGGAGGGCCCGGTTGTGAGCCGTTTCGGCAAGCAGTATCATCCTGTATATAAGAATCTTGAACTACCTCCGAACAATGGTGTCGATATAGCTCTTGCCAAGGGTACTTCGGTGAATGCCGTATTTGACGGTGTCGTCACCCAGGTGTTTGTTATGCCCGGATACAACCAGTGCGTCCTTGTCCAGCACGGCAACTATTTCACTCTATACTGCAAGATGAAAGGACTTGTGGTGAAGGCCGGAGACAAGGTCAAGACAGGACAGGCTCTCGGAACGATAGACACCATCAACGGACAGACTCAGCTCCACTTCGAGGTGTGGAAAGGCAAGACCCCTCAGAATCCGGAGCAATGGCTAAGATAATTATGAAAAAGACAGTTTTCATTACCGGAGCGACCGGAAATATGGGTTGGGCCGGATTTCAGGAACTATATAAAAGAAAAGACCGGTTCGACATAAGGATTCTTGCGCGTGACAGCAAGAAGAACAGGAAAAAGCTCGCTCCTTATCTTTCGGATCCATCAGTGACGGTGGTCTGGGGCGATCTGATGCGCTATGCAGATGTGCTCGAAGGAGTAAACGGCTCGGATTATGTGCTCCACGTCGGTGGAATGGTATCTCCGGCAGCGGATTATTATCCTGAAAAGACTTTGAAGGTCAATGTGGGGGCAGCTGAGAACGTGGTCAGGGCGGTTCTCGCCCAGCCTGA
This sequence comes from Bacteroidales bacterium, assembly GCA_015060395.1. Lineage (GTDB taxonomy): Bacteria > Bacteroidota > Bacteroidia > Bacteroidales > UBA932 > Cryptobacteroides. Next base: position 62,578 of record SUYP01000015.1, read on the forward strand.
TGCTTCAGAAATCAGAGTTGTCTATATAGGATCGGTGGCTCAGTATGGCGACCGTAACCCTCCTCATCACTGGGGAAGTGTGGATGATCCTCAGGCTCCGGCTCTCTTCGATATGTATGCCCTTTCCAAGATACGCTCGGAGGAAATATTTGCCTCTGCAGGCCTTTCTCACTGGGTGTCTCTCCGACAGAGCGGCATACTTTATCCGGGCATCCTCAGCGTGGTGAACCCAACCGCTTTCCACGTTCCGATGGGTGGCGTGCTCGAATGGGCTACAATAGAGGATTCAGGCCGTCTGCTGGCCAATGTCTGTGAGGACTGGGTGCCGGAAAGCTTCTGGAACAAGGCATACAACATCAGCAGCGGAGAGCAGTACCGTATGACCAATTATGAGTTTATGAACCGGATGCTTTCGTCGCTGGGACTTCCATCTCCTGAGAAAGTGTTTGAACCTCAGTGGTTTGCGCTCAAGAATTTCCACGGAATGTGGTATAAGGATGCTGACAGGCTTGAAGAAATCCTGCATTTCAGAGCCAACGTCCCTGTAGATGAGTATTTCGCTTCAATGAAGTCAAAACTGCCGTGGTTCTATAATCTTGCATTCCTTGCTCCGGCCTGGGCTGTGAAGATGTTTATGAAGCCTTTTGCTTTCGAGAAGGGGCTCGGAACCCAATGGTGGGTGGAAAACGATGAGGAGAAATTTCTTGCCTATTACGGCTCGCGTGAGGCATACGAGGCCATCCGAAGCTGGGATGACATCCGTCCTGATTCCCTTCCCAAAAACTGCGAAGTTTAACCCAATGATTATCAGTAGTTTACTGTTTCCACGTGCTCCCCTTTGTGCAGCACGTAGAATATGTAATCCGCTGATATCCAGTGATATAAGATCCTCCTATGAAAATTAGAATATTGGATATATTGGAAGAAACGATGGCTGACGGGCCGGGATTCCGTACATCGATATATTGTGCGGGATGCGCTCATCATTGCCCGGGCTGCCATAATCCCCAGTCCTGGGATTTCAACGGGGGCAGGGAAGTGTCGGTGGATGAAATCCTTGAAATCATCAAAGCCGATGAGTTCTCGAATGTCACGTTTTCCGGAGGAGACCCGCTGTATCAGGTCGAAGCATTCACCGAGCTGGCACGTCGCATAAAGGAGGAGACTGGTAAGAATATATGGTGCTACACCGGTTTTACATACGAGGAAATACTGTCTGACGAGCGCCTGAGGCAGATACTTCCATATATCGATACTCTGGTGGACGGTCCTTTCATCGCAGAACTCCGCGATCCGGATCTTCATTTCCGTGGCAGTTCCAATCAAAGGATCATACATCTTACAAAAGAAGAAGACGATATCATTGACGGTACCGTTTCAATAACTCCTTATAAATAGGTAATATCCGTGATAACACCATCCCTCGGTTGAGGCTCGCTTCCTGAAGTGTATGGATATGCTTCGCCCGCCTGCAACCGAGGGATGGTGTTCAGTCTATGTTTCTTTTATTCGTGCACCACTCTGTCGCGTAGCTCGGCGAGCTTGCCGCCGTTCCAGCGGCTGGTGGTACCGACGAGGTAGCCTGTGATGCGCTGGAGCTGGTCGATGTTGTGTCCGCCGCAGTGAGGACATTCCTTGAGGTCCTTCTTTGCATTCTCGAATCCGCAGTCCATACAGCGGTTGCGGTTGTGGTTGACCGAGCAATATCCGATATCATACTTGTCCATAAGGTCAACGATGTTCATTATAGCCTCAGGATTGTGTGTGGCATCTCCGTCAATCTCTACATAGAATATATGTCCGCCGCCGGTAAGTGCGTGGTAAGGACCTTCGATCTCAGCCTTGTGCTTAGGAGTACATTTATAATATACCGGAACGTGGTTCGAGTTGGTGTAGTAGTCCTTGTCGGTAACGCCCGGGATGATTCCGAACTTCTTCTTGTCGCCTCTTGTGAAGCGTCCTGCAAGGCCCTCTGCTGGAGTTGCAAGCACGCTGTAGTTGTGCTTGTATGTCTCGCAGAATTCGTTGATCTTGCTTCTCATAAATGTAACGATGCGAAGTCCGAGTTCCTGAGCCTCTGCTGATTCTCCGTGATGCTTGCCGATGAGGGCGATGAGGGTCTCGGCCAGTCCGATGAATCCGATTCCGAGGGTTCCGTGGTTGATGACGGATTCGATGGTATCGTTGTCACCGAGCTTTTCGCTGTCCATCCAGAGAGCTCCCATCAGGAGAGGGAACTGCTTCTTGAGGGCGGTCTTCTGGAAATTGAATCTTTCGTTGAGCTGCTTGGCAGCGATCTCAAGGGTATAGTCGAGCTTCTTGAAGAACTCGTGGATCCTGTCCTCCTGATTCTCTATGCCCATACATTCGATAGCGAGCTTAACGATGTTGATGGTAGTGAACGAGAGGTTTCCTCGTCCGATGGATGTCTTAGGTCCGAAGCGGTTCTCGAACACGCGGGTACGGCATCCCATTGTCGCCACTTCCCACTGATATCTCTTAGGGTCGTCAGCCTTCCAGAGTTCGTGATGGTTGAACGGAGCGTCGAGATTCACGAAGTTAGGGAAGAAACGGCGTGCAGACACCTTGCAGGCGAACTTGTAAAGGTCGTAATTGCGGTCTTCCGGCAGGTAGCTCACGCCTCTCTTCTTCTTCCAGATCTGGATTGGGAAGATGGCTGTGGAACCGTTGCCCACACCTTCGTATGTGGTGTTGAGGAGCTCGCGGATGACGCAGCGGCCTTCGGCAGAAGTGTCTGTTCCGTAATTGATGGAGCTGAATACCACCTGGTTTCCGCCACGCGAATGGATAGAGTTCATATTGTGTACGAATGCCTCCATAGACTGATGCACGCGGCTTACGGTCATATTCATTGCGTGCTGGATCACCCTGTCATCACCCTGGATTCCGATAAGGTCGCGCTTGAGGTAGTCATCGATAGGGGCATCGTAAAGACGGGCGTAGCTTTCGCCGTTGATCTCACCTATCTTGTCCAGCTCCTCCTGGAAAGTCTTTCTCACGAAAGGAGCCATATAGAAGTCGAAAGCCGGTATGGCCTGACCTCCGTGCATCTCGTTCTGTACGGTCTCCATCGAGATACAGCCCAGGATACTTGCAGTCTCGATACGCTTTGCCGGACGTGACTCGCCGTGTCCGGCGAAGAATCCGTCTTCAAGGATCTTGTCCAGCGGGTGCTGGATGCAGGTAAGACTCTTGGTAGGGTAGTAGTCCTTGTCGTGGATGTGTATGTAGTTGTTCTTCACAGCCTCCTTGACATCCTCTGACAGCAGGCACTCGTCAACGTATGACTTTGTTGACTCCGAAGCGAACTTCATCATCATTCCTGCAGGAGTGTCGGCGTTCATATTCGCATTCTCGCGGGTGATCTCCGTCGCCTGGGCGTCGATGATCTCCTGGAATATCTCGCGTGACTTGGCCTTGCGCGCGAGGTTTCTCTGATTGCGGTATGCGATATACTTCTTCGCCACTTCCTTGCGCGGACTGTTCATCAGCTCGTATTCGACCTGATCCTGGATGTCCTCCACGCTCATATTGTCAACATTGATCTTGGAAATGGCCGAAGCTATCTCCGCTGCGAGTACGATATCCTCTCCTTCCTCGGTCACGTTCATTGCCTTGAGGATGGCGTCAACTATCTTCCTGTTGTCAAAAATCACGACTCTTCCGTCGCGCTTTACCACGTGCTTTACCATAACTGTATGAGTGTCAGTAAGACAGGAACTCCGGGGAGAGAGATCCGTCAGTTTGTTATTTATCCTTTGGGAGTTTCCTTTTGTGAAGGCCGTTCTCAGACGGTCAGACAAATATAAATCAAATCCTCTGAATCTTCCAAGAAAAGTTATCAACAAAAATAATAACACTCCGCCAATCCTTTGACAGGCAGAGTGTTACAAAATGTCTAAATTTGAAATATTTTAAACTGTTAGCCGACGAGCCAAACCAGCACGTGGCGAAAATCATATATTTAACCTCAAAACAGGAGAGGGACAATATCCATAATGCCATAATATTTTGATTTTCAGTTCTTTTGTGTGTATTTTTTTATATATTTGCGAAAATGAGTACTTCGGTTCAGATGATGAAAGTTATACAGAAGATATTACCATTCTTTGCGATTTTACGTTTGACTACTTAATAAACTAATTGCTATGAAACGTTTCTTTTTTTTAGTGTGTGTCGTATTGTGTTTATCGACATCTTGCGAGAAGCATCCTGGGCCGAAAACTCCAGGTTTCCAGATTATGGATGCTAATTGGAATGATACATTGAGGGTAGCTGCTACTTTCTTAGTATCTAAGTCTTTTGAGTTTCACGTAGGACTGAAGTTACAAGCTTCTCTTGATGAACCTTTTGTTTATGGCCTGAATCCGCGAACAGTCTTTTTAGACGATTATGCCGAGCATTATCATAAGCCTGCAGAACTGTTCGCCATTGAAAAGATCCGTGAGCGCTCTGAGCCATTATGGGAGTTCTATAAAACCTTGCCTTATGGACATTTTCGTATGTCAAATGTATATGTGAGAGACACTCCGACTGTTTATGCAGATAAGACTTTGTTTGGCAAGGAACCAGGAGCGGATTTATCTTCTTTTTTTGTCTTACATCAAGGAGGAATGTTTAAATGTTCCGGACCTGATTATAAAGTGATAGATGGCAATGCTCCTTTAAATATCCCTCTTGTTGAGTTCTTTTCAGAGGGAACTATGATGCCGTTTGAGTTTTCCCTTGAGTCACCGGATCTCAAAGATGAATTATTTGAAGACGACAATTTTATCCTGACTTTCGTGTTTCCCGTCACAGTTGAACATTATTGGGCGAGGCTGATGGAGTCTTATGATAATCCGGAGGCAGAAGAGTCGTTTAGTGATATGGATATGGTTGCAGTTGTAAATCTTAAAGGTATAATTGCCCGAAGCGCTTGGCTATTTTAACATTCCAAAGATTTGTAAGAAGCAGTTTATAAGTAATTCGTTTCGATTATTGTAAAATAAAGAGGCTGAGAAAGTCAGATGTTCTTTCTCAGCCTCTTGAAAGTTATACTTCCTATATGATTATCCGACGAGCCAAACCAGCACGTGGCGGTCGAATATCATATATTCAAGTTCGAAATCCTCTTCGTGTTCGTCCTTGTGGATGAAAGTGGCCTCCAGTTCGCCTTCCTTGCGGACATTGAATTTCTCCACCTCGATCTGCTCGGCGAATACGACGCGGTTCTGGGACATTCTCTTGAAGATGGCCTCTTTCGCACACCAGTAGATCGCGAGCTGCTCGTTTCTCTTCTCCTTCTCGAGATCGTCGATCTCATCCTCCGAAAGAGCCTTCTTCTCGACCACCGAGAAGTCCCTGTCAAGAGACTCGATGTCGATGCCGAGCTCGTCATCATCGCTGATGATGATCGCCACATACTTGTCGGTGTGGGTGATGCTGATGTTGGTCACGCTGTTCTCGAGGTAAGGCTTTCCGTTGTCGTGGTGGTTGAGGTACATCTTCTCCTCGAACACTTCATTAAGGAGAGCCCTTACCGCAAGCTTCTGCCTTCTGTGGCTCTCTTCTCTGTAGAGCGAGATTTCTTCAAGTTCGTCTGTAGGGACCGATACAAGGTTTCTGAGCTCCTCTTCGGTCTCCGTGACCTGCCATACAGCGATCTCCGCCTTGTTTTCAAGTTTCTTTCTTAAATATAGTGCCATATATCAATAATGTTCTATGAGAGTGTGGAACTAGGTGTGCCTATATACGACAGACCCGTGCGCACCGACCAGGCGCACACGGAAAACACCTCCTGACTTTCGTCAGAAGTGCTGCCCATAACCATATATATATTGTCGGACAACGGATCGTCAGAGGTCTGATCCGCGTTGATCTGCTGAGTATTTACTATAGGACTGGGAGGTTCCACTGTCTAAATAACTAATAATTAGGCTGCAAAGATAGCAAAGACTTTTGATATCTTAAAATTAATTTGCGCACCTTAGTCCGTTAAACGAAAAATTGTCTCTGGAAATCAATCCGGCCGCCCAAAGGATATGGAGTTTCATTGATTTTTAACTATATTGCAGACGGATATCACTCACGCAAAAATCATTATGGCCTATGGAACAGAAAGTTACCCCAAATAGTCTATTTGATCAGGTCAATGCTCTTCTTTCATCTTGGAACCCTTTGGAGGTGCCGGATTATGTGGCAGATACTGAATATAAAGATTATGTATATGATATACTCGATATACTGAAATCAGGTAAAGATATGGAAAGTTATATATATAACGATATGTTTGTAAGGGCTATGGGTCTGGGACCTTCGGAATCAGCTGAAAGAGAGATATCCACTCTTTGCAGATCAATAGAAAATGTGTATAAGGAATATTCTAAGAGTTATGAAAAGTATTGAAGTTTCTAAACCAACCAGATGGTGGTGGGTGAAGCGAATGGATGTTTACGCTACTGTCGTTTTTATATTTCTTCCATTATATGCTCTGATGGAATATCAGGATTTTGGGAAAAGCATCTTTCAGAGTGTGGTTGCTGGAGTCGTATGGGCCGCCCCGATAGTTCTTTGCTTCTTGTTCTTTTCAGTTTCACGACGTCTCATCTACCCATATTCCGTAAATATAATGGATGATTCTGTTGAAGTGGTCTATTTATGTCCTGGCAAAGAGAAGAGAAAGGCTTATACGTATGAAACCATCGATGTATTTCAGCAAGGAAAGGGTAAAAGAGACCGTATTACATTTGCCCGTAAAGGCGCCTTCCTGCCTAGCGGTCCTTGCCTGAACCAATATAATGGCTGGTCGGCGGAAAAACGTGCAGAAGTAATTGAGGCTTTGACCGAAAAGGGAATAAAGGTAAGACATCCATAGGGCCTTATACAAAACAAAATCTTTGATGCAAATAAGCACCGTCCATCATAAAATCAGCCATTTTTATGTCTGACGCTTCATCTATCGCACCCGATGAACTACCTGTTTCGTATGGGGCGCTAATGATCATACTGATTAATAATGATAAAGCCATTGTAATTCATACGAATTTAAGTAAATTTGGACAGATAAATAGGGACTTGTCCGGATATGAAAACATTATGTTAATTTTTCCTCTTTATGCTGTTTTGCATAATGGGGAGTGCAGGAATCAGATCTGAGGTTTGTGATCTTGGTAGAGAAAACGAAAGAAACAATGAATAGTATTGAAGTCTCAATTAAAGGCAGTCATTTATAATAAATTAGTAACTGCATATCTAATATAAGAGTTATGATGCATATTGATCACATCTTCAGTCCGGATGCATTTCCGGAAAGCAAAATGATCAGCGAAACAGATTTCTACTACTATTATTATACGGGAGACCTTTCATTCGAGTTTGACGAAGGCAAGATATCTGTGAAGTATGTTACCCTGGGTGATGTATGCGTCCAGCTGAGAGACATCTGTCTGGAACTGGAAAAAGATAGCAATGTAAAGCAGCAATTGGAATTCACAGAGGGCGAGGGTATCATTACTTTCGAAAGGCAGGATGAAACCATCTTTATTCACCCTGATTTCATTCCATCTGAAAACAGCCGATACGTATCTCCTGCTCCAGAGGATTATGGCTTCTACGTGCCATTCAATGAATTCTACAAAGAAGTCAAAAGGTTTTATTCCCGTGTGGCAGATGCGATCTGGGCATCTGACAGTCATACTAAGAACTATCTTGCCGAATGGAAATAGTTATATACTTTTCTTTGATGCAGGTTTTAGAAATATCTCATTGAATAAATTGTACGTTTTAAGACGAAATCATCATAGTTTTTCGTATATTTGCCAAGATTTGGAACTAAATGTTAACATTATAGAATAATTCAACAATTATGAACTTTTTGACTAACGACAAGCTCGTGATCGTGGGCGCTGGTGGCGCTATCGGTTCTAATATGGCTCAG
>SUYP01000044.1 GCA_015060395.1 Bacteroidales bacterium
GATTTTACGGATTCACTCAATCTGCCGGTAAGCCTTCAGGAGAGATTGTTTATCAAGAATACACAGTTCTATAGTGTCACAGAAGAGGTGCTTGATGTTCTTTCGTCCGTTTACAGACAAGTATCCAGTCTGATGAAACAACCTGACAATCCATATAGGGAGGAAATAATCAGACACCTGTTCTCCGCTCACTATTATGGTCTGGGATATTATATGCACGGTCTTCAGAGCCAGCCTTCGACATTGACCCTCCAGCAGGAAAAATGCGAGATGTTTATATCACTGGTCGTGGAAAACTTCAAGATTCATCGGAATATCGGCTTCTATGCAGACAAACTTTGCGTGACCAGCAAATATCTTTCGACGATGCTCAAACAGGAGACCGGTATGACTGCTTTGGACTGGATTGAGAGGCACGTAGTCCTTTATGCCAAGAGCTGTCTTTCTTCAACATCTATGACCATTCAGGAGATAAGTGACGAACTGGATTTCCCATCGCAGTCAGTCTTTGGAAAGTATTTCAAGCGAGTCGAAGGTATGTCGCCAAAAGCATACCGTCAGTCCTTATTGAAAGACTGACGGTAATGTCATATGATCTTTGCGATGAGATGACCTGATGTCTGTTCATAGCATTTGCCATCTTTGATTGTTATCTTCATAAACGGATGCCTGAAATGCATATAGTCCTCTATGAGACTGTTGACGAATGCAGTGATATCTTCGCAGCTGCACATATCCTCCCTATACTCAATCGAAAGTTTATTCTTCCAATATGAGACTCCTACCATATTTCTAGTGCCTCTTATGCCTGTCCTTCTGCTTGGGTTTTTCATCATAGGAGGCGGTGGGACGATATTATCAATTGTCATCATCTTTCCTCTGACCTCAAGCATTCTTTTATTTAGGAACGGCATTCTGGCGTATGTCTGTTTCAGTCCAGACATCAGACATACGTGATGAAGAGGTTCGTCAAATATCACTGTCACTGTCTTCATTCTTACTTATTGCTCTTTGCCTCGTCAATCCTCTTCTGAGCGGCTTCCTGGCGTGCCTTAGCCTCTGCCATCTGCTTCTGATACTCCTGTTCCTGAACCATCTTGCGTACTTCAGGATTTCTCTTTGCCTTCTGCTCCTGATAGAATGCCTTGGTCTCCATCTTCTGAGCCTTGAAGTTTGCCTTGTCGATCTCCCTCTGCCTCTTTGCGCTTTCCTTCATATCGCGGAATGCCTGCTTGAAGAATCCCGGTTTCTCTGTTTCCTGCGTCTGTTCCTGAGCAACAGCTACTGATGTCATACCTGTCATAAGGGCGGCAATACCCATAATTTTCATAAACTTCTTCATTTCTTAAAAAATGTGTGCAATTATTTATCTGTTTCGTCTCCCTCTTCAGGAATCTCAATGATTTCCTCTTCAACGTCAAGGAATTTCTCGACGAATTTGTCCTCGATTTTCTGATATGTACCGACTACGGCATCCTCTATCTTCTGGTATGTTCCTACAACTGTGTCTTCAATCTTCTGATATGCACCGACTACGGTGTCCTCAATCTTGTTCTTCTTTGGTTTAAGCGTTGCCATTATTATTTGTATTAGAATGTGTATGCTACTCCGAGTTTGATATTATGTATGTGCTCTCCGTCAAGATGTCCCCAGAATCCCAGCTGATACTCATATCCGACCTTCAATGAGAATCTTGCGATATCAAGACCGACAGCGGGATTGGCGAATGTTCTGATGCCCTTGTTGGTGATGTCGGCAACAGCTCCACCTTTAAGACTTACAAACGGAGTTGCAAGTGTGTTCAGAAACGAATACTTGATATCCGCGAATACTGGGACTAAGTAAGATGCGTTCCAGTTCGATTCTGGAGTCTTGGCTTTCTTTGTCAGTTCTGCTCCGAATCCTGCACCACCGCCGACATATAGTCCGTTACCGAAGCTGAATCCGTGTGATGAGGTGATTCCCCACACTGACTTGTCTGCCCAAGAAAGTTCGATGTCTGCACGATAGCCTCTGTTGTATCCGACATTGATCATATAAGCCGGCCTCTGAGCCTTTTCTGCGAGTCTCTGCTCCTTCTTAGCCTGACGGTCAACCGACTGCTTCTCCTTTACGATGATCACGAGGGTGTCAGACTCGTTTCTGTTTACTCTGATGGTATCTGCATTGTTCTGCGCTGAGAGCGCTGCGCCTGAAAATGCGATGGCGCAAAAAATGGTTAAAAATCTTTTCATCTCTTTACTACACTAATTTTACGGCTGCAAAGGTATGGCAAGAGAATGAGAAGAATTTTTCAGTTATTCCGATGAATTGGCCAGTTTTTCCAAAATATCATCCTGATAACTCACTATCGGTTAACACTTTGGTATATCTGACCAATATAAGAGAAAAACTGCCCAAACTTAGAGAAATTCGTTTGGATTATAAAGGATTGCCGTTTCCTGGCAAACTTGTTTTGGCAAGAAGGCGACACCGCAAAAAGTCTGGTTGTCCCATCTGCCCCGATACTTGTCTGTAAAGTGAATCAGTAAAATCCTGACTCAGGACCATTCCGAATCCATATAATGAATGAAAAGTATTCGAAAAATAAGTAACTTTGTCCTGCCGAAGCTATGTCTGCCTCGGAACACGGCGTCCATAAATGCCTGAGCAACAACCATCTGCAAAGATATGAAACCGTTAAGTAGAAATGCGATAATAGGATATCCGGCAGGAATAATCACCGGAATAACATACGGACTGAACCCACTTTTTGCCGTGCCGCTGATGAACAAGGGGGCAGCAATCGAATCTATCCTGTTCTTCAGGTATTTCTTTGCAGTACTCATCTTAGGAGGCTTCCTTGCGCTCAGGAGACAAGATTTCAGGGTATCTCTGAAGCAGGCGGGAACACTTCTGGTACTGGGGCTGCTATATACATCAAGCAGTCTTTTCCTTTTTGAAGCATATAACTATATCGCATCCGGCCTGGCAACGACACTGATATTCCTGTATCCGGTTCTGGTCGCTATCATAATGGTTTTCCTCAAGGTTGTTCCTTCCTGGCCTGTCTGGCTGGCTATCGCAGCGACATTCGGAGGTGTCCTGCTGATGACACAAGGCGAAGCGGGGCAGTCTATAAATCCTATCGGAGTCGCCCTGTCATTAGGCTCTGCACTGGTTTACGCCCTGTTCATAGTCATAATCAACAGGAGCAAGGCAATAGCGGAGATTCCCGATACGCTTCTCACATTTTATGCTCTGACTGTGGGGGTATTCGTATTTCTCGGCAAGATAATCATATCCGGAACGTCGGTCACCTCCGGCATTACGACCGGCGCAGACTGGATGAATCTTGTCGGACTGGCAATCCTGCCTACAATAATCTCGACAGCAACTCTGGCGGTTGCAACACGTAATATCGGCGCTACGAAGGCATCAGTTCTGGGAGTCTTCGAACCGATCACGGCAATACTGGTCGGCACTATCGTGTTCGGAGAACCATTGACCTCCAATATCATTATCGGTATAACCATTGCCATAATATCGGTGACATTTATGATAACAGTAACAAAGAGGTAGCATTCTGTATTGTAAAGGCCGAGAATATTCTGATGCAAACCTGTTTTGCATTTCCGAGGACAAAAATAGTTGGAAACCGTAATATTCTTCTTTGGAAATAGAAGATATAAGTATTATATTTGCGATGCTGTTAGGGGTGCTGGGCACTTATGGCCCGGCTGAGATTATACCCTATGAACCTGATATGTATAATGACAGCGCAGGGAAACGGTATGGTATTCATTGTTTGCAGGCTTGGACCGAGCCGTCTTCTCCGGGTTGTATAATGATTTATAGCAATGAAGACCACAATTTCCATCGACGTGCTTTCTGCAGCGATCGCTGCTGTAAGGGCTAAGAGTCCTCTTGTGCACAGCATCACCAATTATGTAGTAATGAACAACTCAGCCAATGCACTGCTGGCTGTCGGCGCTTCTCCTGTAATGGCTCATTGGAAGGATGAGATGGAGGAGATGACGGCTATCGCAGGTGCTCTGGTAATCAACATCGGTACTTTGGATACCGGATGGATCGAAGGAATGAAGGCGGCCGGGCTAGCTGCTTCACGCAGAGGTACGCCGATTGTCCTTGACCCTGTTGGAGCAGGGGCGACAAGCCAGAGGACAAATGCCGCCTGGGAGATCATAAACCTGTGTCACCCGACAATCATCAGAGGTAACGGAAGTGAGATAATGGCTCTTGTAGATGCAGATGTGAAGAGCAAGGGCGTTGACAGCAGTGCATCAAGCGATGATGCTCTTTCTGCTGCAAAGAAACTCGCGTCTGAAACAGGTGCTGTCGTTGTCATCAGCGGAGAGACAGATTATATCACAGACGGAACAGAAGTCTATACTGTTGAAGGTGGTGACCCTATAATGACGTCAGTGACAGGTATGGGCTGTACTGCTACTGCACTCGTTGGTGCATTCGCCGCTGTCGTATCCGACCCTATGGAAGCTGCAGCTGCTGCTATGGCAGTTATGAGCCTTGCCGGAGAAAGGGCTGCTGCAAATGCACGTGGCAACGGGTCTATGCAGATGCATTTCCTTGATGAACTCTATAATCTTACTCCCGAGACTCTTTAGGATATGAAGGATTATCTGAAACTGTATTTTGTGACAGACAGGGAACTGTCGCTGGGCCGATCTCTGGAGGAAGTCGTTTCCGAAGCTGTCCAGGGTGGCGTCACTGTAGTGCAGCTGCGGGAGAAGGAGGCATCGACAGGAGAATTCATCGGATTGGCCCGCAGACTTATGAAACTGCTCAAGCCGCTTGGTATTCCATTGATTATCAATGACAGGGTAGATGTCGCCCTTGCTGCCGATGCGGATGGTGTCCATATCGGTCAGAGCGATATGCCGTATGAGGACGCGAGACGCTTGCTTGGCCCGGATAAAATCATCGGCCTTTCAGTAGAAAGCTTTGAGGATATTGAGACTGCCAATGGACTTGATGTGGATTATATAGGCATATCTCCTGTCTATGGTACGCCTACCAAGACTGATACAGCGGAACCGTTCGGACTTGAAGGACTTCGCAAGGCTGTAGAAATGTCCGTTCATCCGACTGTCGCCATAGGAGGTATGAATGCTTCTACAATAGGTGATGTTATGGCAGTCGGAACTGATGGAGTGGCTGTAGTGTCCGCAATCTGTTCGGCTGAGAATATACGGGAGGCCACATCGGAACTGAAAACGCTCGTAGATGCCGATGCAAAAGAATCCTGGAGTGATGAGGTATGGAAGAAATCACTCAAGATTTATAATGCGATTCTTGATCTGGATTTTCTGAAAGAACTGGCAGACGGTTCTCTCGACGGGAGCGCTTTCGCTCGTTATATTGCTCAGGATGAGATATATCTGAAGAATTATTATAATCAGATGAATATGCTGGCTGACCTGATGGAAGATGAGGGTGACAGGAGTATCTTCCTTTCATTTGCCCAAAGCGGAATGGAATGTGAAAAGGCTTTGCATAATATGTTGATCGAGAAATATGGCATTGATACGGAAGTGGAACCATCAAAGGTTACTGAAGGTTATAATTCACATATCTGCGAAGGCATAGCGACAGGCAACCCTTGCATTGCATTGGCTTCTGTCCTTCCTTGTATGTGGATATACAATCGTGTAGGACTTCACATATTCCGCCACTCGAAGCTGGATGGCAATCCATATAAGGAGTGGATCCTTGAGTATGGCAATGAAGAGTTCACCATAGGAGTAAACAAGGTGCTGGCAATGATTGATGCTTGGGCTTCAAAAGCTGACAAGCAGACCAGGGAAAAGATGGATTATTATTATCTGAAGGCTGCCTTGTATGAATATGCATTCTGGGATTATGGCTACCATTCCGATGCCAAGTCATACTGTTACATTGATTCATTGGAGGGATGGCTATGAAGTCTAGAGGCGAATTCGGATTCATAGATTATATCAAGACTCATTTCCCGGATCAGGCAGGTGTCATAGGAATCGGTGATGATTGTGCCGTCATCCCTGCTGGTGAAGGAGAACTGCTGTTTTCCACTGACCTTCTGATGGAAGGCGTGCATTTCCTCCGTAGCGAATCTTCCCCGGAAGATGTCGGCTGGAAGGCAGCGGCAGTGAATCTCAGCGACATAGCGGCTATGGGTGGAACTCCTGTCGCGACTTTCCTGTCGATAGCTCTTCCGAAAGACGCTCAAGGAGAATGGGCTGAAAGATTCATTGAAGGATATACGCAGATAAGTCGTAAGTATGATGTTCCTCTGTTAGGAGGTGATACGACCTCTTCGCTTCGTGATATTGCTGTAAATGTCGGTGTATTGGGAAGATGTCCGTCAGGAAAAAGACTGATACGAAGCGGAGCCAAGGTAGGTGAGACGATATATGTGACAGGCCCTTTGGGTGACTCGGCAGGAGGACTTCAGGCAATCCTCAAAGGTATAGACAGGATCGAAGATGTCGAGATTCTTATAAATCGCCACAAGCGTCCGGTCCCAAGGGTCTTTGAGGGCAAGGTGCTGATGGAAACGGGCAGAGTCGGGGCAATGATGGACATATCCGATGGCATTGCCTCAGACCTAAGGCATATTATCAAGGCTTCCGGGGTCGGTGCGGTCGTCGCTTTGGATAAGATTCCCTGTTCGTCTCAGCTGCGTTCGGTGTGTGCTGGACAGGATTGGGATATATATGAACTGGCCATAAGCGGTGGGGAAGACTTTGAACTCCTGCTTACAGGCCCGGAAGGGCTTAAGAGATATGTGGAATTTCCATTGTATGCTATCGGACAGATCGTCGCAGGTGATGACCTGGTCTGGACTTTAAATGATGAACCGGTAGATTCAATGTACGTCGGATATAAACATTTTTAAACTATGAAGAAATATGACAGGGTGCTTACCATTGCTGGAAGTGATTCAGGTGGCGGAGCAGGAATACAGGCCGATATAAAGGCCATAAGCGCGATGGGGTGTTATGCCGCGTCAGCGATAACCGCAGTTACGGTACAGAATACATTGGGAGTACAGGCCGTACATCCTGTGCCTCTGGATATATTGGAGGGACAGATAGATTCCGTGCTGTCGGATATCGGTGCGGATGCTGTAAAGATCGGAATGCTTCATTCTGCTGCGGTCGTTGATCTCGTGGCCTATATGCTGGAAAAGTATCGGATCAGGAATGTGGTACTTGACCCGGTAATGGTTTCCACTTCGGGGCATAGACTGATTGAGGAAGATGCCGTGCAGGTGATCAAGAACAGACTGATGCCGTTGGCTCGTGTCATTACTCCCAATATACCGGAGGCGGAGATCCTTGCAGGATGTCGGATTGTCTCTGAGTCGGACCTTGACCTGATTGCCCGGAATCTGTCGGGTGGCAACAAGGTTTCCGTACTTCTTAAGGCAGGACATCTTGATGGAGAGTCTCTGGTAGATTATTTCTACAATGCAGAAGACGGGACGATGACGAAATTTCCGTCTGAGCGAGTCCGGACAAAAAATACCCACGGAACAGGCTGTACCCTTTCATCAGCTTTTGCTGCTGCGCTTGCCAGAGGCGAAGACCTGACCTGTGCGGCAAAGTCAGCGAAGGCTTATATCGGACAGGCGATCATCTCCGGTGCAGAATATGAAATCGGCGGTGGATATGGGCCGGTGGATCATTTCTTCTGCTTGCGCGCTTTTGGGGATACAGCCCTGTAAGTGCTTCATCCTCAAAAGCAATGCTTCATTACTTTTCTCTACGAGCGAAGTGTTAAAGAATATGCCTCACAAAGTCTCTCCATCGCTTCGCGCAGGACAGACCTTGGTACGGCTACGTTCAGACGCATAAAACCCTGGCCGCCGGGGTTGAATGTTTCGCCGTCATTGAGGGCGAGACGGGCTTTGTTTACGAAGAGATTCACCAGCTCGTCGTGTCCGAGTCCGAGGGAACGGCAGTCGAGCCATACCAGGAATGAGGCCTGAGGTTTGAGTGGCTTGATCTGGGGTATGTTTTCGGCGCAGAATCCACAGAGCCAGTCGATGTTGCCTTCGACATACTTCAGCATCTGCTGTCTCCATTCCTCGCCATCCCTGAATGCGGCGATGGTCGCAATCGGAGAGAACAGAGGGGCTGCATTCATTTCGTTTGCGTGCAGCCAGCCGAAGAATCGCTCTCTGAGTTCAGCTGACGGTACGATCGCGTATGAGCTTACGATGCCAGCGATGTTGAATGTCTTTGACGGAGCTCCGAATGTTATGCTGCAGGCGGCAGCCTCCGGTGATACGCTCGCGAATGGAATATGCTTGTTTCCATACAAGGCCATATCGGAATGTATCTCATCGGAAATGACGATCATACCACGTTTGTGACAGAATGAAGCCAGTCTTTCGAGTGTCTCGCGTGGCCACACGATTCCGGCCGGATTGTGAGGGTTGGAAAGGATAAGCAGGCGGCATTTGTCGTCGCAGACTGCCTCCAGGTTGTCGAAATCCATAGAATATGATCCGTCTTCATTCTCGTGAAGAGGATTATATACTACCTCGCGTCTGTTTCCTTGAGGAATGAGACGGAACGGATGATACACCGGCGGCTGGATGATGACTTTCTCGTCCTTTTCCAGCATCGCGTTGATGACCATTCCTATACCTTTCACGATGCCCGGGATATATGTGATCCATTCACGCCGCACCTCCCACTGGTGATGGTCTTTTATCCATTTCATTACGGTCGGCCAGTATTCTTCAGGCTCAGCTGTATATCCGTAAAGCGAGTGCTCCAGACGCTTCTTCAATGCGTCTGTGATGAACCCTGGAGTCTCGAAATCCATATCGGCAACCCAAAGTGCCGTCAGGTCATCTCTGCCGTATTTCTCTTTCAATATGTCCGTCTTTATGGCGCCTGTACCTCTGCGCTCGATAATCTTGTCGAAATCGTATTTCATAGAATTCAGTTTTGCTTTTGAATATACATTCCTGTGGAACTCTGTAATACCTTGAACCCGAATATGTTGACCATTGCCAGTTCGTGGCCGGATACTTCAGTCAATCCTCATAATCGTTAGCAAAGTTAATATATTTACGAAAAAATAATAATCATTAGTTTGGATATTCGAAACATATCCCTATATTTGCGTTAAATTAGAATAATTCAAAATAAGGCTATGCCTCGTTTCGGATTGCAGATAATGAAATTAACGAATAAAGTTTTGGAATATGGAAAGAGAACTCGTATTGAAGGTTATGAAAGAGGCCGGCAAGCCGATAGCTGCCGGTGAAGTTGCGACATTGTCGGGACTTGACAGGAAAGTTGTGGATAAGGTTTTTGCACAGCTTAAGAAGGAGGGCGCAATCGTTTCGCCTGTAAGATGCAAATGGACACCGGCAGAGTAGCTGTTCCGCTTATTTTGCTGATTGGGCGCTCTTGCTGTAGCTTACTATGATAAGTCCGCCGAATACCATTCCGGCAGCTGCGACTTTCTGCCAGGTAAGAGCGTCCATTCCGATGATTATGCTGACTACGATGGCTATGATAGGCTGTATGTAGCTGTACATACTGACAAGGGTCGGCCTGATTCTTTTTTGTGCGACAGGAATGAGAAAATATGTAATGAACGTTGCGCAGAGAATCAGGTATGCCAGTTCCGCATATTGCATCGCAGGGATGGATGCCCATTCCACATCGATGAGGCCTTTCAGCGAGAACGGGGTGGATACGCAGGCGGAGAAGAGGAATATCCATTTCATAAATGTGACGGCTGAGTACTTCGATATCAGCGGCTTGAATATACCGAGATACATTGAAAAACTGAGGCTGTTGAGTATTATCATCACTATTCCGAAAGGTGTGCTTTCAGTGATTCCTCCCGGTGCTGCTACTCTGCTGACTATCAGATAGACGATGCCGACAAAGCTGATAGCTACTCCAACTGCTTTCTGCAGGGTAACAGGCTCCTTGATCACAAGCGCAGCTATGGCCACAGTATAGATCGGCGACATAGCGGTCAGGATGGAACAGTCCATCGGAGTTATATGCGGGATTCCGACCAGAAAGGTCAGCTGGCAGGTCAGGAATCCGAGCATCGATGCCGCAAAAATCTTTATATAGTCTTTCTTGTCAACCTTTTCACCAGGCATAAATAGGGATGTGAGCCAGAATAATGCTCCAGCTACAATAGACCTTAATGTGAAAATCCCGAGCGGGGGAATGAGGTGTCCGCTTGTGAGGTCTTTGCATACGATTATGTTGAAACCGAATATGGCGTATGCGATGAATGCAGCTGCGTGTCCGGTGATGGATCTTCTGTCTGCCATTACATTTCTTCTTTTGCGAATTCTATGGCCCTGTTGATGTAGTCAAGGAACGGCTTTGCGCTCCTGAATATCTCTGCGATCTCGTCGAGGTCGAGACGGCTGTCATCGAAGCTGCCCGACAGACAGAAATTCTTCAGCTTTATGTAATCTGCGTATGCCGTGTCCGGATCAAAGCCGAGCGGCATCCTCCTGAGCTTTTGATCCTGGTCCAGGGAGAGTGATGGGTGGAGTCCCTTGATGATACGGTCGAAATCGCCACCTCCAAGCTCGATGTCCTCACGCAGGATCTTCAGGACCTTAGGCTCCGTATAGTAGTTGCCGACTGCCAGAAAACTTCTGCACGGATAATCTTCTCCCGAGCCGGTGCCGATATGGAAATAATATCCGCTGTACCCCGACTTCCTTCCGCCTCTTGCTATGAATGCTCCGAAATGGGTCTTGTATGGAAGGCCGTCCTTCGAGAAACGCATATCCTTGTATATGCGGTATGTGCAGTCATTCACTCCCACTCCTTTGATGGAACTGTCGAATGAAGTGATGCGCTCTAAAAGCTTTTCCACCAATGCATTGAAATGCGCACGTGCTTCAAGGTAATCACTCTTGTGACTGTCGAACCAAGGCTTGTTGTTATTCATCTCCAGCTCTCGGAGGAATTTCAGAATAGTATCCATAATATGACCTTCTCTTCGGTTTGCCAAGACAAATATACACCAAATTCTTTGGATGAGTTAAAGGATATTGCGATATTTACAATCGTATTTAATGAGATGCGAATTATGGAATCTGTGTTCAGTAATAAGGTTGCCGTGAGCCTGGCAGGGAAGGCGAGAGTCAATTCGATCTCTACAGGTTGGATCGATACGGCATACACGGTATATGAAGGCCCTGATGCCGTCCAGCAGCCGGCAGGACGTGTAGGTAACCCAAAGGACATTTCCAATATGGTCCTCTTCCTCAGCTCCGACAAAGCCGGATTCATCACCGGGGAAAACATCTGCATCGACGGAGGAATGACCCGCCAGATGATCTATCACGGCGATTGCGGCTGGAAGCTGGAAGATTGACGGAGCGCTGATTCAAGGAGGAACCAGCCCCGGAATCTCATCCGTTGTCCCGAATGGCTCAGATTCCGCGTTCCTTGCAGATCTCTTCGTATGCTTTCGACACAGCCTTGAACTTCTCCTCTGCCGCCTTCTGTACATCCTCGCCCAGAGTGGCGACCTTGTCCGGATGATACTTGACGGCCATCTTTCGGTATGCTTTCTTTACTTCATCATCTGTAGCATCTGGAGTTATCTCGAGAATCCTGTAGTTGCTGTCGTTGCTTGACCTGAACTGAGCAAATATGGAGTCTGCCTCACTCTTTGACAATCCGATATATGTCGCGATTGTCTCGAGGAGATCAACCTCTTTCTGATGCAGTCCGTCACTTGCTCCAAGAGCTACAAGGTAATGATAGAGCTGAAGACGCTGAGAATAGTCCATACAGGAGCGGATCTGGCTGCACACCTCATAGAGATTGTACTCCTTGTTCAGAAGTTCCCTTATGATCTCTTCAGCCTCATTGCCGGCCTGGGTTCCGAAGTTCCTTGTGAAGAAGCTGCGTAGTGTTGACAGCTCTTGTGAAGTGGTTCTGCCGTCCGCTTTTATTACGGATGCCGACAAGACAAGAAGACTCATAAGGAAGCTGTTCCTCTGTCCCTGATTCCAGGTCTGGTCTTCATCATATACGGCTGCAGCTTCTGCAAGCCTTTCAAGTCTGGATGTAAAGAAATATCCCAATATGCCTCCGATTGGCCCGAACATAGCCCATCCGAGTGCACCAACTATCCATTTACCTATTCCCATTATCTGTTTTTTATTGTGCAAATATATACAAAAAAGTCCGGCTCTCGATTCTCACCGGTCCGGACACTACACAAAAACTAACTATGAATATCGTATATTTATAGAATCTCGCTATATCTTCTGCCTCTTGCCGCACCACGAAGCTTAGCAAAGAGCCTTTTCAATCTATATATGACTTTCTCGCGGATCCTTCTCGGGAACAGATGCAGCGCTATCACAAGGATAATGGTCAGGATACTTATTATCATAAAGCACGAATCATTTTAATGTTAAAGCAACAAACTTAGATGCTCCTGTAAATAGGATGTCGTAACTATCGCACTAGATATGCTGTCTGGATCTGGTCAGAAGATACTTTTACTTCAGGCTTTCTTCCTATTGATGAGAACAGCAGTCCAAGCCATAGGGCTAGCAGGGCAATCCATAAGGCTTTCTGCCATTTCTTCTGAGAGATCCACCAGTACTTCATCTGCGCTCTGAAAACATACCATTTCGCCTGCATCTTCTCTCCGAATGCCTTCATTCTGGTAGATAGCGGAGCTTTTGCCTTCCTGCTTTCCTTGCGGTTCCTGATTCGTATTTCGACTGATTCAGTGACTTTCTTGCCGGAGATGACTCCAATAAGTGATATGGTCGTCTTGCCCTTTGATCTGCCCATGGCAAGGCGTGTGCTGCCATTGTCAGCGACAGCTATGCTGTATTGCTGATATCCGGAATCCACTGACAAGTACAAGGAATCCGGACAGGCATTGCATTCCCATCTGATATCCAGATATTCTCCTTCTGATGCTGACTTTCTGTCAGTGGAAAGCGTCATTTTCTTCTTCATCGGCTTGTATAGTTGTGTATATGACTATACGTGCAATTGTCTTGCCAAATCACGACCATTGTCGTATTGATTCCTAGCAATGAGCCCCATAGTCATCCGGAGATTGATTTCCGAGACGGGTACGAAAACAGGGGAGTCTGCTTGACAGATCATCTGGTCAACGCCGAGATATCCCTCATAATGCCCAACGAGGCTATTTGCAAGAATGGATGTCAGACCCTCGCAGATAGCATTCAAAGTGTCCCGCGAGATATATCCGGCTATCATATCCTCGATATCCTCGTTACTCGCAAGGATATTCCTGCTGTACGCTCCGTTCTTGGTCTCGAACAGGGAATAACCGATGAAATCGATGCCTTCGTGGTGACATTCGAAGAGCATGGCGCATTCCTTTATTATCTCAAACCGTCGCTCTACTATCACAGAGCCTTGTTTGTCAAGGGTTCTCCTGCACCATCCTTCGTCGCTCACGGAAAGTCCTTCCCTGACAAAACGGATCCCTTTCCCGCTGCCTGACAACGGTGACTTCAGCACTGCACTGCCATTGGCTGATATGAATGCCTCTATCTCACGGAGACTTGTAGCAACAATTCTGTAATCAGGTCCGATGACCAGTGCATCTCCACAGTTTAGACGTGAATGCACATCCAAGGCAAACTCCCGCCTTGAATGAGTGCGTATGAACTGCAGCTCTTCTTCTGAAGGCAGGGTGGCCGGATCAACGCCTTCATTGATGAGCCGTTTCTTCAGAGAATGGTTCCATCCCCAAGGGATAATGTTCCGGCTCTGCTTGTTTGGCCGCCTCAGATGTTCGGACATATCTATATTCTCCTTC
>SUYP01000016.1 GCA_015060395.1 Bacteroidales bacterium
GTAATATCTTTGCAGCCGGAATTGAGGTATGGTGTAATGGTAGCACTAGGGATTTTGGTTCCCTCTGTCCAGGTTCGAATCCTGGTATCTCAACCAAAGCAATAAGCCAGCCCTCGGGCTGGCTTTCAAGATGTTCGAAGAACATCGGTTATTGCTTTGAAGCGCCCCGCGGCGAGCGGAACAGGATGTGGACGCGAAGCGGGCAAATCCTGTTATTGCTTATCTGCAAATCTCATCTGCATATAGCGCATAAGTTCGACGGTGTTGTTGATGCCTAATTTCTTGAAGATATTGTTCTTATGTACTTCAACCGTCCTCTGGGAGATACCCAACCGGAGGGCGATTTCTTTATTGATCATACCTGTCGCACAGAGCTCAGCGATCTGAAGTTCTCTAGGAGTCAATTGTATTTTAGGCATCGTAACCTCAACGTCAGCTATATCCTCAATCTCACGGCTTGCCTCCTTAGGAACATTATTTCTGATAAGCGCAAGAAGACGGTCCTTGTCTATATTCGCCTTGACAAGTTGGGCATTCTTCTTCTTAGTTTCTTTCGCCGACCTGATCTTCAGAACAACGACAGTTACTGCCAGGACCAGCAGAATTACGAGCAGAACGACCAGGATTCCGGCCCATAGCAGACGCTGCTTCTGCAGAACGATAGTCTGTTCCTTCTTCAAAGTTTCATATTTGACATTGAACGCCTGCATCTGCTCGCTGGCCTTATCGCTGTTGAGAACAGACTGAAGTTCGACATATCTTTCAAGATGTTCAAGAGCCATATCAGCATTCTGCTCACGATACAGCTGCCACATACCGTTACGGTTTCTTGATTCTATATATTTATTGCCAGACTCGATACAAACCTCTATTGATTCCAGAAATGCAGCTGAGGACTGACTTATCTGTCCTTTTCTCATCAGGATCTCACCCATCTGAGCCAAGGATATAGCCAATGAATTAAGGTTATTCATCTCACGGAAGACAGGAACAGCGGTCTGCAGTTCAGTCAAAGCCTCATCATCACGCCCCATATCCATCAGCACTTCCGCCTTCTGGCTTCTTCTGACGGCAATCTTCCCAACCCGGTTATCGAGGCTGTCAAGCCTCAAGGCTTTATCCACAAACTCCAAAGCCTCGGTATGGTGACCTTGATGAAGATAAATTTCAGCCGCAACACCATATCTGATGGCAAGATATGCACTACGCCCAAGCCTTTCTTCAATCTCCAGGGCTTCATCTATATATTTCCGGGCAGTAGCCACATCACCGTATGTCATATACAGACCGGCGATATTGTTCAGAGAAGAACTGATATTAGCCTCATCTCCGTTTTCCCTGTCTATTGCAAGACATTCTTCAGCATATCCTATGGCGGAGGGGAGATTACCCCTGAGACGAGCCACTGCGCTAGCAAGACTCAGACAATCCGCCCTCAAGACCATATCGGAAACATCAGAATCAAGAGCCTTGTCCAGGCAATGCTCTGCCAGATCCAGCAGACTGACTCTGTATGCCCAGTCTGCCATCAGATAATCTGTCCCGACGGCGGCATCTTTCCCGAACTCGGATTCAGCCTCTATACGACACTCATTATATACTGAGTCCACAACCTCCTTTGAACAAAAGGAAGAAAACAAAGCTTGCGGTATATCGGCAAGTATTAAAAGCAAAGTCAGAAGCATTGATCGATCTGTTTAAAGACAGTGCAAAGTTTTAATAATTTACCCGTATTTCACATCTGAAAGCCTAAGTAAATACACTTAGACACCCGTAATTAACCGTCCCAAAGATGTCTTATACGCGTTCATTCTTATATTTTTGTATAAATATAAGCAATTAATCAAACAAAAAAGAATATGGAAAAGACAACAACCTCATACCTCACACCTGAGGTAACGGTGCTGGAACTGCAGATGGAACAGTGCCTCGCATTAAGCGATTTCGAATATCTTGATGATGGTTTTGAATATTAATCTATCTGAATTATGAAAGCAAGACATTTATACTTGGCCCAGGCTCTATGCGGTCTGGCACTTTTGACAGCAGCCTGTGTCAATACAGACATTATTGAAACAGACAGTCACGAAGGAAACGGACAGGAGATAACCCTCACTGCACTTCTCCCAGACGAAGATCCAGACACAAAACTGAGCATCACAGACGACGAGACACAGCGTGCTCTGAAAGTAGAATGGAACCAGACCGGCAGCCAGCTTGACAGATTCCGTATCATAAACAACAATGGAATTGCGTTCTTCACTCAAAGCGGCATCGGTGAATCGACATTCACGGGCACTCTTCCGACACCGGTCATAAGCAACAGAATGACGACTTATTATGCATCATATCCTGCTTCAGCATCTGTTGCATTCAATGGTAACAGTCCTGCAGTACAATACAAGCTGCAGGAACAAAGCGGTAACCTTGATATGGGTGCCCTTTGTTTTATGAAGGGTGTATTTTCATTCGGAATCCGCAACGGCGTCGATCTTCCTTCACAAATCAACGGCGATGCCGTAAAGTTCAGCCACTTGACCGCTGTTCTCAAGCCGACATTCAACAAAATGAGTAAAGATATCGACAAGATACTTATCGAAATCGAAGGAGTCAACACAAACGGATGGTTCGATCTCAAAGACGGCACAGCCTACGGCGGGGACACTAATGTAATTGAAATAAAATACAGCACAAGCGATGCTGTCGGCAATGACAGATACATATTCCTTCCTCCGCTTCCGACAGGAACCGATATCAAATTCACCGTATGTACTGATGACGGAGGCATTTTCAAGGGAACCATCACGTCCAAGAAGGATATCCTACCCGGCTATCTCTACACTGCAAGCGTGAATATGGTCAGAACAAGTTCTCGCAAATGGTTTAACGGAATGCAGCCGTCAAGCAGCGTTCCTGGAGAAGGAACAGAAAGCAATCCTTATCAGATCCACGATGCATACGACTTGCAGTGGTTCCTCAACCAGAGCATTACAGCAGGGAAATATTACAAGCTGATGAATGATCTGATCATTTCTAGCGAAGGTTCCAGCATATATGACCAATGGGAGCCTCGTAAAGTATTTGAAGGAACCTTTGACGGAAACGGCAACAAGATCAGCGGGGATATGCTGGTCAAGCCTAATTCTTCAGAAACACAATATGTCGGATTTATCGGTCAGAACATAGGCACCATCAAGAACCTTGTCATTGATGGAGATATAGCCATAGAGAACGGCCAGGACGATTGTCACGTACCATACGTCGGAGGAATAGCCGGATTGAACAAAGGCACTATCTACAACTGCACTGTCAAGGGTACGGTCAGCGCACCTTTTGCGGTTTACGGCTGTAACAAAGGTGGTATAGCCGGTTTCAATATGGGAGGCATAATTGAAGACTGCTATAACTATGCTGCCATATATGGAACTGAGTATGCTAAAACCGACATACCGGCCTACTTAGGCGGAATTACAGGCGGTAACACTATCAGTGGCACAAAGAGCGGATACATAAAGGGATGCATCAACAGAGGACAGGTGGATGGGTACATCAATCCTACCGGAGGTACCTGTTATATAGGCGGAATTGCAGGAAAGAACTTCAGTTCGTGCTATATAATCAACAGCTGCGTCAATTACGGTTCCATAAGTATATACGGAAGGGGAACCAACTATTATGGAGGTCTCGCCGGATACAATGACGGAAACGTATGTACCTGCTGCATAGACCAGAGCACAACCAAGTATATTATCGGAGGTGGCAAAGCCCAATCCTACATAACCACAAACGATTGCGAGAAACATTAATATCCCCTGTTATGAAAAAGCTATTGATATTTTCGGCAATATTGCCTGTGCTCTTTATGGCTTGCGCCGAAGAGCCGCTGCCCCCGGTTGAGCCTCCGGCTCCGACACCTGAAGAAGCTGAAATCAAGATTGATGTCACATCTATAGTGATTCCGGCAGAAGGTGGTTCGGAAACCATCAGGTTCAATTCGTCACAGAAGTGGGAGGCGGAAGTTAAATCTAGTCAAGACAATTCTTGGTGCACCATATCACCGAAGAGCGGTGCAGCCGGAGATGCATCTGTTACCATCACCGCCAAAGCCAGCAATGATGTCAATAGCAGAACTGCAATTCTGACAATCAAGTCCGGTAAGATAAAGAAAGCGATAAATGTCAGCCAGAAGCAGAAGGATGCCCTGACTGTCACCTCTTCTGTTTTTGAAGTAGATGCAGAAGGTGGAGATATCTCGATTACAGTCAAAGCCAACATCGAGTTCGAATATATGATCAGCGATGAATGTGCCGGATGGATTTCATTCACCGGCACCAAGGCTATGACTACGCATAACCTGTCATTCGCTATAGCTTCCAATGACGAGACAAAATCCCGCCAGGGCAAGATAACGATATACAGCGGAAGCCTGCAGGAAGAGATAACCATCAAACAGAAAGGGAAGGAAATATCGTATGAGGAGGTATGGGCAA
The DNA here is from genome assembly GCA_015060395.1 of Bacteroidales bacterium. Classification (GTDB taxonomy): domain Bacteria; phylum Bacteroidota; class Bacteroidia; order Bacteroidales; family UBA932; genus Cryptobacteroides. The sequence goes on from SUYP01000016.1 coordinate 4,491, forward strand.
AAGAACGAGAGATTCTTATGAATTTTTATACTGCCACAGGAGGAGACAATTGGACCGACAATACAAATTGGGGTAGTGCACTTCCTGTTTCAGAATGGTATGGAATCAGGACTGACGAAGACGGGATGGTAATAGATATCTGTCTTTATAGTAATAATCTCACTGGAACACTACCAGAAGGGCTTTCCGGCCTTGAAAGGCTCAGTCAATTCGACATCATCGACAACCATCTGACAGGAAGCATTCCGGCAGAACTAGGTCAGTTAAGCAATATTACTCTCCTTTATTTCGAAAAGAATGAGTTCAGCGGAAGCATTCCTCCTGAGCTTGGCAACTTGAGTCATCTCAATTATCTTGAACTTGCAAACAATCAGCTCACAGGAAGCATCCCACCGGAATTAGGCAGGTTGTCTGAACTGGAGAGATTGTCTTTATTCAACAATTTCCTCAGCGGCTCAATTCCTCCTGAAATTGGCAATATGTCATCACTTGCCCAGTTGTACTTATACGGGAACAGTCTTACCGGAAGTATTCCTGCGGAGCTCGCCGAACTGAATAATCTCAGAGAATGCGTTCTTTGGGGCAATCAGTTATCTGGCGTAGTGCCGGAAGCGCTCCGCGAACATCCTTGTTGGGAAACGAACTGGCATCTGATACTTCACCAGAGCAATTACGGGATTTCTTACGAAGGGCTTGAGATATATGCTCCGGAATTCTCAGTCAAGACTATTGACGGAGGAAACATCTCAAATGAAATTTTCGCACAGAACAAATATACCGTCCTTTATCATTTTCTTGACTGGTGCGGATTCTCAGAAGTCTTCACACCAAGACTCGTTGCAATATATGATATGTTCAAGGATCTTGGACTCGGTGCATTCAGCGTGACCAGTCAGAGTGATGATGCAGCTGCAGAGTATGTCAAGAAGCATAGGATACCTTGGCCTTGCACGACCAACCAGAAAGAGACCGGCACATTCATCAACTACATTGACAGATCACCAACTGTAGCTGTATTTGACAGTGATGGCAAGGTAGTATTCAGCAGCGCATTGTCAGACTATGGTGAGATCGCAGCCTTCTTCACTGAAAAGCTTGGTTCTCCGAATGGAACTGATGCATCATACAATTCTACAGATTACTCCAAGGACGGAGATGTCAGGATTCTCCAGAAGGCTTCAAAAGGTAACGGTATAGATATAATCCTGATTGGTGACGGATACAGCGACAGGCTCATTGCAGACGGCACATACGACAGAACAATGGATCAGGCAATGGAACTGTTCTTCAAGGCGGAACCTTACAAGACACACCGTGATATGTTCAATGTCTATGCGGTTACTGCAGTATCACAGAATGAAGTTTATGCAACAGGGACCTCAACTGCTGTCGAAGGATATTTCGGAAGTTCAATGCACGTGGGAGGCAATGACGCCAAAGCGATGGAATACGCATTGAAAGCGATTTCAGATGACAAGCTGAACGATGCCCTCATCATCGTTATGATGAACAGTACGGCTTTCGCCGGTACCTGCTATATGTATGATCCGGTTCATTCAGCGGAACTGGACTATTTCGGTAACGGGACATCGGTTGCATATTTCCCTGTAGGAGTGAACGAGGAGGCACTGGAACAGCTTATCCGTCACGAGGCCGGGGGACACGGATTTGCAAAACTTGCGGACGAATACGCCTACAGGAATAACGGTGCTATCCCGTATTTCGAGGTCGCTGAAACCGAAGCAAAAGAAGAATTCGGATGGTGGAAGAACATTGACTTTACCAATAATCCGTCAGATGTCAAATGGAGCGGATTCATTAACGACGAACGATATTCCGACGAAGGTATCGGAGTATTTGAAGGAGGACTCACATATTGGATGGGAGTATATCGTCCGACAGAAGACAGCGCTATGAACAGCGGAATCGGAGGTTATAATGCTCCTTCCCGTGAAGCCATATATTACAGAATACACAAACTTGCATACGGACAATCCTGGGAATATGACAGAAATGATTTCATCAAGTATGACCTCGACTGCAAGACTCCTCAGACCCGTTCCGTGAACATTGTGAACAGCTCATACGATCTTCCAGCCCCTCCTGTCATTACCGGGAAGACCTGGAAAGAAAGAATGAATGATAGATAACTCATCAAAAATCCAACTTTTGTATTATGAAAAGATTATTGTTAATGTTGCTGATAACTTGCGCAACTGCAGGTATCGCAAACGCCCAATTAGGGAAGTTGAAGGATCTGGCGAAAAAGGCTGGAAATGCCGCAAAAGAACAGGTACAGAAAAGCCGACAGGCAGCTGAAAAAGTTCAGGATACAAAGCAAACTGTCGAAGTAAAGGAAAGTCTGGAAGCCATATCCGAGAAGGTAGAAAAAGAAGTCCAGGGCCAGGTGCAGAAGGTAGCCAATGGCCTTGCGGAGGACGAATATATCGTAGAGCACTACAACTACTATGATGACAAGTCAATCGGTCTTAAAGGCGACAATCTCGGTATGTATGCAAAAGCACGTAAAACAGACTGGGAGGACTTGCAGAAATATGCATTCGATCCCGAAAACTGGCATCCGTACACCCAGTACGTAGAATACAACGGACTATATTATCTGAACCGCTGGGCCAAGGCTATAGAGGCCAAGGATACAGAGAAGATGACCGGAGAGCTTTCAAAGCGCGTCACCTGGTGTATCAACCAGATGCTCAAGATGTATCAGGCCGACTCATACGCAGGGCTTACAAAAGATGAATACCAGCAGCTGGTTGACGACTACAACAAGGCTGGTGACGCCTTCAAGGCAATCATCTGGGCAGGCGAGCCGGAACCAGAAAACGACATCCTTCCGAAGGACCGTAAGACTCCGGAAGATTTTGAGAGATACGCCAACAACAGATTCTTGATATGGAATTGGTGTGTTGATAAAGCTATCGAAGCAAAAGAGGCCGGAAAACCTCTTACACAGCAGTTCTATCTGAATCAAATTATCGGAATCCGCGAAGTCACTTTGATGTGGAAATACCTCAAAGGCGACGAAAAAGGTTTTGCCGAATTTGACAACAGGCTGATCAACGCCCTGAAAGATACCCCTCAGGAATTCCAGGATGCCAACAAGATACTGACATCGGCAGAAGCTCTTGCAAAGCAAGCTGGTTATGAAGAGCAATGGGCCAAGGAAGCGGCAGAGAAGAGAGCTAAGGAACAGGCCGAAATTGAAGCCAACACTGATGACTGGCCAAAGTCCAATATGCCAGAACTTGATGCTCAGATCTTGGCGATTATGAAGGCCAAGTTCCCAAACAAGAAGATTTACCGCGTCTCAGTGATGAACAATTCCTGGAACGTAATGATGAAAGGTCTTGTTCCTGAACGCCGCGTAGTTCAGTTCTGGGTGGAGATGGATCACGAATCAGGACGCCGCATAGCCGAAGAGCACTACGTATGCCAATACTACAACGGTACATACGGAAAGACTCAATACCAAAGCCAGGGTACCCGCTATTTCTGGGTAAGACAGAACTAACTGATGTATTGACCCCTACAATATTAATTCGCAGTTTCAAATACAAGAACAATGAATAGAGACAAGGAAAACTACAGATCGCCAAAGATTGTGGAGTTCGAAATGCTGTCGGAGCAGGCAGTGCTTTCTGGTTCCGCTCCAGATATTGACTCATACCCTAGCTGGGGAGAGGAGGAACTTCTGGATTAATGTGCAATCAGTTTAATCGAAGGAAGAAATGAGAAAGTTTTTCATAGCAACATTTGTGTGTTCGGCACTCCTTGTCGGATGTTCAAAGAACGATACTCCACCTGCCAGACAGGATATAAAGATCAATTTCACGGTAGATGGTAAAGCAGGATTCGGAGCTGATACAAAGGCGGTAAAGACAGAATGGGCTGTCGGAGACCAGATTCTCCTTCTGCTCGAAGGAGCAGAAGGAGTACTGGACTACTCACAATACAACAACACCATTATGCTGACCAGGACTGCCGCCGGATGGACTGCCGATGCCAGCAAGGTAAGCATCGACAAACTTGCGGATGGCAAAGGATACTATGCTGTCCACCACGAAGGAAATCTGACTATATCTGAAAGCTCTGCTGGGTCTATGACATATTATTATATGGAGAATTATCCGGGAGGCATAGAATTGAATGCATCCGGAACATATTCTATCACCGGGAATGTCTTGGACCTTGGAAAGATAACTATGAATATCAGACGGGACATATTCCAGGTTTCCATACCTGATTTCAGCCTCACCACCGATTATGCCTGGATGATGGCGATATCTGTATCTGGCAAATACGACCAATGCGGACTTGCAAAAGGCAAGGCATTCATCCGTCACGACAAGAATAGATTCAACTTTCTGACCGGCCAATATGCCTCATACCACTCTCACGGAGTGTTAAACGGGAATGATTACTCCTTCTGTTTTACTAAAATATATGAAGACGAACCGAAGACAATCACATTCAATCTGAATTTTGGACAAGAGATCTATGAATATACCCCGCAGAGTCAGATAGTTCCTCAGGAATTATCCGACAAAGCCTGGTTGCTTCCTGAACTCAAGACAGATGAGGACGGCAACCCGGTCAGCGGTTCCAAGTGGGTCAAAATAACATTGGAGTAAAACTTTTCTGATAGACGGGAAATGAATTTATCGTCATTTTCCCTCATACCACCGCTGCATAACATAGAAGGCCTTTTTTCTGCCACCCTGGTCGGAAATGAGGCCTTTTCTGTTAAAGTCGTCCTGGATGCCGACGATCTGGCGTCTCGGTGAGCGGAAGTCCTTCAGGATCCAAGGAGTGGTTCCGGCCAATCCTTCGATGCGGTCAAGCATATTTACACTTCTCTGATAGAGATCCTCCTGATATTCTTCGGTAAATCTTTCTGTCACATCTCCGTGACGGCCATAGACGGCTCCACCGCCGAATTCCGAAATGAAGACAGGCTTCTTGATATCGAACACCCAGTTCATCCTGTCACATTTCTCCGATGTCCCGTCATACCAGCCGACATACTGATTGAAGCTGATAAGATCTACATATTCAATCAGTTCATCCTTTACAGTCACCGTCACTGCATCTATATTATCCTTTTCCATCGCCGCGCTGACGAGTCTCGTAGGATCCATCTCGCGGGTCTTGGCAATAAGCTTCTTAAGGAACTCAAGACGTGGAGTTCCGTGAGGAGTCTCATTGGCAACAGACCATATAATCACATTGGCCCTGTTTCTGTCACGTGTGATCATATCCACAAGCTGAGCCTCCGCATTGGCGTATGTCTGAGGGTTCTCGAACTGGATTGTCCAATACACCGGTATCTCCGACCATACCATAATGCCCATTTCCTCAGCCACGCGGACCATATATTCATTATGAGGGTAATGCGCAAGTCTTACGAAATTACACCCCATTTCCTTAGCCCATCCGAGCAGAATCCGCGCGTGATCCTCCGAATAAGCCCTTCCGCTACCTGAATAAGGCATTTCCTCGTGTATCGACACACCTTTACAGAAGATCGGTTCTCCATTCAGCAAGATCTTCGTACCACGTGTCTCGACGGTCCTGAAGCCGATACGATCAGTAATGCAGTCCGTTTCGGAAGTTATCGTCACATCATAAAGCTTAGGATTATCCGGGCACCAATATTCAGGCTTCGCCTTCATTTCAAAGGATGCACGTCCTTCTGCGTCCGTACGTACCTTCACCGACGCCTTCAGCTCCGGTACCTCTACAGTCACTTCCTGCTCTGCCTGCTCTCCGTCAAGCTGTATCCATCCTTCTATCTTCTTAGGATCGTCCTTCTTCAGCTGCACGCAATAGTCGCGGATGAAAGTCATAGGAGTCTCTACGATCATAACGCTTCTGGTAAGACCTCCATAGTTCCACCAGTCGGAATTCAGGGTAGGTACTCCGTCTGCGTGTCTCTTATTGTCCACCTTGACTATCAATGAATTGCCCTTATCCTTCAGCTGGCCGGTCACCTCTACATTGAAAGGAGTATAGCCTCCTATATGCTTGGCAATCTTCTTTCCGTTGAGTCCGACGATAGCCTCATAATTTGCTGCCCCGAAATATATGAAAGTACGTTTGTCCGGCTTCGGCTGATAGTCGAATATATTCCTGTACCACACCGTTCCCTCATAATAATAAAGCTTGTCCCTCTGGGTGTTCCAGTCTCCCGGCACCATCAGCGTATAGTCCGTATTGAAATTATACTCATACAGCACCGTACGGTCTGCATCGAAATCTCTGTCAGCAAAGTAGGATGCAGCATCACTATGCGGAGCCATCCTGTAATTGTAATATCCGTTCTCGTATGGATCCACAATAGTCTTCCACAATCCGTCTAGCGAAACCGTCTCGCGTCCAAGCACATTCACTATCTGCGGAGCCGGGGCATCCTCGCCGGCATAAGAAAGAACAGAGACCGTCATAACGGCCATCAAGAGAAGAAGTCTTTTCATATCAGTTTTGTTTAAAGTGAAATGATGTGCCAAGATATTTATTTTTCCTGACACATCATTATATAATCGAAAGATATTTCTTCAGATATTAGAGACCGAGCTTCTTGAAGAAGTCGTTACCCTTGTCATCCACGAGGATGAATGCAGGGAAGTCCTCGACGTGGATCTTCCAGATTGCTTCCATTCCGAGCTCAGGGTACTCCACGCACTCGATGCTCTTTATGTTGTTCTGAGCAAGGATAGCTGCAGGGCCTCCGATCGAACCGAGGTAGAATCCGCCATACTTGTGGCACGCGTCAGTCACCTGCTGGCTTCTGTTACCCTTTGCAAGCATAATCATACTTCCGCCGTGGCTCTGGAACAGGTCAACGTATGAGTCCATACGGCCTGCTGTCGTAGGGCCCATAGAGCCGCAAGGCATACCTGCAGGAGTCTTTGCAGGACCGGCATAATAGATAGGGTGATCCTTGAGGTACTGAGGCATCTCCTCTCCCCTGTCGAGACGCTCCTTGATCTTCGCGTGAGCGATGTCACGGCCTACGATGATGGTACCGTTGAGGCTGAGACGTGTCGATACAGGATATTTTGTGAGTTCCTTGAGGATATCGGCCATAGGCTGGTCGAGGTTGATCTTCACAGCCTCGCCTTCGCCTGCCTGACGGAGTTCCTCAGGGATGAGACGTGCAGGATTGTCGTCGAGCTTCTCGATCCAGATACCGTCCTTGTTGATCTTGGTCTTGATGTTACGGTCAGCAGAGCAGCTTACTCCGAGACCTACAGGGCAGCTTGCACCGTGGCGTGGGAGACGGATGATACGTACGTCGTGAGCGAAATACTTTCCGCCGAACTGAGCGCCGAGGCCGATCTTATGAGCCTCCTCGAGAACGAGTTTCTCAAGCTCGATATCACGGAATGCGCGTCCGGTCTCATCACCTGTTGTAGGGAGCTCGTCGTAGAACTTTGTCGAAGCGAGCTTCACTGTGAGAAGGTTCTTCTCTGCTGATGTACCGCCGATCACGAATGCGATGTGATATGGAGGACAGGCAGCAGTTCCGAGAGTCTTCATCTTTGCAACGAGGAACGGAACAAGAGTCTGAGGATTGAGGATAGCCTTTGTCTCCTGATAGAGATATGTCTTGTTAGCTGATCCTCCACCCTTAGTCACGCAAAGGAAGTGATACTCAGCACCGTGAGTTGCCTCGATGTCAATCTGTGCAGGAAGGTTGCACTTTGTGTTGACCTCCTCATACATTGTAAGAGGAGCATTCTGGGAATAACGGAGGTTCTCCTCAGTATAAGTCTTATATACTCCGAGGGAAAGAGCCTCCTCGTCACAGTAGCCTGTCCATACCTGCTGTCCCTTCTCACCGTGGATGATGGCAGTACCTGTATCCTGACAGAAAGGAAGCTTACCCTTGCAAGCCACCTCTGCATTACGGAGGAAGGTGAGTGCCACATACTTGTCATTTTCTGAAGCCTCAGGATCGTGGAGGATCTTAGCCACCATCTCATTATGCTCAGGACGGAGCATAAACGAAACATCACGGAAAGCCGTATTGGCCATCACTGTAAGACCTTCCTTAGCGATCTTGAGCATCTCGTGTCCTTCGAATTCGCCGGTGCTTACATACTGCTCCGAACCCGGAATCTTGTAGTATTCAGTCTTGTCCTCGCCAAGCTGAAACATTGGTGCATACTTAAACATTGTTATAAAGATTAAATTTGATTTTCCTTTTTTGTCACCATTTCGATGACAGCGTACAAATATAGCAAATATCCCGGACCACATCCACAAAAACGCCCCTTTTTATGGACAGAGTACTCATTTTTCCGTTCCCATCCACGAAAACAGCCATTTCTATGGACAACAAAAAGCCGTCAGCAAAATTGGAATTTAGTTGCATTATCTTGGCGTTCCTTCTGGAAGAATCAAGTTCTTAAGGTTTATGCAACCAGTGAACGTATTGGATGCAACTTTATTTTTAGTAAGCAGATACTCTACGATGAAGCTGTTCCCGTCCTTTATAATTCTGAAACCGTCTCCAATATGCATTCTGTATTTAATTATTTCCTCCCATTGTTCCTCCGTCATAAATGTGAAATCATATTCTCGCCGTTCAAATCTGAAAGGCATACCATAGGATATAACCGGAATATCACGCCAAAGCTTCACTTTAGATTCAACAGCGTTTACTTGCAGATAAGGGTTCTCCTTGTCGTTTGTAAAAATTGCCTGACTAAGGTCAAGATTCTGGAGTGACCCTATCCAAGATAGGTAATCGCCATCATCCACGGCGCCTGCCATCCTTCTCAAGAGCTTTACGTCTGCCCCATTGAGACGTCCCGTCACTTTCAGTGAATGTATAGTTTCCATTTCCAAAACAGTAAGGACATCCTTCAGTCGGGTCTTTCTATCCAATTTAACGGATTTTTCGCTGCCTTTCGAATGATCCGGCACAGCTTTGTACATAATCGAATGAAAAAGATGTCCCTTGTTATTCTCCAAAGGGGACTTTATAACCTTGAAGTAACCGTTACCTATACCATCCCACCCCAGATTAAAGTGCAGATAGTCATCTTTGAAGCCGTCACATATAAATGCGTGACTGTCATTCATAACAAGGACAGGCCATCCGTGCTGTAGATCACTTATGGTAAGTTCAACAAGTTTATCTTGAGGTAAAGTAAGCAATCTACACTGAGGGCTGAATCCTAATGAGTCAACCAGAGCATCCCGGTAGCTTAGACTGTGGGAAGAAGTTGTTAATGCACCATAAATAGTTTCAGTAGAAGATCCGATGTAGGCCAAAAGTGATGCTGGGTCTTCTGAGCCTGGTAAACCATAATACTTCATAATCTGTCCTATAGCTACAGGACCACACCCCGCTACAGCTCGTACCATCACACTGTCTGAAACAACCATTGGGCATTCGGAATTATATGGGGCCTTTTGTCCCCACTCAATGTTTTTAAGAAGAGGAGATATCTGATCGCCTAAAATGTGCTTATTAAATCCTTTAGACTTAATATATTGTAATTGATGCCTATAACAATTCAGAAAGTCAAGAAATTCAGGTATGGGACTCTCAATAACATGTTCAAATCCGTATGCCAATATCGGCGTATCCAAATAAGAAGCATAGTCCTCATTAGCGATGACTGCAAAGCAATGTGCTTTTCTGCTTGAAACAACGGTATATTCTGGAGAAGTATAAATAAAACTAACGTCGCAGGTGTCAGGTGCTATTCTATTGTCCAGTAGAAACGAATTTACAACATCCGCAAGAAACCTATTTTTATCATCAGGACATACTAATATATCTCTACTTTGCGAAAGTACCTCTTTCCCTTTTACTACTGCTCGCATCGGTTGAATATGTACTAGTCCGATAGTCACGGCCTTCAGACGATAAGTGAAAGTACAGCATCCTTTTGCGATTTCATAGTCCATATCAATGAAATCAAAGCCTTTAAATGACGGTGACATATAACGTTCCAAATACTTCAAATCCAGACTATATCGTACGGAAAAAGTATCTCCTATTGCGACACTATCAGGAGCGTCAAATGTAAAACTATCATCTATAGTCTGTGCAAGAAGGCTTCTCTGACATAAGCAGATGATGATAGCAGCAAGTATTATTTTAAGAGGCACGTTCATAACTAAATAAAATTCGTTACACGCTCAAGATGAATCCCGATTTATCGGTGCAAATATATGAAACATTTACGAGGGAATCATCCATTGTATCGCGCTCTGGCACATACGCACATTAATTTTATCTGAAATTAAACTGAACATATTATGATACCTGCAGGACACACAATTGAAGACATTAAGACCAGAGAAAGAATCATCAGAGACTTTTACCGAGAATGGAAAGAGAAGAATCCATCTCAACGAAAGTTCAACCTTTCGTTGAAGGAATACATCAACATCAGGATGGTTTCAATAGTCGAGACCAGCGAACACGCCGCCAAAAATTATCTTTCAACTCTTGCCGTATTACAATTGGATTCGATTTTGACAGGAGCCAGAAAAGTATCCGTCAAGAAACCAAAACCTGGAAATGCAAACCAGAAACCATTTGAGCGTATTATGATTATGGAGTATGAACTGACGGGAATCGGAAAAATCAAGATGACTGTAGGCGTGAGAAGACGAACTCTTGAGAAGGTCCAATACTGTATTACCGCAATATCAAGCGAGTAGAATGAAAAAAAGCATCTCAAACGAGATGCTTAACTTTTGCCCCTTATGCGTGGCGGAGGTTTACGCCCAGAGGTGTGATGCGATGCGGGCGGGGACTTCGCGCTACCCATTACATCGTCCTACCACGACTTACTGTTTCAAGGCTCGTAACCGCATTGCGATAAGGGTTGTCATCCCTTCGACGAATTCCCTATGACTCTGCAAAGATATGCAGTTTTTCTCTATTTGCAAAACCTATACTTATCAACTTCAAAAAGGTGTATCAAAATGGGTATTGAATCCTTAAATTCAGCCATTTTGTATTGTGTTAGTTTATATTTCCACATTGTCATCTCGAGCGAAGTCGAGAGATCTCTTTCAAAGACATCGTATAAATATAGCAAATATAACTGAGATATTGACTATCGTCTGGACTTAAAATGCTGAATTACTTCTACCCAGATACGGACAGAAGCAAGAAGTGCCGCTCCGATTGTCACTGCCACGGATGATACTGAAGACAAATCAATCAATGGAGATTCAATATGAGATGAAGCGGACCTGATCAATAGAAAACACACTTCAGACATCAGAAACAGCAACAAGGCGTCACGTAACGCTATAGCCCACTTATTTGTCTTTAACCTGTACTTAAGCCTGAATAATCTGACTTTTAGAGAGTGTTCCGGAAATGATATAGTACCCCAGTCACAATTGTATATCACACAATCATACTTCTGCAATAAAGGGCCAAGTGCCCCATTCAATTCGTCATATTGGCTGCCGACATATCCTATGTATATGGCATAGGGAAGAAAATTGTATTCCACACATTCATCCGCAACATCATAAGATGAAGCCTCCGGTCCATTCAACGGAGGAAACGTTTCACTTAGAACAGCATAGATTTCATCAAGAGGATTTTGCAGAACACCCTTATCGTATGTACACTTATCAACAGGAATCACCGCATTCGCATCCTTGCACTCCAGAATCTTCTTGGCATATTTCCTTGTGATGACAGCTATCGTATATCCCATAAAACACAAAGAATTTATTGTTTGGACAAATTTAAGATATATTATCACTAGTGTCCCGTTAAGGAACTGTTAAAAGTTTATAATTGTTTTATTTTTAGTTAATTACAAAGGTTTTTTCTTGTACACGACTTGAATCGTAACTTTGGACTGACCAATTTATCCTTCTGTCCATGTTCACAGGAAAAACCGTATTTGCTCAACTTATGTCGTTTATACCTCGTAGAGACTTCAACGCATGTGTCACCAGATACAAGGGAGACTATCGTACCAGAAATCTGTCCTGCTACGATCAGTTTCTCGTGATGTGCCTTGCGCAGTATGCTTCGAAGAATAGCCTTAGAGATATTGAGGCGAGTCTTATTGCAGTTGAGCATAAGTTGTATCATAGTGGCATCAGTTACGCTGTTCCAAGAACTACTCTCGCTAAAGCAAACGAGCAAAGGGACTGGCGTATATACCGAGACTTCGGACAGGCTCTCATCAAGCGAGTCCGTCCTCTGTATGAGGAAGATCCATTCAGGCTCGATATTGACAATATGGTCTATGCCTTTGATAACAGCACTATAAGTCTTTGTCTGAAACTCTGTCCATGGGCTAAATTCCGAATGACTAAGGCTGGCATCAAGATGCATACGCTGCTTGATCTCAGGGGTAATCTTCCGGTCTATATCCACCTTACAGATGCTTCTGTGCACGATGTCAAGGCTTTGGACAGTCTCTGTATTGAGATGGGAGCTATCTATCTTTTGGACAAAGGTTATGTTGACTTCTTCAGACTCTTCAACCACCTCCACAAGAACGGAGCCTTCTTCGTAACTAGGGCAAAGGATAATATGCTGTATGAAGTTGTTGAGTCCAGAGGATGTGACCTTGAAGTTGGTGTAATCAGCGATGAGATCATCAAACTTACAGGAGTCAAGCCATCCAAGTGTTATCCCGAGACTCTCAGAATGGTCACATATGAAGACTTCGCTACCGGTAAGGTCTACCGCTTCCTTACCAACCATTGGGGATACGAAGCTCTGACTATTGCAGAACTCTACAGAGAGCGCTGGAACGTCGAAATGTTCTTTAAATGGATAAAGCAACATCTTCATATCAAGTCATTCTATGGCACCTCGGAGAATGCCGTCTATACTCAAATTTGGATTGCCGTATGTTCTTTCCTGATTCTGGCACTTGCCAAGAAAAAGTTAGGGCTAGAGCAATCATTGTATACAATTTCTCAAACGTTGGGCTTTGTGTTATTTGAGAAAGTGCCTATAAATCAATTGTTTAATAAAAATCAAAATTCCGTTTCAACTGACGAATATCCTAACTTGTTCAGTATTAGTTAGTTTAAACGAGACAGTAGTGATATATTATATAAAATGCTATATTGCCCTATGGAAAATCTTGGAATTACGATTCCTGCCGGAACGAGGAAGGAGGACATCAAAGCCCGCGAGAGAATCATCAAGGACTTTTATGCGAAGTGGATCAGTGAGCATCCGGACAAGAAGATATGGAATGAAGATCTTCAAGACTATATCTGTGTCAAATATCAATCCATCAACGAAACATACAACAAGGCAGCAAGAAGATACGAATCTACTCTTGCTGTATTCCGTTTGACAGAAGTAATGGAGAAGGCTGTCTTCAAAGAGGAGAAACCGACAAAACCTGGCGACAAGAACCAGAAGCCTTACTCCAAACTTCTGATTCTGCTATATGACGGGATAAAACTGACTGTCGGCGTACAGAAGACCACTCAGGAAAAGGTTCAGTATTGCCTCACAGCATTAGGTTCGACCTCAAAATAAAAAACCACCGCAAACGCGGTGGCTATACTTTGGGGCTCGGAACCGCCTGAGCGATAAGGATTGTCATTCCTTCTACGAATTCCCCTATTGACTTTGCAAAGATATGCAGTTTTTCTCTATTTGCAAAACAGATGCTCACAAACCTCAAAAAGGTGTATCAAAATGGGTATTCAATCTTTGAAATCAGCCATTTTGTATAGTGTCAGCTTATATTTTCATCTACATCGTAAAACAATAGCAACATAAACGACTTCCGTCCACGAAATAGGGTATTTTCGTGGACGGAAGAGTAATTTTTGCATTCCTATCCACCAAAACCTATGATTTTATGGACAGAAACCGGCCCTGCAGAATATGCAGTGTTTTCGCTGCCTATCAATACCTTTGTAGAAAGTTCACAGTGAAATCATAATAGACCCTGACAGTTTCCTCAGCAAAACTTTCGTGATCACACTTCAACACCTCCACATCTTTGATCGAACCGTCAGGTTCAACAAAGAACCGTACCTGCACGGCACCCTGTCTGCCATCGGAACGCAATTCCTTAGGATATTTCACCTTTGCATTCACCCAACGGGTAAAGGCTCCAGAACTTGACGATTGCCCCTTGAACAATGAGGCCCCATAATGGTTTTCGGCAAGACTGACCTCACCATAATCAAGTTCACGACCTTTAACGACAACACCTATAAAGACCCGACCATCAGGATAATAGAGAGTGTCCACACCGTGGGCTCTGTCATTCTCGAATTTCCCCACAAAGATCTTTCCTGACTTTGAGAAATAATGGCCGTATCCATTCTCCTCACCCTCTTTCATTTCACCCTGATAACGTCCTCCGCCAATAAAATAAGCCGTACAATACCCTTGTGGAACAGCACCGGAAAAATGCCCGAAAATCATTCCTCGATCAATATCATACAGAACGCCTTCCCCTTCCGGCCACTGTCCCTCGTATCGGAAGGTATCCTCTACAATGAGAGTATCTCTGACCTCAGGAACTTCTCGAACAATAATCTGTGCATAAGAGGTCACTACATACATCAACAAAAATGCACCAAGGCATACGCAACTTCTGACATTCTTATATTCATCTTTTTATTAATCAGAGACAAATATATGTATTTATTATTCCCCCCCCCAAAAAAAATCAGACAATCCTGTGGATCAGAAGTCTTTCCACCAGTCTCTTCGATGATGGAAGATCCGGCCTCTATCCTCCGACCGCTTATCCTTACGCAGGAACGGGAACTGGTAGCCGACTCCGAATTCTATGTATTCAGCGATATGACGATGGGTCTTGGCAAGAGCCTGAAGATACATATTGTCCCAGATACGGTATTTTAGGCCGAAGCGGATATAATGACAGGCCTCCTGGCTGCCAGGACCGTGAGTCTTGTAAAACAGCGGAAGTCGTGAGGAGTGGCCATATCTGCTATGGTCAAACTCATAGTAATGTCTCGAAGGATTGATGACATATACCCCCCAATCGACCATCGCTGTAACATCTCCGAAGCGGAATTCATTGTTCAGGGACAGTCCTACACGGATCTTGTCCGCATTGGAATAGTTATGGCTCTTACAGAAGAGGCCCCTTTCCGTATCATTGCTCACCGCATCATTAAAGAACACGTCCATTCCCAAACCGACTCCATACCAATTGGTTGCGGTATATACTCCTCCGATATGGAATGTCGAGATGAAGAATTTATGATCATCCGCAAGGTCTGCATTCTGAGCACCAGCCGCACCTGTTATATTCAGGCTCCACTTGTACGGCAGATCAGGGAAAACCATAGGCTGCGCTTCCGCATCCTCATACGGGTGGAGGGTTGCGACAAGGCCAAGGCCTCCATACAATATATTGGCACCTTTATTCGGTTCTGAAAAACGTCCGTTGCTGATATGATTGAATCCTAATTCTCCATTTATCTTAAGATTTCGGGTTATCGGGACATCCAGATTCAGTCCTCCACTCAGATATGCGTTTATACAGGAACCGAAAGTCCTGTTCGGTATCACCTCATTGACGGTAGCCTGATAGTGACCGTTCACAGCCGTCAAGCCAGCCGCGAGCTTCACACTGGCCTGAAAATGTCTCGTACGTACCACATTGATCAATATGTACGGATACATAGCGATGCCCTCTCCCATAACATCATTTCCCAGGTTATAATATGACATTCCCAAGCCGACAGTAGGGTCATCGAGATATTGCTGCCAAGGGCGCTGTCGGGACGAAGGGAATTCAATGCCCAGATTCAATCCCGTAGGTGCATTCGGATCTATGTCTTTGATATTGCTGCTCGGATCAAGATATGTTCCCATAAAGAACTGGGTCTTTACGGCAAATCTGTCATTGACGTGTTTCTCTATATGATTGTTCTGAGCTGAAAGGGATGATACGGATAATAAAGCACATAATAAGTACGAATATATATACTTCATCTTTTCTATTTCTTATTTGACACTTACTAAACTAACTCCATTATAGATGCAACGATGCCTGCAAACGTTGCAGGCATCACACAAAATATGATCGGAAACATCAATTGTTCTCCATCAGATAGACTTTCATAAAGTCGTTCAGATCGCCATCCAAGACTCCCTGGGTATCGGAAGTCTCGTGGCCGGTACGCAGGTCCTTGACCATCTTGTACGGATGCAGGACATAGCTTCGGATCTGCGATCCCCACTCGATCTTCTTCTTCTGACCCTCGAGCTCGGCCTGCTTCTCCTGACGTTTCTTGAGTTCTATATCGTATAGTCGGGACTTGAGGATTCGCAGGGCGTTCTGCCTGTTGTCAAGCTGTGAACGGGTCTCCGTATTCTCGACCACGATACCGGAAGGGATATGTTTCACGCGCACTCCGGTCTCCACCTTGTTCACATTCTGTCCGCCTGCTCCGCTCGAACGGTAGGTATCCCATTCCAGATCGCCCGGATTGATTTCTATTTCTATAGAGTCATCTACAAGAGGATATACGAAGACTGACGAGAATGTAGTCTGACGCTTTCCCTGCGCATTGAAAGGAGAAATGCGCACAAGACGATGTACGCCACTTTCAGCCTTGAGATATCCGAAGGCGTAATCACCCTCGACCTGCATTGTAACAGACTTTATGCCTGCATCTTCGCCTTCAAGTTCATCTGTAACAGTGACTTTATATCCGTTCCGTTCAGCCCAGCGTATGTACATACGCATAAGCATTGCCGACCAGTCGTTTGCCTCTGTTCCTCCAGCTCCGGAATTGATCGTAAGCACGGCTCCGAGATTATCACCTTCCTCTCCAAGCATATTACGGAGTTCCAAGGCCTCAACATCATCAATCACAGCATTATACACCGAATCGATCTCTTCATCTTCAAATTCCAGCAGGACATTAAGGTCTTCTACACCAGCAGCTATCTTATCAAATCCTGTAACCCAGAACTTTACTCCTGCAAGTTCTTTCAGGAATTTCTCAGCTTCCTTGGGATCATCCCAGAAATCAGCAGCCAGCGTCCTCTCCTCCTTCCGAGCCACTTCAGCACGTTTATCCTCCACACAAATGCACCTGCCCAGCGTATCCACACGCTGCTGCAATTCCTTTATCTGTTCTATACTTATCATCAGGTCAACTGTTAAATCACGCAAAGATAATGATTTTTATCGTAGATGTCTCTGAGTTGCCGCATAATGCATCAGACGATGTCAATTCCCGCATTATGACAGAGGAGACGCATCTCTTCCGGCCACACACTGCTCTGTATTTCCCCTATATGGGCCTTCCTCAGCAGGAACATACACAGACGGGACTGGCCTATACCGCCGCCTATGGTATATGGGAGCTTGCCATCAAGCAGCATACGGTGATAAAGCAGGCCTGCCTTATCTGATTCCCCTCTCATATCCAGCTGACGGCGCAGTGCATCCTCATCAACCCTGACTCCCATACTTGATATTTCGAAAGCGCTCTCAAGAATCGGATTCCACAGCAGGAGGTCTCCGTTCAAGCCCATATATCCCTCTTCATTCACAGTACTCCAGTCATCATAATCAGCTGAACGACCGTCGTGAGGCCTTCCATCCGAGAGTTCCGCACCGATGCCGATAATGAAAACGGCCCTGTATTGTCTGGTCACGGCATTCTCCCTTTCCTTTGGAGACATATCCGGATACATCTGCAGAAGCTCCTCCGAATGAATGAAATGAATGTCTTCAGGAAGCATAGGTTCGATCTGAGGGAACTCCACATAAAGCTTGTTCTCCGTGACCTTTATGGCCTCATATATCCTGCGCACTGTCTTTTTGAGATAGTCAAGGGTACGCTGCCCCCTTGTAATCACTTTCTCCCAATCCCACTGATCGACATATATGGAATGTATGTTATCAAGGTCTTCTTCCGGACGCAAGGCATTCATATCGGTATATATCCCTCTTCCCGGAGGCACATTCATCTGCGCCAGCTTCAGTCTTTTCCATTTAGCAAGCGAATGGACGACTTCCGCATTACGTCCCTGCATATCTCTGACTGAAAAAGAAACCGGATTCTCCACTCCATTCAGATCGTCATTCAGGCCCATTCCGCTCATCACCACCATCGGGGCAGTGATTCTCAGAAGAGCAAGCTGGGCCGACAGATTGTCCTGAAACATATCCTTGACAGCCTTGATAGCCTTTTCTGTATTTTCAATGCTACCCAACAGATTTCGGTAGCCTTCCGGTATAACTAGTGACATATACTGCAGATTTATTCGGATGCAAAATTAACAAAAAACAGTATATTTGCAGTAATATAAACCCTCAGCTATGATAAACACGGTATATTCTGCTGACGAAGGCAGATACTCTTCAGGAATGCAATACCGCAGAAGCGGAAGGAGCGGCATTATGCTCCCGGAAATTTCTCTCGGCCTATGGCAGAATTTCGGAGACACCTCTCCCCTCTCCCGCAGCCGCGATATGATTCTTCACGCCTTTGACAAAGGCATCTGTCACTTCGACCTGGCCAACAATTACGGGCCTTCATACGGCAGCGCGGAGGCCACATTCGGACAGATTATGCAGAAGGACCTGCGTCCGTACAGAGACGAGCTCTTCATCTCTACAAAGGCCGGCTACGATATGTGGCCGGGGCCGTACGGTGACAAAGGGTCACGCAAATATCTGATAAGCAGCCTCGACCAGAGTCTGAAGAGGATGCATCTGGATTATGTTGACATATTCTATTCGCACAGATATGATCCTGATACCCCTCTTGAGGAAACTATGCAGGCTCTCGTGGATATAGTCCGCAGCGGAAAGGCCCTTTACGCCGGCATCTCAAATTATCCTTACGATGCCGCAGCCTTTGCCTACAGCTATCTCAGGGAGCACAATGTGCCTTGTCTACTGCATCAGCTGAAATATAACATCCTGCACAGAAATCCGGAAGATGAAGGACTCATCAGGCAGGCTGCAAAAAACGGAAGCGGACTGATAGTATTTTCTCCTCTTGCACAGGGACTTCTTACGGACAGATATCTCAATGGTATTCCAGCTGGCTCCAGAGCATCAAGAGACTTCTCCCTCAAAAAGGACAGCCTCACGCCGGAGCTGCTCGAAAAGCTCGAAAAGCTGAACCACATCGCCGGAGAAAGAGGACAGACCCTTGCCCAGATGGCTTTGGCCTGGGTCTTGAGAGACAGTATGGTCACCTCTGTGATTGTCGGAGCCAGCAGCATAGAACAGCTTGACAACAACCTGCTGAGCATCAGAAACACAAGATTTTCAGACGAAGAGATTGAACTGATTAACGTACTGACGAGATAATGATCGGAATTTTTGACTCGGGAACAGGAGGGCTCTCTGTATTCAAGGAGATCCGCAAGCTGCTGCCCGAAGAGAGATACATTTATTTTTCGGACAATGCACACTGCCCGTATGGGGAAAAGTCCCGGGAATACATTATAGAAAGATCCCGGGAAATCACGCGCTTTCTGCTCGATAAGGGCTGTGATATCATCGTGGTAGCCTGCAATACAGCCACTGCAGCGGCAATTGCTGTGCTGAGAGAAGAATTCCCGGTCAGGTTCATAGGAATGGAGCCGGCGGTCAAACCGGCTGTCAAAAGCACAAGGACAGGAGTTGTCGGAGTGCTAGCAACAGCCGGAACATTGAAGGCTGACAAATACCTCAACACCAGAGAAAAGTTTTCTGAAGGAGTAAAGATCACGGAACACGTAGGACAGGGATTCGTCGAACTGGTCGAGAAAGGATGTCTGACAGGCCGTGAAGCCGAAGACGTGGTGAGAGCCAGTCTGAAGCCTGTTCTGGATGAAGGAGCCGACAGGATAGTGCTGGGATGCACGCATTACCCTTTTCTATGGGACACCATAGCAAAGATCGCATCAGAGCTGTATCCGGAAAGAGAAATTGAAATCATAGATCCTGCCCCTGCCGTAGCAAGGCATCTGCTGGAAACTATGAAGACAGAAGGGCTTATACGCAAGGACGGATTCTCCATCATTCTCCATTCATCGGGAGACGACAGGATATTGAATGAGACATTTGGAAGACTGAAATAAAAAAAATCGTCGGCTGTATTGCCGACGATTTCATTTTAAGATCAGACTCAGGCGTAAAGCTGTCCGAGAACCTCGAAATATGGCTTGCCTTCGCTGATTGTCACTCTATACACAGTGTCATCAACCTTATAGTATTCCTCTCCATTGAGGGTTACCATCTCATAATCTTCTGGCAGAGTCTCAACCAACGCTCCAGCTGGAGGAACTATAACCTTGTACTCTCCATCAGAATCCATCATATAGAACACTCCGTCCTGATAGAAATATGAGCTTTCGGCCGCTGCATAACTCTGCACGAGTCCGAGCTGGTTGGCCAGTCCGTATGCCTGAGATGCAATCTGCTGATTCATTGCAATAGCCTGATTCTGAGCTGCAATGGTTGCATTGTTCTGCGCGATTACCGCATTCTGCTGAGCGATATATGCGTTGTTTTCCGATATGCGGCTGTAGGTGTTGGCTACTGTGTGGTAGTAAGCGAGTCTTACTGCAGCCCAAGTCATATCTGCTATGAGATTCGCCGCCAGAACAGTTCCGAAAGGAGGCCTGCATACCACATAGTGTCCTCCGTAAGGGCGATACCATATATCATTGTAGCAGTAGTAAGTGATGCCGTGATATATGTGTCTTCTGACGTGTGATGGCAATATCTTCACCCTGTGACCGTAGCAGTGGTTGTGTCCTGTCCAGAAGTGAGCCGGTCTGTTATAGACGATAAAGTCTCTGTCCTTCGGATGTACCTTGTGATGATCCGGCTTACGGTCAGGACGTATCTGAACTGGCTTGTCAGGTCTCTGAGCAGGGCGGTTTGAATGACCTGCATCAGGTCTTACGGCCGGTCTGTCTGAAGAGGCATTGCCGGAAGGACGACCTGGGCGTGTTCCAGGACGGGTTACAGATATAGGTCTGTCACGGTCTGGATTCTTGAAGCCATTATCTGAAGGCTTGGTCTGGCCTGAAGGTCTGGTCTGCGTAGGCCTGGTCTGGCCCGATGGCTTGGTCGCAGTCGGTCTGGTCTGGCCTGAAGGCCTTGTCGATACGGAAGAGCCTGCCTGGCCGGATGGACGGCCCGAAGCCGGACGTGTAACAGTTGTACTTGGCCTGCGGTCATTTGAAGGATTCGCTGCAGGACGTGCAGACGAAGGCTTGCGTTCAGCAGTGCCGGACTGTCTTACTGTTCCGGTCGAACGGCTGGAAGCACCGGATTGTCTGGTGACTGTTGCCGAGGATTTCGAGCTGGTAGGTTTGGTTCCGGTAACACTTGTAGTTCTTGAAGCTGTACGTGAAGTACCTGTGTTGGAACGGGATTCCCCTCTGCGTGCCTGTGCGTATGCATCAGACTCGAACGCCACCAATGTCAACGCTGTCAACATTGCGGCAAGTGTTGCTGTGATCGTTCTCATAATCGTGCAGTTTTAGGGATTAATAGATGTAATACCTTTGCGACAATATGCGGAATTCTTCTTCATCCTTCCGCCAATAGTCTTTGATGTCGGTAAATTTATACCGCTTCTTGAACTCTGTCCTAACATAATCCGTGCCACAAACTTTATCGAACAATCCGTAGCCACTTATGATCTCGAAAGCCTTCTTATCCGGATACAGTTCCGCAACTGCCTGCATAACATAGAATTGAGTCTCGGTAATGCGGGCATTTTCATAGTCCGTGAAAAAATATTGAAGGCCTTTCACGAGCTGTCCCTTCTGACTTCCGGAAAAAGGTTTGAACCATATCGTCCTGAAGGAAATTCCCGGCAGGGAGTATGATTCAAGACGTTTCTTCAGTTTTTCGGGATCAAGCCACAAGGCACCGAACACCTGGAACGGCAGGGTATATCCGATGCCGATATTCATAAATCCGTATAATTCCCCGCAGATTCCTGCAGCGGCATAATACATCGGAGTATCCTTGAAAGGAATGTTCGGAGACGGAAGCACCCAAGGCAGACCGGTATCTTCATAAAGCATATCTCGGGTCCAGCCTTCCATAGGCACGACAGTCAGGTCACATCTGGCAGGAGCCTGATTGCCTTTCTGTCCGCGGTTCATACCCTCTTCATTTATCATCACTGCAAGTTCACCCACTGTAAGCCCATACACGTACGGTATCTCATACTGGCTCACGAAAGAGAAGAAGCCCGGCTCCACGAAGCAGCCCTCTATCTTATTACCTCCCAACGGATTAGGACGGTCGAGCACCACGACTTCAATACCTTTCTCACCACAAGCCTCCATCACCAGCCCCAAAGTGCTGATGAAGGTATAGGAGCGTACGCCGACATCCTGAATGTCATATACCATCACATCTATGCCCTCAAGCATCTGGGGAGTAGGCTTCCGCGTCGCTCCATAGATCGAATATACTGGCAGGCCGGTAGCTTCGTCCTTGGTATCAGTCACGTGACCTCCGGCATATACATCACCCCTGACACCGTGCTCAGGGCCGTACAAAGCCACAAGTTCGACATCAGGAGCATTGAAAAGAATATCAACCGTAGAATTCAGGAACCTGTCCACACCGCTGGGATTGGTCACAAGCCCGACTCTTTTGCCCTTAAGGATTTCGAAGCCCCGGTCACGAAGCACTTCGATACCGGTCTTCACAACCGGCTCAGCAGCCTTCGCCGTAAAAGTCAAAGCAGCAAAGGCTACACAGAGAAACGCAATATGTATGATTCTTTTCATAGGCTTTTATTATGATCAGAGATTGACTATTTTACCTGCGAACAATATATCCTTGTCTTCCACATCCGCAATGACGAAAAGGAAAGGACGATCCACATTCATACTTTGAACCGGGCGTACGGAGGTCATCCTTATCTGGGCACTTGTGACCGCCGCTGCTTCCGTCCCCTTCTCGGTGACATCAATATAGCATTTCTGCTTCACGACATCCAGTCTGAGAGGACCCATCACTGAAATTCCCTTGAAATCAGCCGCAGATGAAAACGCCGTCCTTATTCCCATCTTTTCCAAAGTCTGATTAAGCACCAATGAAGTTTCCGCCTTGAATCCAGGCATAGAAAGAGTCACTTCCTTAGGCTGAAGCATCGACATTGCTGACTTGTAAAGGTTCTCTCCGATATATGGAAGGACAGCGTCCGGAGACATTCCTGAAGGAGGAAGTATCACATACATAGCATATTTCCCTCCCGTATATGGAATCTCAATCATCTTCGCACCCTGATACTCGGCATAGTTATACATTGCCTTGCGCGACATCATCTTCACTTCCGTATCGCCGCTTATTCCGTGGAACACGGCGTCACGAGTCGCATTTTCATCAAAGGCATCTGCCCAAGGCGCATTGAAATACAGAGCATTGACAAGAATCATCACCATATCAGGACCGATCCTGTCGATTATCTGGTCAATCTTTCCCGAAGTATGTTCGGAACACCAGTTGTTGATTGCCTGCACCGTGGCAGGATCTGCAAAATTCTGGGTCGTAACGAAGGCATCGAAATCATTTTCCAGGAGGCTGACATAGCGGTTCCTTACGCTGAAATCATCACTGATCCACACTGAATTGGATGATTCGGCTGTGATATCCTTACCTCCTCCAAGGTCTTCGGCCTTGAAATATGCTCCGTTAAGGGCATTGTCGAACTCGACCTTTGTCTCACCTTCGGCCCCGGCCTCCAGCATAGACAAGGCTACGCCGGCACTGTAAGGCGACACGACGACATTTTCGGCAGAAGGGACTGAAGCGACCGCATTCTTGAAAAAAGAAAAGGCAAATCCTGTCTTCGAGCCTTCTGCAGGCTTCTGATCGGGTTCTCCGCAAGCTGTCATTGCAGCCAGAGCCATCATAATAATGATCTTTTTCATAGTATAATACTTATTTCCGTCCATACTCCGGATCAACCTTCACCATCAATGTCACACCCACCGTAACGAGGCAGCATATCATAACGAAGATAAAGAAATTCGTATAGCCGAGACTCTCCTGGATGTATCCGGCTACCATTCCGGGGAGCATCATACTCAAGGCCATAAATGCCGTGCAGAGCGAATAATGTGCCGTCTTGAACTCTCCGTCCGAGAAATAAATGAGATACAGCATATATGCGGTGAAGCCGAAGCCGTAACCGAACTGGTCAAGAGCTACGCAAGAGCTTATAAGCCAGAGGTTTTCAGGCTGAAAGGCAGCGAGAAATACGAATGACAGGCAAGGAAGGGTCAGAGCCATAGCCATAGGCCATAGAGACTTCTTCAGTCCCCATTTCGATGCTACGAGTCCTCCCAGGATGCCTCCGACCGTAAGAGCCGCCACACCTATCGTTCCATATACAAGTCCTACGGTCTCAGTAGAAAGTCCAAGTCCTCCTTCCGAAAGCGGATCAAGAAGGAAAGGATTCATCATCTTCACCAGGAAGGCCTCAGGAAGACGGTACAGGAGCATAAAAAGCAGGGCAATCCAGATGTACTTCTTACGGAAGAATGTAACAAATGTGCGCCCGAATTCCTTGATGATGCCTTTCGCGGAAGTTCCCTCCTGGCGAAGACTGTCTGCATCCGGGCGCGGAAGCCTGAAAGTATGCCACAACGTGAGCGCGGCAAAGAGCACGGCACTTATAAGCATCGTTGCTGACCAGGCCTGCGGTATATCTCCGAGATTCTTCTCGAGAAGTCCGGCAATTACCACCAGGACTCCCTGGCCGAAAATTGACGCCAGACGGTAGAAGGTACTGCGGATACCGACGAATACAGACTGTTCCTTAGGCTGAAGAGCAAGCATATAGAATCCGTCAGCAGCAATATCGTGGGTTGCCGATGCAAAGGCGGTTATCCAGAACAGGATCAGGGTCATAGTGAACAGAGACACAGAAGTCCCTCCGGAAGCTATGATTTCCGGTGATGGATGCGGGAGGCTGAACGCCAGAGCCGCAAAGGCAAATGACATCACTATCTGCATAGCCGTCACCCACCAACGTTTGGTCTTTATTATGTCAACGAACGGGCTCCAGAGAGGCTTGATGACCCAAGGAAGATAGAGAAGGCTGGTGAACATAGCCATTTCTCCTTTGGGCATTCCCATATTGTTGAACATAATCACGGAGATATTGTTCACTATGAAATACGGTATTCCTTCTGCTAAATAGAGTGTGGGAATCCACCACCACGGGTTTATGTTTCTTTTCATTGCAATTCTGAACCAGGGTAATAATGTTCCAATATCTGACGATATGTATATCCTTCAGCAGACATAACGGCAGCTCCTATCTGACACAGTCCGACACCGTGCCCCCATCCGGAACCGTGCAGGATGACCTTGTCATCTGTAAATTCCACATCGAAGGCCGAGCTTTTGAGATGGCTTTCCGACAATATCCTCCTGATTTCCAGCTCCTTGCCCACGACCATCGTCTTTTCAGAGCCTTCAATCCTAAGCTTCCATATCCTTCCGGAGGCCCCTCTTTCGAGCGGTTCCATTCCAATCAACCTTCCTATACGTACACCGCTTTTCCTCTCAATCAGATCTGCCAGTTCCTGACGGCCATACACTTCTGTCCAGCGGTAGAAATCCACAGTCTCCTGATCGTAATTGTTCAAGACCTGAGACAGGATGCCTTTATCCGCTGTGTTGCAGAAACATCCGGCCTCTTCATTATGCCCCGGAGCATCCGGAAGCGGCTGGAGATAAGCATAATCCTTGTCTTCCCAACAGGTGCTGAAAGCCTCCATCCTTCCTCCGCAGCATTTTGAGAAACGCGCATCGCAAAGCTCTCCCTTATATGTCAGGACCTGACCCCAAGTACTGTCTATCACCTTTCTGACCGTTTTTCCTGTAGCGCGGGTCAGTCCCTGATATCTCTGGCAATGATCATCTGCACATACATCGAAATTCCGGTGATCATCGTGATCGTACCATTTCATAATGAAGGTTTCCCCGGCATCATCCGATTCGGAAGCCGCCTTGTGGAAGTTCATATCAAGATGTGAAATGAGAGATGGAAGGTCAGATATGCCCTCTGGGACCGCAACTGTCCTTCTACTGCCTGAAGATGCAATCTGAGCCATAAGCCAGGAACGGGATATGACAGCGTGAGCCTTGAGGAACTCTTCGGATGCATCCGCACTCATTTCAGAAGAAATGACACTGAGAAGGTAATCCTCCACACCGACCACATTCACTGCCGTAAGCTTGTCCTTTTCTACAATTATCTTCAATGCTCCGGCGAATTTCTGCGTCTCCTTTCTTTCCCAATGGAATCGGACACCGATGGTCACGTCGTGAAGTATGAAAGACGGCTCGGCAAACATTGTAGAAGGCGTCTGTGCGCCGAAATACAATTCATCATACAGCGCTCCGTCATATTCAATCTTGCCTTCGCGGAGGGATGCCTTTCTGCGTCCGGCTCCATCTGAGAGAATCTCGAATTCGATCTCTTTGGCAGACATAATCCCCACCTGGATATCAGGCTGCGGACGCGTCAGACGCCAAATTATCCGCTGTTCCTCCTCCTTGCTCACGGACACTTCCGCCAGCATCTCCTCCAGAAGTTCCGGCGTCAGCTTTTCGAATTCCTCCTCCACAGGCACTATGAAGACTCCTCCCATATCGGCGCAACCGGGACTCATCGTCAGATGGTCAGGCCCCTCGCTGAAATAATGATGGGAGCGGTGACGGCTGCGGAATATCACTATAGAACGGAATTCTCCTCCGCTGTAACAAGTGAACAGATTGAACATCGGCTCGCTCTCCCCTTCCGGAATCTCGGCACAGTCCAGCAGCCTGTAGAACAGCTTTGCCATTGACTTGGAAGTCTCCGCCCGCAGGAAGAACACACCCGTTGTAAACTTCTGATAATGATACAGATGAGCATCCTGCAAAGACGTCAGATGAACCAATGCGTCTTCTGACTTCGCCATATCCGTTTCCAGCGGAATCAGACCTTGGGGAGCTGCTTGGAAATGGTGATGGTCCGGCGCCGATGCTCCGCTGCGGGGCCCGTTGTAGAAAAAGGTGAAGTCTGTATATTTCCTGGCCAGATCCAGCATATCGACATATCTCTGTCGGATGGTCTGGTCTGTGTGACGGTCGGCAGCTATGACCAGATGATCCGGAAATATCGGATAAGGATTGACCAGAATATGATACTTCTTTCCCTTCCGTCCTTCAAACTTCATCATTATCTGCTCTGCAGGACGGTTTTCACGGCACAGGAAACATCTTCTCCTGGCAATATCGGTCTTATCCAGCTTTGCAGCTGAGGATACGATTCTTGCAGGATTGAACTGAAGCTTGACCTTCAGCCCGCCAGCCGTCATTTCACGGACCTTGACATTCTTCAGAGCCCTGAAATTATCACACGCGAGAGGCCAGCGTGAAAGCTGGTCTCCGACAAACTTATGTATGGATCTGTTATGCATTCCTGTTCATTCTGATTCTTGCCTCAAGCTCCCAGGTACGGATACGGTCCTTGTACTGATTATTGGCATTCACCCTGTCGATATCCAAAGCCGCATCGGAATTACCGTCCCAACGACGGCAGCAATACAGCACATCATAGATACGCCCTATGCGGTATTCGCGGCTTATCCTGAGTCCGAGAGCATAGTCTTCCCCATAGCTTGTGTTCGGAAGATTGATTGTACGCAGCAGAGGGGTCCAGAAGGCTCTCGGCGCGCCCAGTCCATTGACTCTCAACGCATTATTGCGTCCGTTTTCTTCTGTCCATTCCTTATGGTCTATCACGCCCGGAGGTATAGGATTCATCTGGAAATCCGTCATCTGATAGGTACCGACCACCATCGCACACTTCTGCTGACGGAAGGCATCCACAACCTTCTGCAAGGTATCCCTGCCGCTATAAACATCGTCGCTATCAAGTTGGACAGCATATTCTCCACAATGCTCACTATGTACCGCGAGATTCCAGCACCCGCCGATACCAAGATCGGTTCTGGCCGGAACTATATGGATAAGTCTCTCGTTCCCGGCAGCCATTTCCTCCAGAAGTTCCGTTGTTCCGTCGGATGAATGGTTATCGACAACTATCACATTATACGGAAAATCGCATATCTGGCTCAGAGCGCTTTCCACGGCATCCTTCACCGTCCTTATCCTGTTGAATACAGGTATCACGACAGAAGCCGTCACCTTGAAATCCGCCTGAGGGAAGTCATTTATATCCGGTTCCCTGAACTTCGGTTCCAGCCAGGCTCCGATACGCTTCAGATGAGCCGTGCAGACCTTCTCCATCTCGATCTGGACATCACGGTTCTTCGGATCGACATAATCGAACTGCTTCTCACCCGACTTTCGGCTGTCGGTCTCGATTTCCGTATAGAGGCATTCGTTTATATGCACAATATTCTTCATTCTAAGCCTTAGGTCATACAGTGCTCCGAATTCATAATCTGTATCCATCGCCCTGACGGCTCTCTTGAAGGAACTGCTTCTGAACACCAGCACGCTGCCGAAATCGAAATCATCCCTCAACGCACCTTTCTGGCAGGCAATCAGCGGATGCTTCTTTCTCACAGTCGTCCCATCCGCACCCGTAACCATCTTATAATGATCGGCATACAGCATATCAGCCCCCGTATCCTCTGCCACAGCCAGAATACGGTCGAGAGCAAAAAGGCCCATCTCCAAAGGAAGATCCTTGGTATATATAAGAATGAATTTCTCGGAAACAGCCTCTGCGATGCTCCTCAACGTCTCCGTCGTCCTCAACGACACTCCCGACAGGATAGTCACACCCGTAAAAGCCTTACTTCTGCTGAAAGACTCCACCGTCACGGAAATATCCTCTCCGCGCATAGACGGCACAAAACACTCGATTCTCGACATTGCCTTTTAACTTTAGTATATCAAAGACAAATGTAATCAATCTGCCATAAAAAATCAACCCTGCCTTATGTTACGGCAGGGTTGTATTCCTCTTGAAAATGTAAGGCATATGCTTTATTTTACATAAATCTCATCCTCCAGACATTATACATTTTCTTTTTATTCGCTCGTGCTGATAAAAAATACACACTCTTTCCATCCTCTGACCATACTGGGCAACAGTCATCAGCAGGATGATATGTAAGTTGTATGCACTGGGTACCATCTATCTTTACAGCAAAGATATCAAGGTTCATTTTTCTGGATATATTGGACTTTGCGTTCCCCTGACAAAGAATCCATTGTCCATCAGGGGATAACACCGGATTTGAGAATCCCCTTTCCTGATCAGAAAGTACCAATGTCTCTTGTCCTATCATATAGTCAATCAACCAGATCTCGCTCATACCTTTCGTAGAATTTCTCACACATAAGAATTTATTATTATCACCTGGTACAATTGCCGGACAATATCCTCTTGCACAGGACGTAAGGGCACCAGTATGCAGATTCAGAGACCATATTGAAGGTCCCGAATTGTCGACTCTTGTAAAAAACAATAACGATCCATCATCAGTCAGCACTGGATTATAATCTTCATTATTATTGGTAAGTTGCCTGATAAGACTTCCTGAACGAGCATTCGTAGAAGCCAATAGAACATCCGTCAGGTTGGTAAAATCAGAATAATACAAGTTATCATCAGAACCCCAGAAAAAATCATATACATTTCTGAAGGTTCTTTGCGTAGCAGCTCCCTGTAATGCAGTTCTCTTTATGAGAATATTCCTCTGTTTATTCACTTCAGACAAAAAAGCAATCTGCTCCCCATCTGGTGAAGATGACAGCAATCGCGCTGAACTCCAAAAATAATTTCCTTTTTTACTTCCAGCGTAATTTGATGTAGCAAAATTCCCAGAATGAGACGAATAAGTCTTAGGCGCAAAAACAGAAGTTGACGATTCATCTGTAATCTTCATAACGTTCAGTCCACTTTCTTCAGGAGCGTATGTTTCCTGATATTTCATTGTGGAGCACGACTCCATTGCAATCATCGAGATCGCTGCCAAGAATAAATAAGTTTTTGTTTTCATTTGGTTGATTGATTTGAATGTTCTTTAGTTATATCTAATAATTTTCTCAGTTTATCCAATGTCGCATTTAATGCTCTTTCACTGATAAGTTCCGATGAATCTATCGGATCAGGAGCCTCAACAACCACCCGTCGTTTAGTCTCATATCCTGTTTTCTTATCTTTTATTTCCAAAATCACTTCACCTTCAAATCTACCTACTATACGACCATTTGATTCATAGGCTGGATAGTCTATACCATAATCACGTGTATCCAGCCAAAAAAGGCAATCAACAGTCTTACCATCCACTGTCTGAATCGGAGTTATTTCTATATGTTCAAAGCTTTTGACAACAATAGGGTCTGCAAGAGTAATTCTCAGTTCCTTATTTCCAGGTTCATCTGGTTCGTCAGGTTTATCAGGCTTTTCTGGTTCATCAGAACTCGGAGGAGTACTACATTTTATATAATAACTGTGTGACAAAACAGGAGTAGCAACCCATTTGCCACCATAAATCTCATACTGACCTATATAATTGACATTTACTGTAACTGTGCCGGCAAAAGCACTTACGACCTCTATCTCTGCCCATATTTCATCTGATTGCAAAAACCGTATCGAAGGTGATGAGCAACTCCAAACAGCAGTTTCAACGTATCCATTCGGAATATCCGGAACCCATAGGTATTCAATTTCTCCAACCCCCAAAGTATATGTCTGTGCTTTTGTGACAGATACAGATAAAAACAAAGCACAGATAACCATTAATTTATACAACACTTTCATATAAAGCACATTTTAATCAATAACAGCACGAACATTTAAACCATAGTCTCTTGCTCCATTGTCAATCTCGATTTCATCTCCTACTTCCATAGAAGACCTCGTGAAAACATCCAATGAGAAAGCGTAGAATTCTGACAAATAAGTCGAAGTCCATATATTACAATATGAACCATCTAACGTATTATATTCCATCATTATTTTCCCACCATTAGGAAAGAAAATACTGTTTCCATTCGGTCCTATTACCAAACTACCTTCCACACCGTTAACTTCTGCTTCCTCCCATAGGCATAATGTAATTAATTCATATAATTCCTTTACCGTAGGCATTCTCCAGCCTCCACCCCACTTCACACTTGCCACATCATATTTTGTGTTACTAATATCATATCCCAAGAAACGCCCTGAGGTATATGAAGAACCATCATAATTATAATACGTTTCATCGTCATATTCATACGTATCATCATAATACCTTTCCTTCTCCTTCGTCTCTCCCCAGGCATAATAGCCGCCATATTCTTCAGGAGATTCAGCACCGACATTGCAGGTCGCCCATCTCACACTCAGTCCCAGATCAACATACTCGTGACCATTGACAAATCCACGCGTAACAACCTTAGACCAGCCTATTGAATAATATCCATTTTCATTACTTACTGAAACCAGTGTCTTGCCATTTTCGGATGAATATATATCTGCATTGCCATCACTCTTCACCGGCATATAAAGACTCATCCATTCATTGACAAGTTTCTCTGTCGCAGCGTTTGATGGAATGATAACGCAAGACGATGACAACATTCCCTCTTCAAAAGAATAGGATATCATATAATCATTTGTCTCATCTCTATAAATCAGGCATTCTTCTGTCATCTCGACATTTTCAAAGCCTTCCATATAGTTCTTTTCAACATCATCTTTAGATATCCCCCACTCGATTATCGGCACGACATACCTATCCGAGGCTGAAACGTATGAGAAATTAACAGTCTTTATACTTCCGGCTGCAAACTCTGTATCACCTGTCAAGGCCAACACCTTGGTTACATCGTTAACCGTAACATCTATACTTTCTCCATTTCCTGCGACAAAAGGTTTCACTACAACATAAAAAGATGATAGTCCATTTGGCTGAATCATTGCATCTGAAACATTCAATTCCGCAACAGGGCTGGTATTCTCTCCATCTTCATATACAATCTGATCATTTGTCATATCAACATTGAATTCTCCAACAATATTCATTGGAGCCGTGATGGATATTTTTTTGATATCTATTGGCTCTGATGTCTCATTCTTCACCTTTATCTCTATTACCGATGTAAGATGATGCATCTTGAAAACAGGCTTTTCAGAAAACGGCACAGAAATCAGATTTCCATACATTGGTACATTCTCACCAGCAGTATGCGTCATATCATTTGTCCCTGCCTGCCTCAGCGGTTCAAGGCCTCCAATCATAACAGTCACACCAGACGGTTCGTCGTAATCCGAATATGGATATACAGCATACCAATCGTATGAATTGTCAGGATCCATAGATCCGGCATCGACAGTTCCTTTGAATATACCTTTTGATACACCTGAAGGAGCAATAACGAACTTCCCGTCATTCACATATTTATCTGCTCCCGCTTCAGAATGGAAGATACATATTGCATCATCCTCTTCCCATAATGTACTCATTCCAAAATTAGTAGTCTTTACATCAATAAAAGATGCAGCTACTTCAAATGATACTTTCTCTTCCATCTGTACATTCTGCTCTTCTATGCAGGAAACTATAATCAAACCAAATGAAAGAGCAATATATTTACATAAAGATTTAAATTTCATATAATTCATTAATTAGCATTCAATTCATCATCATCCTTAATCCAATCATCAATTCCTGCATCACTTCCATCGTCTATTCCTGCTTTAGGCCTAGCTTCCTGATTTATAATCAGACTCTTGCATACAGAGCCAGTCGTAAACACAACCTCTGTGGTACGGGGAGATTCTGAAGGATTCGCTGATACTGAAATATTTACAGATTCTGGATTATCACTACCTGATCCCGAAGACGGACTAACAGTAACCCAATCTGACACTGAACTGGCAGTCCAAGAGGAATTTGACTGCAAATCAAGAGTGAAATCAGCTTCTTTATACGTTACATCTACAGATGAACGACTGATAGAAAGGATTGGCTCAAAGCCGGACTGAGTTACACATATTGACTGCATTAATGATCCAGCAAATATCGATATTGTTGCTTGACGAGACGACTCCTTATGATTAGCATCAATTTTAAGTTCCACATATTCTGAACCTGACCCAGTAGCAGGATTTATTTCCAACCAATCTGCATCTATATATGACACCCAATCAGTGTTGCACGTCAAAGTTAAATGTTCTATTATATCTTCATAGGAAACGGTGATAGTATTAGGATAAACCTCCAAGTGCGGCAGATCTGGATTAGGACTATCAGCAAGGACAAGCATCGGCAAAATTCCTCTCTCATCATAATAACACCCAAAAGATTGATAATAGGAAGAATATTGTATGAATTTCAAAGTCGCCACGTTTACAATTCTCCACAAATTCTCTCCTACTGGTTCAATCTGCCATCGGAAGTTATCAGTAGCTTCAAATGTATCTGCTACATCAAAACTATCATACGTACCTTTCTGATAATAATATTTCCCATAAGCATCTTTAAGCGAATAATAATCGCCGACTTTACTAAAGACAAAAGAATTTGCTTCAACGCTTGCCCCATTTTCCATTTTCTCCACAGCAAGATAACCATAGGCAGAATTTAATGGCGTAGCCACGTAGTCATCGATTACTATCCAATAACTGCCTTCTTGCAATTCTTTCCGTACAGTATCTGGAATATCTATCCCTTTCTGCTTAATCGCCACCTCTACGATTTCCTTTTCTGCCGTAATACGTATTACGGCATTACGTTGCAATTCGGACTCATTTGCAGAGTATTGAATCTCAATAATCTGAAGTTGACCCGCCCCTATTCCAGAAGTTGGGTTTAAAGAAATCCAATCTACAGTTGTAGATGCTTCCCACCGAACATTTGATTCCACAGATATTTGCACGACTCCTTCTTCGGCAGACAACTCCAAATTCGATTCACTGACATATACTTCAGGTACGATATCAGATATTACAACCCCCTCCTGGTGAATGACCAGAGTTTCCATTGCATATTCACTATATACGTTCAATACAGCTATGCGCATATCCGGTTGTTTATTCGATCTAATCATAACATTAACAGTTATGGGTTCGGGAGATCCTTTACCTATTTCAGGACTCAAAGTGACCCAATCACAATCACATAATACACTCCAATCTTTATTTGAAGTAACTTGAAATTGGGCAAAACAGGGATTCGCTCCAACTGAAATCATATTCTTATCCAGTTCGAGAAACGGCTCTGCGACCTCTTTATCCCGACATCCTACTAACGTCAAAAAAACAAGGCAGCACCATAATAGCACCTTCTTTCTCATATAAAATGGAATTATGCCGTGAGACTCACAGATCCGGCTGTAAATAAAAAAAGACGTGGGAGTCTGTAGTTGGTTATCCCTCCTTCAGGCCTTCGCACGCCTAACACCAAGGATAAGCAACGCATAAGCCCACGTCAGGATGCATATACAGAACTCTACGCCATAAGCGCAGACATCGAATAGACATCGTTGAAATGGACGTTCGTTGCCGTCTCTTCAAGGTGTTTTCAAAGTTGCGAAGTTTGAAGGATGAAGATAACGTCGTAAACGTCTTATATTTGCATTGTATCCAGCCTCTTTGGCCGAACAAACGCAAATATAACATCAAATAATGATAAAACAAAGTGGGAAACAAATTTCCTAATCTTTCCTATGCAACAAAGTGGGTTGAATACGCATCTATATCATAAACAGGACTGTTGCTATGAAAAGACTTGCACTCATTCTGACGGTGCTGGCCTTTCCTTTTGTTCTGTGCGGACAGGAAAGGCTTAGAGACCAGATGCTTCACATATACGAGCTGTATGGGATGAATTTCGTTTATGACGAAGCCATCGATATCGATTCCCCGTCAAATGCCGACATTTCCAAAGCCGGGTCTCTGGAGGATGCTCTTGAGAAGCTGGCATACGGCAACGGACTCATTTTCGAGACCAACAAGAAGTTCATTGTGCTGAAGAAGGCGGACAAGGTGCGGGACTATATCATATTCCTTGAAGAACAGAGGGATACCCTGTCCGAGTCCCGTATTACAGTTGCCACAGACAGGGACAGGAACACAACACAGACAGGTCTGATGAAGATAGATTCCCGCAAATTCAAGCGAGGATTCGCATTTATGGGCTCTCCAGATGTGATAAAGACGCTTCAGATGATGCCGGGAGTCAGTGCTGGAACGGAACTGATGTCAGGGCTGTATGTTCACGGAGGCACAGGCACGGACAACCTGTTTCTTCTTGACGGCGTTCCTCTATATCAGGTCAGCCATCTAGCCGGCCTGTTCTCATCATTCAACACCGAAGTCATAGACAATCTGGATTTCTACAAAAGCGGATTCCCTGCAAGATATGGCGGCAGGCTGTCTTCAGTAGTGGATGTGACCACAAGGAGAGGTGATATGTATGAATATAAGGGTATGTTCTCTCTCGGAGCGATTGACGGCAACATACAGTTTGAAGGCCCTATCGTGAAGGGAAAGACATCATTCAATGTCGCTCTGCGCCGTTCCTGGTCGGATCTGATAACGACCCCGGCTCTGATGCTGGCGAATTGGAAGTACGGAGACGGGAGCAAGGTGTTTATGAATTATGCCTTCTATGACGGCAACGCAGGCATAACCCACATAATCGACAGCAGAAACACTCTCTCCTTCAACTTTTATATGGGTCGAGACTACCTCAGGATACGTATGGAAGAGGAGGAGTTGGACAACAATATGCGATTCGTGCTGAACTGGGGAAATATCCTGGCATCATTGAAGTGGGAATGCGACATCAGCGACGACCTCAGATCGAGGGTGATGATCTATAACTCCAGCAACAGGTCCAGAATCGGCATAGAGATGGAGGGCGCTGATGACATCGAGAGTCTAATGATGGAGACAGCCAATCTCACGAGAGTCAACGATCTTGGCGTGAAAGGAGACTTTGACTGGATTCCATCGCCATATCATCACATAAGGTTTGGAGGAGCATACCAGTACCACATCTATTATCCGGAAAGATACAGCAATTTCATCACAGCAGGGGCAGAGCCGACATTCACATACAGCGACAAGGCAAGGTATGACGGACACGAGCCCACTGTATATATCGAAGATGAAATCAATGCCACGGGATGGTTCAAGGTGAATGCAGGATTGCGTGCGGCCACATTCTCGGTGCCGGGCAAGACATATTTTGCAGTAGAACCCAGGCTCGCTTTGAGATTTCAGATCAGCAGCGGAATAAGCCTGAAGGCATCATACACCGAGATGAATCAGTTCAATCATCAGGTTGCAACCAATTATATGGATCTGCCGACCAATACCTGGATGCCGGTGACATCAAAGATACGTCCGATGCATTCACGCCAGATCGCCGGCGGCATATATATGAACCTGCCTCAAGACATAGTCCTGAACATCGAGGGCTACTGGAAGACAATGGACAGACTCCTGGAATACACAGGATCGAACACTTTGTATCCGCCTCTGAATGAATGGGAATCATCATTTTCAGAAGGAAAAGGACGGGCATATGGAGGGGAAGTTGAACTGGCCTGGAGAACAGGCAGGACCGATCTTGCAGCATATTATACATTGGCGTGGAACGAGCGGTATTTTGCAGACATCCATCCGCTATGGTATCCGGACAGGAATGACCACAGGCACAAGTTCACATTCGTCGGAAGCCACAGATTCGGTAAAAGGCTAGACGTATACGCCGCCTGGAACTGGCACAGCGGAAGCAGGATTACCGGATACAGCCACGTTGCAGATGAGGACACTTTCTATTATTCCAGACCTAACAACATAAAGATGCCTCCGTACCATCGTCTTGACATCGGTATGAATTTCAGAAAGACAACACGCAGAGGAAATGAAAGCATCTGGAATCTGAGTGTCTACAATGTATATTGCCGTATGAATCCATTCTTCGCTTTCGTCACGACAGGAGAGGACGGGAAATTCAAAGGTACAAGCATCGGCATCATACCAATCATTCCATCAATAAGTTACACTTTAAGATTCTAAGGTTATGAAGAGGGTTTATATCCTGATGGCAATATTGGCCATTGCCGGCATAACAGCCTGCGAACAGGAGTTTGAAATCATAGATACAGACGGCGATAACAGACTGCACATAGAGTTTCTGCCATCGACATTGAGAGACTGGCACGAGCTTACTATAACCGGGGCAAGATCGATAAACAACAGCATAGGAGACATCGAGACTCCGACCGACATCCGGATCAGGATCACGGCAGACGGCGAAGAAGTCAGGCTGGAACAGGACAATACTTCCCCAAAGGCTTATATGGCCTTCCATCATCTTGAACCGGGACAGACCGTCAGGATCGAAGCCGAAGCCGACGGATTCGAGAAAGCTTATGCAGAAAGCATAATCCCCTATCCTGTAGAGGAGTTCAACGCGGCTCTCGTAAAAGGAGACGATTACTCTGATGAGATACGTGTGACAGTGGATTATCCTGACGATCCCGACACGAAGGATATGTATGGAGCCGTTATCGTGAGCGAAGAGACTCATTCTATGCTGACATATATATCCCACAATGCGGTCGACATCGAAATGATCTATGGCATTCTGGACGAATCTCCATTCAGGACAATGTGGTTGAGAGGGAGAAGGATCGCTTACTGGAACGACTCACAGGCCAGCCAGGACGGAAGGCAGCAGATGACTCTAAGTTTCCAAGGCAAGAAAAACGACCCGAACTGCACCTACAGATATAAAGTACTGATGCTCAAGATATCAGAAGATTTCTACAGATATTTCAACGGGCAATGGGACAGGGAAAACAACATTCTGGCCTCTATGGGACTCGCATCTCCGACTTTCACATACACCAACATCACCGGCGGTCTCGGAGTACTCGGTACCCTCAGCCACACGGAGTCAGAATGGTTTGACAATCCGCTTTAACCTAAAGAAGGGCAAGAAGAGATTTGCGGATCATCCGGAACTCGCTTTCGAAATTAGGAGTGAATATGTCTTTGCCAATAGAGGCATCTATTTCATCGATATCCCACCATCGTCCTTCATCCACCTCATCGTGATCGGGGTGGAGTTCGTATGAGCCTACCACGGCGAAGACGTTCACCATCTCGCGCTCTACCGCTGATTCGAATTCATAGGTTTCAAGATATATCGGATTGAATTCCGTGAAGCCCAGTTCTTCGGAAGCTTCACGATATACAGCCTCTATCAGGGACTCACCGTAAGAGACGTGTCCTCCGACGGCGGTATCCCATTTGCCGGGCTGGATATCCTTATGCGCGGCTCTTTTCTGAAGATAAATCCGTGAATATCTGTCGATTATATGGATATGCACGACAGGGTGCAGAGGCTTGGCACCGCTATGACAATATGCGCGCAGAGAACGTCCTACGACCAGTCCGCTCGGCTCTACTATCGGGAACCATTCTGCGGATGACGCTCTGGCTGACTTCGTCTCTGCCGTCGGAGCCGGCACTACTGGAGCTATTTCGTATGGATATATCAGATCTATCATAATACCGGAAGCCTTTTAAAAACTATTTCCACGATGAAAGAGGAGGCTTCTGCCAGCCTTCCCTCGACAAATACGTGACGGCCGTCTTCCTTTTCGACCACGGCCTTGTACAGTTTCACGACTTCGCCGGCCTTGGTCTCGTGGTTGAAATTGATGGTAAACTCCTTGACCGGACGGGTAGAGGCGATATCGTAGTCAACTGCATCCATAGCCCAGTGCATATACATTGCATTGTTTGCGTGGCCGTTGGTATCGATGTCGGAATAGGCGACCTTATGCTCCATAACGAACTCAGGTTCAACTTCTTTCGGCATCTGAACCTTGTCTGCAGGAGTTTCTATCGCATTTTCAGTGCAGACTGTGCCTTCCTCAATAAGCTTCGGATCACGGACAAGCCTGCGGGTCTCGAGATTAAGGACAAGCCAGGACGTGGTGGCCTTGACTCTTTCCTTTCCCTGTGCATCGGTCAGGACAAAATCCCTGAGAAAGAAAAGGCGGTTCAGTCCTTTATGCCAGGTTGTCAATGTTATATCCTCCCTCCACTTAGGAGTGTCAATGAATTCTACGTGTACCCTTGAGAGAATCCAGGCGGTGTTCGAAACAATAAGATCGTCGTAGCCGAAACCGAGATAGACTGCGTGACGGCCGGCTGCCTCCTGGGCAAGGTTCATAAAAGATGCCGGCTTCAAAAGCCAGGAAGCATCTGTGTCATAGCAAGGTACAGTAATTTTCTCTATATATTTTATCATAGCGGATAGTTAAGAATCTTCAGTTCCTCTGGAGAATACAGGAACTGGTCGATCCAGTCCGGGCACAATCTTCCCAGCACGGCAAAAGCTATGAGCAGGATGATGACAAGGGCCACAAGACAGATCGATAAAATCAATATCGTTTTCCTCTTCGGCTTTACAGGTTCTGACACGGGCACTGATACTTCTGCAGGCTTCGGTTCAGTCTTCTGCTCCTCGACAGGCTCCGCGGCCTGCACCTTCACCGTTTCTGGTTCCGACGCCTCAGCATCTGCTGGTTCCTGAACCTCAGGGGTTTCCGGAACCGGTGCCGGCTCCGGCAGTGGTTCTGAAGCCAGTTCTGGTGATGGTTCAGGTATCGCTTCAGCCTTCGGCTCCTCGAGAATCGACTTCAAGTCTGTCAGAGCCGCACTCACTTCCTCCCTTGTCTCCTGATGGGTCTTCAAAGATATTGGCTCGAGCCCGAAACCTGCCGGATATATGTCAAGATCTTCATCAGCGATGAAGAACACATTATTCTCTTTTGTTGCCCTCAACCGGCCCAAGCCTGGGAAGACAACGGTCTTTTTAGTGTGGAGGACAGACTTGAGCTCTGATACGAAATCCTTGATGATCCTTTCTGCCATATCTTCCTCCACCTTATTGGTCGAAGCATAGAATCCGGCCAGTTCACGGCCTTCATCAGGCTTGGAACGGAAATACAGGCGGCGATACGGAGGATTTATCGTATATCCCTTATCCGAGAATGTAGAAGGCACAACCTCGGCCACGAAAGAGCCAAGCCCCGGAAGAGCCACCCTGTCATTGTCAAGAATGAGTTCCTTGACCATTTTTGATAAGAGATCTATATCCATAATCTTGCGTCGTCTGTTTATATAATCCGGATCAAAGCCTCCACTTCATCCTCAAAAGTGCTACAAAGTTAGGAAAATCTCAGCAATTTTAAATAATATGACTATTTTTGCTTATTGCATTAACATTTTCATCTGAATGAAAACAGCATCAATCCTTGCAATGGCGGCAGCCCTGCTTTTATCAGCCGGATGTGCTGATGAGACAATCACCTATCCTGACGTAATCAGAATAGAAGGAGACCGGTTTCACGTCCAGGGTATAGCCTTAGATTCCGAGAAGGGCGTCATCTACAGTTCATTCACAAATATCCTGACAGTAAGCGATTTAAACGGTAATCTGAAAGGGTCGGTCACCGGAATCACCGGCCATCTGGGAGATATTGCATTCGACCCGGAAAAACGTGTAATATATGCATCATTGGAGTTCAAGGACGACGCAATCGGCAAGGCCATTTCACATAAAATCGGAGAAGCCGGCATCCAGCGGAGCCAGAGCAGATTCTATATTGCCGAAATCTATGTTGATAAGATCACCGGACCGGACATTCCGCTGGAAGATGCAAGCCGTCTCTATCCTGTCGCAGAGGCCGGAAAAGATTATATGGAGACAGTGACCGTCAAGGGCATAGAGAATGAACACAGATACGGATGTTCCGGAATAGACGGCGTGGCACTCGCTCCGGCATTCGGTGAAGAAGGAAAGAAAGAGAAATATCTTTATGTAGCCTACGGCATATACGGCGACACCACGAGGACCGACAATGATTACAATATCCTGCTGCGTTATGACCTGGCAGACCTCACCGTCCATACACATAAATACTTCATACACACCGGAAACACTACATACGGAATACAGAATCTGGCCTACGATAGTTTTACTGACCGGATGTACCTCGCCGTTTATAAAGGCAAGAAGAAGGAATATCCGAATTATGGCTTGTTTGCCATAGATATGAGTCAAAGTCCTTGCACAGGACAGCTTCAGGGAGTTCCTTATCATACGGAGGAAGCCGAACAGGTGAAGATCTGCGAAGGATGGCACTTCAAATGGGGCAGCACAGGGCTCACCTCTCTCGGCGAAGGCCTGTACTACATCAGCGAAGACGGCAAGGAAGATGGCAGACATTATTGCAATGCAACATTATACACAGCGTCCGATAGTCCGGAGGCTCCATTTACAAGAAACTATGACACAGAGAAGAATGATTGAGCAGGCAATCGAGAAGGCATCCGATACCAAGGCCCTGAAGATAGGTCCTGACGCAATTGCATACACAGGAACGATGTTCAATGAACTTTTCCCAGGGAAAAGAGCTATTATTGTTGCTGATATGAACACCTGGGCCGCTGCAGGAGAAAGGGTATGTGCAGCATTGTCAGAACAGGGCATATCTTCAGAACCTCCATTTATTCTTGAAGACTCCGACTTATACGCAGAATGGTCCTATCTCGAAAAGGTGCAGGCAAGGTTGGAAAATACCGATGCCATTGCTGTCGCAGTCGGTTCCGGAGTTATAAACGACCTTGTCAAGCTCGCTTCACACCGAATAGGCAGAAGGTACATAATCGTCGGTACAGCTGCTTCTATGGACGGATATACGGCATTCGGAGCTTCGATCACCAAGGACGGCAACAAAGACACATTCGAGTGCAAAGCTCCGTCAGGAGTGATAATAGAGCCGGAGATTTGTGCAGCCGCACCAAAAGAAATGGCGGCATCAGGATATGCAGATCTCATAGCCAAGGTACCTGCAGGCGCAGACTGGATGCTGGCGGAGGCCGTAGGAGCCGATAGAATAGACGACTTTGCATTTTCACTCGTCCAGGATCCTCTGAGAGACAGCATTTCAGATCCGCAAGGCATATACAATGGAGAGACTGCCCCGATAGGAAAGCTGGCTGAAGGCCTGATTATGAGCGGATTTGCGATGCAGGCAGCTCAGTCAAGCCGTCCGGCATCAGGGCTCGAGCACCAGTTCAGTCATTACTGGGATATGGAAGGCTTGTGCTTCAACGGCAAGCACGTTTCACACGGTTTCAAGGTCGGGATAGGCACACTGCTGTCCACAGCCTGTTACGAATTCCTTCTGCCCTTGGATCTGGAGGGCATTGATATAGAAGCCTGCACCGGGCGTTGGCCGGACAAAGAAGCGATGAAGAAGGAGATCGAGACAGTATTTGCCGGAAAACCGGGCCATCTGGCCAGAGGAATGAAAGAAGGATTGGGGAAATATATATCTTCCGACAGGCTCGCATCCGAACTCAGCACCATCAAGGAGCAATGGCCGGAACTGAGAGAACAGCTCCGGAAGCAGATAATGAGTTTCGATGAGGTTTTCGAGAATCTGAAGATGGCCGGAGCCCCTTATACACCTGAAATGATAGGTCTCAGCAACAAGGATCTGAAAACAACCTTCCGCGCCCTGCCCTATATGAGGAACAGATATACCATAATCGACCTGATCTACAGGTGCGGTCTGATGGAAAA
Organism: Bacteroidales bacterium; assembly: GCA_015060395.1. Taxonomy (GTDB): domain Bacteria; phylum Bacteroidota; class Bacteroidia; order Bacteroidales; family UBA932; genus Cryptobacteroides. The sequence continues at coordinate 47,116 of SUYP01000016.1, forward strand.
AGCTGAAGAAGCTTTGTTCGGCAAGGATGGCAGATGGAGCGTTACTGACGAATAAACGAGGCGAAATACCTGTTTTTTCAAGAAAAAACACATTTTTTTGCAAAAAACTTCAAAAAAGTTTGGAGGTAAAGAAAAAATAGCTACCTTTGCAATCCCAAACGAAAACAAAACGTTTGAAACAACATTCCCGAATAGCTCAGTTGGTTAGAGCATCTGACTGTTAATCAGAGGGTCCTTGGTTCAAGTCCAAGTTCGGGAGCAAAAAAAAGACTGACAGAAATGTCAGTCTTTTTTCGTTTACCAGCCTTTGGCGATATTCTCGGCCATAATACCTACAAGCCTTTTTCTGGCTTCGACACTTGCCCAGGCTACGTGAGGAGCAAGCCTCATTCGTTCAGGATGAGCCATCCTGAGATAAGGGTGGTCTTCGGGGACCGGTTCGGTGACAAAGACATCGATACCAGCTCCTGCGATCACTCCGGCATCTACGGCATCTGCAAGATCTTTCTCGACCACGATAGCCCCGCGCCCCATATTCACCAGATAAGCCGAGGGTTTCATAAGAGCCAGTTGCTCCCTGCCGATAAGGTCTTTAGTTCTCTCATTCAACGGCGCGTGTATGGAAACGATATCTGACTTTCTCAGCAGTTCTTCCAGACTGAGGGACGGATAGTCTTTGCAATGGCCGGTGCCTGAAGTCGAGAAATAGCAGACATTCATTCCGAAAGCTTCAGCGATATGCGCAACCTTTTTACCGATATTGCCCAATCCTATTATTCCGATGGTCTTGCCGGCAAGTTCCCACCAGTTCCAGTTCGGGTCGGTAAACATTCCGCTGCGGGAATAATTGCCGGATTTGACACTTGCGTCGAAATATGGTGCACCTCCCACAAGAGAAAGGATATGCATAAATGTTGACTGGACTACGGAATCGGTTGAATAGCCGACTGCATTACGGACGGGAATGCCCTTGGATGCAGCATACTCCACATCGATATTATTGACTCCCGTAGCAGCGATGCATATCAGTTTCAGATTCGGAGCCGAATCAATCAAAGCCTTGTCCACCAGCACCTTGTTGATCAGGAGCACATCTATGTCACGGACTCTTTCACGAGCCTCTTCCGGAGTTGAATTATCATAACTGACGAACTCACCAAGTCGTTCAAACGGCTCAAAGGACACATTACCCATCGTAGCCGCATCAAGAAAAGCGATTTTCATATCTATCTTAGTTGGTTCCGTAAAGATAAAGAAAAATGAGGAAGAATCCGAAAATTCTTCCTCATCTATGAAGTGCGGATGATAGGAGTCGAACCTACACGCCGTGAAGCACTCGCACCTGAAACGAGCGTGTCTACCATTTCACCACATCCGCTTTCAGAAAAGTGGGACAAAGATACAAAATCTTTTTGATTTACGAACTATTTTCTGAATTTATATTACTATGTCAAACATATACTCCTTTTCCCACCCCTGAATAACCAAGGTAAGATGAGTCACGGCAAAATCCAGATCGATGGTGATGTCCTCAAGATCCGGAGTAGCCCAGTCGTACCCGCTTTCCGCAATATATTCGCCTATGGCAAAACGTTTCAGCACTCCGGACGCATCATCAAGCTCCATCATCAGGGTATTGTCAACCTGCCTGGGCAGAACCATCGTACAGCTTCCGTCCACATCGACAACGGAACTGCAGCAGAACCGTCCCAAAGTAGGACGCCCGTCCGAAGCATAGCCGTCAACATTCCCTACCAGAGATATACTTACCGGATCGACATCTTCTCCTTTCATCCTTATGGTCACATTGCAATGGTTCTTCCGCATAATCACGGTATGATGAAGCTGCTCGCAATCAGCATCCAAAAGAGCGGAATGGATATATACCGGAGGGGCCCCGTTCCCGTATGGTATACTCAAGCCATCATCCGACGCAAAAGCCCCCCTGCCACTCCACACGCTCAGCTGCAGTTCCTGGCGAGGAACTGTAGCCACATAGTCCTCATAGAACCGGGAGGCTTCGACATTTTCGGCAAATACGAAGCCGTCCGGTGCGGTCACATCCAGATCAACTGACCTTATAACGGCAGTATCGACCTCGCTGAAATCAAGCACAAGCCGGCAGGGGCAAAGAGTACGGTCCTCCTTGACAGAGCATCCGGCACATACAATCAGGCTGAAAACAGACATCAGCACTTTGGACGGCATCGTTCTCATAGTTATCAGATCACTTCATTTATATCACCTCCATCAGCCCAATCCACCACCTGGATCTTGAATTCTGCCGCCTGAGTATCGACCGGCTTGTCCGGAGAATCAGAACCTGGCCTGGTCACAGTCAGGGATATATCATAGGCGGTATTCTGATCGACTCTCGGCAAGGTCACAGGATAATAGTAGGTCTCTCCTCCAAGAGTAGCCTGCACGACCAGACGGGTGAAGCGAGGCTCCCAGACACCGTCATTATGATCTGTCTCGGTGTGATTAGGGTAGCAATAGAAATAATGCGGCGTTGAGTACGTAGCATCATTGCTGATGACCTCATCACCGAGACTCTGCCACAGGAAAGAAAGCGAACCGCTTACATACTTCATCTTGTTGAACCAGTCCTTAGGTTCCGAATCGGTAAGATACAGCTTGTCACCTGCGACATTTATCAGATATACGGAAGTGACCGCAAACGTCATTTTTCTATGATAATCAAGCTCCAGGGCATTGACGATCTTTGTCAAGGTCACTTTGGCGACTATACGTTCTACCGGTACAGTCACACTTGTCGAAGCCTTAAGGTCCACAGGAACCTCACCCTCCATCACAAGCGAGCTCACTGCATTATCCGAAAGAGCGGATGCTGTGGCTGTAAGCTCGGAATATGAAGTCACATCCGACAATGCCGGGGCATTTACCAAAGCAACGACCGTCTTGCTTCCGGGAAAGCAGTTCAAGGTCAGGGAAGTGGAGGCCGTATGGCCGTATGCCTCCAGACTGCCCGAGTCATCGAAGACAAAGATCTGCAGATCATTGACATCATTTTCAGAAGATGCGCCAGACACCTTGGTCATAGCTGCAGGCAAGGTGACCCAGAGTTCTACTTTTCCAACGGATTCATCCGACAACTCAATCACCTGTTCGTTACAAGCGGTCAAAGCCGCGGCAGCAAAGGCTGCTAAATAAAGTTTTCTTTTCATAACTGGTTTATTTAATGGTTATTACCGTCATCATTTACCAAAACATACATTTCCGGGTCAAGATTGGCACGATGCCGCATATAAGGATCGTACGCCAGGCAGAGTTCGAAATATTTTCGAGCTTCAGCATATTGTTCGAGACGAACCAGCACCATAGCCATAAGATAGCAGACCTTAGGTTCCTTCGCATCAAGCCTGCCAAGGACATCAAGGGCAGAATGATTGTAATCGGCTGACATAAAGGCCAATGCGGCATTATAGTCATCATACGGGCGAAGTATCGTGACGGCACGTTTGTAGTCAAGTTCCTTCATCGCCTCGATTCCTGCCATATATGCTGTATCAAGTTCAGTGGTATGCACCGTGTCCTTATGCATTCCCACTCTATGGAGGTGAAAATCAAAGCTCACGCTTCTCAGCTTAGGATAAAGCTTTTCCCTCAGATAGCGATACTGCGGCATCTGCGATAGCTTCTTTTCTGCAGCATCCGGATCCTTCATATCACGTATCACTGTCAGGACCTCATCGATTTCCCTGGCCTTGAGCACCGTATCATTCGCGACCAGTCTCTCCAGCTGATCCCAGTTTTCCGGCAATTCCGAGGTCTTAAGACTGTCCCTCCATCCGTTAGGCACATATTCCCATATATATTCCCTTATAGATTCGGATCTGGCCGCCGAAAGCCTTCTGTTCGACCGGAAAGAGCCTTCCGGAGAGCAAGAAGCGACTATGACCAGGGAGTCGAGTTCAAGATCGTCCCTCGCAACGACATCATCTACACATTTCAATACTCTGCGAAGCTCGGATTCATTATCTCCCAACTCAGGATCGACCTCTGCACTTCCCTGATGGAAGTCAATGAATGCCTTCGTATTGTCATAGACATTCCTTTCAAGCACATAACTCCTGTATTTCGGTCTGTCATCAACAAGTCCGGCAAGCGAGCTGATATAGAAGGTAAGCTCATCGGGGAAAGGAAAGGCATAGATGCACTCCCCCTTCTCATAGAGTTTTCCATCCAGAGATACCGTCACCTTCTTCAGACGCGGCCTGCTGCGGAATGTATGCACATATCTGTACAGGAAATCACCGTCCGCATCGACCAGAACCGTATCCAGCCTGACCCCTTCCGAAACTATCGGATCCTTCACATATCTTTCAAACATCATATCCATCCTGTCCTTGCGCCTTTCATTGCGCCTCCATTTCAGATGTCTGGAATAATGCACAAGAGCATCCCTCTGAGTGACTCCGAACAGGTTTTCCGCCTGTGGTGCCGGCACGTATGACGAATCCCTCTTCATTGCGTAGGTTTCCGGATAATATCTTTCCAGAAAGATCTCCAGCTGCCGGATGCGGATGAAATCCGTACTGTCCGTGATGATGGAAGAAAGAAAGGCACGATATCTTTCATATCCACGGAGCTGGCCGGCGCGATATCTTTCCCCGGTTATATAGATTGCATCCAGAGGAACGGTATCATTCTGAATTCCCATAAAAGGAAGGATCTTCAGCTGCCATTCGGAATCTGACATTGCAGCAGGAACCGTAATGTCGAAACTGATAGAGACATATCCGGCACGCTCGGCTACATTCCTGAAACGGGCGGTCACCTTTGAAGCATTGATGACATCCGTCGCCACCATTTCACCTGTTTCGGTATCTTTGATGGCATTCATTATTATAGGGCCTTCAGACAGGGTACCTCTGATGCTGTCAATTACAATCTCATTATCCGGTTCTTCTTCAATGGGTTCATCTTCCGGAACAGACAAGGACACAGAGACTTCACCGGAGCGTATGCTGTGCATCTTGACAATGGAAGAGCAGGACAGCATCAGCAACAATGATACTGTCAGTGCTAACGGCTTAGAATACATATACAAGAGCGATCATTATATCATCCGGAAGAACGAACCAGCGGCGTCCGGACTCCATAGTCAGGCCACAGACCTGACAGGAATATCTGTTGAACCAATCAAGACCTCCCCAGGCGCCCAGTCCGAACTCCACATTGAAATGAGGCCCCAGCATATAAGTATATCCCACATACAATCCGGCTCCTGCACGGTCTCCTTCATCTGTAATCTCGGAAAGAAGGCCGCCGGCATTATATTCCTGATAACGTATTTTTCCGGCAAACCACCATCCCGACCAGGTATGCCAGGGCCATAACCTCGCTCCGACATTATAAGACTGCTGACGGATCTGGAACTGATCCGAGCTGCCTTTCCTGAAAGTAAAGGGGTTATATTCCGCTCCGAGAGTAAGGCTCCATCGTCTGGATACCGAGTATGCGCCTTCGACATTCATCGTCCCGAGACAGGCATAATCGAGAAGATTCGTAGATAAGGAAAACCGCTGCGCATTGGCGCTGAATCCGGTCAAAGCCATCACTATGGCCGATATCAATAAACCGCGTCTCATATCAATACCTGCTGAAGACCTGACCTATCATATCCTGTCTGTCGGGATATCTGCGCATAAGGGCCTCTTTCAAAGCTGTCTTTGAATCAACCTCCGGCAAAAGAGCCTCATATATCCGGGACTGGTCAAGTCCCCTCTCATCCATAAAATGGAAGATCTGAGGATAGAACCACCAGCTTGTCCCCAGTATAGGAAAACTGCTGCCGTATCTGTCTTTGGAAAGCTTGCTTTCCATATAGTAGGCCCACATCTCCCCGACCTCGCAATTACCTGAGCCCGAGCCCGTACCGTCGCCATAGAGCTGTCCACCAGAAGTCAGATAAGACTCTATCACATACCTTATATATGCATCCCAATAATCTGTACCTACTTTAGCAAAATGGCTTGAATGAGCCAATTCGTGGCAGGTGGCGGAGTATATGTCTTTATAAGTCCGCAAGTCCTTTGTACCTATGGTGATGTCAGGCATAAAGAATTCTACCAGCCTGGAGAACTTGCCGAGAAAGGATTCTATAAGATCATTTCTCAGAACCGCTCCGTGATGAAGCATTACAGAACTGCTTGCTTCCAGGGAATTGAAAAGCCAGATCCTCAGTTCAGACGGCGGAGGTGTTATCCCGAGATCTTCTATATTGCAACGGCTGATATAGTCGTATGCTGCATTATTCACCACACATCTTCTGAAAAGCTTGTCATCGGACTCTTCGGTTATGGTCATATTGACTCCTTCCGGGCCAGCCTTTCCAAGAGTCGAGACTGATGCAGGAACAAGCACAAGGTTGAATCCTATCGAGAATCCCGCATCGTTCTTGAACACAAGCCTGTATCTGAGGTCGGAGGCAAAGGCTCTGTCCATCTGATAATAGCCGTCGCGATCGGTCTGGCAATGAGCGAATTTTACAAAGGAATTGCAGGAAATCCTCACTCCGGCCACCCCGAAAGGCTTCCCATCATTGAAATCCTTGTCTTCAATGGTAATCCGGCCGGAAGGCTGAATTTTTTCGGAAGCCTTGGTAAGAGGCTGAGTCAGTCTGTCCTCATTGCCGGTAAGGATATATGCCTGCCTCTCCACGGCCTCCCAGTCTATGCCGTCAGACCGTGTTTCGGCATCATTCCCGGCGATATGGCATCTGTCTATTATTTCGTATGTCATTTCCGGGAACTCAAAGTCGTGCGGAACAACTGAATACTGCCAGGTCAGATTGCCTTCCGGAATCTGGGGATCGTGATACCAGTCCCCTTCCACTGCAATATCATAATCAAGCGGGTGGTCCGTCAGGGTCAATCCCTCATTGAGAAGGAATTCAAACTCATTTTCAGTCTTGGGCAGAAATCGCACATAGAGGTCCGTAGTCTTTACCTCGACCCTATCCGCCTTTGTCGGATAAAGCGAGTGAAGCGCCTTAGTCATATTCTCTGTTGTGTATGGATTTTCCAGACGTTCTCCAAGAACGATCATTCCGTGCGGGATCTTACGGCCGTACGAATAATCAAGATCTGAAACAATCCGATCTTTACTGCAGGACATAACGGCAAATGCCAGCAGCATAAGTGTAAATTTGCCTTTCATAATCAATACTTTTAATTACGATGGCAAAGTTCCAGAGAAATAGCCGTGTACTCAAAAAATATACGGCTATATACAAAAATCGGCCTCTCAGATCTCCTGGAGGCCGATTCATATAATAAAATCTGTCGAAAAAAATCAAAAAACAGAACAAATTGTTCCACGATTCACCGTGGAACCTGTCTAGAAGTAGCTTACAGTCTTCTGTTCGACAGCTGAAAGCAGACTGTTGGCAACCCTGCTGACGCCAAAACGGAAAAGTTCCTTATTGAGCCAGTCTTTTCCAAGAAGAGACGAAACTATAGAATAGTAGCAGAGAGCATCCGCTGCAGAAGATATACCGCCAGCAGGCTTGAATCCAATCTTCTTTCCTGTAGCCATACGATAGATGTCTATACATTCACACATCACGTAAGCAGCAAGAGGGGTAGCATTGACATCGACCTTTCCTGTAGATGTCTTGATGAAGTCAGCACCAGCTTCCATAGCCAGAAAAGAAGCATTAGCGATGTTTTCAGGAGTCTTGAGAAGACCGGTTTCAAGAATGACTTTAAGATGGACATTTCTTCCCTGCTTTCCTGCCACCTCATCAATCACCCTGCGCACCTGCCTTATCTCCTCAGCAGCAACTTCATAATTTCCGGCAAGGAAAGCATTGAGAGCCAGAACGATATCCACCTCATCAGCCCCCTGTTCCACAGCCATCTCGACTTCCTTCAACTTGACTTCAAGAAAACTCTGCGATGATGGGAAGCAGGCCGAAACTACAGTGATATTGAAATCTTCCTTTCTCACCTCTTTTACAGTAGCGGCGAAATTCGAAAACACGCACACAGAAGCAGGAAGGGGCCACTCTGGATATGACTTATGAAAAGCATTGACCTTTTCAACAAGCTTTGCCACAGACGCAGGTGTGTCATCTGTCTTTAATGTGGTGAGATCCATCATAGAAAAACAGTCCTTATAGACCTGATCTGAAGCGATATTGTCCATATTGGCTGCAATCATTTCAATAGCTCTGCCTATCTCCCCACGGTCAGGAGCATATCCATATTTATCCAAATAATCCATAAAGTTTATATTTAAAATCTCAATTTTGAATCAACAATTATTGTCACGGGACCGTCATTTACAAGCGAAACCTTCATATCTGCCCCGAAGATACCCCTTCCGACGCTTTGTCCGAGATGTTCTTCAAGTTTCTTCAGGAACTTCTCATACAAAGGTATTGCCACATCAGGCTTCGCGGCCTTGATATATGAAGGACGGTTACCCTTCACAGTAGATGCATATAATGTGAACTGACTCACTGCCAGCACTTCTCCTTCCACATCCCTCACAGATAGATTCATAACGCCCTGTTCGTCATCAAAGATACGCATTGCCGCGATTTTTCTGGCCGTCCAGTCCAGGTCTTCTTCCGTATCCTCATCTATGAAAGCAGCAAGAATAAGCAGTCCGTGACCGATGGAAGACTCATATCCTTCCGCCGGCACTCTCACACAAGCCTCTGACACTCTTTGAATTACTGTCCTCATTATCCTCTGATCTGTATATTGAACCCTTCATCAAGAAGAGGACGGACAAAAGCGGTCATCTCCTCAACGGAATATTTAGCCAGACTCTTGTCCGGAGTCTCTCTGTCTATCGTATATACCATTATCTCCCGCGGACGCAAACGTCTCACGATATCCATCCATCCTGATAAGGCTTCGGGAAGAGTTGTATCGAACTCCGGAGACCTGACAAACATAGTCTGAAGTATGAAATCTCCTTCGAACTGCATAAGTTCCCTGACTATATCATCAAGATTGTAGCTGCCTGCCGGTCTGTTTATAAGACGTATCAGTTCATCTGAAGATGCATCTATCTTGAGGATCGGATTATCAACGCGCTTCAATGCCTGGGCCACAGACGGTTTCCCGATCAGGAAGGCATTCGAAAGAACCGAAACCTTGGCTTCAGGGAAATATCGGTCTCGGCAGCTGAGGACAGCGTCGATGACTTTCGGAAAATCCGGATGCATCGTAGGCTCTCCATTGCCTGAGAATGTTATTGAGTCAACCTTGGTTCCTTCAGATGCCAGCAATGCCATCTTTTCCTGAAGAGCTTTCTCTATCTCCTCGAAATCCGGAAACCTTCTGTCCGCAAGACCATCCTTATTCCATCCGCACTCGCAATAGACGCAGTCGAAATTGCAAAGCTTTCCCTTTGAAGGCAATATGTTCACCCCCAATGATGAGCCAAGCCTGCGGCTGAATATAGGCCCGAACACTATGTCATCAAAATGCAGCATATCAAATAAGTCTCATCGATCGGCTCTTCTCTGTCACAAAGCCTCTGTCGTCAACATCAGTTACCAGAACTACACCCGGACACTTGCCCGGAGTCAGGGTTCCCAGTATGTCTTCCTTCTTGAGGAATCTGGCACCGTTAAGGCTCGCCCAAGCAAAGATTTCCGCCATCGGCACATCCGGGAAATTGCTGTGCAGGCACAGGATCTCCTTCATCATATCCAGGTCATCATTGCTGGAAAGCGAATCGGTTCCTATGGCTATATCCAATCCGTTCCTTCGCATCAGCTCTATAGGAGGCAATGCGTTATGAATGAATATATTGGAGAGCGGGCATACCGCAAAGAAAGGATTCTTCATCGCCTTCTTTATGGCATCCACATCACTCTGCTGCAGACATACATTATGCACCAGAAGTATATGCTCATCGTAGGGCGCAGCCTTCACCGCAGCAAGACGATCCAAAAAATATTTCAAAGAAGACTCACCGGTCACAGGCGGAGTGCTCATACCGGAACGCTTCCTGTTTTCGTACATAGCTCCTGTTCCGCTGACTAGAAGGTCCTCTTCCTCCTGACTTTCCTGAGAATGATACGAGAGGAATCCTGATTCCAGTCCTTTGGCTGCAGAAGCGCTCAGAAGCTGAGGACTCATAGTATAGCACGAATGAGGGGTCGGAGCTGCATCTATGCCTGCAGAGTCTGCAACAGCCTGAAGCTCAGCAACCTCCTTCATAACACCTTCACACATTTCAGGTTCGCTGCCGAATACCTCCAGAAATGTCCTTGTATATAATCTGTGCGCCTTTTTCACCTCAAATGACGAATCGTCGTTACTGATGTCAGCCATCGCTGAAACTCCGTCATTCCACATCTTGTCCATCCATCGGAGGGTAAGCTGTTCCTTGACATCACGACCTGCCCAATCCCTCAAAGCATTGATCTGGTCTATGAAGCCTGCCATACCGGTACCCTTGCGGAATTTCTTATACAGATGGGAAAGTTCAATATGACAATGGGCATTTACGAAACCTGGAACGATGGCTCCAGGATGCACATCCTCACCTGGCGCACACTCCCCGACAGAAATTATCTTTCCGTCAACATCATCATATTCCACATAACCGTTCCTTATCGGCTCCTTATCCAATGTATAAACAAAGGAAGCTGTCTTTCTCACAATGCTCATCAGTTCTCAAGTTCTGCGTTATCCATAATTATCTTTTGATTCCGCGCTCTGTTCCGTCCACGCACCATCGGATCCTCTATCGTCTTCTTCATCACCTTATTCTTCAATGGTGCCGCAGTATCGGAGGCAGTCTTAAGTTTAAGGACATCTATCGGTTCTGCGAGTATGATCGAGTCTTTCAACGCCAGGCTGTCTTTCAGGGCAAGACTGTCCTTCAATGCGAGACTATCCTTCATAGCAAGGCTGTCTGCAACAACAAGCGAATCGAGAATGATCATTCTAAGCTGATCATATATCGTATCAGCCCTCTCTATCGACTTCAGACGATAGATCCATAACACCGAATCCGGCTCGAATGCAATGCTGTCATAATAATGAACGTATGGCTCATCGAACAGATATGGGAAAAACTCCTCCGGTCTGAAATCAGCTTCAATCTTAGGCAAAGCTGCTCTCAGTTCCTCCAGTTCCTGTATTTCCTCCAGTTCTGCAATCCTTTTGTCAAGAATCTGCCCCGTGGTCCTGAGTATTCTGGCAAAGCGCTCAGGATCATTCATATACACATCGACACTCTTCCGATAATCATCAGAATCATAGCCATACTTCTCGAGAATAGGTTCATAAACGAGAGAAGTATCGGCAATCAGCCTTATACCGGGTGTGGATGTGATCCACTGGTCTGTCACCAGCATTTCTGCATATATCCTGGCCAGTTTTGCACGCGGAATGACCTTCTCCTCATCCTTACGGCACGAAGAGAAAACACAGCTCGCCAGCACGGCCAGAACAATTATATGCAGCAATCTTGCCTTCATCCTATCTCAGAGTTGCACCGAATTCATTCTGGAATGTCGAGAGGAGCTTGCTCATAACTCTCTCCACATCATTGTCAGTCAGGGTCTTGTCGAGATCCTGAAGTACGAAGCTGAGCGCATACTGCTTCTTGCCCTCGGCAATCTTGTCGCCTCTGTAAACATCGAAGAGACCGACCTGCTTGAGGAGCTTCTTGCCGACGCGGAATGCACTCTTGCGGAGATCGGCGTAGCTTACCGACTCATCAAGTAGGATCGCAAGATCACGTCTTACCTCAGGGAACTTAGGGAGCTCCTTGTACTTGATCTTATTTCTCTTCACAAGCTCGAACAGTGCCGGCCAGTTGATTTCTGCCGCAAATACAGGCTGCTTGATGCCGAACTGCTTCAGTCTTGCAGGAGCAATGGTTCCCATAACGGCAAGACGCTGATGCGAACCAGGAAGATTGTATGCAAGTCCCTCGGAGAAAAGATCTGCCGGAGCAGCCTCTGTCTCAAGAGAATAGATATCACAGCCGAAACGCTTCAGGAGAAGCTCGAGATATCCCTTGAGCTGGAAATAATTACCCTTTCCAGGATCGACTCTCCAAGACTTGTCAGGCTGACCGCTTATAAAGAGCGCATAGCAGGTATGTTCCTCGTATGAGTCGAGAGTCTTGCCGTCCTTCGAAGGATCGAAAGAATAAACCGATCCATACTCGAATGTCTTCACATTGTTGATCTGACGGTTGATATTGTAAGCGATGACCTCAAGACCGTTGAGAAGAAGCGTCTGTCTCATCACATTGAGGTCAGAACTGAGCGGATTCATAATCCTCACGCACTTCTCTTCAGGGAAGGTCTTGAGCTTCGAATAATAATCAGACTTTGTGAGAGAGTTGTTCATTGTCTCAACGAAACCGTTTGCCGCAAGGAAGTCTGCAATAGACTTTCTCACCTGCTCCGGCTCCGGCTTCTGAGGAGCATTAACAGACATACGCATAGCCTGAGGAAGCTCAATATTGTTATATCCGTATATACGGAGAATCTCCTCTACAACGTCGCATTCGCGATATACATCGATCATATACGAAGGTACAGCCACCTTTGCACCGGTTTCAGTCTTCTCTACAAACTCGTAAGCAAGAGCCTCGAGAATGCTTTCGATGACCTCGTGACCGATCTTCTTGCCCACGAATCCCTCGATACGGTCATAGTCAAGATCTACGATCTTCTTCTCAATCTTCTCCGGATATGACTCCTGGACCTTTCCTACGATCTGTCCCCCTGCGAGTTCCTGGATAAGGAGAGCTGCGCGTCTAGCTGCATATTCAACTGCCAGAGGATCAGCTCCGCGTTCATAACGGAATGAAGCATCAGTCTTGAGACCGTGCCTCTTCGAGCTCTTTCTGATTGATACAGGATTGAAATATGCACTCTCGAGGAATACATCTGTAGTTGCTTCTGTGACTCCGGACTCCTCACCACCGAATACACCGGCAATGCACATAGACTTTTCCGCATTAGCGATCATAAGGTCTGCAGCACTGAGCGTACGCTCCACTCCGTCGAGAGTCACGAACTTTTCACCTTCTTCAGCACGGCGGACAACGACCTTTCCTCCAGCAATTTTAGCTGCATCGAAGGCGTGAAGCGGCTGTCCGACCTCGTGAAGAACGAAGTTGGTGATATCAACGACGTTATTTATAGGCCTGAGTCCTATAGCAAGAAGCTTCTTCTGAAGCCATTCAGGAGATGCTGACACCTTCACTCCCTTGATTGTCGTTCCGGTGTAGCGAGGGGCGCCGTCAACAGCTGTGACCTCAATCGGAATCGCCTCGCCTTCGCCTTCTGCGAATGCTGATACATCAGGAATATTCAGCTTGCAAGGTATGTTGTTATGCTTGAGATATGCATAAAGGTCACGGGCCACACCGATGTGTGATGCCGCGTCAACACGATTGGCAGTAAGGCCTATCTCGATAAGGGCATCTGTAGCAAGTCCGAGGTAATCCTTCGCCGGTGTTCCCACTACGGCTTCAGGCTCAAGTACCATAATGCCATCGTGAGACTCGCCTATCCCCAGCTCATCTTCAGCGCATATCATACCGAAAGACTCCACACCACGTATCTTTGACTTCTTGATCTTGAAATCATCGCCAAGAACTGTTCCTACTGTTGCAAGGAGCACCTTCTGGCCTGCCGCCACATTAGGAGCTCCGCACACGACCTGAAGGAGTTCAGAATCACCTGTATTAAGTTTGGTGATATGGAGGTGATCCGAATCAGGATGCTCCACACACTCTACAACTTCTGCAACAATGACACCTGCGAGACCGCCAGGAATCTCCTCTATCTGTTCAAGGGAATCGACCTCGAGACCTATCGAAGTCAAAGCCTCTGCAACGGCCTCCGGAGCGAGGTCACACTCAAGATAATCCTTGAGCCAATTGTACGAAATCTTCATATATCTTTCAACTTTTAAATTTCTTGTTATAGTTCCTTCACGTAGTTCAGGATGACAATGGAATCACTATTCAAGGTCTTCCTTCGAGAAAAGAGATTTCACGAATTCACGTTTATTGAACACCTTGAGGTCATCGATACCCTCTCCTATGCCGACAAACTTTATCGGAACACGGAACTGATCTACGATTCCGACTACGACACCGCCCTTTGCGGTTCCATCCAGCTTAGTGATGGCGAGTGCCGAAATGTCGGTGGCACGGGCAAACTCCTTGGCCTGCTGGAATGCATTCTGTCCGGTAGAACCGTCAAGCACGAGAAGTACCTCGTGCGGAGCATCAGGAATCACCTTCCTCATCACATTACGGATCTTTGTCAGCTCGTTCATAAGGTCAATCCTGTTGTGAAGACGGCCTGCAGTGTCAATCAGAACCACATCCGCATTCTTCGCGACAGCTGATTTGACTGTATCGAATGCGACTGAAGCCGGATCGGATCCCATATCCTGCTTGATGATATCGACACCTGCCCTTTCTGCCCAGATGGTCAGCTGATCGACAGCTGCCGCTCTGAAGGTATCAGCAGCACCGACAACAACCTTCTTGCCCTGAGCCTGAAGCCTGCTGGCAAGCTTTCCGATAGTAGTTGTCTTTCCGACACCATTCACACCGACTACCATTATCACGTATGGCTTCTTGGAGAAGTCAAAAGGCTCGACAATATCATCTGAGGTCTCACCCTCCTTGACATTGAGAAGAGTCGCAATCTCATCACGAAGCATATCGATAAGTTCATCCATTGTGACATATTTGTCGCGGCTCACCCTCTCTTCAAGATTCTCTATTATCTTGAGTGTCGTATCAACTCCCATATCAGTAGCTACAAGAGCCTCCTCAATCGCATCCAGCAGGTCATCATCAACCTTGGCCTTGCCCACAATTGCGTGAGAAAGTCTCTGGAAGAAGCCCATATTGGTCTTTTTTACTCCTTTGTCAAAAATGCCCATAAAACACTAGCTTTAACTTGCAAATATAAGGTTTTTAGAGCGCATAAAAAAGTGGCATAGCTGAATATTTTCAACTATGCCACTCAATATAGTACTATTCGGAAAGAATTATTTCTTTGCGAAGAAGTCCTTTGCCTCAGACTCCTCAACGAGCTGCTCAGTAAATACGTAAGCACCTGTCTTTGGAGACTTGTCCATACGGATACACTTTACCATCTTCTTGAGTGTACCGGCCTTGAAGGTTGCGACTGCTTTCTTTGCCATTATTTATTCCTCCTAATTATTTGATCTCGCGATGAAGAGTAACCTTCTTAAGGAACGGATTGTACTTCTTACGCTCCAGACGCTGAGTCGTGTTCTTCTTATTCTTTGTAGTGATGTATCTTGAGATACCTGGTACACCGCTTTCTCTCTGCTCAGTGCACTCAAGGATGACCTGCACCCTGTTACCTTTAGCTTTCTTTGCCATAATCCGAAAAATTAAACAAGGTTAATAAATCCTTTCTTCTGAGCGTCCTTGATTGTTGCGTCGAGGCCATTCTTCTCGATTGTCCTCATACCCTTGCAAGACACCTTAAGTGTGATGAATCTCTGCTCCTCCTCTGACCAGAACTTCTTGGTCTTGAGGTTAAGAGCGAAGACGCGCTTTGTGCGTCTCTTGGAATGGGAAACATTGTTTCCTACCATTCTCTTTCTACCTGTAACTTGACAAACCTTTGCCATTGTATATAACTTTTTTAATTAATTCATTATTAGCGGGCTGCAAATATCGCATAAAAAAATCGCAAATGCAAAATTTCTACACAAATTTGAAGAACCTGCGCCACCTTATATTCTTAGGGAACTTCTTGTTCCCATCGATTGAGAGCCAGATCAATGCGGGTTTTCCGACTATATGATCTTCAGGTACGAATCCCCAATATCTTGAGTCCAGGGAATTGTGCCTGTTGTCTCCCATCATAAAGTAATAATCCTGTGCGAAAGTATAGCTATGAGCTTCTTCTCCATTGACAAGTATCTTTCCATCGCGGACTTCCAGAGTGTTGCCTTCGTATGAAGTTATGATCCTCTCATAAAGCGGAAGGTTCTCCATCGTCAGCTCGACCTCTACACCCTTGGCCGGTATGCATAATGGGCCGAAATTGTCTCTTGTCCACTTGTAGTCCGGCGAGAACGGGAAGATTGTCTTGTCGGAATCCGGATAATCCGCCGGCCAGACATCTATGTTCTGAGTCACAGAGACTACATTAGGGAACTGCTGGATCGTCTTGAGCATCTCCTCGGTCAGAGGCATTGCCGGATAGCCAGGAAGCTGCTGGTCGTACCAGAGTTCGGAAAAATTGATTCCGAGCTTTTCCAGATTCACCGGATTGATTCTCTGTCCCGTAGTCAGGACCTGATAAGAGTTCTGAACTCCTGGCCAGACTTCCTGCGGGCGGGAATCGATGTAAACCTGTCCGTTTCTGATTTCCAGCGTGTCTCCCGCAACTGCCACACATCTCTTCACATAATGATCCTTCTTGTCTGAAGGCCTCACCTTCACATCTCCATACAGCTTATACGCATAGTCGCGTCCGTATGTTCTGATGATAGTGTAGTAATCTGCGGCCGGTTCACGTACAAATACCGTATCACCGTGTGGGAAGCCGAACACCACATAATCACCTTCTTCTACCTTTCCGAAGCCCTTGAGCCTCTTGTAATCGCTCTGAATGAGTGTCGAATAAGATTCCTTCGAACCGATTATGTTATGTGTGAAAGGTATGGTCAGAGGTGTCTGAGGCATCTTCGGACCGTATGCAAGCTTGCTCACGAACAGATGGTCACCTGTATAGAGCGAACTTTCCATTGAAGATGAAGGAATCTTGAATGCCTGGAAAAAGAAAGTATTGATGAATGTAACCACCACAACTGCAAAGATTATGGCATCGAGCCAGTCCAGCAGAGCGTTTCTTTTCTCTCCTTCCTTATATTCCTTCTTCCAGAAGAGCCATTTCACCTTGCGGGTGATATGATGGTCGAAGATAGGGATAAGTCCGAAGAGCCACCAATAGTTTCCGAGCCAGATTACCCACAAGATGTAAAGGACAGCCCAAAAGCCGAACCTCGCCCACTTATTGTGGTATAATTCCTTCAAGCTCATCAGCTTAAACTATTTTACAGAATTGATGATAGCCTCAAATGCCTGAGGATTGTTCATAGCAAGGTCTGCAAGAACCTTACGGTTCAGGCCGATGTTCTGCTTAGCGATGCGGCCCATAAGCTGAGAATAAGTCATACCGTACTGACGTGCGGCAGCGTTGATTCTCTGGATCCAGAGTGCACGGAATGTGCGCTTCTTGTTCTTGCGATCACGGTAAGCGTATGCGAGACCCTTCTCGTATGTGTTCTTTGCTACCGTCCAAACGTTCTTTCTTGAAAGAAAATTACCGCGGGTTCTCTTAAGAATCTTCTTGCGGCGTGCCCTTGAGGCAACTGAATTTACCGATCTTGGCATAAATTTAACTGGTTTATGGAGGCAGTGTCCTTCATAGGAGCTTTTCGACTGCGTTCCAAGTTTGACTTAATTTACTTGTGTAATCCGAAAATTACATACCCAACAAAGCTTTGACTCTCTTCTCGTCAACACTTGCAACGATAGCGATGTGAGTCAAATTTCTCTTCTGCTTCTTGGTCTTCTTTGTGAGAATGTGGCTCTTGTAAGCGTGCTTTCTCTTAACTTTTCCCGTTCCGGTAAGCGTAAAACGCTTTTTTGAACCGGAGTTGGTCTTCATCTTTGGCATAGTTAAATTTGATTTAGTTAATAAATATTGTTATCCAATCCCTTGGATTACTTTTTCTTTAGTGGGGCGATCATCATAATCATCCTCTTTCCTTCAAGCTTAGGCATCTGCTCTGCCCTTCCGAACTCCTCGAGCTCGACCGCAAAACGAAGAAGAAGTTTTTCTCCCTGGTCTGCATAGATGATCGAACGTCCCTTGAAGAACACTGAAGCCTTCACCTTGGATCCTTCCTGAAGGAATTCCTGGGCGTGCTTGAGCTTGAACTGGAAATCGTGCTCATCCGTATTCGGGCCGAACCTGATCTCCTTGATGACTATCTTGGCTGCATTAGCCTTCATCTCCTTGGCTTTCTTCTTCTGCTGGTAGAGATACTTCTGATAGTCAATGATCTTGCATACAGGAGGATCGGCTTTCGCACTTATCTCCACCAGATCAAGAGCCTGCTCATCAGCCATTCTCAAGGCATCTCTCAGTGAAAATACACCCTGTTCGGGTATGTTCTCTCCTACAAGACGTACCTGAGGAGCTGTGATCTCCTCGTTGATTCTCAATCCGTCATCGTCCTTCTTTGCATTGTTAGGCCTCTGGCCTGGACGACCGCTAGGTCTCGGACCCATAGGGCGTGGACCTGGTTTAAATGGTGCTGCGATAAATAAATCCTCCTATAAGTTAAGTTATTAAATATATTCACTCTATGACAGCTGATCCTTTATCTCATTGCTTACCAATGCGACAAATTCATCAACTGGCATAGATCCTGCGTCAATACCTCCCTGTCTTCTGACAGAAACCGTGCCTTCGGTCATTTCTTTTTCACCTACAATCACAAGGAAAGGAATCCTCTTGAGTTCACTCTCACGGATTCTCTTGCCGAGCGTTTCGTTTCTATCATCAACGGCGGCGCGAATATCGGAATTATTCAGCAAACTGCAAACTTTTTTTGCATATTCCTCGTATTTTTCGCTGACTGGCACGATGTTAACCTGATCTGGAGTCAGCCAGAGAGGAAGCTTTCCGCCTGTATGCTCGAGAAGCACAGCCACGAATCTCTCAAGAGATCCGAAAGGTGCACGGTGAATCATCACCGGACGATGCTTCTGGTTGTCGCTTCCTATATATTCGAGCTCGAAACGCTCAGGAAGGTTATAGTCCACCTGGATAGTACCGAGCTGCCACTTTCTTCCGATTGCATCCTTCACCATAAAGTCAAGCTTAGGGCCATAGAATGCAGCCTCACCATACTCTACTACCGTATTGAGGCCCTTTTCTGTCGCAGCCTCGATGATAGCGGACTCAGCCTTTGCCCAATTCTCGTCAGATCCGATGTATTTTTCCTTATTATCAGGATCACGAAGTGAGATCTGAGCCACATATTCCTTGAAATTCAGAGTCTTGAACACATAGAGGATGATGTCGATGACCTTGCAGAACTCCTCCTTGATCTGGTCAGGACGGCAGAAAAGGTGGGCATCATCCTGAGTGAAGCTGCGCACACGGGTAAGTCCGTGGAGCTCGCCGCTCTGCTCGTAACGATATACTGTACCGAACTCTGCAAGTCTGAGAGGAAGATCCTTATATGAACGTGGCTTTGTCCTGTAGATCTCACAGTGGTGAGGGCAGTTCATAGGCTTGAGGAGATACTCCTCGCCCTCTTGTGGAGTGTGGATAGGCTGGAAAGAGTCCTTGCCGTATTTTGCATAGTGACCTGAGGTCACATAAAGATCCTTGTTACCGATGTGCGGAGTGATTACAGGAAGGTATCCGTAAGACTTCTGGAGCTTCTTGAGGAAGTTCTCGAGACGCTCGCGAAGAGCAGCACCCTTAGGGAGCCACAATGGAAGACCCTGACCGACTCTCTGGGAGAATGTGAAGAGCTCCATCTCCTTACCTATCTTTCTGTGGTCACGCTTCTTGGCCTCCTCAAGCATTGCAAGATACTCATCAAGCATAGACTTCTTAGGGAAGGTCACACCATATACACGGGTGAGCATCGGGCGCTTCTCGTCACCTCTCCAGTATGCACCGGCGATTGCAGTAAGCTTAACTGCCTTGATTACGGATGTATCCTTGAGGTGCGGGCCACGGCAGAGATCGGTAAAGTCTCCGTTGGTGTAGAAAGTGATGGTACCGTCCTCAAGCTCGCTGATGAGTTCGCACTTGTACTCATCTCCCTTCTCTGTGAAGGTCTTGAGAGCCTCCTCCTTGGATACCTCAGTTCTGATGAAAGGATTCTTCTGGCGTGCAAGCTCGATCATCTTGTTCTCGATAGCCTTGAGATCGGCCTCTACGAGATTCTTCTCACCGAAGTCAACGTCATAATAGAAACCTGTCTCGACTGCTGGTCCTATACCGAACTTCACTCCAGGGTAAAGAGCCTCGAGAGCAGCAGCAAGAAGATGTGAAGAAGAATGCCAGAACACGTGCTTAGCCTCAGCATCCTCCCACTTGTGAAGCTTGATGGAAGCATCCTCATTGATCGGACGTGTCACGTCATATATCGTACCTTTTCCTGTCGTGTCAGCAGCCGTGATTACTGTTGCAGCCAATACATCTGCTGCCAATCTTGGGCTTATGCTGTTAGCAATATCAAAAGCAGAGACACCGTTTTCGTACTGTCTCACGCTACCGTCAGGAAATGTAATGTTAATCATATCGTACTATTTTATATTATAAAACAAGTCTTGTCAATCCAAGAATGCAAAGGTAGGAATTTTTTCTTATCTTTGTACAATAATAATATATGAATATGGAACAAAAAGTCATTCAGAGGAATATGTGGAATACAGCTGGAAAGGCAGGACTCGCCTTGGGCTTCCTTTCTACCGCATATCTGTTCATCACGCAATGGATAGGGATGGCAGGAATGCCGGCTTTCCCTTCAATGCTCATCAACCTGCTTCTCTGGGCAGTGAAGTTCGGAGGCTGCATCTGGCTGATGTTGTTCTTTATGAAAAAGTTTGCCGCAGACAATCCTGAAGCAGACAACTCCGACACATTCAAGCTCGGTATGGCAATGGCCTTGCTTTCAGCTCTGGTATATTCCGCATTCTCATTTGCCAATGTAGCATTCCTTTATCCTGACCTCTTCACAGAACAGATGGACACAGTGATGCAGCAGATGGCTCCAATGCTTGACTCCAACACAGCAGCCGAGATGGACAGGACTATGCAGAATCTTCCGCAGATCACATTCTTTTCAAATCTCATCTATTGCTTCCTGTTCGGAACAATAGTATCATTCGCACTTTCCCGCTCAATTCCGAGCAGGAACCCATTTGCAGACTATAAACCAGAGGATCAATAGAATATGACATACGAAAAAGACCTTTCCATCGTCATTTCCCTTTACAACGAAGAGGAATCACTTCCGGAGCTTATAAACTGGATTGAGAGAGTTATGGCCTCAAATGGCTATAAGTATGAAATAATAATGGTAGATGACGGCAGTACTGACAGTTCCTGGAAGATCGTTAGAGAGCTCTCAGAGAAGAATCCTCATATAAGGGGTATCTCGTTCCGTCGCAACTACGGCAAGTCAGCAGCTCTGTACGAAGGTTTCAAAGCCGCAGAGGGGCGGGTCGTGATCACTATGGATGCCGATCTGCAGGACTCTCCGGACGAAATCCCAGAACTATACAGAATGGTCACTGAAGGAGGCTACGACATAGTCTCAGGATGGAAGAAGCAGAGATTTGACAACAAGCTCACCAAGAACCTCCCGTCCAAACTGTATAACGCAACGGCGAGAAAGGTCACAGGAATCAATCTGCACGATATGAACTGCGGCCTGAAGGCATACAGGAACGAGGTTGTGAAGAATATAGAGGTCTATGGTGAAATGCACCGCTACATACCATACCTGGCCAAGAATGCCGGATTCGGCAATATAACGGAAAAACCGGTGCAGCACCAGAAGAGGAAATATGGAGTCAGCAAATTCGGTCTGGAGAGATTCGTGAATGGCTTTCTCGACCTGATCTCCTTATGGTTTCTCAGCAAATTCGGAAAGAAGCCTATGCATTTCTTCGGTTTCACAGGAATACTGATGTTCCTTGCCGGTGGCTTTATGACCATCTGGATCATCGCGGAGAAACTGATACAGCAAGGCAGGGGCGTGGACTTCAGGCCTGTAGCAGAACAGCCTATGTTCTACCTTGCACTCCTTGCCGTCATTCTGGGAGTCCAGCTGTTTCTCGCAGGATTTATATGCGAAATGGTTTCCCGCAACAGTCAGGAACGCAACAAATACAACATCAGAGAAGAATTCTAAATCGCCTCAAATATGCAACGCAAACCCTTCTGGTCTCAGGAGGGTTTCTTTTGCATCAAAAAGGAGAATGTATATACGCAAACACCCCGTCATCGGATGATGACAGGGTGTCGTATAAGAAAGTGGCAGCTACCTACTCTCCCACCTGGTGGGGCAGTACCATCGGCGATGGTGAGCTTAACTTCTCTGTTCGGAA
>SUYP01000017.1 GCA_015060395.1 Bacteroidales bacterium
AATCTCTAAACTCAAAGATCAAAACCTTTAGATCCCAACTACGAGGTGTAAGCGACTATACCTTCTTCATGTATAGAATCTATAAGATCTTTGGATAACTTAAACACGGAACTTTGCAGGTGAGCCCGTAAGGCTCATCCACGGCAGCAAGGACACAATTGTACCGATGTCCTGCAGTGAAAGATATGTCGAAACTTACGGCGACAGATCTGAGCTGATCGTTGTCGAAGGCGAAAACCATCTTATAACGCGTAAGAAGAAAAAGGTGGTCGTTCTTTCTGTCGGATTCTTTAAGGAAGTATGGAATATGGATTAAACTTTCCGACAAATAAATCATCATATATAGATAACACTAAAAACGAATCAAGATGAGAAGAATTTTATTCATTGCCGCTCTTATGGCATTCAGCCTCGGAGCAGCCGCTCAGGAGAAGCTCTATGAAGTGAAATCCGGAATCGTTACACTTGAAATGGATATGATGGGCCAGACCGTTGTCCAGCAGCTTTACTTTGACGACTACGGAGTGAAGCAGGCCAATCTTTCAGAGTTCGGAGGCCAGAAGGTCAGAAGTATCGAGGTGGATGGCAAGAACATTATGATCGACGATGCAGCCAAGACCGCTACGAGGATGCCTTCATTCGGTGCCCAGGCCAACAGGATAAACTTCACCAATCTCGATGAAAAGACCGTGAAGAAGAACAAGATCAAGGAGGAAGGACAGGAAGAAATCGCCGGCAAGCCTTGCACGAAATACACCTACAAGGTGCTGATGATGGGTCAGGCTGTCACTGTCACCGCCTGGGTATATAAGGGAATCACCCTCAAGAGCTCGACAAAGACTGATTTCGGCGAGATGGTGCAGAAAGCGGTAAAGGTCGAGGAGGATGTGCAGATAGACCCTTCTATGTTCACCGTTCCTGAGGGCGTGACCGTACAGGAGATGGATATGAGTATGATGGGAGGCGGAGGATTCTGATGATCCGTAAATATAAGACAAAAGCCACCGGAAGCGATATTTCCGGTGGCTTTTGCTTTTATGTGACACAAAAAGGATAGTATGTGAATCAAATCTGTAAGGATATGCTGAGTCCATTGATTATATTTGCATAAATACGCTGCCATAATATGAAACGATTCTTCACCCTTGCATTATTTCTGACACTTTACGTACTGTCGCTCAAGGCTCAGTCCAGTGACAATGGAGACGGCACATTCACCAACCCGGTGATATGGGCTGACTGCCCCGATCCGGACGTAATCAGAGTCGGAGAGGACTTCTATTTCGTCAGCACTACAATGCACCTTATGCCCGGAGCACCCGTAATGCATTCCAGAGATCTGGTCAACTGGGAGATCGTCAGCTATATCTTCGACAGGATCGAGGAGACTCCACGTTACAGCCTTCAGGAGGGCACCGTATACGGACGCGGACAGTGGGCCACATCTCTGCGCTACCACAACGGAAGGTTCTATGCATATTTCACTCCGAATGACCAGCCTTACAAAGGCTATGTATATACCACCGAAGACCCGAGAGACAAATGGGAACTCCACTCGGTGATCCCGCATTTCCACGATGCATCATTCTTCTTCGACGAGGATGAAAAGGCATATATGGTCTATGGCACCGGAATGATCCGCGAGCTGAAGCCGGACCTCACCGGAGTGCTGGAAGGAGGGCTGGATATGAAGCTGTTCGAGCGCGACAAGGAGGAGAACAACCTTCTGGAAGGCAGCCGAATGATCAAGAAAGACGGCAGATATTATCTCCTGATGATCTCGTGGCCACGCGGAGGCATCCGCAGGGAGGTCTGCTACAGGGCTGACAGGATCGAAGGGCCATACGAGAAGAAGGTGATCCTCGAGACTCCTTTCGGAGGACTTGGGGACGGTGTGGCTCAGGGAACGATATTCGACGATCCTCAGGGCAACTGGTACGGTATGTTCTTCCAGGACAGAGGTGGAGTAGGCCGCGTTCCGCATCTTATGCCTTGCACGTGGATTGACGGATGGCCGATGCTGGGAGATAAGGACGGCAAGGTTCCTGAGACAATGGAGAAGCCGGTACAAGGCCAGGAACGCAAAGCCCTTACAGTCAGCGATGAGTTCGATACTGAAGCGCTCGGCCTCTGCTGGCAATGGAACCACAACCCTGTCGATGAGGCCTGGTCACTTACTGAGAGAGCGGGATATATGAGGCTGAAGGCACAGAAGGCGGTCAGTCTGTTCGACGCACGCAACACATTGACACAGAGGATGGAAGGTCCGACCTGCGAAGCTACCGTAGCAATTGACCTGAGGAATATGAAGGACGGCGACAGAGCCGGATTCAGTGCATTCAACAGCGACGCCACACTTCTGGCAATACGAAAGGTAAACGGAAGACTATATCTTTCGATGGATGAAGAAAAAGTCAAGCTGGCCAATGACACCAAGGCCATCAGAGAGGTGAAGCAGGGCTCGCTGACAGATGAAATACGCCTGCGCAGACCTGTCGTATATCTGCGCATCGAAGGCGACTTCCGCCCGGGTCCGACAAAGGATATCGTAAAGTTCTGGTACAGTACGGATAACAGGAAGTGGGAGAGGCTCGGACCGGACTGCAGGACAAGCTTCGACTGGCAGAGATTCTTTATGGGCACCAAGTTCGCCATCTTCAACTACACGACTGCAGAAGAAGGCGGATATATAGACATAGACTGGTTCCGCTACAAGAGAAATAACTAATAACCAAATAATTATGAAGATTCACAATTATCTGACCATTGCTTGCGCATCTGTTATGCTCTGCGCCTGCAGCACATCTGCACCGACACAGGAAATCGGTACAGGTAACCCTTATCTTCCTCTTTGGGAGCATCTTCCTGACGGAGAGCCACGTGTATTCGAAGACCCGGACAATCCTGGCCAGTACCGTGCATACATCATCGGTTCGCACGACCTCAGAGTAGGAAGCTACTGCGGTCCGGACATCAGAATGTGGTCCGCTCCTGTCGAGGACCTCACAGCCTGGGTGGATGAAGGACCTATCTTCACATACAACATTGACGACCAGTGGGACGTTATGTATGCCCCTGACCTCGTGGAAGTGAACAAGAGAGACGGCAGCAGAGAGTATTACCTCTATCCTCACAGCCGCGGATGGGGACGTGAGGCGCTCGTTGCGAAGAGCGACCGTCCTGACGGTCCTTTCACCGTTGTCAACGCGACAGAGGACGGCAGGAGAGCCGTTGAGGGCAGTATCCTTGGATTCGACCCTTCCGTATTCGTAGAGCAGATCGATGACCCGAACGACCCTGATTATGAAATCGGATTCCGTGCATACGGCTACTGGGGATTCCAGAGATCATCGGCAGTCGAACTCGACCAGAACACAATGTACTCGGCAAGGCCGGGCGGCACATATATCCCTTACTTCATCCCTGCAAGCTTCCGCTACGGAATCGTAAGGAAGGTGGAAGGCGTGAAGGAATACCCTGCACTCTACAAGGATCAGAAGCCTGAGGACTTCAACTTCTTCGAAGCATCTTCTATCCGCAAGGTCGGCAACAAGTATGTGATGATATTCTCAGGATATTCAGGACCGGATTACGGAGTCGGAAGCAGCAACTCCACCCTCCGTTACGCATACGGAGACTCCCCTCTTGGTCCTTGGCGCAGCGGTGGTGTGCTCGTGGACTCACGAGGTATCGTCCTCAACGAGGATGGTTCCGCACTTGTAGGACGAAATGCAGCACATAACACTCACGGAAGTATCGAACAGATCAACGGACAGTGGTATGCATTCTACCATCGTCCTCCAAGAGGATTCGGATTTGCGCGTCAGCCGATGGTTGCTCCTGTGACCATCGAGTGGGACGAGACTCCTGTAGCTGAAGGCGGAAAGGTCGTTATCCGCGGATACGATCCATACGCAGAGGACGGAATCTGGGATGCAAAGGCATCCAACGGCGACCATTACACCGGTGCAGAAGTGACTTCAGAGGGATTCCAGATCTTCGGTATGCCTCCTTACAAATATTATTCTGCAGGTTATGCCTGCTTCCTTTCAGACATAGGAAGCCAGCAGGATAACTGGGACATCTGGGACAACAGTATGCCTGTCAATGTTTCCGACAAGGATATCGTAGGATACAAATATTTCGGTTTCGGCGGCCTTGCAGAGGCTCAGAAGGGTCTCAAGCCTTTCGAGGGCACAGCTCCAGGCAACGGAACATCATTCAATGTATTCCTCACTCCAAAGACCGACAAGGCCTTCAGGATCAACGTATGGCTTGACGGTCCGTGGGCAAACGAGGCTTGGAACGGAAAAAAGATCGCTCAGATCGAGGTTCCTGCCGGTTCAGCCCGTGAGGTTACAAGGTTCACAGCCGATGTTGCAGAGGCTGTTGATGGCCTCAAGGGCAAGCACGCTATCTACCTTGTTGCAGAGGGAGAGGGCGATCTTTGCGAGCTTATGGGACTCGGATTCAGCAAGAAGGGTCAGAAGATGAACTACCCTGCTCCTCCGACTGTAAGCATCTTCATCGATGGAAATGCCGTCGAGATGCCTGAACATCCTGTAAGATCAACAAATGAGAACGGTTATATAGGATATGACAGATATGAAGTGGCTTACACCGTGCCTGCAGACCAGACCAAGACTCCGAAGGTCACTGCAAAGGCAGACAACAAGGCTGTAGCTATCGAAATCACACAGCCTGAGTCCAAGACAGGAACAGCAACAGTGAAATGCGACTATAACGGCGTCGTAAAGACCTACACCGTCACACTTGCTGAATAAGCTTTGAGGTTTCCGAGATTGTGGGTATATTTGCAGATATGACAACCTGCAACCGGAATATGAAAAATTGGATGATATTAATGATCACAGCCGGCTTGATAAATGCCGGCTGTGCCTTTACACAGGACATCGATACGGGAAAGATAGAGCTCCCCGCACTCGAAAGTACAGACTATATTGTTGAATATGAGGGATATACATCCTCATATAACGTACTGACCCAGACTCCGGAATGGGTAGCGTACGAACTCACAAAAGAAGAGACATACGGCGAGGCCGTACGCGAAGGCAAATTCTTCAGTCCGGACGAGCGCGTCCTTCTTCCTCAGCCTGATGATTACGACTATCGCGGCTCAGGCTGGACCAGGGGGCATCTGGCTCCGGCTGCAGATTTCCGCTGGAGTGACGACGCTATGTGGGAAACTTTTCACTTCACCAACTGCTGTCCTCAGGACGAGGACCTCAACAACGGGATGTGGAACACCCTTGAGAAGAAATGCCGCACCTGGGCCAGAAAATTCGGCAAAGTATATATTGTGACCGGCCCTATCACCGGAGAAAACCGCTATGGAACCATAGGAGACAGCCACGTCGTCATCCCTGACGCATTCTTCAAGGCCATTATGACAGAGCACAACGGCAACTGGCATTCCATAGCATTCATTATGCAGAACCGTTCCTATAACAAGAATATGCAGGGCTGCGCTATGAGTGTTGACCAGCTGGAAGAAGCTACAGGCTTCGATTTTTTCTCAGCTTTGGACGACGGCACAGAATCTGAGGCTGAAAAAGAATACCACCTCAATTTCTGGAAGCTTTAACACGAGGAACGAAAGTTTTGTTTATCTTTGTAATCAAACGGACAGAAGAATATTAACCCTAAAATCGAAAGATTATGAAAAAGATCATTATCGCAGCAATTCTTGCATTAGGATTTACAGTAGCAGCATCAGCTCAGCCAAAAGCAATCGGAGCAAGATTCGGTTATGGAGCAGACCTCAGCTACCAGCACTATGCCGGTGGCGCGAACTTCATTGAAGCCGACCTCGGACTCGGAGAATTCTCATTCCTCAATGTAGCTGCAACATACAACTTTATGATAGCACAGCCAGACTGGACATCGCAGGGAGAGTGGGGATTCTATGCTGGTCCCGGACTCGCTCTTGCAACAGGCAAGGATCTCTTCTACGTCGGAATCGCCGGACAGGTAGGACTTGAATACACATTCAACTTCCCTCTTCAGATCTCACTTGACGTAAGACCTCAGTTCAGTTTCACAAACTTCGGATTCTGGGGATGGGCACCACACCTCGGTCTGCGTTACAGATTCTAAGAAATCAAGTCTAAACGGATGAAGAAAATATTATTGATCCTGACCTTGATTGCCGGTTCTGCAGTCCTTGCTTCCGCGCAGCCAAGGTCAGCCGGATTCAGATTAGGCTCCACAGGCTTTGAGGCAGCCTACCAGCACAGCATCAACAAGTCACAGTTCATCGAGGGAGACTTCGGAGTGGACTTCGGCGCAGCTGCTGGCAAGAAAGCCGGTGCCCGACTAACAGCGTTATACAACATTATCTGGGCTCGTCCGGCCTGGACTGACGAGGGTTCCTGGGCCATATATGCAGGTCCCGGCATCTCTCTCGGCTATGTTGCAGACAAGGTCGTTTACGATGTGGGCGACGCCCGCATCAGCATCTTTGACAAAGGCGCTATGCTCGCCATAGCTGCTCAGGTCGGTCTGGAATACACATTCGAATTCCCGCTGCAGATCTCGGTCGATATCAGGCCATATCTGGGAATGCATTCCAACACCGGCATCAAGATGAATGACCAGCAATACGCCGGCAAAAGCGGCTTCTACAACGCCGGACTTGCCGGATTCATCCCGTCCATCTCTGTGAGATACCGCTTCTAAATAAAAAACGTTGACCTTATGGGTTCATAAGGTCAACGTTCACAAAACCGTTTATCTCTTGCATCAGTTCGACAGATGCAAGAGATTTTCTTTTTATCTCGTCCGTAGCATCCGGAGCCGCGGCAGCAGCCCGATAGAAGTTTATGGCCTCTCCGAACCGGCAATTCCGCCTCAGCTCCTCCGCCTTTTCCAATAACTCTCTTGCCTTCATATCAGTCATAAAACAAATATTAAAAAGATTTCTCCACTCACTTCGTTCGGTCGAAATGACAGAAGGACTTCGTTCGGTCGAAATGACAGAAGGACTCCGTTCGGTCGAAATGACAAATGAACAAAGGACATCGTCAGTCATCCGTAACAAGATTCTTCGCTCCGCTCAGAATGACAACCGAGGAATCGCTCAGAATGACATCCACACCCCGCGTCAACGAAGGGCCTTATTTTGAACTTTATATTTAGAAAAAATGTGAGCATTGTTGGAGGTGACGTGCCCCCAGCATCAACGAAGGGCCCTATTTTGAACTTTATATTTTAAAGGGTGGTGTTGTTATAGGCGACGTGCCACCCCCGGCTAGGGGGTGCCTCCCGAAGGGAGGCGGGGGTCGCCGGTAACAACATCACCCTTTAAATTCCTATAAATTCTAAACCAGTCCCGAGAATCCCATAAAGGCCATAGCAAGAATACTTGCAGTCACAAGAGCGATAGGAATACCCTTGAATGCCTTAGGAACATCATTGAGAACCAGCTGCTCGCGAAGACCGGCAAAGAGCACCATTGCCAGACCGAAACCGAGAGATGTAGCGAATGCATACACAGTAGCCTCTCCGAGATTCATCATACCGTCAGCTGCAGCTGCGAATGGAGATGACTTCTGCACCACTGTCAAAGCCACACCGAGAACAGCACAGTTGGTAGTGATGAGCGGGAGGAATATACCCAGAGATGCATACAGCGCAGGGCTGATCTTCTTAAGCACGATCTCCACCATCTGCACAAGGGCAGCGATCACAAGGATGAACGAAATGGTCTGAAGGAACTCAAGACCGAACTTCACCAGAAGCGAGTTCAGAAGATAAGTCACGACAGTAGCAAGAGTGATCACGAAGCATACCGCCATCGACATACCTGTCGCAGTGCTGAGTTTGTTGGATACACCGAGGAAAGGGCATACACCAAGGAACTGTGAAAGCAGGATATTGTTTACGAATATCGCTGAAATGATGATAAGTATATATTCCATAGTTACTCTGCCTTTTTAGTTGTTAATTTCCTGAAGATAACAATGAGGTATCCAAGAGCAAGGAATGCACCCGGAGCGAGTACGAAAGCAAGAATACCGTCTCCTTCGATGAATTTCCATCCGAAAGCAGAACCGCTGCCAAGAATCTCACGTACAAGTCCCAGCACTGTAAGCGAGAGTGTGAAGCCCAGTCCGATACCGATACCGTCAAGAGCCGAATCCACTACCCCGTTCTTGTTGGCGAAAGCCTCAGCACGTCCAAGGACGATGCAGTTCACCACTATAAGAGGGATGAACAGACCGAGAGTCTCATAGATATCCGGAACGTATGCCTGCATCACGAACTGAAGCAAGGTCACGAAAGTCGCGATCACAACGATATATGAAGGAATGCGCACCTTGTCCGGAATATATGCTGCAATGGCAGATATCACGATATTCGAGAGTATCAGGACAAATGTAGTAGCAAGTCCCATACTCATACCGTTGATTGCCGATGTGGTAGTAGCCAATGTAGGACACATACCGAGAAGGAGGACGAATGTAGGGTTCTCCTTGATGAGGCCTTTAGTTATAAGCTGAAATTTTCCCATTTTCTGTTCCTCCATTAATTATTAGATTCCTCGACTTCGCTCGGAATGACAGGAGCATCGCATTCCTCAGTCAGCGGCATAGGTGTCTGACCGATGGTCTGGAAGATCTTGGTTGCAAGAAGAAGACCGTCAGCGTATGCTCTGGAAGTGATTGTAGAAGCAGTGATAGCATCCACATCTCCTCCGTCCTTCTTGACTGCAAGATCCTTCTGTGCAGGATCCCATCCCTTGAACTGTGCAGAGAATGCAGGTTCAACGCACTTGGCACCAAGACCCGGAGTCTCAGCCTGCGACAGAACCTTTGTATTCCAGATGACGCCGTTCACATCAAAGCCAACCTTGATGACAATAGGGCCTCCGAAGCCTACAGGAGCCACATTGATGGCACATCCTACTGTATTGCCCTGCTCGTCGTATGCAAGATTGTAAGCGTATGACGCTCCTTCGAAATCCACGGTCCTTTCTTCTTCGATAGTCACCGCAGACTCAGGAAGCACCTCCTTGATGGCAGCTTCGTTCTTAGCCTTGGCCGCTGCATCGATAGGAGCCTTTGTCAAAGCATATACTCCAGCAAGAAGACCTGAACATACTATACAGATCGCGAACAGACATATAGTCATATTCTTGAATGATGATTGTACTGCCATAGTCTCTTACCTCCCATACTTTTTAGTGTGGCACACCTTGTTGATGAGCGGAACCACAGAGTTCATAATAAGTATAGCGAATGACATTCCCTCGGGATAAGCACCGAAGTAACGGATGAGCATAGTGATGATACCGATGCCGACTCCGAAGATGATGCCGCCGACATTGCTCATTGGAGATGTCACATAGTCAGTTGCCATAAATACAGATCCGAGAAGCACACCACCGGTAAGGAGATTGAAGAGAGGATCGGTAAATTCGGCCGGGTTGACAAGCCAGAAGATGCCTGAGAATACAGCCACTGTGCCGAGGATCGAGAGAGTGATGTATGGTCTGATGACCCTGCGCACAAGCAGATATACGAATCCGGCAAGGATTGCTATAGCCGAGAGCTCACCGGCAGAACCGCCGATGTTGAAGAACAGCATATCCATATAGTCGAGTCCCTCGATCGCAGCCACGCCTCCTTCTTTGGCCAGTCCGAGCGGAGTAGCACCGGAAAGTGCGTCAAGACCGCCGCCGATGAAGCCCTGAGGCCTTGTCCAGTCGGTCATATATGTAGGGAAGGAGATGAGGAGGAACACTCGACCCACGATAGCAGGATTGAAGAGGTTCTGTCCGAGACCTCCGAATGTCATCTTAGCTACGCCTATAGCGACTACTGCTCCGATGAACACCACCCACCAAGGAGTTGTGGCAGGAAGGTTGAGGGCAAGAAGAATACCTGTAACCACAGCGGACATATCTCCCACAGTGCAGGTCTTCTTCAACAGATATTTAGTGATAAGGAATTCCAGCAGTACGCAGG
This sequence comes from Bacteroidales bacterium, assembly GCA_015060395.1. Lineage (GTDB taxonomy): Bacteria > Bacteroidota > Bacteroidia > Bacteroidales > UBA932 > Cryptobacteroides. Next base: position 9,990 of record SUYP01000017.1, read on the forward strand.
AAGCCACACTTACGCCAAGCACCAGCAGTTCAGACCATCCGTAGAAAAGGACGGAAACTATCACTGCCGGAAGCATAGCGATCACTACATCCCTCATCAAAGACTTGGTTGAAGTCTTTGTATGAAGATGCGGTGAAGGTGATACCAAAAGTTTATCCATTTTATGATCAATTTAGTTATCAATTTAAGGGCTTTGCTACTTTTTAGCAGTTCTGCCTCGAATAATTCTGATGACGTCGCCCTTTGCGATACGGATGATGTCCAGAAGAGGAATGTTGGCTGGACAGCTGTAAAGGCAGCATCCGCACTCGATACAATCCTGGATCGCGTTCTCTTCAAGCTCATCCATCATATTGTTGCGGGCATATTTCTGGAGAAGGAATGGCTCGAGCCCCATAGGGCAGGCCTCCGCACACTTTCCGCAACGGATGCAGGCCGACTCGACTCCGCGCACTGTCTGCTCGGCAGTGAGATAAAGTAATGAAGATGAACCCTTTACAGTCGTAGCATCCATATTGGCAATGGCCTTACCCATCATCGGACCTCCGCTGATGATCTTGGCTGCCTGTTCTGGAATTCCTCCGGCATACTCTGCGATATAAGACAGAGGCATACCGATGCGGAACTTATAGTTATGCTGCTTCTCCATCGGGAGGCAGTCACCTGTAATGGTCATAACATTCGTCACGAGTGGGATATTCTTCTGGACAGCCTCATATACAGCGAGGGATGTAGCCACATTCTGGACCACAGCACCTACGTCAATAGGAAGTCCCATAGACTTCACCTGACGTCCCATCACTGCGTCGATGAGCTGCTTCTCACCTCCCTGAGGATATTTCTTCTTGAGAGTCATCACTGAGATCCCGTCATATCCCTTTGCAGCCTTCTGGAGTTCTGCAACAGCCGCTGTCATAGCCTTGATGGCCTCAGGCTTGTTCTCCTCGATGCCGATCACTGCCGGGCATCCTCCGAGAACCTGCTTCATTATGGCAGCACCTACGACGATCTCCTTGCTTCTCTCGAGCATAATGCGGTAGTCGGATGTAAGATATGGCTCACACTCCGCTCCGTTGAGGATGAGGCAGTCGGCCTTCTTGCCAGGAGGCGGGCAGAGCTTCACGTGCGCAGGGAATGTCGCACCACCGAGTCCGACTACGCCGCACATCTTGATCTTCTCGAGAATGGCCTTGTTATCCTCAGGAATCGCTGTCACGAGAGTATCGGAAAGGTCAGCCTCCTCGATCCACTCGTCACCCTCGACATCAATCTCGATGTGAGTCATATTGTTGCCTGCGAGATCCTTGCGCGGACCCACAGACTTCACAGTACCTGATACAGATGAATGAACGTATGCAGAAATGAATCCTGCTGGCTCGGCTATGATCTGACCGACCTTCACTGTATCACCGGCCTTCACTACTGGGGTTGCCGGAGCACCAAGGTGCTGTGCAACGGAAATATATACCTTCGAAGGAACCGGCAGGACCTCGATCTTGCAATCTTTCGAGATCTTGCTGTCACTCGGGTGGATACCACCTATTGAAAATGTCTTCATCATAGTCCTATGCCTCCTTCTTTACAGTTTCAGCCGCAGGAGTTTCAGCAGGCTTTGGAGCTGCCGAAGCCTCTGGCTTTGGTTTGATTACAGGGAAGTTGACAGCGTGGATGGCTCCTGTAGGGCATTCAGCCACACACTTCTTGCAAAGCTTGCACTTTGTGAAATCGATGTACGCAACGTTGTTCTCGACTGTGATCGCCTCGAACGGACATACCTTGGCACACTTGCCGCAGCCTATGCAGGCAGCCTTGCAGGCCTTGCGTGCCACCGCTCCCTTGTCTTTGTTGATGCAGGATACGTAAACTCGCATATTCCTGCGTCCTTTGTTGCGGAGTTCGATGACAGACTTAGGGCAAGCCTTCACGCAGGCGCCGCAAGCCGTACATTTTTCTTCATCAACGACAGGAAGTCCGGTAACAGGATCCATAGAGATTGCGCCGAACTGACAGGCAGCAACACAGTCGCCACAGCCAAGACAGCCGAATGAGCAGCCTGTGTCACCGCTGTACAGAGCAGCCTTGACACGGCAGGACTGATATCCGCCGTACTCGTTGGTACGAGGACGGTTCTCACAAGTTCCGTTGCAGCGTACGACAGCGACCTGAGGTTCCTTTGCGGCAACCTCCACACCAAGCACGGCAGCGACCTTCTGCATTCCGTCGTTACCGCCTACAGGACAGAAGCATTTGTCCAGATTCGGAGACGACTCCACACAGAACTGAGCGAAAGCGCGACAGCCGGCCTGTCCGCAGCCTCCGCAGTTTGCACCAGGCAAAACCTTCTCCACCTCGTCAATCCTCGGATCTTCCTCCACCTTGAACTTTTCAGCCACAACGTAGAGAACCATCGCGAGAAGCACACCGAGAATGGTGAGGATTGCAATAGTCCAGATGATTGTTTGTGTCATTATACTATAATTAATTTAGTTGTTTGGATTCTTTTGACAGAGTTTCAGGATCATATATAAAATTCAAACTGATCTGACAGCTTGTCACGAAGCAGCCAGATGATGAAATAATATATTCCTACTCCCGCTATGGCAACTGCACCCCTGAGATACTCGTTACCGATGGATGACAAAGATAATATTAAAATCATTAATATCACCAACGGAATCACGTATGATATCCACACAGCTTTCAACCCCATAGTCATTTTGGTCTTTACCTGGACCTCTTCACCCACCTGTCTCGGCGTATAAGGGTCGGTCGGAAGCATAATTATCTTTTCCTGCTCCTCAGACATCCCGCAGAGGCCTTTGGCGTGGCACTCTGAACAAGCTGAAGAGGCAATGATCTGCACAGTAGTGAAATCCGGCGTGATATCGACAATCTTTCCGGAATGAACAATCTCGTTTTTCTTAGCCATAAACTATTTCTTTTTCTTTTCAATCAAGGATGTGAAAGGATATTTGAGTCCTCCCCATCCGGTCATCCTGCCTGTAGCCGCACCCACAAGCAAAGGGGCTTCAAAGTAAACAGGAAGCCTGTTTTCATCATCAGTAACCCAGATCAGCATATCCTCTTCCCCTTTGAATACCTCACCCTCAAGCAGCTTGGCAGCAAATTTTATGGTATTTACCGTGCCGAGTCCCTTGACTTTTATGGTCTCACGTCCATAAAGGATGAAATATACATTATAGACATCATCGTCTATCGCAAAGGTCATCGGATATTTGCGCCCCGGAACCACAGCATCAAAGTCCATATTCCGCGCAAAGAAGAACAATGCCGGAAGGTCGAAGGTGCAAGGAGTCAGAGGGAGCTGCAGGTCACGCTGGCCTCTTTTGGACGAATACACATCGGCAGCGATATGCGGTTCAGCCGAATTCCAGTCATAATGATATGTATTCCTTGCCTCATATCCGCCCTCGTACGTGTCGCGGGTGAATTTCAGAGGCCGGAGCCCGTCTCTGGTGAACCAGGACTTGAAATCTTCCCTGACCTTGAAGAAGATGTCGAACATCCTGGTCGTCTTGCCGTAAGCTGAACAAAGGAAAGCTTTTTCCCCATTGTATGTCAGCGAGTCCAGAGTGACGGTCGCAGTGCCCACATCGGTATTGATCGCACCCCACTTGTAATGAAGCACGAAATCCATCCTCTCCCCCGCCTGGAAAGCCAGATCATCCTCCTTGACCGACTTTACCGGGATACAGGAGGTTCCTTTCAAATCAGAATTCTCCTGTGCCTGCAGCTGGACACCGGCCAGACACATACACAGGAGAAATGTAAGATTCCTTATAATATTCATAGCATCAACCATTTATGTTGAACGCTACATAAATTCATCATTCGTGCCGAATTCATTCATCGGCATCTGCTGCATCGGTGCAGGACCGAAAGGCACATCATCATTCATCGCCGAAGCCACAGGCATAGAATTGGCCTGGTTCACCAGACTTTCCTGCTCGTCAACGAACCTTACCTCATCAGCACGGAAACGCATATCGATGTCGGCAATAGAACCGTTACGATGCTTTGCGATGATGATCTGAGTCCTTCCCACATCGTCCGGATTGTCAGAAAGTCCCTGATAATCATATCGATGGATGAATATTACCATATCTGCATCCTGCTCGATAGATCCCGACTCGCGAAGGTCGCTCAGCTGAGGACGACGGTTGCTTCCCTGACGGTTCTCGGACTGACGGGAGAGCTGTGAGAGCGCAATGATAGGGACATTCATCTCCTTGGCGGTAGCCTTGAGGGTACGGGATATTGCCGCGACCTCCTGCTCACGCATTCCTCGAAGTTCCGACGGACCCTGCATCAGCTGAAGATAATCGACCACCACAAGCCTCACTCCCTTCTGCTTCACGAGCTTCTTCACCTTGGAGCGGAACTCCATCACTGGAAGCGAAGGTGTGTCATCGATATATATCGGAGCCTTGGCCAGCCTTCTGAGCTGTATGTCCAGCTGCTGCCATTCCCAGTCCTGAAGCTTGACACCACCCTTGATCTTGTCGGCGCTGAGCTTGGTCTCGGACACCATCATACGGTTCGCAAGCTGCTTCGCAGGCATTTCAAGCGAGAATATGGCTACCGGCATATTGAAGTCAACAGCCGCATTACGCGCCACATTGACAACAAAGGCCGTCTTTCCGACCGAAGGACGGGCTGCAAGGATTATAAGATCGGAAGCCTGCCAGCCGAGAGTGATCTTGTCGATTGAAGGGAAGCCGGAAGGGACACCGCTGAGACCGTCCGAGTCCTGACGCTTCTGCAGATCTTCAAGAGCCTCGTTTATGACCTTTCCGATCTCCTGTACGTCCTTCTTGACATTATTCTGGATGGCGGCGAAAAGCTTGGTCTGTGCAGTATCGATCAGATCATCTATATTGACGGACTCGTCGTACGATGTCTTGAGGATATCATACGATGCCGTTATAAGTTCTCTCTGGATGCACTTCTGCTTGAGGATGCGGATATAGTATTCTATATGCGCAGCTGCTCCGATCTTCTGGGAAAGCTGAGCGAGAGTGATTGTGCCGCCTACAGCCTCCAGATTGCCCTGAGCCTTGAGCTTCTGGGATACAGACAAGAGATCCAAGGCGATATGCTCGTTGTTCAGAGAACTCATCGCCTCGAATATCATCCTGTGTCTTTCGCTATAGAAGCAGCTCGGAGAGAGCTCGTCCATAGCCTCATCCACACAATTAGGCTCGATCAGGAGAGCTCCGAGCACAGCCTCTTCCACGTCAAGAGCTTGAGGCGGTCTGTTACCCATCTCAAGCCCAAGCGTATCAAGATTGACCGACTGATTCTTCTTCCTGACAGAGGCTCTTCTTTTACCCTCTTCAGCCATCGGTACTTTTATTCAAATTCCGGATTTACAAGGATTCTTCCGCAATACTCGCAGACGATCATCTTCCTGTTGGAAGCGATGTCGATGAGTCTCTGCGGTGCAATTGTATTGAAGCATCCGCCGCAAGCGTTGCCGTTGAACACAGACACCACTGCGAGATGATTGTTGCAGCTCTGTCTGATGTGGTCGTATGCGCTCATTGTCCTCTCGTCGATCTTTGCTGCGCAAGCGTCTCTGTTGGCACGAAGTTTCTCTTCTTCCTTAGAAGTTGACTCTACGATGGTAGCCAGCTCCTGCTTCTTGGCCTTGAGGTCCTCTGTCCTTACGGCGATCTTCTCTTTGACCACCTCGAGCTCGTTCTTCTTTGCGAAGATATGCTCCTTGGTCTCGGTGATGTGCTTCTCGGCAATCTGCCTGAGGAGGCCCTGGTTCTCGATCTCCTTGTTCAGAGAGTCATACTCACGGCTGTTGGCTACATTCTCAAGCTGAGACTTGTACTTCTCGATCTGAGCATCGCACTCAGTAATGCCGAGCTTGTTCTCAGTGATGAACTTGCTGTATTCCTCGACCATCTCCGAAATGCGCGCAGCCTTAGCCTTAAGCTCTGCAATCTCAGTTTCAAGGGCTTCCACCTCCATCGGAAGCTCACCTCTGAGCTGAAGGATCTTGTCGATTGCTGAGTCTGCCTGCTGGAGAGCATAAAGTGTCTGAAGCTTCTCGCTTACGCTGAGATCCGAGTCTGCAAAACTCTTCTGAATGGACACGAACGTCTCTCTCTGGTCAATCGGAGTTTCGATTTTCTTTGTCTTTTTAGCCATATCGCTTAAAAATAAAATATCGGGTTACTATATATATTCTGAGTAATGCGAACCGCAAAGGTAGGAAAATTTTTCTTTATCAAAGAAAATAAAATGTCAACTATCTCTATTTCACTCTCGTAATGGCCTATATCCATTATCATAAAGCCATCTTCCGTGAAGAAATGATGGTATGAGATGTCCCCGCTGATGTAGAGCTGGGCTCCGGATTTCCTTGCGGCACCGATGAGCGAACTGCCGGAACCACCGCACATCGCGACTCTTGTGATCCTGCCGTCCAGCGGCTTTGAGGTCCTGAGAGCCTTCAGCGCAAACCTTTCCTTCACCAGTGATACGGCCTCATCAGCCGAAAGCGGCTCAGAAAGATCACCGACCACTCCAAGACCGGTACCTTCTCCGTCTTCATCAAGAATGCTGACATTCACCAGTCCGAGCTTCGCCGCCATAGCTCCGCTGACTCCCGCAATAACCTTGTCAGCACTGGTGTGAGCCGCATATATGCTTATACCGGACCTTATGGCTTTGATGACAGCCTCTCCGACCTTGTTGTCCGGAGATATCTTCTTGAGTCCCGAGAATATGAGCGGATGATGGGTCACGATCATATCTGCCCCGCAGGCCACGGCCTCGTCCACCAGCTCCGGCGTACAGTCCAGACCGAAAAGGACAGAGCTAACCGCATCTTCCGGCGAACCTATGCACAGGCCGCTGTTGTCCCAGCCTTCCTGAAGCGACAGAGGCGCAAAGTCCTCAATGACCTTGATGACATCCTTAACCTTGTATTCCATACCTATATATATTACAGTTCTTTACGGATCTCCGCAAGCTGAGTACGTATGGACTTGAGGGATTCCAGCACACGTGCCTTGTTGATGACGTCCTTCCTGTCACCCTTGAGCCTCTTGGCCGCACCCTCCAGGGTGAGTCCCTCGACCTTGACCAGGACGTGGATATGCTTGAACGTCTCCACATCCTCCTTGGTGAAGAGGCGGTTTCCCTTGGCATTCCTCTGCGGCTTGATGTACTTAGGGAACTCATTGGCCCAGAAACGCACGAGAGATGTGCTTTCACCCAGAATCTCGGCAACTTCGCCGATAGTGTATAAATACTTTTCCATAATACTGCTTAATCCAACGACTGGCCGGTGCTGACAGCCATTATCAATATATTCATATATTCCTCCGGATTCACGGAAGCGAAAAGATGATTTACCGGGTCAAGTACCAGCGTATCCCTCAGCACCTCATAATGAAGATGAGGCGCAAATGAATTGCCGGAAACGCCCACATATCCTATCCTCGTCCCTTTTTCGAGCTGCCGTCCCTTCCTGACCTCGACATCTGCCAGGTGACCGTATCTGGTCACATATCCGTTGCCGTGATCGATCTCCACGACATTGCCGAGTCCCTTGCGCGAACGTATCACATTCCTGACCACTCCGTCTGCCGAAGCATAGACCGGTTCTCCCGCCGGAGCTATGAGGTCAAGACCGTTATGCCTGATGCTGACCTTGTAGAAAGGGTTGATCTTGTCGCCCACAGACGCTCCTGTCTGAGCAAAGGAGAAATTCCCTATCGGATTGGTCATCGGAGGCATTATGAAATCCTGGTCCGTCACGGCCTGCATTATGGCGGCGAAATTCTTCTCCACCACATCCGCAGATGCCTCGGTCTTGTCAAGCTTCCTTTCCGCATACCTGACGATATCCTTGTCAGGGATGGAGTCAAGCCCCATCAGGAAGTCAACGGACGAGACCGGGTCGATATCCGGAGCCGGCATATTGAATATCTCCTCATATATCCTGTCATCCTTCATCCTCAAGCCCTCGATCACATCAGCTACAAGCTGTTCTTTCTTCTTGAGCTCAGGATATTCCATCTCATACATCCTGTTCTCATCCTGCAGCCTCTGCTGCTCCCCGGTGCTGAAAAAGAAGGCCACGATGAGATAGTAAAGCACAGCCATAGATGCAGTAGCGACAAAGAACACCAGTATCTTGCGCAAAACCGCCCACACTGATGTTCTCTTCTTCCTGAACTTTATGTTGTCGTTGTCGAATATGTACTGACTGCTCATATACGGCTCTTTTCTTTTCTCCTGTGCGAAGGGTGCATCGTGATCTTTTCAGAAGCATCTGCAGTGTTCTGCACCATTGTGGCATATTCTTCAGGAGTGATCGACAGATCATAATAGTTAGCCGGATTCACGAAATTGCCCTTGTACAGCACCTCATAATGAAGATGAGGTCCGGATGACCTTCCCGAATTGCCGCTCAGGCCGATGCACTCTCCTCTCTTCACCTTCATCCCCTCGACCACACCGACCGACTTGAGATGTGCATATCGTGTCTTGTATCCGAATCCGTGATCGATGACCACCTGATTGCCATAGCCGAAGAACTCGAACTTCACGCTTTCTATCACACCGTCTCCCGTCGCATATATCGGATTGCCAGGTTTCATCGCAAAATCCACACCGGTATGGCGGGTAGAGCGTCCGGAGAAAGGATCGGAACGATAGCCGAAACCGCTTGAAAGGCGGTATTTCGACGGATCAGGATTTACAGGAGGTATCGCCGGGATACATACAGCCATATCACCCGCCCTCTTGGACAGGAGAGCCACCTCGTCGAAAGAACGGCTCTGGACGTATGTCTTTTTCGTCAGGACATCCAGACGCACCGCTGTCTTCTTCAGAAGTCCGTCCTGGCCTATGCCGTCATAATGAGCATATCTGTTCACACCTCCGAATCCCGCATTACGCACCTCGGCCGGTATTTCGTTCATACCGAATATTGAGCGATAGATGTCATCGTCCCTCATCTGAAGCGATACCAGAGCTTGGTCATACTCATCAAGCTGACGATTCAGCACCTCAACCTTGGAACACCATTCTGCATTCTTCTTCTTGAGAAGCAGAGTCTTGGGAGAATCAAGCCCGAGCACGGAACCATATAGCCAGAAATACAGCGCCGCCATTCCCAGACTCACGACAAACATAGCTGCCGTCCTGGCGAACTTCGACATTCTGGAACGCTTCTTGACTTCATAAAGGAGCGTTCTCGGGTTCAATATGTATCGTTTGTTTTTAGACATACGGGACAAAGGTATAAAAAATCTCATATACTTCTATAAAAAATAAGAAAAACTGACATTCCGGCACATATTGCCCCTCGTTTATATGCTTTTACCGAAATTTTATTGTACTTTTGCAAGTTACTTTGCCGTTGTACGGCTTGACGGCAACCTGATGGAAAATAAAACAGAAATATATATGACATCTAAAGAGATCAGAAAGGCCTTCCTGGACTTCTTCGCTTCCAAAGGCCACCAGATTGTGCCTTCGGCACCTATGGTCGTAAAGAACGACCCTACGCTTATGTTCACCAACGCAGGTATGAACCAGTTCAAGGACTGGTTTCTCGGCAACAGCCCTGCAAAATGGAAGAGGGTTGCCGACAGCCAGAAGTGCCTCCGCGTGAGCGGAAAGCACAATGACCTTGAAGAGGTAGGACGCGACACATACCATCACACAATGTTCGAGATGCTCGGAAACTGGAGCTTCGGCGACTATTTCAAGAACGAGGCTATCGACTGGGCGTGGGAGCTTCTCACCGAAGTCTATAAGCTTGACAAGGACAGACTTTATGCTACAGTATTCGAGGGATCGGAGGCTGACGGCACCACACTCGACGTGGAGGCTATGGAAGCCTGGAAGAGACACCTTCCTGAGGACCGCATCCTCCTCGGAAACAAGAAGGACAATTTCTGGGAAATGGGCGACACAGGCCCTTGCGGACCTTGCTCCGAGATACACATCGACCTCCGCTCAGACGAGGAGAGGGCTGCCGTTCCAGGCGCATCACTCGTAAACAAGGACCATCATCTCGTGATCGAGATCTGGAACAACGTGTTTATGCAGTATAACCGCAAGGCTAACGGCGAGCTCGAACTTCTCCCTAACAAGAACGTCGATACAGGTATGGGCTTCGAGCGACTCTGTATGGCTCTCCAGGGCAAGCAGTCCAACTACGATACTGATGTATTCACCGGAATGATCTCAAAGATCGAGGAACTTTCAGGACATAAATACGGCAACACAACTGAAGAGGACATCGCTATGCGAGTGATCGCAGACCACATCCGCGCCATCAGCTTCTCAATCGCCGACGGACAGCTTCCTTCAAATGTGAAAGCTGGTTATGTGATCCGCCGAATCCTCCGTCGTGCGGTAAGATACGGATATACATTCCTCGGCTTCAACGAGCCTTTCCTCTGCCGCCTCGTGCAGCAGCTCATCGACGATATGGGAGAGTTCTATCCAGAGATCGTGAAGCAGCAGACCCTCATCGAGCGCGTGATCAAGGAAGAGGAGATGGCCTTCCTCCGCACTCTCGACAGAGGTATCCGTCTGATGGACAACATTATGGCAAAGTCAGCGGAGACAAAGGTGATTTCCGGCGAGGATGCTTTCGTGCTCTATGACACTTTCGGATTCCCTATCGACCTTTCTGAGCTCATCGCTTCAGAGAAGGGATACACCATCGACCTCGAAGCATTCCAGGTAGAGCTCCAGAAGCAGAAGGACAGAGCGCGTAACGCTACAGCCATCGAGTCCGGCGACTGGGTGGAGTTCGCTCACTGCGACAACATCGAGTTCTGCGGCTACGACGCGACTGAACTCGAAGGCGTACAGCTCACCCGCCATCGCACGGTGAAGGCTAAGAACAAGACAATGTACCAGCTCGTTTTCGAGCGCACTCCGTTCTACGCAGAGATGGGTGGACAGGTAGGAGATACCGGATACATCCTTTCAGAGAGTGGCGAGAAGATCAATATCGTGAACACAATCAAGGAGAACAACCTCACAATCCACGTGGCGGAACGCATTCCTGCAGACTGCTCCGAGAGCTTCAGCCTCCACGTTGACAGAGAGAGAAGACTCCAGATCGAGAACAACCATACAGCTACCCACCTCCTCCACCAGGCTCTCCGCGAGATCCTCGGAACACACGTAGAGCAGAAGGGTTCATACGTATGTGACAAATATTTCCGCTTCGACTTCTCGCATTTCGAGAAACTCAGCGATGAGCAGATCGACCTTGTCGAGAATCGCGTGAACGCACTCATCAGAGCCAACAACCCGCTTGACGAGAACCGCAACGCCACTATGGAAGAGGCGCAGGAAATGGGTGCTATGGCACTTTTCGGAGAGAAATACGGCGACACAGTACGAGTGATCAGGTTCGGTGAGTCCTGCGAACTTTGCGGAGGAACACACGCTGCAGCCACAGGCCAGATCGGTCTCTTCAAGATTGTGTCAGAATCCGCTATCGCTGCCGGAGTGCGCCGTATCGAGGCTACCACCGGATTGCACGCAGAAGCTATGGTGAACGGAATGGAGGAAACCATCCGCACCGCAAAGGCATTCTTCAACAACGTGCCTGACCTCGCAGGAGCCATCAGGAAGATGGTTGAGGAGAACGAGGCATACAAGAAGCAGATGGAAGAGATCGCCAAGGAAAAGACTCTTGCACTCAAGGAAAGCCTCAAGGGTATGGCTGTGGAAATGAACGGCATCAATATCGTGAAGATCGACACTCCGATGGACCCTGTAATGCTCAAGAATGCAGCATTTATGCTCCAGAAGGAGGCGCAGAACCTTGTCATCGCAGCGGCATTCGAAGCTTCGGGCAAGCCGCAGCTTCTCCTGATGTACTCTGACGACCTTGTGAAAGCAGGCCACAATGCAGGCACCGATGTACGCGAAGCTGCAAAGCTCATCCTCGGTGGCGGCGGCGGACAGCCAGGCTTGGCTACAGCTGGCGGAAAGAACATCGATGGCCTCGCTGAGGCACTTGCCAAGATGATTGAAGCCGCGACCCGCTGATTCAGTGGTATAAATGAACATTAAAGGAGAGCAGGAAGTTTTAACGTCATAATGAAGAAACTCGACCAGTTCATAATCAAATCCTTTGTAGGACCGTTCATAGCGATCCTCTTGGTCGTCGTGTTCATACTCGTGATGCAGTTCCTCTGGCTCTACATCGACGAGCTGGTCGGCAAAGGACTGAGTATGAGAGTCATACTTGAGTTTCTTGCCTGGGGAAGTGCTACAATGCTTCCGTTGTCACTCCCTCTTGCAACTCTCCTCGCATCGATGATGACCCTCGGCACCTTGGGTGAGAACAACGAGCTTCTCGCCATCAAGGCTGCCGGAATCTCGCTTCAGCGCATACTTGTGCCTCTGGGAATTATATGCGCGGTCATAAGCGTCGGTGCATTCTTCGTGTCGAACGACCTCATACCTGTGGCCTACAACAAGATATACACCCTCAGGGACGATATCGGCAAGACCAAGGATGAGATCAAGATACCGACAGGAACCTTCTACAACGGAATCGAAGGCTATATCCTCCGCGTGAACGAACGCAATGACGACAGCGGTATGATGAAGGGGGTTATGGTGTATAACCATACCAAGAACAAGGGAAACACCAGCCTGACCATCGCTGACTCCGCAATAATGAAGATGTCGAAGGACAAGACCTACCTCACCTTCATCCTGTATGACGGCACGAATTACGAGGAAACCAACGACAAGAAATACAGGGACACGACCCTGCAGCTGCAGAAGATCGATTTCCATAAGCAGGAGATGGTGATTCCTCTGGAGAATTACGCTTTCCAGAAATCGGATTCCAGCCGTTTCGACGATCAGGTGAAGTCAATGGACCTCAACCAGCTGCAGCATAGCCAGGATTCCATCGGAGCACTAAGCCTTGCCGGCAAGGAGGAAGACCTTACGGCTATGAGACGCTCAAGGACCCTGAGATACAATTCACAGTTGGATACAGCCACCCAGAAACTGCCGGAAACACCTTTCGTGAGAAAAGACATCGGACAGTGGAAATCCATAAAGGATGAGATCGTATCCCTCCAGAAGGCTAAGAAGAACGCGGAAGAGATCCAGATGGCTCTTGAATCATATTCGAGGAACAGATATCATCACAACTATCTGCTGAGGCTCATCGACATCGAGATCCTAAAGAAGTTCGCCCTGTCGATAGCCTGCCTCATATTCTTCTTCATCGGAGCCCCTCTCGGTGCCATCATCCGAAAGGGAGGACTGGGTGTATCAGCCATCATTTCAGTACTTTTCTTCGTCGCATACTGGGTGATCGACATTTCGGGAACGAAGCTGGCACGAGACGGCGCCGTAGGAGCATTCCACGGTGTATTCTTCTCAAGTTATGTGCTCCTACCGACCGGACTTTTCCTGTCCTGGAAGGCGATAAACGATTCGGCCATCTTCAGTATGGACACACTCAAGAACGAATTCAGAAAAATAAAGGCCAAGATAATGGGATTCTTCAAGAAGACGCGTATCGTGTATATGGGTACGCCGGAATTTGCAGTAGCTCCTCTGGACGAGCTGATCAAGAACGGATATAATGTGGTGGGAGTCGTGACCGTAGCCGACAAGGCCAGCGGACGAGGGCTCAAGATAAACGAAAGCGCAGTCAAGAAATATGCAGTGGAGCATAATATCCCTGTCCTTCAGCCGGTTTCACTGAAAGATCCGGAATTCATTGAGGCGTTAAAGGCTTGGAAACCAGACCTTTTCGCAGTCGTGGCATTCAGAATGCTTCCGAAAGTCGTATGGGAGATTCCTAAGCTCGGAACATTCAATCTTCACGCTGCACTTCTCCCGCAGTACAGGGGAGCCGCTCCGATCAACTGGGCGGTGATAAACGGAGAAAAGACCACAGGAGTCACCACGTTTATGATTGATGAAGGAATGGATACCGGCGGCATTATGTACAGATACGACTGCAGGATAGAGCCTGAAGATACTGCCGGAGATGTCCACGACAAGCTGATGGAGCTTGGAGCCCAGCTCGTTGTAAACACGGTAGAGGCCATCATCGACAGAAATGTCGAACTCCGCGTACAGAAGAGCTTCATACAGGGATCCGAGATCCTCCATCCGGCTCCGAAGCTGACCAGAGAGCTCTGCCACATAGACTGGTACGGAAAGACGAAGAACATATATAATCTCATCCGAGGCCTCAGTCCGTATCCGGGAGCTTTCACAGAACTTGTCAAGGAAGACAAGGTGCTTCAGATGAAGATATACAGATCGGTCAAGATCACCGGCGAGGGCTATAAGGATATGTTGAGCCAGAACGGTCTTTCATCTGCTGTTCCTGGCACTATCCTTTCCGACGGAAAGACCTATCTTGCGATAACTACGGCCGACGGAGCCATATCGGTTACAGAACTCCAGCTTGCAGGAAAGAAGAAGATGGCAATCGGCGACTTCCTCATAGGCTTCAGAGAACCGCAGACATATTCTGTGACAAAAGGCACATCTTCAAACATTACAGAGAAATATGTTTAGTAAGGTCGTCATAATATGTGACGGAAAATTCCCTAGGACAGAATATCCGCACTACCTCATCCGCACTGCCGATTATATTATCTGCTGCGACGGAGCTTTGAAGAAATTCCTACGCAACAGCCTATCGATTTTCGGAGAGGAAAGGCTTCCAGACCTCGTGATCGGAGATATGGATACCCTTCCAGCATCTATGCAGAAGAAGTATGCCGACATAATCTTGAAGGAGACCGAACAGGAACACAACGACCAGACAAAAGCAGTAAGATGGGCTCTGAACAATCTCAAGGGAATTGAAACCATACATATTCTTGGGGCTACAGGCGGCAGGGCGGACCATACCATAGGCAACACTTCCCTGCTTATGGAATATACCAGGATGTTTGACCTCAAGGACATCACGATAGAGATGGTTTCCGACGATGGAACCATATTCCCTATCAACGATACCATAGAATTCGAATGCGGACCAGGAAGGTCAATATCGATATTCACTCCTGACAACAGCCTCAGGATCAGGTCGGAGGGGCTTATGTACCCTACTGATGACGTCGTATTTGACAACTGGTGGAAAGCCACATTGAACAAGACCGTGCAAGATAATGTGAGATTGGAGCTCAGTCACAGGTCAATAGCTCTCATAATGTTGGATTAAAGGGCAATATAACGCAAAATTATTAGGAAATCCACAATTTTAATTATATTTTTGACAGAGAAATCATAGTCTGATTTTAATCTTTAAGATATGAGCGAGACAAAGTACTTCCCTACCGTAGAAGCCATTGACAAGGCATCTCAGGTACTTGACGAAATCCTAGAACCTACACCGTTCCAGAGGAATGCCAACCTTTCAGACATTTACGATGCTGAAGTATATCTCAAGAGAGAAGATCTTCAGATGGTAAGGTCATATAAGATCAGAGGAGCATATAACAAGATCAGGACAATTGATCCGGAGTTGATGAAAAACGGCATCGTATGCGCAAGCGCAGGCAACCACGCACAGGGAGTGGCTTTTTCCTGCAGCAAGCTCAAGATTATGGGTTCCATCTTTATGCCTGTCACCACACCTCGCCAGAAAATAGAGCAGGTAAGGATGTTCGGCAAGGAATTCATTGAAATCATTCTCACCGGGGATACATTCGACGCTGCAAATTCAGCTGCCATCAAATACGCTCAGGACAACAACAAGACATTCATTCCTCCATTCGATGACCCTAAGGTTATGGAAGGTCAGGGAACCATCGGTCGCGAAATATTCAACCAGAGCAAGGAGCCTCTTGATTACATCTTCGTACCTATCGGAGGAGGCGGACTTGCATCAGGACTGGGAGCATACATCAGCAGAATGTCACCATCGACAAAGATCATCGGCGTGGAGCCAGGTGGAGCCCCTTGTATGAAAGCGGCGATCGAGAACGGAGGTCCGATAAAGCTCGAGCATATAGACAAGTTCGTTGACGGCGCAGCAGTACAGCTCGCAGGCACTCATACCTACGAAGTATGCCGCCAGGTTCTTGACGATATCGTAGTAGTACCGGAAGGAGCAGTCTGCACGACTATCATACATATGTACAACAAGAGCGCCATCGTAGTAGAGCCAGCAGGAGCATTGGCTGTAGCGGCCTTGAAATTCTACAAGGACAAGATCAAGGGGAAAAGAGTGGCCTGCGTAGTCAGCGGAAGCAACAATGACATCACCCGTATGGAGGAGATCCGTGAAAAGTCTCTTCTTTACGAAGGTCTGAAGCATTATTTCATTGTAAACTTCCCTCAGAAATCCGGCGCAATCCTATCGTTCATCCGCGACGTAATAGGCCCTACCGATGACCTCGTGCACATCCAGTACATCCGCAAGACGAACAAGAATTTCGGTCCGGCACTGATCGGCATTGAGCTGGCAGCCAAGGAAGATTTCGGTCCGTTTATGCAGAGACTCAAGGCACACGGCATCTCGTACGAATACATCAACGAAAATAACCAACTGTTTGAAATACTAATCTGATAATATTATGGCAAATATCGATTGGAGCAAGCTCACATTCTCCTACACAAAGACAAACACAATCCTCAGAAGCACCTTCAAGGACGGTGCCTGGACTCCTGTAGAGAGTCTTACAGACGACTACATCAGCCTCAGCGCATATGCTGGCGCACTTCACTACGCCATCGAGTGCTTTGAAGGACTCAAGGCATTCCGAGGAAAGGACGGACAGATCCGCCTTTTCAGACCGGAAGAAAATGCTAAGCGTCTTCAGAGATCGGCTAAGTTCCTGGGCATCGAGGCCCCATCCACCGAGATGTTCATCGATATGTGCAAGCAGGTCGTAAAGGAAAATATCGATTTCCTTCCGCCATACGAGGTATCAGGAGCATCACTCTATCTGCGTCCTACCCTCATCGGAACGAACCCACAGCTCGGAGTACAGTCATCCAAAGAGAGCACATTCCTTATGCTCTGCTCACCTGTAGGAGCATACGTAGGAGGCGCCCTTGATGCAGTGGATGTAGTGATAGCGAGGAATTATGACAGAGCTGCACCGAACGGTTCAGGTGCATTCAAGGTCGGCGGCAATTACGCCTGCTCCCTCTATTCGCTCAACCTCGCGCACGAGCTCGGATACAAGGCAGTCCTCTACCTTGATCCTGCTACAAGACAGTACATCGACGAGTTCAACTCATCGAACTTCTTCGCCATCAGGGGCAATTCATACATCACCCCGAAGTCTCCATCCATCCTGCCTTCAATCACCAATATGTCTCTCGAGACAGTAGCGGCCCACCTTGGAATGGAAGTGGAGAGAAGGCCTGTCCCTGTAGAAGAACTCAGCACATTCGATGAAGTCGGAGAATGCGGCACTGCAGTTGTGATCACACCGGTACACAAACTCGTTGATAAGCCGTTCCTCGAATCAGAAGAAGAGACCGTTTACCTATATGGAGACGGCCAGTGCGGTCCGAAGTCCCTCAAGCTCTACAACTACATCAGAGGCATCCAGAGAGGCGAAATCGAAGACATCTTCGGCTGGAACGTATTCGTTGACTAACTCAGCACCATATAAAATTCAGGCTTCTGCACCGGGACATCCCAGTCAGAAGCCTGAATTTTTATGATTCTATTCTTATTGCAAGTCTCCAGCAGAATGACGGATAGCAAGACCTATTGCCTTTCCAAGAAGAGGAGGAACCGCATTACCGATCTGCACCAACTGTTTATTCTTTGGTCCCTCAAAAATAAAATCATCTGGAAACGATTGTAAACGTGCCATTTCCCTGGCAGTAAGCACTCTTGGTAATCTTGGATGGACATTTACTCCTCCGTGATTCTCTTTGATCGTACACGAAGCTTCATTCCAAGGGCATTTTTTCCAGGCATCGGAATATCCTTTATACAGACTCTGTCCCTCAGGACAGGCTGCCATCCTTGCTTGCATTTCAGGCGTATGTCTGGTAGGTACGTGATTGAAATCCTTATCTTCCGGATGATCTATCAAATCACCTATAGCCTGACCCGTAGTCACATATTCATCTGGTGAAATCAATGGCTGAGGATGATAATTTCTCTTGCCAATACGATTGCCTATAAAAATCACACGTTCTCTTTTCTGTGGAACAGTATAGTCAGCAGCACATAATGTAGTAACATTCATCTCATAGCCGATATTTCTGAAATCGGAGATTATTTTCTGCTCGACCATACCGCCAAGCATTGACCTGAGCCCCTTGACATTCTCACATACCACAAAGTCCGGCTTCAGGTAATCAACTATTTCCAGCAGCTCCTTATACAGAGAATTTCTAGGATCATCAACGATCCTGTTTCCGGCCATACTGAACCCCTGACAAGGGAATCCACCGGCTACGACACTTAAATGTTTTCCTTGCAACTGGTTCTCAATTACTTCATAAAAAAGCTGTTTGACCTCCGGCTTAGTGATATCTCCATTTACAAAAGGATGCTTGAAATTCCTCGAATACGTCATTCCGGCCTCACGGAACCAATCCAGTCCGCAAATACCCTGGAGTCCTGCCATCTCCAAGCCTTTTGAAAGCCCTCCAGCACCACAGAAACAGTCAACAAAAGTCATTTCCGACTCCGAGAGATTATCCCAGACATTTGTCAAATCACACCAATTGATGAGATCATATTTCGGAGTATTCCGTACAGGCAGATGCTCTTCCACTACATTGCCAAAGAGATCATAATTGACAGCGGACTCACTACCAGACTTATCGTTAATGAAGTGTTCCAATGCACTTTTAGGAATCCTGTAGTTACCCCCGACCTTTACAGCACCAAGATGTCCGGCAGCAATATACCTCCTGATTGATTTCTGTGAGAGCGTAAGATGCTCTGCTACTTCTGCTATTGTATAGTAATCTTTTATTTCCATTGAGCCATCATTGTGTCTAGGATTGTCCACTATTGTCCAATCTATATGCAAATATAGGACTATAAAATTAAACTTCAAATGGAAACGGAAACTATTGCTCGACCATACAGATGTGAATATTAAAGCCGTGAACTTCAATATCGAAACAGTTATCCTTGGAATTCAGATTATTCAGAAGATATCCGACAACTCCTTCCGGATCAGAAAGCCACTTATCCTGGTCTGAGACCAGATAGTACATTCTGTTAAGTCCCCAGTTATGTCGGCAACCCTCAGCCATCTTCCTCATTCTATCCGAATCCGCACCTTTATATAATTCAAAAGCAAGCGACTTCTTTTCTTCTAACGTCATTTTGCCAGCCAAGTGCTTCCATTCATCCGGATGAGATGTTATTTTAAGGTCGTATGGAACACCATCATATATGAAATCCGTCACGCTCTTGTTACCTATAGGAGGAATGACAGAAGGGATATCACGGATTATGGCTGTCTCACATATATCGTGAGAAGCAACCATAAAATACTCATGTTTCATTATATCAGATCCTAGTTCCAGAAACTCTTCAAGTGATATTCTCCCATCGCAACATTCTCTGACTCTATCTTGAATAGACAGATGCAACATAGAGGGACGGGCACCGTGCCAATTATGACCTTTCAAAAGTCCGGATTTCAAATGATCTATATGTCGTCCGAAATCACAGGGATTCCATTGTTCGCGGAACAAATCACGTATTTCATCTAAAGAAATGGCTTGCGGACACTCATTATATGCCGCAGCAAGTTTTTTAAACGATGGACTGGAAGGATATTTTATACCTTTCATCTTGAAAAGCTGACAGATATCTTCCTTATTAGACATATACTCTATGCAATGAGTAATCAGGTCAATTTCAATCTGAGAATTTACCATAACAACAGATGAACAATCTATTCGGAATATATGAATTACTTCGGCGCTATCCTGTAAAGGAAGCCGGCGATGATGGCGAAGACTATGTTCGGGAGCCAGAGGGCTATTGCCGGCGGGAGCGTGTCGGTGTGGACAAACATCTGGCTGAAGCGCAGGAAGAGGATATAGGTGAATGCGAGGGCGATACCTATACCGATATTCCAGCCAATGCCGCCGCGACGTTTTTTAGACGAGAGCGCCACACCCATAATCGTCAGGATGAAAGCTGAGAACGGGAGAGCGAAACGGGTATTCTTCTCGATCAGAGCCATCTTTACATTGGCATCTCCTCTCATCTTCTGGACACGTATCATCTCGTCCAGTTCATAATAATCCATCGTCTGGACAGTCTTTTCATTGAAGTAGAAATCCTTGACACTCAATGGGATCACTGTATCCATCTGCCTTCCGCTGCGTATCCTGTCGGTCAGATCCTCGTTATAGTCTCGGATAAAATATTTCTTCAGCCTCCAGCTCTGCCTTGTCGTATCATATACGGCAGTCTCGGCAGATATCTTCGAAACGAGCTTGTTGTCCTCTATCCTTTCCAGAGTGAAGCGGTAGGCCGTATTGTTCCAGGAGCTGAATGACTCGGCATAGACAAACTCTCCGGGAGCTATCTGATAATGCACATTTCGTCCCACGCTCTTGGTCTTGTCCTTGAAGTACTGGTTCTCGAACTCCACCCTGGTCTTGTTGGCGTCAGGTATGACAAACAGATTGAGACACAGGGAGAAAGCCGCAATAAGGGCCGCAGAGAACATATACGGAACCATCATCCTGTGAAAACTGATTCCGCAGGAGAGGATGGCGATGATCTCGGAGTCAGCGGCCATCTTCGAAGTGAAGAATATCACCGTTATGAATACGAACAGCGGACTGAACATATTCATAAAGTACGGAACGAAATTCACATAATAATCGAAGATGATGGCCCTCAGAGGCGCCTCCTTAGCCACGAAATCGTCGATTCGTTCACTGATATCGAAGATTATGACAATGCCTATGATCAGGATCAGCGCCACGAAGAAGGTGCTGATGAACTTCCTGATTATATACAGGTCAATCTTTCTTGGTCTGAGATCAAACTCCATTTTCTTATAGTCTTGTAGTTATCCTGCGCACCGTCTCGTCTTTCCAGGCCTTGAAATCACCGGCCTTGATATGCTTGCGTGCTTCACGTACGAGATCAAGGTAGAATGCAAGGTTATGTTCACTCGCTATCTGTCCTGCGAAAATCTCACCGGACACAAAGAGATGACGCAGATATGCCTTTGTATATGTATGATCCACGAAGGATGTTCCCTTCGGGTCAAGCGGTGAAAAATCATCCGCCCATTTCTTGTTCTTCATATTCATTATGCCGTCCCAGGTAAATAGCATACCGTTACGGCCGTTTCTTGTCGGCATCACACAGTCGAACATATCCACTCCCCTCGCAATTCCCTCGAGAAGATTCGCCGGTGTGCCGACACCCATAAGGTAGCGAGGCTTGTCATCCGGCATTATCGGGCATACGACTTCCAGCATCTCATACATCTTCTCAGTAGGTTCTCCCACAGCAAGTCCTCCTATGGCATATCCTTCGCGGTCAAGGGCTGCAGCGTGCTCTACAGCCTCACGACGAAGATCAGGATAGACGCATCCCTGGATGATCGGGAAAAGAGCCTGTGAGTAGCCGTACAATGGCTCTGTCTCATCAAAATGCTTCACGCAGCGCTCAAGCCACCTCTGGGTAAGCTTGAGGGACTTCTTTGCATAGTTGTAATCTGCATCACCCGGGCAGCATTCATCCAGAGCCATAACTATATCGGCTCCGATTATACGCTGGGTGTCCATATTGTTTTCCGGAGTGAAGATATGCTTCGAACCGTCTATATGCGAGCGGAAGATGCAGCCGTCCTCGGTCAGCTTCCTGATAGGGCTGAGGGAAAACACCTGAAATCCGCCGCTGTCTGTAAGTATCGGTCTGTCCCAGGATTCGAACTTGTGGAGTCCGCCGGCAGCCTTGAGCACTTCAAGACCTGGACGGAGATAAAGATGATATGTATTTCCAAGGATTATTTCTGCCTTGATGTCATCCTTGAGGTCTCTATGATATATACCCTTTACCGAGCCGACAGTGCCCACCGGCATAAAGATCGGAGTCTCGATCTGTCCGTGGTCAGTAGTTATCACACCGCATCTGGCAGCGGAATTAGGGTCATTGTATGTCTTTACGAATTTCATTCAAATCATTTTAACCGTCAAAGATAACAACTTTTATTCAAAAACGATTATCTTTGTCTGATACATAGCCAAAAGAAGCACCGTAAGCCGCCGCATCAAGCGTCAGCAAAGGTGCATCATATTGATTAATAGCATTAAAAAGAATAACTATGAACAAATCAATCAAACTAAGACTCATCGTGATGAATGTCATCCAATGGGCAGTCTGGGGTTCCTATCTCACATCTATGGGAAGCTACCTCGCATCTGTCGGACTGGCCACAAGGATCGGCATCTTCTATTCTATGCAGGGTATCGTATCCATCTTTATGCCTACCCTTATGGGTATTGTTGCTGACAAATTCATTCCGGCGCAGAAGCTTCTCGGATTATGCCACGGAATCGCCGGTGCAGCTATGGCAGGAGCCGGCCTATACGGTATGACTGCAGGAAGCGAGGTTTCATTCGGAATACTTTTCGGTCTCTATGCATTAAGCGTGGCATTCTATATGCCTACAATCGCACTTTCGAATTCCGTTGCATACAACATTCTCGAGAGAAACGGATATGACACAGTGAAGGACTTCCCTCCTATCCGCGTATTCGGAACAATCGGATTTATCTGCGCTATGCTTTTCGTCAACTTTATGACCAACGGCAACGGCATACAGTACCAGCATTCATACAACCAGTTCATCGTTTCCGGCATCCTCGGAATCGCTATGCTTGCATATTGCTTCACATTGCCTGAATGCCCTTGCAATGCATCAGCCGGCGAAGGACAGAGCTTTGCAGAGCGTTTCGGTCTCAAGGCCTTCTCTCTCTTCAAAGACAGGCAGATGGCCATATTCTTCATTTTCTCGATGCTTCTCGGAGTTGCTCTCCAGATTACCAACGGCTTTGCAAATCCGTTCATTTCGCATTTCCAGGAAATTCCGGAATTCGCTCAGGCCTGGGGTGCCCGTAACGCAAATGCACTCATTTCGATATCACAGGTATCCGAGACTCTCGGCATCCTTCTCATCCCGGTAGCAATGAGATTGTTCGGAATCAAGAAGGTTATGCTCATCGCAATGTTCGCCTGGGTTCTCCGTTTCGGTCTTTTTGGTGCCGGTGACCCGGGTTCAGGAGTATGGATGCTTATCCTCTCTATGATCGTCTATGGAGTCGCATTCGACTTCTTCAACATTTCCGGTTCCCTTTATGTCAATATGAGGACCACTGCAAAGATCCAGAACAGTGCACAGGGTCTCTTTATGCTTATGACCAACGGTATCGGTGCTACAATAGGAACGCTCAGCGCTCAGGCTGTCGTGAACCATTTCGTTTATAATGCCGCCGATCCGAACTGGAGTGCTGCCTGGTACGTATTCGCAGGATACGCTCTGGTTGTTGCCATCCTGTTTATGATTCTCTTCAAAGAGCCTAAGGATTCGACAGCCAAGGTAGCTTAATCAGATACTCAAACAGATCCGGCCGACTGGTTGAAGGTGACGTGCCACCCCCGGCTAGGGGGTACCCTCGAAGAGGGTGGGGGTCACCGGAACACCAGTCGGCCGGATCTGTTTGATTACGTAAGACTATCTGGTCAGTCCGAGCTTCTTCATAAGAGCCTCAGGCTGAGGGTCGTGACCGCGGAAATTGCGATAGATGACAGCCTCATCCTCTGCCCCACCCTTTGAAAGGATGTTTTCACGGAATGAGTGAGAAACCTCGGTGTTGAAGATTCCCTTCTCCTTGAAGAGAGAGAATGCGTCAGCCTCAAGAACCTCTGCCCACTTATATGAATAGTAGCCGGCTGAATATCCGCCTGAGAATATATGCGAGAATGATGTAGAGAATGCAGAACCCTCAACAGAAGGCATAACAGCGTATGGCGCAAGAGTCTTCTGCTCAAATTCTACGGTTGTCTCTGCAGGTAGCTCTGTAAGTGAGTGCCAAGCCATATCGAGATATCCGAAATGAAGCTGACGCACCTGGCCGTAACCTGCAAGGTAATTCTTGGCAGCCACAACCTTCTCAATAAGTTCTGCAGGAATCTGTTCCCCTGTCTGATAATGCTTTGCGAATGAATTCAGATATTCAGGCTCGAACGCCCAGTTCTCCATAATCTGAGAAGGAAGCTCAACGAAGTCACGTGAAACATTTGTTCCAGTAAGCGAACCATATCTGCCCTCCGCAAAAATGCCGTGAAGAGCGTGTCCGAACTCGTGGAGGAATGTAGTAAGCTCATCGTGAGTGATGAGAGCCGGTGCATCAGCTGTAGGCTTGGTGAAGTTCATAACTGTGCTGATGAAAGGTCTGTACTCTACACCGTCCCTGATGCTCTGTCCGCGGAATTCAGTCATCCACGCACCGCCTCTCTTGCTAGCACGAGGGAAGAAGTCCGCATAGAAGAGTGCCAGATGGCGGCCGTCCGCATCATTCACCTCATACACCTTCACATCTTCGTGATATACAGGGACATTATCGAGCTGCTTGAATGTAATGCCATAGAGGCGTGTAGCAAGACCAAACACAGCATTGATGCAGCTCTCAAGCTGGAAATAAGGCTTGAGTTCCTCCGCACTGAGTGAGTACTCAGCCTGCTGGTACTTCTCTGACCAGAAACTGAAGTCCCAAGGCATAAGCTGTGACTCTTCAAAACCGTTCTTCTTCGCAAAAGCAAGCACATCAGCAACATCCTTCTTCGCGAACTCCATTGAAGGCTCAAGAAGGTTCTTGATGAACTCATTGACTGTCACCTTATTCTTGGCCATTCTTTCCTCAAGGGCATAGTCAGCGTAGGTCTCATATCCGAGGATGTTTGCAATCTTGATCCTGAGGTCAACAATCTTCTTGACAATCTCGGTATTGTCATTCTCGCCGCCGATAGCTCTTGTGTTATAAGCTGTCCAGATTTCCTTGCGGAGTTCCCTTTCGGTGCTGTACTTGAGGAACGGGCTGTAGCTTGGAGCATCAAGTGTGAACGCCCAGCCTTCAAGTCCTTTCTCAGCCGCTGTTTCGGCCGCCATTGTCTTCACGAATCCCGGCAGGCCGCCAAGCTTGGTCGAATCGGTTATATTGAGGACGTACGCATTGGTCGCTGCAAGTACGTTCTTGCTGAACTGAAGAGTAGTAAGCGACAACTCCTCAGACCACTTGCTGTAGAGGGCCTTGTCCTCATCGGAAAGGTTTGCTCCACCGCGTACGAAGCTCTTGTAATTATCCTCCAGAAGCTTCATCTGGTCCGGTGCGAGTCCGAGTTCGTCCTTCTTCTCATATACAGCCTTCACTCTCTGGAAAAGGTCGTTGTTGAGAGACACGTACATAGAATACTCTGTGAGCATAGGAGAGACACTTTCAGCGATCTGCTGCATCTCGTCATCAGTATCGGCTTCCATAAGGTTGAAGAAGATTCCGGCAACATTGTTCAGAGTCTGTCCGGACACTTCCATAGCCTCAATCGTGTTTTCGAAGGTAGGTTCCTCCTTATTCGCCACGATAGCATCGATTTCAGCCTTGGCTTCAGCGATTCCAGCCTCGAATGCCGGAAGGTAATGTTCATTCTTGATCTTGTCGAATTCTGGAGCGCCGAAAGGAGCCGACGACTCCGTCAGAAGCGGATTTTCCATACTGTTGCAACTGCAGATTAATGCAAGCGCAGAGCCTGCGATAAGTAATTTTTTTGCCATATTCAATTGTTTATTGATCTTTCATTTCTGTTTTAATCTGCAAATTTACTGAAAGATTATTAATTTTCACTATTGAATATATTCTCGTCTTCGTCATTATATATTTGATATCGTAACAAGTGAATACATCGTGCTTTCCGATATGTCTGTAGGAAGTCACCATACCGGGAGCGAATCCCAGAGCCGACAGATCAACAAGGTCGGCTGAATCCATACCCATCCTGAGAATTCCGTCCAGAATCTCATAGTTCCGGTTGATGATGGCTATCACCTTGTTCCGGAATGAACGCCCCGCGCGCGCAAGGTCATTATGATGCTTTGTCCTGCAGTCTTCACAACAGAATTTCTTATCCGTCCTGCCGTAGCGGATACGGTTGCCGCACTCCAGACATACAGGCATCTTCCTTATATTCTTATCATATCCCATACCGCAAATTTGAAGCACATCTTCCTCATAAACAACAGTTTGGAGAAAGTTTTTCTTTTTCTTAAACGAATTCAATCTTTTTTATCCTCCAGAATCAGGACAAGAAAAATCTTTTCAAGGTTAAAAAAGATTCAAAAGACATAAAAAAAAGAAAAACCTGCATCCGGAAAGCCTCAGACATATCCGTACTAAGATTATTTTGACTTACTTTGCCCTCAACCTACCAAGCGCGCATTATGGTGTGGGACGATAAAACATAACTTTAAAAGAGAGAATATCATAATGGAACATCTGAACAGGATAGAAATCCGGGGCCGTGTCGGCACGGTGCGCAAGAATGAAGTAAACGGGAGCAAGGTTGCCAACTTCTCCCTTGTATCGGAATACCTCTACAAGACAAAGGACGGGATGGCAGCTTCCGAGACCACCTGGTTCAATGTCGCAGCGTGGAGCAACAAGGATATGCCCGATCTGGACAAGATTGAAAAAGGTATGCCTATATACGTGAAGGGAAGGATGCGGACTGCCAAATACACTTCTGCGGAAGGAACGGAAAAGCAGTTCTATGAGGTCCTTGCAAGCAAAGTCAGGTTTCTGGCTGAAGCGCCACCCGATGAATTCTGAAAAGAGACTGGAATTCTTCACATAAATTTAACAGTTCCCAAGTAGCGTATAGTTGATAATTGTCATTTTTAGAGGTATCTTTGCGGCCGATTTTTAAGAAGCTAACAATTACAGTTTTATGGTTCAGAAATTCAACGACGGCAGATGGAGCCGCAGAATTGATGTTGCAGATTTCGTTTACAGCAACATCACCCCATACGAAGGTGACGCATCATTCCTTCAGGGACCGACAGAGCGCACAAAGAAGCTTTGGAACAAGTGCGTAGAAGCTCTTGCAGAAGAGAGAGCAAACGGTGGCGTCCGTTCAATCGACGCAAAGACAATCTCGACTATCACCTCACACGCAGCAGGTTACATCGACAAGGAGAACGAGCTTATCGTAGGTCTTCAGACTGATGAGCTCCTCAAGAGGGCCATCAAGCCATTCGGAGGTCTCAAGGTCGTGGAGAAGGCCTGCCTGGAGAACGGCGTGGAACTTGACCCTAAGGTGAAGGAGATCTTCACACACTACAGAAAGACTCACAACGACGGAGTATTCGACGTATATACAGAGGAAATCCGCAGATACAGGTCACTCGGCTTCCTGACAGGACTTCCTGACAACTACTCAAGAGGTCGTATCATCGGTGACTACAGAAGACTTGCCCTCTACGGCATCGACAGACTCATCGAAGCCAAGAGAGATGACCTCAGGAACCTGACAGGAACAATGACCCGCTCACGCATCACTCTCCGCGAGGAGGTAGCGGAGCAGATCAGGGCTCTTCAGGAGATCAAGATTATGGGTGAGTACTATGGTCTCGACCTCAGCAGACCTGCTACAAATGCCCAGGAGGCAGTCCAGTGGCTTTATATGGCTTATCTTGCTGCCGTGAAGGAGCAGGACGGAGCTGCAATGTCACTCGGTAACGTATCTTCATTCCTTGATATCTTCATCCAGTATGACCTCGATCACAACATCATCGACGAGACATTCGCACAGGAGCTCATCGACCAGTTCGTGATGAAGCTCAGGATGGTCCGTCATCTCAGAATGAATTCATACAACGACCTCTTCGCAGGCGACCCTACCTGGATCACCGAGTCAATCGGAGGACGCTTCACAGGCGGAAAGAGCAAGGTTACAAAGACTTCGTTCCGTTTCCTCCAGACTCTCTACAACCTCGGACCTGCACCGGAGCCTAATATGACAGTGCTCTGGCACCCGCAGCTTCCGGAGGGATTCAAGGAGTTCTGCGCAAAGGTTTCGATAGAGACCAGCTCTGTTCAGTATGAGAATGACTCCCTTATGCGCAAGGTAAGAGGCTGCGACGACTACGGTATCGCCTGCTGCGTATCTTACCAGGCTATCGGAAAGGCCATCCAGTTCTTCGGAGCACGTGCAAACCTCGCGAAGGCTCTCCTCCTTGCAATCAACGAGGGACGTTGCGAAAACACAGGAACACTTATGGTAGAGGGCATCAAGCCTCTTTCAAGCGATGTTCTTGACTTCGATGAGGTAATGGAAAATTACAAGAAGGTTCTCCACGAGGTAGCGCGCGTTTACAACGAGACAATGAACATCATCCACTTTATGCACGACAAGTATGATTATGAGAAGTCACAGATGGCGTTCATCGACACAGATCCTAAGATCAACCTCGCTTACGGAGTTGCCGGCCTCTCTATCGTAGCTGATTCGCTTTCTGCCATCAAGCACGCAAAGGTTACAGCTCGCCGCAACGCAGACGGTCTCACAGAGGGCTTTGACATCGAGGGCAGCTTCCCTATGTTCGGTAACGACGACGACAGGGTTGACGTGCTCGCACGCGACATCGTACAGCTTTTCGATACAGAGCTCCGCGCACGTAAGGTCTATAAGGGAGCCGAGCCTACCCTCTCTCTCCTCACCATCACATCCAACGTGATGTACGGAAAGAAGACAGGAGCTACTCCTGACGGAAGGGCGAAGGGCGTGGCATTCGCACCTGGTGCGAACCCAATGCACGGACGCGATACTCACGGAGCGATCGCATCACTCTCATCTGTAGCAAAGCTTGACTACCACGACGCTAAGGACGGTATCTCGAATACATTCTCTATCGTACCTAAGTCACTCGGTCCTACAGAGGAGGATAAGATCGACAACCTCATCACAATGATGGACGGTTACTTCACCAAGGGTGCACACCACCTCAACGTGAACGTCCTCAACAGAGAGATGCTCGAGGATGCGATGGAGCACCCAGAGAAGTACCCTCAGCTCACTATCCGAGTTTCAGGATATGCTGTGAACTTCATCAGACTCAGCCGCGAGCAGCAGCTCGAGGTGATTTCAAGAACATTCCACGAATCACTCAGATAATGCTGAAGGTTCATTCATACGAATCAATGGGAACATACGACGGGCCGGGACTCAGGCTCGTCGTTTTTCTGCAGGGCTGCCCTTTCCGCTGCCTCTATTGCGCAAATCCCGACACCATAGCCTTTGAAGGAGGCACTCCGACAGAAGTAGAGGATATCGTAAGTATGGCTGTAAGCCAGAAGCCGTTCTTCGGGAAAAGAGGAGGAGTGACATTCTCCGGTGGTGAGCCGACTATGCAGGCAAAGGATCTTCTTCCGCTCTATGCCAGACTGAAGGAAGAAGGAATCAACATCTGCATAGATACAAACGGAGGAGCCTGGAACAGCGACATAGAAGAGCTGCTGCGCCAGACCGACCTGGTTCTTCTGGACTGCAAGCAGTTCAATGACGCGAGACACGAAAGCCTCACCGGACGCAGCAATGCGCAGACCATAAAGACCGCAGAATGGCTGGAACAGAACGGAAAGCCTTTCTGGCTCAGATATGTCCTCGTGCCGGGAATCAGCGATTTCGAAGAAGACATAAGGGCGTTGGGAGAGCACTTCAAGGAATATAAGATGCTCCGTAGAGTGGAGATTCTCCCATACCATACCCTCGGTCAGCATAAGTACGAATCGCTTGGATGGAAATATCAGCTTGAAGGCACTCCGCATAACACTCCGGAGCAGCTTGACAAGGCACTGGCTCTGTTCAAGGAGTATTTTGACTGCGCAGTGATGAATTAAAACAGAAAAAGAACCCTCACAGGTTCTTTTTTTGTTATATTTGTCTTTTGTGAATTCATAAAGCTATGAAAACAAAGGATGTCGCGCTGGTACTTTCCAGCGGAGGGCCGCGCGGATGGGCATATATAGGAGCTATAGAGGAGCTTGAAAGCCGCGGGTACAATATCACTTCCATCGCGGGAACTTCCATAGGATCACTTATCGGAGGAATATATGCTGCAGGCAAACTTTCCGAAGTCAAGGAATGGCTGTTCTCTCTTGATGCGTGGAAGGTATTCTCTCTTATGGATCTGTCAATCAGCAAGAACCATCTCGTAAAAGGCGACAAAGTGATAGGGGCTATCAAGGAAATTGTTCCGGAAATAGACATCGAAGACCTTATGATCCCGTACAGAGCAGTTGCGGCAGACCTGTACACCGGGGAGGAAGTTGTTTTCGACAGAGGCCCTCTTTTCGAAGCGGTCAGAGCCTCCATTTCCATCCCGTCACTGTTCAGGCCTGTAAAATACGGTTTCCGCACCCTGGTGGACGGAGGTATCGTAAACACTATGCCTATAGACAAGGTTCCCAGAAGCGGGAATGACATTGTGGTAGCTTTCGACGTGAATGATGTGGATGTGGAATCCATCCGTCAGACAGTCATAAACGAAGCCAGACAGGAGGAAGACAGGCTTAGAGCCGAAAGAGAACTCGATGCCGAGACCAGAATCGTCCTGAACTCCGTACGCCACAATTCCACCCTGACTCTCAAGGACAAATTTATGCTCGCCAAGGCTCAGGGAGAGAAGATCCTCCTCCATAAGCTGAACGATGAAGAGCCTGAGCCAGAACTTCTTTTTGAAGACAGCTACTACAGCATCCTGTCACGTACATTCTCGCTTATGAATCACGTCATAGCCAGGACTGCTGCCGAAAGATACCGTCCGGAGGTGTTGGTGAAGATGCCTTTTGACGCATACGGAGAAATAGGAGACTATGCCAGAGCCCGAGAGATTTCAGAAGCCGGACGCGAACTGATGAAGGCTGCTCTGGACGAATATGAAACAACAACTAAACTATAACTATATGCTTAGAAAAATCAGAATCATTCTTGCATCCATCTTCTTCATAGGTGTGACTCTGCTGTTTCTGGATTTCACCGGAACGCTCCACGCCTGGCTCGGATGGATGGCAAAGATCCAGTTCCTGCCTGCCGTACTGGCATTGAACTTCATCATTGTTGCAGTGCTTCTGCTGCTGACCTTGCTGTTCGGCAGAGTCTATTGTTCTGTTATATGTCCTTTAGGAGTTATGCAGGACATCATATCGTGGATTCACGGCAAGACAAAGAAGAAGAACCGCTTCCGTTTCACCTATTCTCCTGCCAAGAACTGGCTGAGATATGCGGTACTCGTGCTGTTCATCCTCGGTCTGGTTCTCGGGGCACACTCCATAGCCATCCTCATAGCGCCTTACAGCGCATACGGACGTATCGCAGGAAACCTCCTTGCCCCTCTCTATCAGTGGGGCAACAATTTCTTTGCCTGGATAGCTGAAAGAGCAGGAAGCTATGCATTCTACAGCGTGGATGTGTGGATCAAGTCCGTGTCAACCTTCATAACAGCAGCGATCACCTTCATTGTGATAGGAATCCTGGCCTGGAAGAACGGCAGAACCTGGTGCAACACAATCTGCCCTGTGGGAACCGTACTGGGATTCTTCTCCAGATTCAGTGTATTCGCTCCTGTAATCGATACAGACAAATGCCGCAACTGCGGACTCTGCGGAAAGCAGTGCAAGGCCTCCTGCATCAACACTAAGGAGCACCAGATCGACTACAGCCGCTGTGTGGCCTGTATGGACTGCATCGACGTCTGCAAGGACGGTGCGATCAGCTATGCCAGGAGATATGGGAAAGGATCCCCTGCCAAACCGGATAAATGCCAGAACCCTACAGACAGTTCAGCTGCCGACCAGGGCAGAAGGGCATTCATAACCTCTGCCGTAATAGCAGGAACTGCAGTTACCGCGAAAGCTCAGGAAATGAAGGTTGACGGAGGATTGACCGCCATTGAAAATGCTGAAAAGCCGGAAAGACAGACACCTCTCGTACCTGCCGGTGCGCTTAGTCTGAAGAACTTCAGCAATCACTGCACGGCCTGCCAGCTTTGCGTGAGCGTCTGCCCGAATCAGGTTCTGAGGCCATCCACATCCCTTATGACCTTTATGCTTCCGGAAATGTCATACGAAAGAGGATACTGCCGTCCGGAATGTACAAGATGCTCGGATATATGTCCAGCCGGAGCCATCCGACCTGTAACTAGGGAAGAGAAGTCTTCCATCCAGATAGGACACGCTGTAGTGAATCTTGATAACTGCGTCGTGAATACTGATGAAGTCAGCTGCGGCAACTGTGCACGTCACTGCCCTGCCGGAGCCATCAGGATGGTCAGGAAGAATCCGGATGACCCTAAGTCTCTGATGATTCCGACAGTCAATGAGGAAAGATGCATCGGATGCGGTGCCTGCGAGAATCTGTGTCCGGCAAGACCTTTCACCGCAATTCACGTTGAAGGACACGAAGTACATAAAACGATCTAAGA
Source organism: Bacteroidales bacterium (assembly GCA_015060395.1). Taxonomy (GTDB): domain Bacteria; phylum Bacteroidota; class Bacteroidia; order Bacteroidales; family UBA932; genus Cryptobacteroides. The sequence continues at coordinate 42,503 of SUYP01000017.1, forward strand.
AGCTATGAAAAAGAATATAGACAGAAGAGATTTTCTCAAGACCGCCGGAAGCGCTGCCCTTGTTATGGGAGGATTAGGAGCAGTTGCATCCTGCAAGGGAGGTGATTCCCCGGCTACGGCAGGAACGACAGGAACAGACGGGATGAGCGGAAACGGTGCAGCCGGAGACGGCAATATGACTTACCGCACCAACAGCGTCAACGGTGACAAGGTCAGCATACTCGGCTACGGCTGTATGCGCTGGCCTATGATCAAGGATGCTGACGGCAAGGACATCATAGACCAGGAGACCACAGACAGACTGGTTGACTATGCCATCGGACACGGTGTAAATTATTTCGACACAGCTCCTGTATATCTTCAGGGACAGAGCGAAGCCGCCACAGGCCGTTCGCTCAAGCGCTATCCTCGCGAAAGCTATTACATCGCGACAAAGCTTTCCAACTTCAGCAATTCGTCGAAAGAGAACTCAATAGAGATGTACCGCAACTCTCTTAAGAATCTTCAGACAGACTACATTGACTATTATCTGCTTCACTCCCTTTCTGGAATCGAGGCTTTCAACACCAGATTCGGTGACACCGGAATTATGGATTTCCTTCAGGAAGAACGCAAGGCCGGACGCATCCGCAACCTCGGTTTTTCGTTCCACGGAAGTACTGAAGGATTTGACCAGCTGCTGGCCCTGCACGAGAAATATCATTGGGATTTCGTACAGATACAGCTCAATTATGTTGACTGGACACACGCATCCGGAAGAAATGCCAATGCAGAATATCTTCAGGCGGAGCTTGACAAAAGAGGCATCCAGTCCATCATTATGGAGCCCCTTCTGGGCGGACGTCTGTCAAAGGTTCCGCAGCATATCGCTGACCGTCTGAAGGAGCGCAATCCTCAGGGAAGTGTGGCTTCCTGGGCTTTCCGCTTCGCCGGAACACATCCGGGAGTACTAACAGTTCTCAGCGGAATGACCTATATGGAGCATCTGCAGGATAATGTAAGGACCTATTCTCCTCTCGTTCCGCTCAATGAAGATGAACTGGCTTTCCTTGAAGAGACTGCCGACCTGATGCAGAAATATCCGACCATTCCTTGCAATGACTGCAAGTATTGTATGCCTTGTCCGTATGGCATCGATATCCCTGCCATTCTTCTCCATTACAACAAATGCGTGAATGAAGGAGAGATCGCCAAAAGCATTCAGGACGAGAACTACAAGAAGGCCCGCAGGGCATATCTGGTGAGCTATGACCGGGCTGTTCCTAAACTCAGGCAGGCTGCCAGATGCATCGGCTGCAACCAGTGCACAGGCCATTGTCCTCAAAGGATAGACATCCCGAGACAGCTCCACAGGATAGACAAATACATAGAAAACCTCAAGAAGGATACGCTATAAAAACCGAGGCCTCCCGAAAGGAGGCCTCAATTGTATTATCTCATATTGTCGATCATAATCGGCGGAGCGAATGGAACCGCCACTTCCTCGACGTAATTAGCCTTGGTAGTCGGATCTTTCCTGATCTTATCCTTGGAGATGAAGTCATTCATATTGAATGTCTTGCCTGAAGACTTCATTATCCTCTGGACAATGGCCTCACGTGAAGGGGCATTATAGTATGCTCGGTTATCGTGCATACAGCTGATTTCCTCCGGTCTCCATACGCCGCGTGTATAAAGGAATCCTCCCTCATACATATCCACTGCCTCATATCCAGGACGGGTGAAGTAATGAGCCCAATGTACCTTGCTTCTGTCACCTGTGATGTCGATATTATAACCATAATATGGGTCATATCCCCTCCAATAGGTAAGTTCGTTCTGCATATCCGCTGGAAGCTCTGCGTCATTGTACCTGTACTCATCCAGCAGACGGCCGAAACCGTGTCCGCCACCTTCGTGCGACACGACAGGCCTGAATGAATCTCTTCCCATAGGGCACATAGATACAGAACGTCCGGAAACATACATAGCGCAGGTTCCCGCGTATGCATCCACATTTATGAGAAGGAATACAGTCGTGTTGTCAAGAGCTGTCTCCGACATTCCCGGAACCTTGAGTGCATAGCTGAAGACCTTGTCGTAATTACAGCTTGTACCAGTGCTGCTTCCACCTTCGAGAGTAGCGCTGAACGCAGTATTCCTGACCTGAGCCTTGACTGTGCTCATATCCTTCTGGACAGTTGCGCCTCTCTCCTGCGAATATACAGCTATAGTGCTGATTCTGAAGTAATTCCTGTAGGTAGGGAACGGTTCTACACTGAAAAGGGCATCCACCGCAGTTTCCACAGCCTGATCGAAGGCACCGCCTTCCTCATAATCCTCCTCAATGAATCCGTCACCCATAAAGATAAGGTGGATAGGCTTTGGAGCCCCGGCGCTTTCCATCTGATATATGGAGATCTCTCCATCCTTGTAAGCACCGCCGTCACCTGTTGTAAACGACCTTGTCTCACTTTCGGTCTTAGCTCCGAATGCATCGACAGCCTCCACCTTCCAGATATAATCAGTCATCTTGGAGAGCTTATCGGAGTACTTCGTGCTTGTCTCGGAAGTGGAGACATTGCCCCAGGTGTTACCACCATCCTGAGAGATGAGGAGTCTGTAACTTACAGCATCACCATCCGGGTCCTCGACTTCTGACCAGTTGAACACTACATTTACCTTGACATCCTTGGCTCCATCCTCAGGAGAAACAAGGACCGGCTTGCCAGGAGGATCGTTAGGCATCGCCTGGCTCACGGTAAGCATCGTGAAAGACTTGCCATAATCGACAGTAAGGAAAGTCCTGTCGCGCGGCGTACGGTCGGTGATCGGAGCCGGAGTAAGGGTGACCTTCGTCTCACCTGCCGTACCGGACTTAGGATTGGCCGACACCCAGGATGCCTCTTCAGGAATCTGAATGGTCCAATCGTAGTTGGATACTATCGTGAAAGTGATTGGAGTTCCATCTGAATCGAACTCGAAAAGCATCTGACTTGCAGTGAAGTCAACTCCTGCCTGTGACACATTGACCTGACACAGGGCGGTGCCGCCGGCTATGGAAATGATGTCTTTTCTTTCAAGAGCCTCATTCTTGGATGCTCTCAAAGTCACCTGGGCGCTGCCTGATCCGGAAGAAGGCTCACAAGTGATCCAATCCGGACATTTCACAGTCCACTCGCAGTTAGCCGTGATATCAAGAGTCTTCTTGCCTCCGTCACGGGTCCAGGTCAATTCAGTCTTGGAAGTTGTGATACTGTCCGCCTTCTGGCACGCAGACGGCACCAGAAGGAACAGAGCAGATATCACAATCATCAGATTTCTGACGAAATTTTTCATTATGACAAGTTATTGTATTATTACTCTCCTTTTACAAAGTCTCTGCGACTCAAAGTTGCAGTCTCAAATCTCTTTGAATAAGCATTGAAGGACTGCTGTCCTTTCTTTTCCTCCGGAACGTACGTAACGTGCGCTCCATCAGAAGTATATGCAAGCATTCCAAGAAACTTGAATGTCGTATTATCAAATACGGAATACTCGAAACCTGTTGTAGAAGTGATGTAACCCTCTTCATCAAAAGTCATTACAATCGGCTCCTGACCACTTTCTCCACTACCCCAGAAGACCATAATCTGGGTCTTGGCCTGATCCCAGAAATATGTATCAAGTCCGAAACACAGATAGGTGTCGATCTGTCCATTATTGATCCAGGTTCCGTCAAACGTGATGGTCTTGTTCTTATAGTCAACGATACCGAGCAGGTTGGTTGGGAGCGCATAGCCTCCAAAGATATTGAACCAGTCAGCATTCCAGGCAACTATGTCTCTTGTGAGAAGTTCGAATAAAGCAGGGAACTGCTCTACAGTTTCTTCATCCGATGTATAGTCAATGAGATAGTTTCCACCTTTGAGAGTCATCCAGTAATTCTCATAGAGATACTCCTCAGGAACACGGGCTACGTTCCAGTTACCCCACTCATCATAGAAAAGTTCCTCTTCTACGATAATGTCGAATGCACCTATCGGCTTCTCAGGCAGTGTAACAGTAACAGTCCTCTTGTCAGAGCCAAGGGTATATGATGCAATCAATGACTTTGTTCCCCAGTCGTCATTATAGGCCACCTTGATGCCATCTCTGAGGCCTGACTCATAGACATTGAACGGGAACTTGAATGTGATTGAAGCACCTTCAGCCGACCAGTCGGTCTCCTCAGTAGAGAACATAGTATTATCTATAGTGAACGGCACCGGATCAGACATCCAGAAGAGGCCATACGGGCTTCCCTGTCTGTCAACACCACTGTTCCGTGCCTGAAGCTGATTGCCGGAGAGGTCCTCGAATACACCCTTCTGAAGGCTGAGGAAATAATATACGCTTCCGTCTGCCGGTTTCGGACATACTATGGTCGCAATATTTCCATTAACTGTAATATTGGCAGCAGGGATTGTGACCGACTCAGACATTACAAACGGGATCTGCTTGAAATATGAGACAGAAGCCTTGCCCGAGCCAATGGTAATATCCTCATTGAAAGTAAGATGGATAGTGTTGTTATCGAACGCACCACCGGCAAGCTCCGGAGCTATGGTGTCATTCATAACTATCAGAGCAGAAGTAATCTCACCTACGAGTCCAGTCTCCGTAATAGCCACAGCAAACACTTCATACTCTGTTGTAAGATTCATAAAGGTGGAGCAGTCCAGAACGACTTTTGCTTCCGTCGAAGCACCAAGACTTCCTTCTGAACTGAATGATTCGCCAGCCTCGGCACCGGAAACTTCACCGGTGAGGATGCTGATCGCCTCAGGAGCCTCATTACCGGAACCTGCGAGAACAACATAAGCATACTGCGCAGCATCCTCAGAAGCTACTATCTCAAACTTGATTATTCCATCGTTCGAGGTACCCTTGATAATGCTGACAACCGGCTTCTCCTTGTCCTTGTTCTGCTGGCTCAAGCCATTGTCCTTTGCGCAGGCACCCATAAGAAGAGCTGCACACAAGAACACGACAAGATATTTGATTGTTTTCATAATATTTTCTGTTTATTGATCGTGAATTAGTTACGGGTCATTGTTATATTCAAGCATCCGGCAAAGCCATAATCGCTAGGTTCTCCATCCGCCACAATCACACCATAAATACCGGTATTAGGAGTGAATGTAATGGTATTCATATCATCACTCCAGGTTGCTGTAACACCGCCGAACGTGAAATCATATACAAGACTGTTATCCTGAACGAACAAAGCTGCCGTCTTGATCTCGAATGAACTTCCAGGGACGCTTCCTGTATAATCATAGCAGTTTGCCATCATTTCACCAGGAATGAGTGAGAGCTGCTTTGCATCTGCATTATAGTTCAGATACCATACAGGCTGCTTTACAGGAGTGAGATCAGAACCGGTAAGGTCCTCCTTGTTGCCACCGAATCCCCAGCATACGAGCTTTCTGTCAGCATTTACGGCTTCCTCTGCAGCAGAGAATCCTCCACTTATGTTTACCTCCCAAGACACAGCAGTACCATCAAATACATTTGAGCCCTTGAGTGTCCAGTTACCCCAGAGTCTTTCGTATGGATTGTTGTCGTTGTCGGCAATCTCGATTACTGTCTTTCCGCTGCCTGCGATAGCCGCACCCTTTACGTTGGCGATCTCAAGCTCTACGTATTTCGACTCATTGATTTCTCTGTTATCGTAAACCGTGAACTCTATGAATGCAGAAGCGCCTTCAATACCTGCATACTTAAGACCTTCTGTCTGAGTGAAATGAAGAATTGTCTCAAGTTCGTCAGATCCGCCCTGTACGGTAGCGATGATATCGAATGTAATAGGATAGGTCTTAGGCTCGCCGGTAAACTGTACCGGAAGCTTCACAAGGCCCGCTGTCTCCTTATACATATAGCTCTCAGATGCAAAGCCTATGGTTGCATCTCCCTTGCCCTCAGGAGTATTGTTGCACGCAGTTGTGCAAGCAAGAACAAGCGCTGAGGCTGCAATAAGTATATTTCTTGAAAATTTCATATCCATCAAATCTTTAAACAGGTTACTCATTGGTATAGCCAGGGTTCTGCTGCATCTGAGGGTTAGCCTGCATCTCGCTTGTAGGGATTGGCCATACGAACAAAGGATCGTCAGCCTCTCTCTTGAGACCGGAATAATTCTCTCCCGACATCACAAGCTCAGGATTCTGACCGGCAGACCTCTGGAAACCGATATGCCAACGCTTGATGTCGTAAAGACGATGTCCCTCACCATAGAGCTCTATCACTCTCTCGTTACGGATCGCTACTGTAAGGTTGTCACCTGTGTAATCTCTTCTTTCCCAGTCAGGAATACGTGCCACCTTGAGGTCGTTGAGATACTTGCTGGCAACGATGTCCTCACCTCTGTTGGCAGCAGCCTCTGCAGCAATGAGATACATCTCCGATACACGGAACACCTTAGGCATATTAACATAATTTGTAACAGCCGAATAAAGCTTAGGATTACCCGGATACTTCACAAGAAGAGTAAGGTTGCCCACTACAGGAGTGGTGATATCCCTGTTGGAGAACCAAGCCTGATAACGGATGTCATTCTTGGCATAGAGATCGAGCACCCAATCCTCCGGAACGAAACGAGGGCTGTCCTCGCCTGCCTTTCCTGAGGTGTTGTAGATGAAGTAAGAATATGCGTTTCCGAGATCATCCGGACCGGTCATAGCCACCTGCCAGATTGTCTCTGTAAGGGTGTCGTTGAGCCATCCGCTTGCAAAAGCCTGAGGATCTGACACAAGACGGTACTTTCCTCCGTCGATGATTGACTTGGCCTTGAGAAGGGCTGTATCATAATCGTGCATTGTAAGAGCCACGCGTGCCTGAAGTGCAGCCACAACGTCTGCTGTAACGTATGCGGAGTTAGGAGTACCTGCTGTAAGGACGTATGTCTCAGCCTCGGCAAGGTCAGCGACGATCTGATCGTAGGTTTCCTGGAGGTTAGGACGTGAAGGATACTTGCTTGAGTCACCTGTAGGCTCATACTTGAGGACTACCGGAACACCCATAAAGTCCTCGGCTGTATCAGGATCATAGTCAACGCAATAGTAGTTGGCAAGAAGGTAGTACATATGAGCCCTGATGTAGCAAGCTTCACCATAGTACTGCTGTACAAGAGCTGTATCCTCTTCGTTGAGAGTGCCTGCAGCGAGAAGTTTCTTTGTACCTTCAATGAGGAAGTTTGCATTTGCAATATATCCGTAAAGGCCGAACCAGGCAGATGAAGCCATTGATTCTGAAGCTGTAACGGTATATGTGTACCACGAGCCGGAGAAGTTACCGAAGTTCTTCACAGCGTGATAAAGGTCGGTCTGGATATCTGTATTGTAAACGAAGCCACCGGTAAAGCAGTACTTCATTCCAGAGTAAAGACCGTTGCGGAAAGCCTCGCAGTCTGCCACGCTCTCCATCGCGTCCTCGGTGTTGATGGCATTGTCCGGGAACTTATCCAGGTTGCAGGAACTGATGGCGAACACCGCTGCAGCTGCAATAAGGAATGTCTTTATATTTTTCATAATCATCATCATTTATATTAGAATACCAATTCAGCACCGAAAACGATCTGACGTGAGTTAGGGTACATACCGGAAGTAGCGTTTGAATAACCTACCTCAGGGTCGTAGCCTGCGAAGTCAGTCACTGTCCAGAGGTTACGTCCGGTCACATAGACCTTGAAACCTGAAAGGACCTTGCTCTTCTGAATCATCTCTGCAGGGAATGCGTATGAAATCGAGAGGTTCTTCAGACGGAGGAATGACGCGTTCGAGAAACGTGCGGTATCGTGATAGAACTGTGTTCCGTACTTAGGGATGTCTGTCACCTGACCTGGAGTTGTCCAGATATTGAGCATCTGGGTCTCGAAGTTGCTGGTGAAGAGGTTGTCCTGCGGGTTCATTGTGTAGAAACGCTCGTTGAGGAATACCCAGCGCTCACCGATCCAGGAGAAGTCAGCATTGATGCCGAGACCCTTCCAGGAGAAGTTGGTCGAGAAACCGCCTGACCAAGGAGCGTTGGTATCCATACCGCAGAACTGCATAATGTCGTCTGAATAAGTCTTGGTGAGGTTGCCGTTGAGGTCATACCACATAGGGCTACCGTCCTGAGGATCGACTCCCGCACGTACCTGTGTATATACGAGTGACGAAGGCATTCCCACCTGATACTTGAGAGAGTAGTCAGGGAATGCGAGTTCGTCAAGACCCTGGTAGAGCTTGGTGATGGTGTTCTTGTTGTAGTTGACGTTTGCCCTTACACCCCAATATACATTGCTTGTATGGATGATATCGAACTCAACTTCAAGGTCAACACCGGTATTCTTCATCTCGGCGATGTTACCCATACCGCTTGCGTGACCTGTGGTAGCAGAGAACGGAAGCTCCATAAGGAGGTCGGATGACTTTCTGTCATAGAACTCGAGTCCCATAGTGAATCTGTCCCAGAGACGTGTATGGAGACGTACGTTCAGTGTAGCCACTGTCTCCCAGGTAAGGTCGGCATTAGGCACCTGAGCAAGAGCCCAACCTGCATTGCCGTTGTACTTAGGACCGGCTCCCACCAGACCGAGGGACTCATACCAGCTTGAAAGGCCGGCATTACCGGTAGTACCGTAGCTTACGCTGAGGCTGAGGTCATTGACCCAGTTAACGCGCTGAAGGAAAGGCTCGTTCTTAGCCTTCCACATACCACCGAACGAGTAGAATGTCGCATATCTGTGGTTCTTTCCGAAGAGTGACGAACCGTCTGTACGGATAGATGCATCTGCAAAGTACTTGTCTGCATAGTTGTAGTTCGCATTCGAGAAGAATGAGTTGAACGCGCTCTGCATTGTGTTGCCGTCCCAGCTGTCGATATCTGTAGTAGAGCCGAAGTTCACGATACGGTCATCTGTAAGACCTGTTCCGACAGCATTGAAAGTCTTCTGCGTACGGATGTATGACTCGTGACCGATGAGAACAGAGAAGTAATGCTTCTGGTTGATGTTCCTCTTGTACTCAGCCGTATTTGTAGAAGAAAGCTGGTAATATCTCTGGAATGCCTGAGAATTGCGGCCTCTGTACGGGTATGGAGTATATGAAGGATAGTTGATACCCTGAAGAGTATAGTCATAGCCGTCGATAGCCTGCTGCGCACGGATTGTAAGACCTTCGATCGGAGTAAGGAGGAAATAGGTCTGACCCATAAGGTCCATAGACTCGCGGTCGTTGGTATTCTTCTCATAGTACTTGTTGAGGTCGATCATATTGTCCCAAGGATATACCTCGTAAGGCTCGCCCCAGGAGATTGTACCGTCCTCGTTGTATATGATCTGATAAGGAGACTTGTATGGAAGACCTGTCACAGCCTGGAGGATAGGAGACTGGGTGTACCAACCTGTTGTGATTGTATGGTACTTCGAATATGTCAGAGCGACATTCGCACCGAATTTGAGCCAGTCTGTGATCTGGGTGTCAAGGTTGGTACGGAAAGTGAAGCGGTCAACGCTCGAGCTTGCCTTTGCTGTACCTTCCTCAGCATAATAACCCATTGACACATAGTAGTTTGTCTTCTCTGAAGCGCCGCGGATTGAAGCATCTGCCTGAACCATCGGAGCTGCATCGTTGAAGAGATAGTCAGTCCAGTCGAAGTTGATGCCGTTTCCAAGGACGAAAGCCTTCTCCGCCTGATATGCAGGATCATACTTGAGCTGCGGCTGGCAGAGTTCCTCGAACTGGAAAAGCTGCTCTGAGGTCATCATATCCATATTGTAGTTGGTAAGCATAGACACTCCGTACTGACCGCGGAATGACACGCTAGGCTTCTCGCCCTTCTTACCCTTCTTTGTGGAAATGAAGATGACACCGTTTGCAGCACGTGAACCGTAGATTGCAGTTGACGATGCGTCCTTGAGCACTGAAATGTTCTCGATGTCGCTCGGATTGATGCTGTTGAAAACCGATGAGCTTACAGGTACACCGTCGAGGATATAGAGAGGTGCTGTGCTGAGGTTGAGTGATGATTCACCACGGAGACGCACGCTGACACTGCTCTGAGGCTCTCCTGAAGTGTTGAAGATCTGGAGACCGGCAACCTTTCCCTGAAGTGCGTCACCGACGTTTGCTGATGGCCTTGAAGCCAGCTCGTCAGCCGACACTGTGGTCACTGAACCTACTATATTTCCGATCTTCTGACCGGTACCGTATCCGACAACGATTGTCGCATCGAGGAATTCGGTGTCCTCCTGCACCTGGACTGCAATGAATGTACGTCCTTCGATGTTGATGGTCTGTGTCGCATAACCGATGATGGAAACTGTAAGCTGTCCATTTGCCGGAGCTGAAATCTTGAATGCTCCGTCAATGTCAGTCGAAGTTCCGTTCTGGGTGCCTGTTACCATCACGGTTGCTCCAATGACAGGAACATCGTTGGCATCAGTCACGACACCTTCTACGGTTATGTTCTGAGCGTAGGCTACGGCCGACGCCAGCAACACTGCCATTAACGTGAAAAAGAATCTCATTCTTTTCATTGTTAAAACTTTTAGTTATTAAACATAAATATTGAATAATTCACAAATTCTCTGCAAGTCTGCGCCTTATTTCAAGGGAAAACACATTTTCCCAACCGACAAAGATAACAATTATTTTTTAAAACAGGCACAGCACCTTATAAATAGCAGATTATAAAACAGCACATTAAACACACAAATTCTTACGATTTGTAAGCAAACGAATAAAACAGAAAACAATACCTGAAATTTCCGCAGGATAGTCGTTTGAATTGATTATATTAGCAAAAAATTAAACAGTTTCTAAGATTATGGGAATTTTGAAGATCAAAGAGAGCAAAATCAAAGCGGCGGCGATATCCGCCACCGCAGTTTATCTGGCACTTACCGTGTTTTTCTTCCTGCCATTCGACATACCTCACAAGATCACCCCCTGCGTATCCGCGCTGTTCATAGCATCGCTATGGCTCTGCCCCTGGCAGATAAGCCTCGCCCTGCTGTTTTCTGCACTGGGAGACCATTTCGGATCGTGTGGCAACTTCCTCGCACAGATGGGTTTCTTCGCGCTCGGGCATATATGGTTCATAGTATATTTCATCAGCCGCTACTTCAAGAAAGTGGAGCCGGACCGCAAGCTAACAGGCAAGGCCAAGGGATATCTCGCTATGGTAATATTCTGCGCAACAGTCCTTCTCTGCGTGGTATTCTTCCGGATAGTACCTCTTGTTCCGCCAGGAGTTCTGACCATAGGAGTCAGCATATACGCGATAATTATCTGCACTATGCTTGTCAGCGCTATGCTTCAGAGGAGCAGCCTGTTCGCTCTCGGAGCGATCCTTTTCGTATTCTCAGACTTCATTCTGGCCTGGAACAAATTCGTTGAGCCTGTGCCATATCGCCATTACCTGGTGCTGGTACCATACTTCCTTGCACAATGGCTCCTCTTCATCAGGGCTACAAAATACAGAATCGCCCCAGAAATGCGCCTGATGAGATTCTGATCCAGAAACAGTTTACGGCCGACTGGATACGAAAGTGAATACCAGTCGGCCGTAAACTGTTTCTATGCAAGAACTAGAGTTCCCAAGCAAGGGCAGATGCACCGAGTATGGCAGCATCAGACTCCTTCAGCTGAGAATAAACCACCTTTACCTTGTCTCTCCACAACGGGAGTACATTTGCGTTCATAGCCTCTACGATAGGCTCGTTAAGGAATTCCTTCGCACGTGCAAGACCACCGAAAAGGACGATTGCCTCAGGAGAGCTGAATGCGATGAAATCAGCGAATGAGCGTCCGAGGATCTTTCCTGTGAACTCGAAGATCTTGAGAGCAAGCCTGTCACCCTCCTTAGCAGCCTCATAGACATCCTTTGAAGCGATTGTATCGAGACTTCTGAGAACAGATGGTTCATCAGAAAGCTCAAGCCATTCACGTGCCGTACGGGCAACACCTGTCGCAGAAGCGTAGGTCTCAAGACAGCCTGTCTTTCCGCATCCGCAGGTACGTCCGTTGTTGCGCACAGCGGCAACGTGTCCGAGCTCACCGGCAAAACCGTCGTGACCGTAAACAACCTCACCGTTGATGACGATACCCGAGCCGACACCTGTTCCGAGAGTGATCATAATGAAGTTCTTCATACCACGGGCAGCTCCGTAAGTCATCTCACCCACAGCTGCTGCATTTGCGTCATTGGTAAGAGCCACAGGAAGGCCGTCCATTGCCTCGGAAAGAAGCTTTGCGAACTCAACCCTCTGGCGTCCCCAGAGAAGGTTAGGTGCATTTTCGATGGTACCGGTATAATAGTTTCCGTTCGGAGCACCGACTCCGATTCCTCTTACCTTGCCCTCAGTACCTGACTCTCTGATGATCTTCTTTACAGCCTCAGCAAGTTCTGCAATATAAGGCTCTACCTCTGAATAAGTATCCGTACGGATAACTGTCTGTGCGAGGACTGCTCCTCTTGCGTCAACGACGCCAAGCTTTGAGGTCTGACCACCGACGTCAATACCTACTACAAATGTTGAATCCATTATGTTATTACGTTTTAAATGTTAATCATTAAGCCTTCTTCACCTTTGAACCGAAGAGTGCGAACCAGAGCATATAAGCAAGGGCTGCAACGACTACCCAGTAGCTTGCCATATAAGATGTAGCGTCTGCGATTGCATTCTGGATAAGAGGAAGTACTCCACCACCCACAACCATTGTCATAAAGAGACCTGATGCGAGTGCAGAATATTTGCCAAGTCCCTCGACCGAGAGGTTGAAGATTGTTCCCCACATAACTGAAGTACAGAGACCGCAGCATACGAGGAGGAGAGCTGTAAGAGGCACCTGAGCCATTCCGAAGCCTGTTCCTGTAAATACCGGCATAGAAGCCTGAACCTCAGTTGTGAACATAGCGGCAATGACAAGTGCTATAGCCACAGCATTTGTGACAGCGAGCTGAGTACGGCTTGATACCTTTCCGCTGATGAGGCTTGATACAAAACGGCCGATAAGCATAAGGAACCAGTATGTTCCTGCCACGAAGCCTGCTGTAGTTGCAGCATTAGCTGTTCCGAGAGTATCTGTAAGGAAGAAGTTGAGGGTACCAGGGATACCTACCTCGACACCTACATATACAAAGATGGCGATTACACCGAACACGAGGTGCTTGTACTTGAGGAGAGCCTTTACTGAAACATCAGTCTTCTCCTGCTCAGGCTCCACAAACGGAATGAAGGTAAGGATCAGGAATGTCACGGCAAAGACGCCCATTGCGATATAGAGCACTGTGTTCACATCTGTGATGGCTGTATCCTTGGTAACGGTTCCGATAAGCGCACCTACGAGCATAGGAGTGAGGGTTCCGAGAGTAGAATTGAATGTACCTCCGATCTGAACGAGCTGGTTACCCCTGTTGCCACCGCCACCGAGGAGATTAAGCATAGGGTTGACCACTGTATTGAGGATACATACTGAGAAACCGCATACGAATGCTCCGAGAAGATATACAAAGAAGTTTGCCGGAAGACCTGCGAGTGTTGCACCTACACCGATCTTGCCTGAGAGGAACTGTACCAGTACTCCGAGGAAACCGACACCTACACCGATGAGAGTTGTCTTCTTATATCCGAGTCTTGTGATAAGCCTGCCGGCAGGAAGACCCATAAAGAGATATGCAAGGAAGTTCATCATATTACCCATCATACCCCAGAATCCGGAGCCGTCGATACCCGGCTGCTGTTTCCAGATAACTCCGATAGGAGCTGCGAGATTGGTAACGAATGCAATCATTCCGAAAAGGAACATCATCGTAAGGACTGCAACCCAGTTAGTCTTGTTCTTGTTCATTTGTTTCTAGTTTTATGTTAATAATTATAATGATTCGTCAAAATCGGGCCTAAGTTACGAAAAAAAACGAAACACAGAGCCAAAAGAATGATAATTGTATAAAACTTGAGAGTACGTATAAAATTAGCAGGGTCCCCTCCCCAAGGAACCCTGCCGTATATAAAACGAACTTAACAAATAGACACGAAAATAAATTTCTGATGTCTTTTGCAAAGTTAATGATTTAAAACAAATCTCCAAAGATTTGAGCCCGATTCAAACGAAATTTCTGCAAAATCGGGATTATTTAAGTCAAAAACCGACAAACAGGCGACAATTTGACATAACTCAGGTTTGAAGTATCAAGCTCAATGTCTATCTTTGTATTATGAAAGCAAGAATTTCAGTCATAATGTTACTGGTTACACTCTGTCTCAGCAGCCAGGCACAGGAAAAGGAAAAATTCATTAAAGGGTTTTCAGGCGGAATGATGCTCCACAGCGGATATCAGTTCGGTGGAGACAACCCTTACAACTACACCCCAAAAGGAGCTACATTCGGAATCGGAGGAGTGGCAAGACTTCATCTCACAGATCATTTCCGTACCGGATTCGAAGGTTATTTCTCCACAATGGGCCTTAAGAAGGAGGTCGAGAGCGGCAGCCACAACAAACTGTTCTGGACCGGCGCCCTTGCAGACTGGTACTGGAAATGCGGAAGATTCTATCCATACATAGGAGCTACCGTCGGCGGAGGTATGGAGACTGCCTATTATATGTTCGAAGGTGACAAGCACGACTGGCTTCCAGAGCCATCAGCCGTTTTCCACAAGCAGCCTTTCTTCGCCGTCGATCCTTTTATCGGGTGTGACATTGCAGTGGGAGAAGCCTTGCGCCTGACCGTTAAGGCAGACTGGCTTTTCGCCATCAACAACGAAGGTCTGAACAGGCCTCTCGGCCCGAGGATTTATTTCGGATTCATTTTCGCACACTAGACGGCCGCTTAAGAATTACGGTATTCGCTAGGCGTCATCCCGGTACGCGCCTTGAAGAACTTATAGAACACCGACTGATTGGGGAAATTAAGTCTATATACTATTTCCTTGATGGTTATGTCGGAATATTTCAGAAGATTCTTCGCTTCCAGGATCACGTATGAATCGATCCATTCCGGAGCCGATTTTCCTGAAGCAGTCTTTATCAGCTTGGAAAGATATTTAGGCGTAAGGCAGAGTTTGTCGGCATAAAATCCGACATTACGATGTCTGGTGTGGTATTCCGACACCAGTCTGATGAAATGCTCGAATATCATACGGCTGCGAGTCGTGGTCTGAGCAGAAGCAACCTTCAGTTCATCCATCTTCTCCATCCAGATTCCTGCAACAATGCAGAAGAGGGACGACATCAGGCTGCGCAAAGCCTCATCCTTCAGTTTCATATCTGACTTTGAGACGCCGGCAACAAGTTCCAGATATCTGGCGACCATCTCTTTAGCTTCCTCAGAGAGAGTCGCGACAGGAGCTTCTGCAAGCGGCATTCCCTCAGATATGATCCTCTTGAAATCCAATCTGAGCTCCGACGCGAACTTCTGGGACATAGCGATCACGACGTAATGCAGGGATTCCTTTTCCGGATATGGTATATCTGCAACTTTCAGAATATTCTGAGGCGTGCAGAGGATCAGACTGTTATCGGTAATATCATATTCATTCAGATTTATAGACATCCTCATATTTCCCTTGATGCAGTACAGAAGAAGGACTCCGTCGAAACGGAAGGGATGCTCCAAAGGATGGATGTTTTCATCAAATCTGACATTGAGCAGGCAAAGATCCTCTCCTATTCCGGTTCTTGACGCGGCCGGGAAGTATTCTTTCAACCTTGAGATGCTGAAATTGTAAGTCGATAAATTTTCCATTTTTAGTTTAATTTCCGACGAAAAGATATACAAAAATCAATCCCGACATTCAATTTAAGGCATTTTTTCGACCATACGGACATTTTTAGCACCATCCTAATGGTCTGATAGTTGATATGGCAGACTGGAACGAACTTAAAATACAAATTGATATGATCTTTACATTACCCCCGCTCCCGTACGCAATGGACGCATTGGAGCCTGCTATGAGCCAGGAGACCATAGAATACCATTATGGCAAGCATCTCCAGACCTACATTGACAACCTCAACCGGCTGACGGAAGGGACGAAGTATTCCGGTCTTTCTCTCGAAGAACTCATCCTGACGACGACTGGTCCGGTCTTCAATAATGCGGCACAGGTGTGGAACCACACTTTCTTTTTCAATACCCTGACTCCCGATCCTGTGGAAATGCCTGCCGAACTGGAATTCGCCATCACAAGAGATTTCGGATCGGTGGAAGAATTCAAGGTAAAATTCAAAAAGGCAGCGACCGACATCTTCGGGTCCGGATGGGCGTGGCTTGCACAGGACGAGGCTGGCACTCTGCATATAATCCAGGAATCTAATGCCGGCAATCCGATGAGGGCAGGATACAAGCCGCTTATGACAATCGATGTTTGGGAACACGCATATTACATAGACTACCGCAACAGAAGAGCCGAATTCATCGAAAAGTGCTGGGGACTCATCCACTGGGAGAAGGTAGCACAGAGAATGCACGACGACATTCTCATAGCACATATTGCCGATATGGCCGAAGCAAAAGCCGGGAAGGATATGGACAGATATGTCTGCATCACCTGCGGATGGGTATATGACCCTTCAGAAGGCGACCCTGAGAGCGGAATAGCACCCGGCACGCCTTTCAAGGACATACCAGAAGAGTGGGTATGCCCGGCCTGCGGGGTGGGAAAAGAATATTTTGAGAAGGAACGCTGATATCTATCTGATCCTGACATCCACATAGACAGGAAGATGGTCGCTTGCCGCGAAGGCTGATCCGCTTTCCAAACGGACGCAAACCTCGGCAGAGGCCGTTTCGTATGTGCAGGAACCTTTCAGGACCATTATGTAGTCAATGCATTTGCCAGGTGTCTCCCGGGCAGTCTGAGGCAGAGGGGATATCTGTGAAAGTTTTCCTGCATCCGGATATGTAGTAAGTTCCGGGGACAGCACATCCCAATACTCGCGAAGCCACTGCAATGTATTGCTGTCAGGAAGAGCATTGAAATCTCCGCAAAGGAATACAGGCTTACCCTTTCCTCCATACATAGATACAAGTGTATCCGTTATCATCTGTGCCTGCTTCAGCTGTGCCCCTTTCGACTTATGGTCGAGATGGGTTCCGGCTACAACGATATCCTCATATTCCACTGCCACCATAGCCCTGGGTTCCGAGCCGTCACCCTTCGGCAAGATGACCTTGATGATATCCAGAGGCTGACGCATATCGCTTTTCCACATCTGGGCGATTCCGTATGCTCCGCCCTGGAAAGGCTTCAGCGCAGGAGCGAAACAGCCCTCATAAGCACCGGTAGCTTCAGAAAGAGCCGACAGCTGATCGACCGAGCCGGTTCTGGTAGCGCAACTGTCAACCTCATTGAGTATCAGCACATCCGGACTGAGCTCATTGATGAACGAAGCAGTCAGTCCGACTCCTGATTCCTCATATTTGTCGAACACGCCCACATTATACGTCATAAGGCGGACAGTCAGTGTTGACCTGTCCGCAGACTTGCAAGCCGAAACAGCGGCTGCCAAAGCCATAAGAATGAATATCTTGAATTTCATAATCAGTATTTGTTCCAGGATGAAATTTCTTCCAGAGGTTTCCTGACCTTGGTTCTGGTCGGAGCATCTGGCCATCCAAGGGATATCAGGAGCTGGACACGGCGTCTTCGAGGTACCCCAAGGAGTTTCTTGATCTTCTTTTCATCAAACCATCCCATAATGCAGGTGCCGAGTCCCAGTTCTGCAGCCTGAAGGCAGAAATGGTCGATCGCAAAGCCAAGGTCCATCATACTGTAGTCCTTGTTCTTTACCAGAGCACCCGCCTTGGCTTCGAGATTCATATTTTCCTGCACCACAGCCACCAGCACCGGTACAGATGCAGTGAACTTGTTCATACCAAGACCGATTGCAGCCTCCGACATTTCCTTCAGAATATCAGGCTGATCGACCACTACAAATTTCCAAGGCTGGGAATTGCAGGCTGAAGGAGCCATACGCGCAGCCTCGAGACATTTGAGAATATGCTCCCTGGCCACAGGCTGGGGAGCATATCTTCTGTCACTTTGTCTTTTCAGTATAAGTTCTGAAAAATCCATTACAATGATGCGAGATTGATATCGTTTACAATATTCTTTCCCTCAGGAGTATATGCATACTCCATATTGGCCTTGTAAGCTTCCTCGACACGTCCGCGAACAACCTTCATCGAGCTGTTTAGGAAATGGTTCTGCTCTGTCCAAGGCTCAGGAAGCACGCATACTGCTGCAGGAAGCCACCTTTCAGGGAATGCTCCGAAGTTACGGCCACCCTTGCGGTACATATTCACCTCATCCTGAAGAAGTTCCAGCATCTTGACCTTTGCCTCCTTAGTCTCAGGATCAAGACCGAGCTCCTTGGCGTAAGCCTTGAGAGCCTCCTTGTTTGGAGTGATGAGGGCGATGGTATATGGATCCTGGCTGTTGTGGAGAAGTGCTCCGTCGATATACTTCGAGCTCTCCACGAGGTTCTCCTCGATTCCCTCTGGTGAATACTTCTCACCGTCAGCTGCAATAAGGAGAGACTTGAAACGTCCTACAACGTAAAGCATCTCAGCGTCACGCATATATCCCATATCACCTGTATGTAGCCATCCGTCAACGATAGTGTCTGCTGTTGACTTAGGGTTCTTCCAATAGCCTGCCATCACGTTCTCACCCTTGATGCAGATCTCGCCCTTAGATCCGAAAGGCTGCTCTATGCCGTCTGCATCGAGGATCTTGATCTCCATAGGCTGGACAATCTTTCCTGACGATCCGAAGATATGTCTTGCAGGTGAGTTTGCCGAGATGATAGGAGTAGCCTCTGAAAGACCGTAGCCCTGATACATAGGGATACCGATCGCATAATAATATCTCTGAAGGTCGATATCAAGAAGGGCACCGCCACCTACGAAGAATTTCATATTGCCGCCAAGTCCCTGACGCACAGCCTTGAAGATGAGCTTATCGAAGAGCAGCATCAGAGGCTTGCGGAAGATGTCCACGAACTGGGTACCCTTGTTGTAGCCTTCCTTATTATATGCGATGGCATTCTTGAGTGCGAAATTGTAGAGTTTCTCGATTGTCTTGCCCTTCTTTGCGATTGTAGTCTCGATGTTCTTCTTGAAGCTCTTTGCGAGTGTCGGCACTGAGAGCATCACGCTAGGCTTGAGCTCCTGGATGCTTGGAGAAATGTTCCTGAGAGCTTCCTTGCCAGATTTTCCTGACGGAACCATACCGAGGGAAGCACCGTAAGACATCATTGTGTAGAAACCGGCAACGTGCGCGAAGCAGTGGTCGAGCGGGAGGATGATGAGCATCCTGTCTTCAGGGCCTACACCGATTACCGAATGAGCCTGCTCTACGTTTGCAGTGTAGTTTCTGTGTGTCAGGAGGATACCCTTAGGATCGGCTGTCGTACCAGATGTGTAGCTGATGTTCGCATAGTCATCAGGTTCGATGCTCTTATATCTCTGGATGAACATATCCTCGTGTTCTGCAAGGAACTTGTCTCCCATCTCTATGATGTCGCCGATATACATCTCGTTCTCCTTCATATCATCTATCCTGTCGAAGATGATGACCTTCTCCACCATTGGACACTCCGGAAGCACCTTCCTGATCTTAGGGAGCTGGAACTTGGATGTGATGACATACTTGGAATCGGAGTGCTTTACCCTGAATACCAGATCATTGGTCTCACCCAGTTTTATAGAGAGAGGAACATTCACAGCTCCTGCATAGAGAACTCCAAGTTCTCCGATGACCCACATATCGCGGCCTTCACTGAGGTATGAAACCTTTTCACCCTTCTGTACTCCAAGGGCCATAAGACCGGCAGCTATACGCTTAGCCTTAGCCAATGTCTCTTCATAAGTCGTAGGTTCCCACTTGTTTGTATCGAGGTTCTTTTCCCAAAGGAAAGGATTCTTCGAAAACTTGGCAACATACTTCTCGACAAAGTCGATGATAGTTAATCTTTCTGCCATAATGTTTTGGTTTAGAATTTATTACAGTCCCGCCAGCTGCCCGTCCTGGGCAATATGACGGTGAGGGTTATTCATTAGGGAAAAGTCCGAAGAGCTCTGCATCGATCTTGTCGATGACCTCCTGGAAGTCCTCTGGACGGTTCTCGAACTTGATGCGGTCAACATCAAGTATAAGCAGATTGTGCTTGTAGTCCTTGATCCAGCTCTCGTAACGCTCGTTCAGACCTGTTATATAATCGATCCTGATGCTCTTCTCATACTCGCGGCCTCTCTTCTGGATCTGTCCGATAAGATTAGGAATCGAACTGCGGAGATAGATGAGCAGATCAGGCGGATTCACAAGAGACATCATAAGGTCAAAGAGATCGGAATAATTCTCGAAATCCCTGGTGCTCATAAGTCCCATTCCGTGAAGATTCGGAGCAAAGATACGTGCATCCTCATAGATTGTACGGTCCTGGATGATCACAGCATCCTCCTTGGATATATCAACGACGTCCTTGAACCTCTTGTTAAGGAAATAGACCTGAAGATTGAACGACCATCTTTCCATATCTTCGTAGAAATCAGCAAGATAAGGATTATAGTCAACGGACTCGAACTTCGGAGTCCATCCGTAATGGGCAGCGAGCATCTTTGTTAGAGTGGTCTTTCCGCTGCCGATATTACCTGCTATCGCAATGTGCATATCTGTTTATTTTAGTTTTCAGTACTACATAGGATATGAAACCGTTTTGATCTCATTTTCTAACAAATCAAAGCAGTTTCTCCCCTTACAATTAGCAAACATACTAATTTTTAATGTAAATTTGTATAATTAAAATGATTTTTTGAATGATACACATCAAAGATTTCACATTCAACAGCTTTCAGACGCGTTGCAGCATAGTATGGGACGAAGGCGGCAACTGCGCCTTCATTGATCCGGGATGCTCATCCTCTTCCGAGCTGGACGCTCTTAAAAGAACAGTCTCCGAGAAAGGCCTGAAGCCAGTATGCATTATGCTGACCCACGGACATTTCGACCATATTCTCGGCACAGCAGCCTTGGCATCCGCATTCGGCGGGCTTCCTGTATATATGCACCCGGCAGACAGATTCACACTTGAAAGCAACGAGTATTTCTGCCGCTGCTTCGGAGCACCGATGCCGGAGGCCTTCGAGACTGCAGATGTGGTCGAAGGGTCTGTAGTAGAGGTAGGAAGCCTGCGTTTCGAGGTCATAGAGACTCCGGGGCATACCGTAGGAGGAGTATGCTATCTCGAGCGTTCCGAGAAGACGCTTTTCTGCGGCGACACCCTCTTTGCAGGAGCAATCGGCCGCACAGACCATCCTGGCGGCGATTATGACAAGATAATGGAGAGCATCTTCACCAAACTCCTTCATCTGGAGGGTGACACGAAGGTCATCCCCGGTCACGGTCCTTGCTCGGACATTGCAACAGAAAGGATGACCAACCCGTTTCTTCTGCCATTCAACGAGCCATACGAAGATTAAGCATAATCTGTGTAGTTTTCCGATACGTCCGGCGTCATATATGTAAAACCGAAAAGAAATGGACACACTTGAATTGGATTTCGCGAGGACCGTAAGAGAGCATAAAGGGACGATATACACCGTCTGCTATATGTTCTCCAAGGATGAGGAGGAGGTTGCAGACCTCTTTCAGGACATACTTGTGAATCTCTGGAAGGGATTCGCGAAATTCCGTGGAGAGAGCAGTGTCAGGACCTGGATATATCGTGTAAGCCTGAACACCTGCATCTCAGCGGAAAGAAAGAAAAAACGCAAAGGCGAGACCGTACCTCTTGATATGGACATCAACCTGTTTGATGATTCGGTCGAGGATCTGAAGCAGATAAGGATGCTGCAGAACAGGATAAGCAGGCTCGGGCCCTTCGATAGGGCCATAGTGCTCCTATGGCTCGAAAATCTCAGCTACGACGAGATTGGTGCCATTGTAGGAATCACTGCAAAGAATGTCTCGGTACGTCTTTTCAGAATCAAGGAACAACTCAGGAATATGTCGGACGAAAAATAGCACAGAATATGGAAAACAATACTCTCATATCACAGGAACTCGAGGAGATGCGCTCGCAGATAGGCATTCTCAAGGAGAAGCTTGAAAAGCAGAACATAGTCAATGAACAGCATATCCGCCGGTCAATGAAATCAAAGATGTCCAGCATCAACAGGACGATTGCCGGCACAATCATCGCAGGTTCATTTGCACTGCCTTACTGCACCTGGTTCTTCTGGTCGCAGGATCTTTCAACTCTGTTCATCGTAGCGACAGCCATAATGCTTACAGTATGCCTCGGACTGACAATCTTACAGCAGGTAAGGCTCAAGAATCTGGATTTTTCAGACAGCAATCTCGTAGAAACCGCAGAAGAGCTGAGCAAGGTAAAGAAGCACTACAGCGAATGGCATTGGGTAGCTCTCCCTATGATCATCATTTGGCTAGGCTGGCTAATGTATGAGATGATAAACAAGATGGGAACAGAGCCATACGTCATCGGATTCTGCTGCGGAGCAGCTGTAGGAGCCATCATCGGAGGCATCATCGGGTTCCGCATAAACCGCAAGGTAATCCGTAAGACCGGCGAAATCCTCGAACAGATCGAGGAACTGCAGAGGGAATCATAATCCAAGCATCGCAGAGGCTGTAATGCCAAGAGATACGCATAGCCTTTTGGCTATCTTCAAAGACGGTTCAGCCCTTCCTGTTATAAAATCATTTATACGGGAGGGACTGACTCCTATTTCTTTAGCCAGGTCCTTCTGGGTCATCTGCCGTTCTTCGAGCGCCAGATCAATCAGTTCTGCAATACTAGGCTTCTCGATCGGGAAATTCACAGTTTCATATTCGATGACAATCTCAGACAGGAGAGCAAGTTCCACGACATTCCGGTCACTTGCCGATGTTTGTTCATTCACAATCGGAAGCAGTTCTTCGATACGTGCAAGAGCGAATTCATATTGTTGTGCGGTTATTTTCATATCACCCTCCTGTTTCTAAATATTGCGACAATCTATCTTATCATATTCCTGATGTGTACCTACAAATCTGATGAATATGTACCCCATCACAAACTTTGCAACTACCACCAAGCGGTATCGGTCTCCTCTGATATTGAACACATAATGTTGGTTACCCACATAATCCGCAGAGGGGAAATCAACTTTAATATCTCCAAAGCACTTCCACTGCGCCTCGAGAGCAATATGATACCACCGCTCCAGCGACACCTTTGAATCCTCACGACCTGGAGTTTCAAAAAACTCTTTTAATTTCCTATGTGATACAATCCTCATACCGTAAGCCCCCACAAAGTTAGCATAAATTTTATTCTACAGAAATATCAACACCAAATATTTTATAATTCAAAAGAATACAATTAAAGCCAATACCTTTTCATAGATGCAAATTTCTTTAGCAGAAGTTAGAATAGCAAGATCACACAGCAGATTTTTCTTTTTCTTATGTAAGGTTTTTCTCTTTTTTATGTGTTTTCAACTTTTCTTAATAACAAAAAAGGCTATCGGAATAACCGATAGCCTTTTTATATATGGATATTGTAGATCCGAAATTAGTCAGCGAGTGAGATTCTCTTGAATGTAAGGATCTTAGCCTCAGCATCTGCTGCCTTGACAACATCCTTTACAGGAGTCTTGCCGTCACCCATCTGATAGCCCTGCTCCTCGAGAGTCTGCTCCTTGAAGAACTTCTGGAGACGACCCTTGGCGATGTT
>SUYP01000045.1 GCA_015060395.1 Bacteroidales bacterium
TACGAAAAGTATCATCGGATGTAAGGAACCGCCGTATGCGGACCCGCATGTACGGTGGTGTGAGAGGTCGGTAAACGAAAGTAGGAGATAAACTCCATTACTTTCGTTTACCTCCTACTCGATTATTCTTGATTTTCAATCAGTTCCAGAAGTCTGTCCACCGCTTCATTTTCCGGTACGTGTCTGAGTACCGGATTCTTTCCTTTATATATGGAGACTTTGCCGTTTCCTTCTCCAACATATCCCCAGTCGGCATCTGCCATCTCTCCAGGGCCATTGACAATGCATCCCATAACGGCGATTACCATTCCTTTCAGATGGGATGTCCTGTGCTTGACCTCTTCGTATGCGGCTTCGAGATTATACATCGTACGTCCGCATCCCGGGCAGGCAATATATTCCGGTCTGTAGAATCGTCTTCTCGCAGCCTGCATAAGTTCATCTGCCAGATATTCTCCTTCCGGACAGCCTCTGAGCTCCACTTCATCTAGCTCCTTGTCAAGAAGACGCTTTCCGAAGTCGCAAGCAAAATCCAATATAAGTTTCTCTCTGTCAGGAGTATTGTATTCTGCTATGGCCTTGCTGCCTTCCAAGGTAAGAGATACCATTGATGAATGAATTCTGTGTCCGTACCTGTCGGCAAGATATCTCGCAACAGGAATTTCTTTTTCCGGGTCTTCAGTCAAAGATACCCTGATGGTATCACCGATTCCCTCTGAAAGAAGGGCTGAAATGCCGACTGCAGACTTGATTCTTCCTCCGTCTCCATTACCGGCCTCAGTCACGCCGAGATGCATCGGGAAAACTACTCCGTTTTTCTGCATCTCATTGGCTAGCAGGCGGTAAGCCTCTACCATAACAAAAGTGTTAGATGCTTTGAGAGATACCACAACGTTGTAGAAATCGTTATCTATGCACATTTTCAGCCATTCCATAACGGCCTCTTTCATTGCTAGTGGAGTATTGCCGTAGAGATTCGTTATCCTGTCTCCGAGAGAACCGTGATTCAGGCCGATTCTGATCGCGGTGCCGTTCTGCTTGCATACTTCCACGAGTCTTGCGAACTGCTCTTTTGCCTTGTCGTGTTCTTTGTGGAAATTGCCAGGATTGATCCTGACTTTCTCTACAACAGAAGCTGCAGCTATGGCGATTTCCGATGAAAAGTGAACGTCGGCCACAAGGGGAGTATCGATCCCCTCCGAACGAAGTGTCTCCTTTATCTGTCTGAGTGATTCCACCTGAGCCAATGATGGAACAGTAAGTCTTATCATCTGTGCTCCAGCCTTGGCCAGCCTTCTGCATTGAGCCACAGAGGCTTCTACATCTGATGTGTGGGTATTGCACATAGTCTGGACGACTATCGGATTACCTCCACCTATCAGTACATTACCTGCTTTGACTGTCAGTGTCTCCATAAACCATAGATTTAGCTTGTTTCTTCAGTTCGGCTTTCGTCTTTCCGGTACGTTTGCTCAGCTGGAAGTGTACACCTGCCGAAACGACTATATTGGAAGGGTAAGCGAATCTGTAATAATATTGACTGTTATGATCCGGGGTGTAGAGCGATGACAATGAGTGCTTGTATGCAGCAGTTATGTGGAACTCAAGCGGATCAAAGACCAGCGCCAGGCCGACTCCACCCTTGATTCCGTAATCGAACCGTCTGTCAGTATCCTTGAATCCGAATTCAAGTTCCGGCTTTACGGAACCTGTCTTTCCCGGAAAACGCTGTATGCCAAGCCTATAGCCTCCATAGCAGCCTACTTCAACAAGGAATTTGAAGTTCCAGGTATCATAATGGAACTGGAAAAGAAGAGGCACTTCGACGACTTCCAGAATCGCTTTCTCTGCGCCTTCGATCTTATATGTATAGTCGTATTCTTCGTTATATTCGAATTCGTATCCTTCCTTGGCGTAGAAAAGACCTCCTTTGAATGCGAAGAACGGCATAGCGAACATCTGGCCATATTTTGTATATGTCACTCCGAAATTTACCGGTGAGAATACCATTTTCTGCTCCTGAGGCGGATTCCACATAACCTGACTCAGTCCGACGCCGTACTGTACGCCGATAAGTGAATAGTCATTGACCACCAGAGCCTTCTTGACCGTCACTGTGTCAAGGAATTCGTTGGTGAGCGTATCAATACGCTCGTTCACCACTTTCTTGATCTCGATCTGTTCGATCTTCTTTTTCTTTGGACGACGCTCCTTGTCGCTTTTCCCGCTTGTTGCCGAGTAGAGCGGATGAAGCGACAGAAGAATAAGTATGATAGTAAAAATTTTCTTCATAATCGGATTATTTGAACATTTCAGCAACATCGATGCTTTGTTCCAGTTCCATCATTTCCGGAATATCTATCAGGAATGTTCCGTCAGCCAGCTTATAGAATCTCACTTTCTCCGGCTGCTTGTGTTCCAGAAGTATTCCGGTGTCAACTATACCGTTCCTGTTGAGATCTTCCGTAATCCTGATTGAATATTTGCCGGCCTTGAGGTATGGGAACACCAGTGTCTGGTCGCTGTCAATTATATATGACCGAAGAACGGAATTGCGTTTTTCGTTCAGAAGATCTACGATATATTTGTTGTTCACATTGGTGAGCACCAGATTCATAGTGCTGAGCTTGTCGTCATTAGGCAGGGTTACCTTGACTTCTGTACTGTCGTTATAGAAGCCGTTGATATCCTTGAATTTACGATGTGGAACCTTAAGGAAATATTCATAGCCAGGCAACATTTTTTCCGTAGGTCTTACTACGTATTTCCTGAGATTCAGCGAGTCCTGCACAACTGTGTATTTTCCGATAGTCTCCTCCTGCTTAGGATTGATATATCTGAATGTAAGCGAATCAAATGCGGTCTCCACGACAGGATACTGGAATTCAAACACAAATCCATACTGCTCCACAGTTTCAGGCTTGGCTTCAATAGAAACTACGGCGGTGGTATCTTCGTGCTTTATATCCTTTCGTGAACTCTTACCAGGCATTTTCCTGTTCGGATTGACAAGCTTGAGTTCTTCAGTAAAGCTGTTGAGCATACCGAGAGTGTCGGTCTTCATATACTTGACATTCACAAAGAATGTATCCGGCTGCGGCTTAGGGTCGTTGACCCAGATCTCGAGACTGTCCTGCAGAAGATTGAATTGGGTGATGATCTTGTCCTGAGGGACACCTTTGATCCACAATGAATCGACCTGAGCGTATGGTGCCATAAATGTGATGTATGCTGTCCTGTCTCCCACGCGCTCCTTGTTCACGATCATCTGCATACTTGGCTTTTCACGGAATATGTTCAATTCATATTCCTGCTTTCTCGCTAGGCAGTTCACCGTATCGGTCATTTCGTATTTGAAAAGCTCCGGCAGGCTGTCACTTACCATCATCACAGGAGTGATGACAGTATCGATGAATGCAACCTTCTCAGCATCAGGATCGTACTTGTTGTTATTGTTCTCGTCAATGATCGCATAGAGTCTGTAAACGGTGTCCTGGATGTTCCTAAGGCAGAAGAATCCCCAGTCGTCGGTCTTGACCGCCGCATCAGGACGTTTGAGGAAGATGGCGGAGTCGGCCTGGTCTTTATACAGCATCACCGTAGCGCCTTTCAGCGGCTGAAGATTGTTACAGTCCTGTACGATTCCGGTTACGACCATCGAGTCGATTCTGGAGCCTGTCGAAAACACCAGGGTATAACCCGGAAACATATTGCCTTCGTTGTTATCTGCGATAGCATTGGTCACGTCGAGAGTATAGGTCTTGTTCGAGTCGAGATCGCTTTCGAATGTTATGACCACACCTTTTCCTTTGAGCTTATATTTCGGGGACTTCTCCAGAGGCGGGGAGAGAAAGAGGCTTTTACCGTCCTTTACTGTCACATATTCATTGAACTCGAGTACAAGCTTGGTCTTGCTGACAGGTACGTTGATGGAGCCTGGAGCGGGGAATATCTCAGTCAGGACAGGTGGAATCGTATCCTTGGGGCCTCCGCTTGGCGGAGTGGTCGTGTTGGCGCACGAATGCGAAAAGATCATCGTTCCGAGGATGATCGCAACCGGTATGGCCGGCCATAAATATGATATTATCTTTTTCATAATTGCTGATTCTTTGACAGGTCTTTCCTGACGACCTTTTCCATTCCTTTTATCTTTTGGATCTTTTTGATCAGAGTCTCAAGGTTGTCCATATCATTGACGTAGAGATCGATGAATCCGTCGAAGATTCCGTCCTCGGTTCCGATATTGAACCTCCTGATATTGACTCCCATAACCTTGGAGGTGACTCTCGTTATATCGTTGATCATTCCCAGCCTGTCGGTGCCTTTGATGTAGATGCGGGCCAGATATGAATTGCCTGAATTCTCCTTGTCGGCCCATTTGACCGTAAGGATCTTATCGCCGAATTTCGCTGCAAGACTGTTTGCATTCGGACAGGTTCGTGTATGGACGGTTATTGTTCCGTCTGATGCCCTGAATCCGATCACACTTTCTCCACGGATAGGAGTGCAGCAGGACGCAAGGACATACTTATGTTTCTCATCATCCTCTGAAATCACAAAGTATGATTCCTTGTTGATGCCTTCGTATTTTTTCAGATTTTCTGACAGACCCTCAAGACTTACAAGACCGCTTCCTATTTTGAAGTACATTTCTTCAGGATTGCTGTCGAATACTTCAAATTCTTCCATAAGCGACTTTATTATCTTGTCATTCAATTTCTTGCCGATGGATTGAAGCTTATCGACAAGCATTGTCCGGCCGAGATTGATAATATTCTGACGCTGGTTCTTCAGACGTTCAAGAATGATCTTTCTTGCCTTGGATGTCTTCACGAAATCCAGCCACTCGCGTTTAGGCTTCTCGTTTTCAGCAGTTATGATCTCGACCTGGTCTCCGGTCTTCAGTACGTATGACAGAGGGACAAGCTTCAGGTTGACCTTGGCGGCAATGGCCTTGTTTCCTATTTCAGTATGGATCGAGTATGCAAAATCCAGGGCTGTGGCACCTTTTTCAATGCTCTTCTGCTGACCTTTCGGAGTAAATACGAATATGTCGGTCTTGATGAGGTCGTTATGTATCATATCGAGAAGGTCGAGAGCACTGACATCTGGATTCACAAGGATTTCCTTCACCTTTGTGATCCATTTGTCCATTTCGCTTTCGCTTCCATCTGCGAATCCATCCTTCTTGTATGCCCAGTGTGCGGCAATACCTTTCTCCGCTATCTCGTTCATCCTGACGGAGCGGATCTGTACCTCAATCCAGATGCCGGTATGACTCATCAAAGTGCAGTGCAAAGCTTCATATCCGTTGTTCTTAGGATAATTGACCCAGTCTCTCACCCTGTCTGCCTTATATCGGTATATGCCTGTGATGATGGAAAATATATGATAGCATTGATCACGCTCTGTCTCGGTAGGGGCGCTTTCCGGATTAAATATTATACGGACTGCATAGAGGTCGAAAATCTGGTCGAAGTCAATGCCTTTGTTGTTCATCTTGTTCCAGATCGAATAAGGGGTCTTGACTCTCTTCTTGATCTCGAACTTGAAGCCGGCTGCCTTCAGGGCTGCATCTATCGGCGCAATGAAGTCGTTGATTTCCTTGTCCTTGTCGATGACATTCCTGTTGATCTTCGCCGTTATGTCGTGGAATGCTTCCGGCTCCTTATACCTGAGCCATATATCCTCCATTTCGGATTTGACACCGTACAGACCTAGCCTGTGGGCCAGGGGAATGAAGACGAACATAGTTTCACTGAGAATCTTGTCCCTCTTATGTTCAGGCATAAACTCGATTGTACGGCAGTTGTGGAGACGGTCAGCAAGCTTGATCAGTACGACACGGACGTCATCATTCAAGGTGAGGAGTATGCGTTTGAAGTTCTCTGCCTGCATACTCTTCTTCTGCGCCTTATCCTCATTGTCGAGTACGGTCTTGATCTTTGTAAGTCCTTCGACGATAGTCGCTACCTTGTCTCCGAACAGGCTTCTGAGATCTTCTACGGTATAGTGCGTATCTTCCACTACATCGTGAAGGAGAGCCGCCACTATGGATTTATACCCGAGACCGATATTGCTCACCACTATCTTGGCAACGGCTATCGGATGAAGTATGTATGGCTCGCCGGAACGTCTGCGGACGCCCTTGTGAGCTTCATTGGCAAATTCGAAGGCCTTCTGGATCACATCAAGTTCCGCCGGATCGCCGCACCTCTTTCGTGCCGCTTCCTTAAGGCCGGCATAATCACGTGCAATGACTTCAAAGTCCTGCTGACTGAATTCTGAAAATGACCCCATATAACCTGTTAATCTTCAATATTATAATTATCAACATTCTGGAAAGCGTAAGACAATTCTGCACCTATCAGGATTATGAACCATCCTATGTTTATCCATATCATAAAAAGCGGCACAGCCGCAAATGCTCCGTATATTCCGTTCATCCTGGTCACCAGCACCTGGGTTTCCAGATAGAGGTACTGCATTATGGTGAATGCCGCACCGGAGAATGCTGCAGCCCTGAGGGCATTGGCATAGTCAACAGGAGCATTGGGAATGAACTTGTACATAGTGGAGAATGTGAAAGTGGCTACGACGGCAAACAAAGTCCAGGTCAGAATGGTCTTGAACGCCGAGAAGGTCTCTACATCCAGTCCGAGATAGCTCAGCGCGTGAGAATATACTACCGATCCGCCGAAAAATACGAGGACGATGAAAGGGGATACGAAGAGCATCGCGATGATCACCGAAAGTCTTCTTATCAGATTGCGTGATTTCTGCACCTTCCACACGTTGTTGAACACCCTCTCCACATTCATCATCATCCATACCACGATCCATAAGAAGAGAAGGGCGGAAACCAGTCCCACCGCGCTGCTCTGAGCCGTGTTTATTATATTCTGGGCAAAACCGAGAATGGTGTCGATAATCTGCTGGCTGTTGTTGAAATATTCATACAGAAACTCGGTCAGCTTGCCGGCCAGGCCGAAACCGCCTGTGACGGCAAAGACGATAGCCACGAAAGGAACCACTGACATAGTGCTGAAAAAGCTCAATGCAACAGCCTGGAAGCCTATTTTCTCACTCGAAAAGGTCTTGATGGTGATCATCATAACCTTCAGATACTTGATAAAACGGGCCTTGGCCTTGGATAATTCTTCCATATCCAAAGTCCAGATGTCGTTCTTGATAAAACGCTTAAGGCGGTATGTCTTGCGCTTTATTGCCATTATGAATCAAGTTTAGCCATAAATCTTGCAGGATCGATCACATATCTCTGATGCCAGCCTTCTCCAATAACTCCGTTCTTGGCTTCCACCTTTACGGCAAATTCGATCCTTCTGCCCTCGTATTCAAGCACTTCCGCAGTTGCGACAAGTTCCGTTCCAGGCTTGCAGGCCCTCAGATGGGATATATTGACTTTCGTTCCTACGGTCTGATGTCCCTCTCTCTCTGCCAACTTGTATGACACAAGCTCCATCAGACATATCATTGACGGAGTCGAATATACCGGAAGCCCTCCGGACCCCAGAATCTCCGCTGTCTCATTGTCTGTCACAATATGTGTCAATGTAAATATATCTCCTGTCTTCATTTCTATATATGTTCTATCATTTCCCTGAAAGCCTGTTCGTCGATGATCTCGACACCGAGACTTTCGGCTTTCTTTATCTTTTCCGGACCTGGTTTTTCCCCTGCCAGAAGGTAGGAGGTCTTGCCGCTTACCGATCCGCTGTTCTTTCCACCGTGTGCACTTATAAGTGCTTTGATATCATCACGTGAAACACTGAAGTTACCGCTTATTACAACGGTCTTTCCTTCCAGTGATGATGACAGTTTCTTAGGTGCATCTGCGACCTCGAACTTCAGCCCCGCTTTTTTGAGACGGTCGATGGTCTCAATATTCGCTTCATCCCTGAAAAAGGCATAAATGCTTTCAGCGATCACCTCACCTATGTCATCTGCAGCGAGCAGGTCGCTGATTCCTGCTTCTGCGATCCTGTCGATATTGCCGAAGTGTCTCGCCAGTGCTTTCGCTGTAGTTTCCCCGACATATCTTATGCCCAATGCATAAAGGACGCGCTCAAACGGAACTTTCCTCGAATCATTGAGACTTTTCAGAAAACGTTCGGCTGAACGCTCCTTCCATCCTTCTAGCATCAGCAGATGCTCTTTTTCAAGCTCGTAGAAATCTGCCGGATTCCATACCAGAGCCTTGTTGTAGAGCTGATCGATTGTGGCGTCACCAGCAATCACGTTCATCGCCTTTCTGCTGAGGAAATGCACGAGCCTGCCTTTGATCTGAGTCGGACATCCGGTCTGGTTCGGGCAGAATGCCTTTGCTTCCTCCTCGTCTCTGACGAGTCTTGTACCGCAATCAGGACAGAATTCCGGGAAATGGGGGAGAGTCACATCCGTTTCCCTTCTGCTCAATTCCACTCCGGTGATCTTAGGGATGATCTCACCACCTTTCTCCACATATACAAAATCACCTATATGTATGTCGAGCTGCTGCATCTGGTCGGCATTATGAAGAGATGCCCTTTTCACCACAGTTCCGCTCAGCTGCACCGGCTCCAGATTTGCCACCGGAGTCACAGCTCCTGTCCTTCCTACCTGATAATCTATGCTGACAAGTCTGGTCAGTGCCTGCTCCGCCTTGAATTTGTATGCCACTGCCCATCGAGGAAACTTGGCTGTATAGCCCAATTCCTCCTGATATGGCAGTTCATTTATCTTAACCACTATTCCATCAGTCGCAAACAAAAGTGTTTTACGTTCTGTGTCCCAGTAATTTATAAAATCTTCTATCTCCTCGATGCTTTTGCAGATCTTCCGTTTGTCAGACACCGGCAGTCCCCAGCTTTCAGCAGCTTTCAGAGCCTGGTCGTGGGTCTGGAATGGCAGATCTTCGCCAAGAAGGTGATACAATGTGCACTCGAGACCACGGTTGGCGACCATCGAACTGTCGATGAGCTTCAAGGATCCGGATGCAGCATTCCTCGGATTTGCGAACGGGGCTTCCTCGTCTTTGACTCTTTCTTCATTCAGTCTTTCAAAGGCAGGCCAAGGCATATAGATCTCACCTCGTATCTCAAATTCTTCAGGCCAAGGCTGTGGCTGAAGAAGGGAAGGGACGAAGCCCTTCGGAACCTTTAGCTCCTGCGGTATATTAGAAATATGCTTTACATTCCCGGTTACATCATCTCCGACACTGCCGTCTCCTCTTGTCAGCGCCCTGAACAGCCTGCCGTCCTTGTAGGTAAGGCATATTGCCGTTCCGTCAAACTTGAGTTCGCAGCTGTATGTGAATGCATTGCCGATGCTTTTGGCAGCTCTTTCTGCAAAAGCCTGGAGCTCTGTCATATCGTATGTGTTGCCAAGGGACAGCATCGGATATTTATGAGGGTACTGGTCGAATTCTTTACCGCCAGCCTTCGGGATCCTGGTCTTTAGGTCGCTTCCGACCCTTTGGGTAGGGGAATCGCCGGTCTTAAGCTCCGGATGCTCGTCTTCCAATGCTTCAAGTTCCTTCAGAAGCATATCGAACTCATAATCACTGAGGGTCGGGGAGTTCTCTACATAGTACCTCCTGTTAGCCTCGTTGATCATATTCCTCAGCTCCTGTACTCTGATATATGCCTGCGCCTTTTCCATATAATAAATAACTTACAAAAATACGAAATGCTTTTGACTTGTGCAATAAGAAGACCCTTGAGCTGAACGGTGATATTTTTTCTTGGCATTTCCATCAAAAAATGATAAATTTGCAAGATATTGCTGTGGTCTGTGATTGTCGCACAGCAACCGGATTGAAACTTGAATTTTATGTATAACCTTTAAATTTTTGTAAAAAGATGAAAGACGCAGTAATTATCCTCTGTGGCGGTGGTCCCGCACCGGGAATGAACTCTGTTTCAATGAGTGTAGCAAAGACTTTCCTTGCAAAGGGATTCCGTGTTATCGGCCTTCACGGCGGTTATTCAGGACTTTTCAGCAAGAATGCACGCACTGAGGATCTTGACTTCTTCAAGGCTGACCGTTACTTCAACAGAGGTGGTTCTTACCTTGAAATGAGCCGTTTCAAACCAACTGACAAGGACTTTGAGGAGAACTTCAACTTGGACCTCTTCAAGGATAACAATATCAAACTCTTAGTTACTATCGGAGGTGACGATACTGCCTCTACTGCAAACCGTATCTCTAAGTTCCTCGCAGCTAAGGGATATCCTATCGCAAACATCCACTGTCCTAAGACAATCGACAACGACCTTCCTCTTCCAGCAAACGCTCCTACATTCGGATACAACTCTGCAAAGAACGAAGGCGCACACCTCGCTCGCACAGTATATGAAGATGCACGCACATCAGGCAACTGGCTTGTGATCAGCGCAATGGGACGTACTTGCGGAAGCCTTGCTTTAGGTATCGGTGAGGCTACACACTGCCCAATGACAATCATCCCTGAGATGTTCAACAAGACAGAGATCTGCCTTGACAAGGTGGTTAAGCTTTCTATCTCAGCAATCCTCAAGAGAAAGGTTCTCGGCATCAACTACGGTACCATCGTAGCGGCTGAGGGTCTCTTCCACGAGTTCAAGGCTGAAGAGATGGAAGCTGCAGGCGTTCACTTCTCATACGACGACCACGGTCACCCAGAACTCGGTAAGGTTTCAAAGGCTGTCCTCTTCAACGACCTCCTCGAGGCTGAGTTCAAGAAGATCGGTCTCAAGGTGAAGAGCCGTCCTGTAGAAATCGGATACGATGTACGCTGCCAGGATCCTGTTGCATACGACCTCACATACTGCACAGAGCTCGCAATGGGTGTTTACCAGCTCTTCAGCGAAGGCAAGACAGGATGTATGGTTTACGTTGACTCATACGGCAACGTATCTCCACTCTACCTCGCCGACCTCCAGGACCCAACAACAGGCAAGATCCCTCCACGCGTAGTTGACATCAATGCCGGCACAGCCCAGAACTACTACAACTACATCGCCCACTACGTAACCCCAGAGGATTACGAAGCAGTGAAGGCTCTCGGCATCGAGAACCCTGAGGCATACGACTTCAGGAAGATTCTGGAGTGGTAATTTGCTGACCCATAAGGTTCTTACCTGATGTATTTAATGCTTCCCTTCGGGTTTCCGGAGGGAAGCATTTTTGTATGTGCGCATACCTACTTTTTCTAATACTTCTCCTTCTTTTAATATGAAAAGGAAACAACTAGATTCAAGGTGCTGTATTTTAGCAAAATTCCGTAAATTTGTATGGTACGGAAAAGAATTTACAAATAAGGAATAGTACAGTTGAATTCCTCACTTTCGTCCTTGATGGCAAGGAAGATGGGGTACAAGTTTTGTATAAAGACGAGACTATATGGGCTACACAGAAGGCCATGTCGATACTTTTTGATTGTTCTACTGATAATGTTGGATTGCACCTTAAAAACATCTTCAACTCAAATGAGTTGGATGTTAATTCAACTACCGAGAAAATCTCGGTAGTTCAAACAGAAGGAGATAGGGAGGTGAATAGAACCAGGACGTTCTACAATCTCGATGCAGTAATATCTGTAGGATATCGAGTTAATTCGTTGAGGGCCACGCAGTTCAGACAGTGGACAACGAATATCATACGACTGTTTGCCATTCGTGGCTACGTCATTGACAAGAAACGTATGGAAAACGGTTCTTTCATAGGACAGGACTACTTTGAGCATTTGCTTGCCGAGATTCGAGAGATTCGCCTAAGTGAAAGAAGATTCTATCAGAAGCTTACAGACATCTATTCAACGGCAATAGATTACAGTTCAGATGCTGCAACAACTAAATTATTCTTCAAGAAGATTCAGAATAAGATTCATTATGCCGTTCACGGACATATTGCTGCAGAACTGATAGTGGAGAGAGCAAGTGCGGAAAAGGAACATATGGGGCTGACCACTTGGGAAAATGCACGGATGGCAAGATTGTCAAACCGGATGTAAGCATCGCCAAGAATTATCCCAATGCCCTGGAACTTGAAGATATGGGCAGATTGGTAAATGCCGTGCTTGATATGGCGGAGCGTATGGCCAAGCGACATATTCCGATGACAATGGAGGATTGGGCTAACCGAATAGATATTATCCTT
>SUYP01000046.1 GCA_015060395.1 Bacteroidales bacterium
AAGGTCCTTATATTCAGGAAGCCCTTGAAAAAAGAATTCTTGCTATGAATGAGGGTAGCATGAAGAAAGAGGTTGTCAAGACTTGGTCACGCGCAAGTATGATCTCTCCTGACTTTGTAGGTCACACAATCGCAGTTCATAATGGAAATAAGTTTATTCCTGTTTATGTTACTGAGAATATGGTAGGCCACAAGCTTGGTGAGTTCGCGCCGACAAGAACATTCAAAGGCCATTCGGGCAATCGTAAATAATTTAAAATGAAATTGTAATTATGGGAGCTCGTAAAAGACAGATGGCCGAGAGGCTTAAAGAAATAAAGAAGCAGACAGCTATAGCTAAGCTGAATGATGTACCTACATCACCTCGCAAGATGCGTCTCGTTGCAGACATCATCCGTGGCGTTGAGGTGAACCGTGCAATCGATATCCTCAGATTTTCGAAGAAGCACGCTTCTATCGACCTGGAGAAGCTTCTCCGCAGTGCAGTAGCAAACTGGGAGGCTAAGAATCAGGATAATGTTAAGGAGTTGGAGAACGGTAACGTTATCGTCAAGACCATTATGGTTGACGAGGGACGCACACTCAAGAGAATCCGTCCTTGCCCACAGGGCCGCGCCGGACGTATCCGCAAGCGTTCTAACCACGTGACTGTTGTACTCGATGTAAAGAAACCAGCTAAAGTGGAGGAATAATTATGGGACAGAAAACCAATCCAATAAGCAACAGAATCGGTATCACCCGTGGTTGGGACTCTAACTGGGTAGGTGGTAACTATGCAGAGAAGATCGCAGAGGACTATGAGATCCGTAAGTATCTCTCAAGCCGTCTTGCAAAGGCATCTCTCTCAAAGATCGTTATCGAGAGAACTCTCAAGCTCATCACTGTGACTATCCACGCTGCAAGACCAGGTGTGATCATCGGTAAGGGCGGACAGGCAGTTGATCTTCTCAAGGAGGAGCTCAAGAAGGTAACCAAGAAGGATGTTCAGATCAACATCTACGAGGTTAAGAAGCCTGAGGTTGACGCTCACATCGTAGCTGACTCTATCGCTCGTCAGATCGAGGGTCGTGTATCATACCGTCGCGCAATCAAGATGGCCGTAGCAACTACAATGCGTGTAGGTGCTGAGGGTATCAAGGTGCAGATCAGCGGTCGTCTCGGTGGTGCCGAAATGGCAAGAAGCGAGATGTTCAAGGAAGGTCGTACACCTCTCCACACATTCCGTGCTGACATCGACTATGCACTCGCTGAGGCTCACACCAAGGTAGGCGTACTCGGTATCAAGGTATGGATCTGCAACGGTGAGGTTTACGGTAAGAAGGACCTCTCTCCTAACGCAGGTATCGCAGCTCAGGCACAGCAGTCTGGCAACAACCGTGGCGGACGCGGCAACGATCGTCGTCGTGGCGGACGTGGCGGACGCAGAGAGAACAAGTAATTGTAACTCTACATATACGATGAGGGATGGCCAGATGGTCATCCCTCTTTTCTTAATACCAGTTTGAAGTTATATTATCTTACATCCCTGACAGACAGACTTGCTTGCCCACTGACAACATACCGACCATCATCGGAAAGCCTGAAATAATGTAGGACGGTGTCGAAAACTGTCCCAAATGACCGGTTTTACTGACCGTCCTACGCCATTTTAATGATTTCAGTGCAGGACGGTCATAGGATGGTATGGCCGTACCTGCGGGAGTTATATATGAAAAGGAGCGGATGTTCTATAGGAAAGATGACGGAGTGTGGCAGAAAATAAAGGTCCCCCATAGTATAATCTTTGTACCCATATTCTGCCGGAACTAGCAAAATTTTAGACTATAGGCAGATTATAATACAATATATTTTGCCGGAGCTCATATTTTTTCTATATTTACGGCAAAATTAAATAGGTATGAGCAAAATTATCGGTAGAAAATCTGAAATAGCAGAACTCAATAGACTCTATTATAGCGACCGGGCAGAGTTCGTAGTCGTTTACGGACGCAGACGAGTAGGAAAGACTTTCCTGATCAAGCAGGCCCTTAAGGATAGGTTCACCTTTCAGCATACCGGTGTTTCCCCAGTTGACCAGGAGGATGAAAAAAATCGTATGAAGATACAGCTGGAGAGTTTCTACTATTCGCTGCTCAGCCACGGTCTGGAAGGTTACAAGCAGCCGAAAACGTGGCTGGAAGCATTCTACCTGCTACAGCAACTTCTGCTTAAGCTCGATAATGGGGAGCGAATGCTTATTTTCATTGACGAGTTGCCGTGGATGGATACCCCTCGTTCCGGATTTCTTTCCGCTTTTGAAAGTTTCTGGAACGGATGGTGCAACGGCAGGGATAACATTATGCTGGTTGTATGCGGAAGTGCGACATCGTGGATATTCGGTAAATTCTTCAAAAACAAAGGTGGACTTTACGGACGCATCACATCAGATATAAAGGTATATCCTTTTACACTGAAGGAATGCGAGGAATATTTTGAGTATGGAAACATAGAACTCAGCCGCTATGATGTCGTCCAGTCTCATATGATCTTTGGCGGCATACCTTATTACCTCAGCTACTTTGAGAAAGGCCTCAGCTTTGAGAGGAATGTGGATAAGATCCTGTTCGGACCGCACCCAAGGCTTAAAGATGAGTTCAACCGCCTTTTTAATGCCATCTTCACAAACGCAGCGGATTGCAAGAAAATCATTCGCCTTCTGGCAAAGAAACATACCGGCTACACACGCGAGGAGATCAGCGAGGCAGCGGGCCTCCCTCTTGGAGGCGGTTTAAGCGATACACTGAAAGGATTGGAGGAAAGTGATTTTATTGTTCGATACAATCCATACGGTATG
Organism: Bacteroidales bacterium; assembly: GCA_015060395.1. GTDB lineage: Bacteria > Bacteroidota > Bacteroidia > Bacteroidales > UBA932 > Cryptobacteroides. The sequence continues at coordinate 2,833 of SUYP01000046.1, forward strand.
CCTAAGAATGTTGAGAAATACAAACTGATAGATAACTTCTGCCTGTTCTGGCTGAAATACGTAGAGCCATCACAGAAAGAAGCTGATTATATGACAGATAATATGGCTTCTGATATAATGAAGGCTTGGAAAGGAATCGCTTTTGAAGAAGTATGCTGGCAGCACGTTCCTCAGATCAAGAGAGCACTCGAGATCGGTGGGGTCAAATCAACCACATCGATCTGGAGCGTGCACGGAGATGATAATAAGGAAGGCGTTCAGATTGATCTGATCATTAAACGCAATGACAATGTCGTGAACCTTTGTGAAATGAAATTCTCGTCAGCAGAGTACAATATCACCAAAGATGAAGATCTTAAATTGCGCAAACGAATCAATATGCTCAAAGAGACGCTTCTGAAAAGACAGACAGTTCATCTGACAATGATAACTACTTACGGCATCAGCTACGGCAAGCACAGTGGCATAGTTCAGAAATCACTTACAATTGACGATCTGTTTCATTGAATCATACGGTTTTCTTTGGAGGTTTCATCGTGGACTTTGGTACTGCCGGTATCCTCTTCTCCTCCATCGAAATATTTCTTCAATTTGTTTTCAAACACAATAGGTTCTTCGATATCTTCAACCGTCGTGATGGTTTTGGTTACCGGAGCAAGCGGTTCGTATTTCCAAGACCAGTTGCCATCCTCCTCGAAGGTCCAGGTGTTAGGCGGCAATGCTACCATACTGCTGACTGTCACATCCTTACCTTTGCCGACGAATATCACCTCGCGGTAAGGCACCTTTTCTCCGCTCTTGTTCTTATATGATATGTTGAATATTGCAGCATCACCGGCTTCAAGTCCTTTTTTCTGCAATACGACGTAATACAACTCATATCCTAGGGATATGCACAGATATTTGTCCTTGTATGCCTCATATTGCTCAGTAGCAAGACGTCCTATATATATTGAGCCAGCTCTAAGTGCATCCCTGTATCGAATAGGCTTGTAACCTGCAGAAGTTATGACTTTTGATCCTTCAGAATATTGAGTGTCATCTGTAACATAGTCCTCAACCCAAAAGAGTTCTGTTGTAGGAACATCAAAATCTGACAGCACCATATTCGAGATATCCGGAAGAATTACAGTAGTGCCGTTTCCATTTGCAAAAATATCATCAGCACCAGTAGCGGCAATATTTCCATAGAAACCGAATGAGTCGTTCTCATCAATATCGGTCTTGAATGTCGTGCCATCTCCAAGGAATATTCCACCTCCAAAACCCTTTATGGACTCAACAGTTCCAAGACGTCCTGTAGTCACTCCTGCCTTTGTTCCCTCAGCAAGGTTGTTACGGATAAAACCATCGCAGAAATTAAGTGTGGCACCCGTTGCCTCGTCATATTTTTTCGGAAGCAGATAGATACCGCCTCCATTTACCGCAACATTATTCTGGATGGAGCCCTCGAAATTAAGTACGATCGGGCCTCCCACTGCCATTCCACCGCCGGCAACCGCCTTGTTGCTGTTGAAGATTCCGTCTCCAGCTAAAGTTATGTTCGTACCAGCCACTTTGTTGGCTACATACAGGCCGCCTCCGAAATTTGCAGCCTCGTTTTCAGTGACATTACCCTTGGCTATATTGACGACGCCATTGAGGATACAAATACCGCCTCCATTAAATGCAGTGTTGCCATTCAAAGAGCCGGATGTCATTGTAACATTGCCGTTAACATACAATGCTCCACCATCTTGCCCTGCCTCGTTAGCATCAATAATACCGCCATTGATTTCCGCTGTTCCTAAAGAAACATATACCGCTCCTCCTGATCCATCAGCTTCATTGCCGGATAAGAATGCCTTGTCACTGTTGATTATGAATTTGGTGTTCTCTTCCTGAAATGCACCGCCACCATTTCCAACAGCCTTATTGTCAGTAATATATCCTGTATTTACCGTAATCTTAGGTATTCCGCTGAATAATGTCTGAAGTTCTGCGTCACTCATCACCTCCCCGATTACTGTCTTATTGGCCTCGGATACCTTGTCATAGCCCTCCTTGCTCATATTTTTCATAAGGTAAATACCTGCTCCGTCACCATCCGTATCATTTTGAGAAATGTGACCTCCATTCAAGGTGAATTCTACAATGCGGATATCCTCAAATTTCTTGTCGTTAGGCATATTTATCATAACCAGGGCGATACCGCCTCCACCGACTTCTGCATAGTTATCGAACAGACGGCCAGCCTCCATAGTACAGGTTCCGGAATCTATCAGTACACCTCCGCCATATCCGGTTTTCGGAGCATAGTCGGAACTGTCGTATGCAGGTGGTGTCCAGGTGTAATTGCCATTGCTGCCGGAAACAGTGGAATATTTATAGTCATATCCCTTGTAGGCATTGTTGTCAGTGATTTCCGTACCATTCAAGATGAGGTTTCCACCTGTGTTGATATGTACGCCACCCCCTCGTCCATAAACAGTATTTCCGCTTATTTTACCACCGTTCAGATCCAGCTTACAGGCGTAGCTGCTATGAATGGCTCCTCCTACGCTGTGCGCCGTATTGTCACATATCTCACCCGCATCAAGAATGAGATGAGCTGAGCCTGTGAGATGAAGACCACCGGCTCCGTGCAAGACTGATGTGTTATTGTTTATATTAGTGCCCTCATTCATTGTAAATATGGCACCATTGCACACTTGTCCGCCACCGCCATAATACATACAGGCATTTCCGGTGACGTCTGTATATGACATCTCAAACTCAGGACCGACATCAATTACATCTCCCTTTCCTTGAAAATAAAAGCCTGCACCTCTTCCTTTGTTGTTTAACGGACCTCCTGTCTCCTCAGAGGTCATAGCATAATTATTCCTGATCTTGGAATAACTTATCGACGTCGGAGCAGAACTGAATATGCCACCACCACTTGTAGAAGCGAAATTAAATGCAATCTCACAGTACTTGATTTCACATCTGCCGTTCACATAGATTCCGCCACCTGTAACTGCCTTGTTCTTCTCTATCACTACAGGTGCTTCCTCAGTACCTATCATAGACAAGTCCGTCACATAAAGACCACCTCCATTTCTTACCGCTTCATTTCCTGATATCATCGTTTTACCGTCAATGCTGACAGCTGAATCTGCAGTAAGATATATGGCTCCACCATTTACTCCTGCCCTGTTGCCACTGATAGTGCAGGATGTTATTTTCAAAGATCCGTCATATGAGGAATCTCCTGTTCTATTGATATATACGGCTCCTCCATTTCCGGTTGTGCTGTTTCTTTCAACAATACAATTCTTCAGAATGACATTGTAGCCGAAGATAGCACCGCCATTGCCAGCTGTATTATTGTCAGAGATTGTTGTGTTGGATATGTCTATCACTGAGCCGGCATTGCTGTGGCTGGGCTCTCCATAGATGACTCCAGCGCGCTCTCCGTCAGTGTTCTCTGTCGATGATGCAGTATAATTATATCTGATTTCTCCGGCTTTCATCGTGAAACTGCCGCTGGAGCTGACTGTAACTGCTGCTCCGATGTCTTTTGAGTAACATCCCATAATCTTGGCCCTTTCCACCACGCATACTCCGGATACAGTGATTCCTTTGGTATTGTAGTCAGCTCCTTTCTGATGATTATAAATAATGCCTCCAGGGATATTCATCGTAGCTCCCGAAGTTCCCCAGATCAGTACTCCTTTGTCATCAAGGCGACCTGCGTGACCAAGTGAGGGATTGGAGTCCTTGATTGTAAGTTTTCCTCCGCTAGCAACGTTAATAACAGCTTCAGAAGATGTATTTGCAAAATTACCGGCCAGCACATATCCGTTCAGGTCGATTGTCAGTACCATACCATTTGCAACGCTGATGGTCGTCGTTACGGTAACATTGTCTGTGAGCCTGACAGCGTTATTGCTGACCTTTGCAAGAAATTGTGCACCGGTATATGTTCCACCAGCTATATCTTGCGAAAAAGCATTGAAAGAAGTTATTCCGCAAAGAATGACTGAAAGTATGATATATATATATCTTTTCATATTGCAGCTTGTTAATCGAGATTCTTCTAATTGCCTGAAGTCGTGTTTGCAGTACTCCAGGACTGACCTTCATATCCGGACATAACCGACTGTCCGACTATAGTAAGCACTAGTTCTGCACCTACAGCCGGAGGATTCCCCTTCAGCGTATAGCTGTCAAACAAGTTCGCTGTCTTTTCTTGCGAAGGGACGGATGGCCCGTAATAATAGAATCCGTCACTATCGTTCTTCGTCCATCCGGTACCGGGAAGTCCTTCAAATGTTCCGTCATCTTCAGGATTCCAGGCTGCAATGATGCATTCCTCTTCGACACCGTTCACGATGGATTTCACAACCCAATATCCCACGATCGTAGCTCTTATATTTGCAGCTGCAAGTCCGGTGTTGATGAAGTGCACATTTTCCTTCACACTGCTGTGCTGGATAAAGTCTTCATCAATTTCCAGATCTACTTCCTCCGGTGTCGTAATGGTATAAGTGTATGTCTTGCCTTGTTCCCATTCATCGCAGAATTCATTCAGCGGTGCCTTCAATGTATATTCGTGATATAAATGCTTGGTATCGTCCGACGGTGCATCAAACCTGATGGTTATTGAAAGTTCCGCATCATCCGGGAAAGTATATGGCAGCATATAGAATGTCTTTCCTATCTGTTTTCCTGCATCTTCTTTACCGGACACGCTAAGTCCGGACTGCACGAAATCTTCTGTTCCTTCTATGCTTGTCCACGCTCCGTCACTCTTCATTTCAGCACTGTTTCCTTTCAATGCCACACCATTCAATGCCACTTCTACGATTGTTGCCGGGATCGATCCCACTTTGAATTTCACGGCAGAAAGAAGATGAGAGAAACGGAACGTTATCTTCTGCTTGTGATTTCCGTCCAGGGTTCCTACAGATGACGCAAGGAGATCCACCTGATGGTCAATGTCCTTCGGCACAGTATAAGACATTTCCGGTTCCTTATCGGATGCATCTATTACAAGATATGGTACACTCCCTTTATTTATATTGTCGATATATGGACGATATGCAAAGAAGTCAATCCAATAACCTGCTCCAGGCCAATACTTTACGGGCGAATAGGAATATCCATTACTGATATCGACGAACTGAGCTACCATAAAGTCCACTGATTTGCTTCCGTCATATTCCGGGGCAACCGTCTCTTCTCCTTTTTTGGTGATATAGGCATATACTCCCATATCCAATACATCATCGTCCGGAATCTTATGATAAGATTTTGTTGTAACCACGGGAGCAGGAATCTCTTCTATTCCGTCATACTCTTCCATTGACAGAATGAATGTATATCCTTCTATCTTTTCTTTATACTCTATGCTTTTATGACTTAAAAGGGATGACTCCGCTCTGGTCTGGGTCATATCTTCCCAACCTTCGAGCTCATCAGCCCCGAATGTTAGCTTTTCGGTGTAGGAATCCTGCTTGTCAGGAGCGAAATGCTCCTCCTCGGTGCAGGCTGTAACAGACAGCATCCAAACAACAAGGGGCAGCATTCCATATCTTATCTCTCTTTTCATAACAATCTTTATTAAGCCGGGACTATAAATGTCCACGCTTTCTTTCATATCTGGTGACCGGGAGGGCGGTCAGGCCCTCCCGGCCTATGCTTAGGCTTTAGTCAGCCTGATTAATTTTCGAAGTTGTTAGGAACGTTAACGACATAGTCACCCATATCTTCCCAGTCAACAACCTCTGCGTCAAGCTTCACGCTTGTGAGACCGAGGTGGAGTACGAAGGTGTATGCCTTGCCCTGTGCGAATGTAAATGCGAATTCGTCAGAAGTGATGTTGTTCTCCACAACAGAGGCTTTATCCTCAAGCTTGGCATCAGCTGTTGTAACTGTGTACTTAACACGAACCTTTACTTTATTACTTGCAGCAGTAGGTATAAGCATCATATATGACTCCTCGTTATTGAGCAGTGTAGGGGTGATAGTAACTTTGTCGGCAACAGCCTCAAAATTATCACGGGTAAGCTTGTAGCTGGTATAAGAGTATGCTCTATCAGTCCATTTCGCACCATTAAGATTCAGTTTTCCTGAATTGTTGAAATAGCTGTAAATCTCAACCTCCTGAACAGAGATTGTTGTTCCTTCTGCGATATCCTTCTTCTGATTATCTTCATCTTTATCACCATTTTCCTGATCATTAACCTCATCCATCACAGCCTCTACCTTGAATCCTACTCTTGAGAGAGCGTGCTTGAAAGTGAACTTTACAACATCGTTTACAGCCTGCTTCTGGCAGTCGATGTGAGTATTCTCAGCAGCGACAAGGTCGATGTGTTTTGTTACATCAGCAGGAACAGTGAAATCAATGATAGGATCACCTGAAGCTGGAACATTGTATGTCTCAGCGTATGGAGCGTATGCGAAGAAGCTGACATAGTCAGTAGCCTCGTTAGGCCAGTACTTTACTGGAGCGTATGTCCAGGCACTTCCATTGTAAGTTACCTGCTGGTTATTCATAAAGTTAGGAGTCGCAGCAGCACTGTAACGCTCCTCGTCAGTGTAGTAAGCGAATACACCGAAGCCGACATTTTCACCCTGCATAGTTTCAGTGTCAAATACGCTACCCTTTGTCTGGGCGTCGCGTCCGAGATAAGTACCGAATTCGATTGCATTGTCAACCGAGCTTTTGACTTCATCCTTTGCACAGCCGACGAATGCGAGAGCTGCGAGGGCGATGAGACCCACATAGAATCTTGTCTTCATTGTTTTGTTGTTAAAATGTTAGTTGATAATTGATTTCAATATAAGGCGACATCACATCTGGATGTTCTGTTCGATTTCATCTCCCCACTCCTCGACGATTGCGTCGAATCCGCTGGATGATCCTCCTGCCGGCGGTACGTCAGGAAGCGGAACGCTCAGCCACAGCTCGATCTCGTACTCCATCTCCTGCTCGACTCCGTCCACGACCCTCTTGCGGAACTTGTCTCCGACCTCGAACGGGAACTGGGCGATAGTGGCGTTGTCCACCAGCAGCGCGGAGAACACGAACGGATTTTCCTCCGGGAGGCCCTTGTGCCCGTCCGGCAGTCCGAAGCAGGTGATCTTCGAGGTTACATAACCCTTTGTCGGGTCGGTCTTGTCCTGAGTCATATCCCAGGATTCGAGGAGCTGCGTGACGATGCTTGCCGTAGGGCCCTCCTTATGGAAAACGTATCCTTCCGCCAGGCCCTCGAGGGAGGCCCTTGCCGAACGGAGGTTGTAGATGCCATCTACGTGTATCGTCACATATACCGTATATATTATATTGAGCGGATGGTGCTCGGCGATGACGTATGACATCTCACGGCCAGCCCTGGTCTTGCTTTCAAGGACAAAATGCTCGGTCGTCTCGTCCACCATCTCCGGGGTCACGACACTGTTCTCCACCCTGTCGGCACCTATCCATTCAGGATCGGCTCCGACCCTTTCCTCCTCGGCCTTGGTCTTGTACCACTTCGATACGACAGGCCTTGTGCAGACCTCTGCAGTAGCATAGTTGTCCATACCGTTGAATTTCACCGATCCGAACTCCGAAGTACTCTGGTTATATACGATCGAGTGATATGTGCCTGCCTCCAGGCTCACGTAAGCGTGGGTCGTAGTGTTCGTCAGGTGCGATTCCACAAGATCCCCGTTGTCGTCATAGACCATCACGGTCATTCCGGTCGGAACCTCCTTCTCGAATCCGCTCCAGTCCACATCTATCCTTACATTAGCCGTATGCGGATGGTGTAGGCACAGCTCCTTGTGTCTGCACGAGGTGAGGGCGGCAAAGCACAGCGCAATGGCTGCGATAATCTTGGTCATTCTTCTCATCTCTCACCTCCTTTTCCTCTGTTGTAGTTCCCCTTGCCGATCAGCCACACGAGGGATATCTCGGCCTTGGTAGGACCGATCCAGCGGCGGTTCTTGGTCGCCTGCCACACGTAGCAGTCATCGACAGGTATGTATTCGTGGTACTCGCCCCAGTGGTAGCCGAGACCGACGGTGAAGTCGAAGTTGAGACGGCGCGCGATCGGAACGGAGTAGCCGTACTCGAGGCCGGCGGCAAAGTTCGCCTTGTCGAAGATGGTGCCGCCAGGCTGGCCGCCGATAGTTCCGCGCTCACCGAGGCAGAAGTCGTAGGTAAGGGCCTGGCCGTAGAGGCCGATGTGATGGCCTGTCAGAGGCTTCTCCTTAGCGGCGCGGCCGAACCACTTGCGCACAGCAACGTCACCGCCATATACCCTCCAGTAGAACTTCGCGGCATCAGAGTGAAGCCACTGGTACATCCAGTTGGCGTCGATGCTGAACCCCTTGCCCAGATAGAACTCCACGCCGATGTTCGGCACGGCCACAAGATCATAGAGAAGATTGGTCTGGACGGACATATAGAACCGGCCCGTATCCTGCTGAGGACGAGGCTGAGCCGGCGGGATAAGGATACCCGCAGTGTCAGGAGACATAAACACAGGGCTGTAGGCGATCATCGGGCCTTCAGGAAGCATCAGCTCCTTCTTGAACCTGCTCACGTATGCGATCCTCGCTCTGGAGTGACGGACCGAAGGGAAGAGATTGCGGTACATCCAGCGGTAGGAAGTTCCGCCGTTAAGATTCTCGATGCTCTTCCTTCTCGCGATGTCATCGTCACCGAACTCCTCGGATGTCATCATTTGCAGGACTGCCTCCTTGTCAGGAACCTCGTCAGAGGCCTTTACCAGAAGGATAAGCCCCTCCCAATCCACTCCGGGAGAATGGACGATGAGCATAGAATCGTCGAGCGTAGTGTTGCGCTTCAAATAATTGATTATGGCCTCGGCCCTCTCCTTCGAGAGACGGTCATTCAGAGCCTGAGGTCCTTCAGGAGATGCTCCCGAGTTGACGACGATCCTCTTGATGGACATAGAAGGGTCGTCGGAACGGAAATACACGTCGTTCACAAATTCCTTCAGACGTTTTCCGTTATCTTTATAGACAGGGTCAAAATAGGACTTCCCCTGATGGAAATATATGCTGCACTCGACCGTATCCTCCTGTATTATCACCTGGGAAAATCCTATTTGGCAGGAGACGATGAGCAGCAACAGCAATAGTGTTTTTCTATACATTTTAACGTCAGAACTTCATTAAAAAAGTTATGCACACACACTTCTCTTCCCGAGAG
>SUYP01000047.1 GCA_015060395.1 Bacteroidales bacterium
TGCCTCCGTAATCTAATGCAGATACTTGCGGCATTGAATTCTACTGTCCGCTTTGGGAAGTTTGTTTACCGAGGATAAATTTGAGTCTCAATTGAGTCAATCTGAACAAGATTGACAGGATTTCTGTCGCTGTAACAGAAAAATAATAGAAATTTATTTACCTGATATATAACAACTTATAGATTTGGTTGAAAATATTATGTAGGTTGTGCTTGGATTTCAACTGGGAATTACCATTTGTCACCTTGAGGAGAGCTCAGCAAGAGGGGAAGATACAAAACAGTTTATAACAATGGCAGACAACGACTGGAAGAAAAGACTCGGAGTGGTGTTTTCCACGAATCCCGATTTCGCATACGAGGAAGAAGCGGCTGAAGAAGAGGCCACTCTCGAACCATCTAGACAGAACCTGATCGTATCCATCGACAGGAAAGGACGTGCGGGCAAGCAAGTAACGCTCGTCACAGGATTTGTCGGCACTGCCGATGACCTGGCCGAACTCGGTCGTACCCTGAAGGTCAGGTGCGGGGTCGGAGGAAGTGCAAAAGACGGAGAAATAACCATCCAGGGTGACTTCCGCGACAGGGTCACCGCATTGCTCAAGGATATGGGATACAGGGCAAAAAGAGGAAACTGATATGCTGTTCGACATACTTGCATTAATATCCGTATTCATAGTCATCATCCTTCTCAAGAGGCTGATCAACATCTTTCCATCCCTTATGGCCTGCACCCTAAGATGGAAGGAGAGCATCAATCTTGAAGCAAGCGTCAAGCACAGCCTCGACCGTGATATGCTTGCTGCCGCTATGATCATCCCCTTCTGCCTTGCAGTCGAGAAATTCGGCCTTTACTCCCCTGAGTTTATGGAGAATATGTCCCAGAGCATCCACCTTCTTGTATCAATCGGCATATTTCTCAGCTATTGCACAATCAGGATGCTGGTTTCAAAACTGACCAGGGCGCAGAAAATCAACCCCAAGACATACAAGACAGCAGGAAGGGCTTCATTCACATTTTTCATCATTCTCACTCTGGTACTCCTTCTGATGGGAGGTATATTGGATTTCATAGATGCAGATCCGGCACTGATAAAAAGCGCAATGCTTTGTGTATCAGCATTCATATATGCACTCTTTCTTTTGAGAAAATTTCAAATTTTTGTTTCCGGATGCTCTTTTTTCACAGCTTTTTTGTACCTTTGCGCCCTTGAAATTTTACCGACTGGGGCCCTGGTGGCTTCAGCCATTGTTTTTTGAAAGATTTGAACAAGTCCACAGGTTAGAATGAGTGTAAAGAATATCCTGATTTCACAGCAGCAGCCGACGACGGCTTCGCCTTATACCAGCATTGCAGAAAAGTTTGGAGTCAACTTCGACTTCAAGCCTTTTTTCAAGATAGAACCCCTGACTTCCAGGGAGTTCCGTTCACAGAGGATCAACATCCTTGACCACACAGCAATCGTATTTTCAGCAAGATCCACAATAGACGCATTTTTCCAGCTCTGCGAGGAGCTCCGCGTCAAGGTGCCTGAAACTATGAAATACTTCTGCACTACAGAAGCTGTTGCCAATTATCTCCAGAAGCATATCGTTTACAGAAAGAGAAAGATATTCTTCGGAGACGGAAAGCCTGACTCTATCATCGGACTCATCGGCACCAAGCACAAAGGAGAGAAATTCCTCATCGCAACTGCAGAATCTTCTACCAAGGACGCCGTGACCAAGGCATTCGAGACACAGAAATACGATTTCGAGACAGCGGTATTCGTAAAGCCTGTTTCCCAGGATATCAAGGACGTCGATCTTCATAAATACGACCTCATCGTATTCTTCAATCCTGCAGACGTAAAGTCACTCTACGAGAACCAGCCTGAATTCGCTCAGGACGGCATCAAGTTCGTGTCGTACGGCAAGTCAGTGGTGGGAGCGATGCAAGAAGCAGGTCTCAGCATCGAGATATCTGCACCTACCCCTGAAGCTCCGTCTGTAGCAAAGGCACTTGAAATATATCTCTCAAAGAACTAAATACTTATCCGGCAGTGGAGCAGCAGACCCGCAATACTCTTCCTAAAAAAGAAAGATTATGCGGCAAGACGGGCATTTCGATGCTTCTTGCCAAGGGTAAGCACGGCAATGTGCCGGGGATGCGCTATATCTGCCTCAAGGGCACGGGACAGGAAGAGAACCGTATTATGGTATCTGTCCCTAAGAAACTCTTCAAAAGGGCTGTAAAACGCAATCTTCTCAAGAGGAGAATCCGCGAAAGCTACAGAAAACAGAAGCACAACCTGACCACAGAAGGTGGTCTGGATGTGTTATTTATGTATTCCACCAAGGAAATCCTCAGCTACGAGGAAATCTATTCCGCTGTAGGCAATATAATCGAAAAGATCAATCAGAGCAGCAAGCCTAAGGTAAATGAGCCAGCACCCGAGCAGAATTAAGGATGTGATCCGCAAGGTCGCGATCGCACCGTTCATATTCCTGATCAGATTCTATCAGGTCTGCATATCCCCGCTCAAGCAGCCCTGCTGCAGATTCACGCCCACCTGCTCGCAATATGCATTGGAAGCATTCCGCAAGCACGGCCCCTTCAAAGGCTTCTATCTCACCGTACGCCGCATCCTCCGCTGCCATCCCTGGGGCGGAAGCGGTTATGATCCGGTGCCTTGAATTCAAACGGCTCCTAAAACAGATATCCGACAAATCCGATGCCCGTAAGAACGGCAAAAAGAAAAGTACAGAGAGCGAGGAGAGACCTGCAAGAGGCAGGATCCAGCTCTTTTTTCATATACATCCGGACAGTAATACAGATGAAGCCCGGGATGGTGATGAGGAAGAGGAAATGCGCCGGAACGAAAATACGGAGACAGGAATATGTCGCCATCAGGGCTACTCCTATATATATAAGGAGGTTCGTCAGAACTTTACCGTAAGTGTCAGCCACACCGTCAGCTGCCACGCATAAAAGACCGACCGACAGCGAAGGGAACAGGAAGAACCAGAACGGAAATGAGTGGGTGCATACGAAATATGCTCCGATCAGAGCGACAGGTCCTTTGAGAAAACAGGTAAGCACTCCGTCTGATATTCGCCCCCTGCCAACGATGCCTTTCGCAAGACGGATGATGAAATAGGCGAAAAGCAGCAGGATCAGAGACTCAAGCTTGAAAAGAGTCGCGTATGAAAGATATACCGTCAGGACAGCTCCGGCTACAGATGCCGCCATCCACCATTTATTTTCAGTCTGCATATAGATATGCATTAAAGCGGCAGTAAGAATCAAGACTGAAGCCACACCCCAAGCCACCCTATACTCGGCTACGGCAAGAAGCACGCCCAGCACAATTCCAGACAAAGAGAGGACAAGTCCGCTCGGATCATACACCTGAATCCTCATTTTCCAATTCGTGTCCATTTTTCAAAAAACGCCTCTCAGAGGCCTACAACAAGTAAAACAACAACAAAAACAACAAAATATACAACCGACTGCCAAAAAAAGAAAACCATCTTTGCCTTCGGTTAAGAATCTTATTCGTCTCTTTCTGCGAATCCACTTTCTAAGTAAATGTGCAATTCCTTCCGGATTCGCCAGAGAGATATAAAAAAGGGAAGCCGTGACGGTTTCCCTTTTTTGTTTTTCTAGTCAAGCTTGAGTACTGCCATAAACGCACTCTGAGGAACTTCTACCGTTCCGATCTGGCGCATCCTCTTCTTTCCCTGTTTCTGCTTTTCGAGGAGCTTTCTCTTTCGGGTGATGTCACCTCCGTAACATTTCGCAGTCACATCCTTTCGGACGGCCTTGACAGTCTCTCGTGCAATGATCTTTGCTCCCACGGCTGCCTGTATTGCAATATCAAACTGCTGGCGAGGTATGAGTTCTTTCAGTTTTTCACACATCCTGCGTCCGAAATCGTATGCGTGGTCAGCGTGAATCAGCGAAGAAAGCGCATCGGCCTGGTCTCCGTTAAGAAGGATATCAAGCTTCACGAGCTTTGCCTCCTTGAATCCTATCACGTGATAGTCGAACGAAGCATATCCCTTTGATATCGATTTCAGTTTATCGTAGAAATCGAACACGATTTCTGAAAGCGGCATCTCGTATGTGAGTTCGAGGCGGTCTGCCGTCAGATAATGCTGATTGATGAGGATTCCTCTCTTATCAAGACAAAGCTTCATAATAGGGCCATAATAGTCCGATCTGGATATGACCTGTGCCCTGATATAAGGTTCCTCGATCTTGTCGATGAGTGTAGGGGCAGGAAGTCCGGAAGGATTATGTACATCCAGCACCTCGCCCTGAGTGGTATATACCTTATATGAAACGTTAGGCACCGTGGTGATCACGTCCATATTGAATTCCCTGTAAAGACGCTCCTGAACGATCTCCAGATGCAGAAGTCCGAGGAATCCGCAACGGAATCCGAATCCAAGCGCGAGGGACGACTCAGGCTCGAACACGAACGAGGCATCATTGAGCTGGAATTTCTCAAGGGATGCACGCAATTCCTCATACTGGTCTGTTTCCACAGGATACATACCGGCAAAGACCATAGGCTTCACCTCCTCAAATCCTGCAATGGCCTCCTGGCACGGTCTGTTCAGATGTGTGATGGTATCACCGACCTTTACCTCTACAGCCGACTTGATTCCCGATATGATATATCCCACACTTCCGCAAGGGATCTCATCACGCGGATGCATCTTCATCTTCAAGACACCAATCTCATCAGCCTCGTACTCCTTGCCTGTATTGAAGAACTTGACCTTGTCGCCTTTCTTTATAGAACCGTTGACAACCTTGAAATATGCGATGATTCCTCTGAATGAGTTGAACACAGAGTCGAAGATAAGGGCCTGAAGCGGTGCCTCGGGATCGCCTTTCGGAGCCGGGATCCTCTCGATTATGGCATCCAGGATATCCTTCACACCTTCACCTGTCTTTGCTGAAGCAAGAAGGATGTCCTCCGGCTTGCATCCGATGAGGTCAACCACCTGATCGGTCACCACATCTACCATAGCCGACTCCACATCGATCTTGTTCAGCACCGGGATGATCTCCAGATCGTGCTCGATCGCCAGATATAGATTTGAAATCGTCTGAGCCTGAATACCTTGCGTAGCATCCACCACCAGCAGCGCACCCTCGCAGGAAGCGATGGCACGTGACACCTCATACGAGAAGTCAACGTGGCCCGGAGTGTCGATCAGGTTGAGCGTATATTTCTCACCCTTATAATTATAATCCATCTGGATGGCGTGGCTCTTGATCGTGATGCCCTTCTCCTTCTCAAGGTCCATAGAGTCAAGGACCTGGTTCTCCATATCACGCGCGTTCAATGTATCGGTCACCTCCAGCATTCTGTCTGCCAGAGTACTCTTTCCGTGATCGATATGCGCAATGATGCAAAAGTTTCTTGTGTTCTTCATCTTAAGTGTATAATCGGTGCAAAGATAGAACAATTTTCGTACATTTGCCTTTAATCCAACATCCAATTTAAGTGTCTAACCTCAGGTGACAGACGAAAGGATCATAGAACTATTTTCCGGCGGAAGGCAGGAGGAGGCTTTCAGGGGCATCGTGGATGCATATACCGAAAGGCTCTACTGGCACGTCCGCAGATTTCTATGCTCTCACGAGGACACGAATGATTTGCTTCAGGACATATTCATAAAGATATGGTCAGCCCTGCCTTCATTCAGGGGCGAAGCGAGGCTCTACACCTGGATATACCGCGTGGCCACCAATGAAGTACTCAATCATCTGCGCAAGCAGAAGTTCAAGGCACTCATATCTCTTGACTCCGCCTCGGCCCTGCTCGAAAGAAAGATCGACGAAGACATCAGCTTCAATGGCGACGAACTCCAGAGAGAGCTCCACAAGGCCATCCAGAGACTTCCCGAAAAGCAGCGCATCGTATTCAGCCTGAGATATTTCGACGAAATGAAATATGAAGAGATTTCGGAAATAACCGACACTTCGGTAGGAGCCCTGAAAGCATCTTATCACCACGCATACACCAAGATAAAGGACGAACTGCAGAAACGGTTCTGAAAGCAATATTAAACCATCGACTTAAATCAGTGTCTAACAGACGTATGAAAGAAAAGAACAGAGACATATTGGCTGACAACCCAAA
Source organism: Bacteroidales bacterium (assembly GCA_015060395.1). Lineage (GTDB taxonomy): Bacteria > Bacteroidota > Bacteroidia > Bacteroidales > UBA932 > Cryptobacteroides. The sequence continues at coordinate 6,143 of SUYP01000047.1, forward strand.
GCTCAAGGAGCAGGTTTACAGCGTACCGGACGGTTATTTCAGCGAATTCAAGGCTGGAATGACGCCTTACGCGTCTGTGGAACCGAGCCTTGCCAGAAGACTTGTACCATATCTGTCTATGGCAGCTGTATTCATATTCCTTGTCACGGCCGGCACATTCTTCCTCCAGCAGACGACTCCAGCCGATGAATTCACTCAGGAAGACTTCATCCTTTATTCAAGCAACATTTCCGGCATCGGCCTGTATGAGGAAGAGCCGGATCAGCTTGCGGATGCAGGCATTGCTGATGAAGATATCATTGAATATCTCATCTACAGCGGCATAAGCGCAGAAGAAATAGAACTCTCAAAATAAAGCAATATGAAGAAGATGATTCACATAGCCCTGGCAGCATTGATTATGCTTGCATCGGCGATAACAGTTTCAGCAAACAGAAGATGCGACGGAGACTGGAAGCAGAAGATGATGAGCGAAAAGATCGCCTTCCTCACCGTCGAGCTCGGAATCACTCCGGAAGAAGCACAGGTTTTCTGGCCTGTATATAATCAGATCGACAAGGAGCGCGACGAAGCGATGCGCAAAGTATTCAAGGCATTCAAGGCACTGGAGGATGCCACCTCAGCAGGCAAAGGCGAGAAGGAGATATCAAAGTTCCTGAACGAGTATCTCAAAGCGCTCGAGGCACAGGGAACAGTAGAACAGAACGCCTATAAGGAATACTCCAAGGTCCTTCCTGTAGAGAAGCTCGCAAAGCTCTATGTCGGAGAAGAGAAATTCAGAAGACAGCATATCCGCAGGCTCCACGGTGGTGGCGGAAAGCCGGGACAGAACAAATAGTCAGGCGAAAAGATAGAAATCACGGGTGAGGGAAAGATACTCTTGAGTATATTTTCCCTCATCTTGTATTGTAAGGAGTTCCTCCGTCGGTTCCGGACATCTGGTTCTTGAGAATTCAGCCACGATACGTGAAGGAGCCTTGCGTGGGACTGTCCTGATACGCACTATCCTGAAAAGATGGAGTCCGCACATCCTTGCATATCTGGCAAGAGCGGCTTCCTGATCGGCCGGAAGCACGAGAGACACGCGGCCGCCCTCGGAAAGTCTGTCTTTGGCAAACTCGAATATATCCCTGTAAGAAAGGCCGTCGGAGGTGTGTCTGGCGGCACTTTTCCTTTCATCCGGTGCTGTGAGGGAATCCTCGAAATACGGAGGATTGGAAAATATCAGGTCGTATTTTCCCGATTCCTTTTGCGCAAAATCCTGAAGAGAGAGATTATATGCCTTGAGAGTTTCCGACCAGGGCGATGCCTCAAAATTCGCGGCTGCCTCGGTTGCAGAAGGCTCATCAATGTCAATGGCGTCTATGCGGAAATCATTTTCATCCTTGAATTGGCTGTCGAGCGACGTTGTCGATTGTCGGGCGCAGTCGAGGAGTCTCTGAGCCGCCATAAGAGCGATGGTTCCGGTGCCGGTTCCGATATCCAGCATCGACCGGTCTGATGGCAATATGCTCATAGCAGCCCCGAGGATGACACCGTCGGTGTTCACCTTCATCGCGCTGCGCTCATTGACCACATTGAATTTCTTGAAGCGGAAGACACTCATCACAAAGCGTGGCACTTAAGCCATTGATTATTAAATTACTACAATTCCAGCACCGGACAAAAAAGACCTATAATGTAGAAATATATCACTGATTATCAAAGAGTTATATGCCACGTACAAACTGGCCGTCCACCATATACAGCGACCTGTCGCACATCTGCGCCAGTTCCGGATCGTGTGTCACGATGACTATCGTCTGTCCGTATTTGTCTCTGAGAGAGAAGAAAAGCTTGTGAAGTTCTTCCTTTGTCCTGGTGTCAAGATTGCCGGAAGGTTCATCCGCGAAGAGCACGGCAGGCTTATTGATCAGGGCACGGGCAATGGCCACCCTCTGCTGCTCTCCTCCGGAAAGTTCGGACGGCTTATGCGTAAAGCGCTCTGACAGACCAAGTTCTGTAAGAAGTTCCTTCGCGGCAGTCTCTGCATCCTTCTTAGAACGGCCGGCGATGAAAGCCGGTATCATCACGTTCTCCAATGCAGTGAACTCAGGCAGCAGATGATGAAACTGAAATACAAAACCGATGCGACGGTTTCGGAACTCCGAAAGCTCCTTGCTCCCCAGACGGAAAACATCCACTCCGTCAATCAACAACGAACCGGCATCCGGAGTGGAAAGCGTACCCAATATCTGAAGCAAGGTCGATTTGCCGGCACCTGAAGCACCCATTATCGACACCACCTCCGATTTCGCCACTTCAAACCCGATTCCCTTCAGCACCTTCAGGGTACCGAACGACTTTTCTATTCCATCTGCCTTGATCATATTCATACTTATTTCAAGGACAAAAATAATAAATATTTATGCACCTCCGTATGGCAGACAAAAAAAAGAGGCCGATCCGAAGATCAGCCTCTTTATGTCGGGGTACTGTGACTCGAACACAGGACCCTCTGGTCCCAAACCAGATGCGCTAGCCAACTGCGCCACACCCCGATTATGGTTTCCCTTTCATTTGGGACTGCAAATATAGACACAAAAAATAAAAGTGCAAAACTTTTTTTTGAAAATTTTGCACTTTTTGATCTTTTTACCTCTGATTTCCGGTGTAATCCGGGTTTTCCACCTTGTAGGTCTTCTTATCGACACCCACTCCGGTCACCGTCAGGGATTTCCAGTGTGAAGGGATCTTTGTCGGAAGCTGGATGATGCCCTGCTCAGTGATCTCAAGGCCGGCGAATCCGAAAATCACGCTCTGAAGGATACCTCCAAGACCAGTTGCAAAGGACACTCTGGAATTGTTGGCATTTTCCGAAAGCACACCGAACGGAGGACGCAGCTTGTCGGTGTAGCTCTTCTTGAATACCTTGAAAGCCGTTTCCGGATCGCCGAGACGGGCGTGAAGCACTGCTATTATGGCATTGCTCATAGCCGGGCCGTCAGGATCGATCCTGCCGAAATAATAATCGATGTCACGGATTATCTGGTCAGGGTCGGTGACAACTCTGAGAGGATATGCGAGCATATTCACATCTGTCTGCTTGATTACCTGTCCTTCATAACCAGTATATTCCATCGTAACACCATCGGCATTATGTGTAAATACAAGACCGTCAGCCACCTCTTTCCAGTGCGGATCCACCTTATGATCAAGCACCTGGGCAGCGCGGGTCACATTATTGAGCACTCGCTTGGCCGCTCCGTTAGTGAAGGCATTGTCATCCACATTTTCTGCATATTCGTCTGCTGCGACAACATTCAGGATAGAATAACTTCCGTCATCATTCCTCACAGCACGGCTTACCCAGAAATCACCGATGTTCCTGAGCACCGGCCAGGCTGTATCGCGAAGCCATTCCTTGTCCCCGGTCACGCAGTAATAGTTCCACATAGCGATGCCTATGTCAGCCGTTATATGATGCTCGTATGTGCCTGTAAGAGCCCATACAGGTGTACATTCTTCGCCCGATGTATCTGCTTCCCAAGGATACATAGCGCCTTTGTAGCCGTGATTGAGGGCATTCTGCCTTGCCTGCGGCAGACAAAGAGCACGATAATCCATAAGCGAACGTCCAGCCTCTGGATTCATCAGGAGGATAGGCGGATACATCCAGAGCTCTGTGTCCCAGAAATAATGGCCGTTATAGCCCTCGCTTGAAGAAAGCCCCATCGGGGCTATACCCACAGGACAATTGTCACGGGTGATGGAATACAGCTGATAAAGGGCGTGACGAATGTCTGTCTGAGACTCCGGATCGCCTTCGATGATGACATCGCCTTTCCAGAGCTCAGCCCACGCAGCGCGGTGATTATCAAGGAGATAGTCTATGCTTGACTTATAGGCGAAGGTGGTCAGACGCTTTGATTCGTTCACCGGATCCTTGAAGTCCTGTGTAGAGCAGACTGCGCCGACAAGTGCAAAACGATAGGCCTCCCCTTTCCTGAGCTTCACGGAAAAGCACATTCCGTCTCTTCCCGGTTCTTCGGTCCGCTTCACCTCAGGTTCCTCTCCGTCAAACATAAACATCGAAGAAGAACTCACACGATGCATCCCGGTCCTGGTAGAGGCATTGAGCTGATACACCAGCTGGGCACCCTCACCGAAACTTGACTGCACATCGCTCATTTCCTGAGGAATACCATATATATTATCGACCCTGAGGGTGATATCCTTATATGGGAACACCTCCACGACGGACATCGCATTATATGGCAACTGCCTGAGAGCCAATACAGTATATTTAAAGGAAGCCTTACCCTTAAGTTCTACGTTAGTGGTAAGCTGGGCATTGCGGAGATCAAACCTCTGGCTCCAGCCTGTAAAATCCTTGTCCGACACTTTGGTCCCATCTACGGTAAGTTCCATATTCAGGAACACCGGCCCGCTGGCCACGCGGCTCACTCCGTTATAGCCTTCCTTGTCAAATACACCGGCCAGAACGATATCACGTGAAGTGAACGGGCGGTCGTCGGTCACCACTCCTATGCGGCCGTTCGCCATTGTGGCTCCGTTGTAATTGTCTCTTGAAGATGTTTCCATCACCCAGCCCTCCTGAGCGGCCGCAGACAGGCAGAGGCATAGAGCGAGAATGATTATGCAGATTCTTTTCATACTTACAAAAAGGCGATGTACAGGGAGAGCCCCGGACATCGCCGATAAATCAGTTCCTCAAAAGGAATCCTTTATTAAAGGTTTGGATTGATGGTCTTCCACTCTGCCACTGGCGGGATGATGCCGAGGTTGATGATCTCGTCACGCATAACCTGGAGGTGTGAGTAAGATGCATCGAGAGCTGCGATCTCCTCTGCTGTTCCTTCTACCTCACCGAAGTGAACGCCTGTTGCGTCGATCACTGTAGGCATAGCCATAAGAACGTTCTGATACTTCTCAGTGTTTACATAGCATCCTGCAGGCCAGTTGAACTCAGGACCGCCCATAGCTGCCTGAATCATAAGAACTGACTGATAAGCAGGGCTCTGGAATGATGAACGTCCACGGAGCTTGATGATGTTCGAGCCACCCTGGATAGTAGCGTGCTTGATCTCAGCCCACTTGTCCTCAGGAATGTTGAACTCTGCGAGAGGCTTGCCGTCAACTGTGATCTTTGATGCGAACACTGCCATAGCCTCACCGTGACCACCGTAAGTACGTGCGTTCTCTACCTTGTACTGTGGCACGCCGAGCTCCTTAGCGATAGCTGACTGGAGACGTGTTGAGTCGAGAGCAGCAAGTGAAGTAAGCTGGCTTGGCTTGAGACCTGAACGGATGAGAGCTGTGAGAGCTGTAACGTCAGCAGGGTTGAAGATAACTACAACGTGGTTCACGTCCGGGCAATACTTCCTGATGTTGTCACCGAACTCAGCAGCGATCTGGCAGTTACCCTTGAGAAGGTCCTCACGGGTCATACCCTCCTTACGAGGAGCACCACCTGATGAGATGATGTACTTAGCACCTGTGAAAGCAACTTCAGGATCAGTTGTCCAAGTGATGTTGGCACCCTCGAATGCGCAGTGATAGAGTTCCTCTGCAACACCGTTCACGCCTGGACCATAGATGTCATAAAGGCAGATGTTAGGAGTAAGGCCGAGCATAAGAGCAGTCTGAGCCATATTAGAACCGATAGCGCCACCAGCGCCCACGATCACGAGCTTGTCGTTAGTCAAAAAGTTCATAATTGTTGAATTATTCTATAATGTTAACATTTAGTTCCAAATCTTGGCAAATATA
>SUYP01000018.1 GCA_015060395.1 Bacteroidales bacterium
CCATTGACCAATATTCCTCACTGCTGCCTCCCGTAGGAGTCTGGACCGTGTCTCAGTTCCAGTGTGGGGGACCTTCCTCTCAGAACCCCTAGACATCGTCGCCACGGTGGGCCGTTACCCCGCCGTCTAGCTAATGTCACGCGAGCCTATCCGTTTCCGAAATTCTTTAATCACATTAAGATGCCTAAATGTGATGCTATGGGGTATTAGTCGGCGTTTCCACCGGTTATCCCCCTGAAACGGGCAAGTTGCTCACGCGTTACGCACCCTTGCGCCGGTCGCCGACAATCGTTATTGCTAACAATCTCGCTGCCCCTCGACTTGCATGTGTTAAGCCTGCCGCTAGCGTTCATCCTGAGCCAGGATCAAACTCTTCATTGTATAATCTTATATTTTTCTCAGCTTGTCCTGACACTTATAATTTCACAAAGAAATTAACGCTTCTCGATAAATTGTATTTCTCGGTACTTGCTTCTTGTACTTTCCTTCAATCTTTTCAATGAACTTTTTCGTGTCCTTTCAAGAGGTTTTCCTCTCAAATGGGCTGCAAAGATACGGACTTTTTTTTAACCTCCAAATTTTTTCGCATTTTTTTTGAATATTTTTTCTACTTTTGCCTCCGAAATAGTAAAAAAGCCCCAAAAGTGGGTGTAAAGACAATAAAAATGACTTCTTACTGGCAAATTTTTCTCACGTTCGCAAAGATCGGAGCTTTCACCATCGGCGGAGGCTACGCTATGCTTCCGATAATACAGAACGAGATCGTAAGAAAAGGATGGCTCAAGGAAGAAGACTTCACCGATATAGTAGCACTTGCCCAATCCGCTCCCGGACTTCTGGCAGTCAACATATCCATTTTCACCGGACATAAGCTGCGCGGAACAAAGGGAAGCATAATTGCCACACTAGGCAGCATACTCCCGTCATTCATCATCATCTTGGCGATTGCGATGCTGTTCTCAGGATACCAGGACAATCCGATTGTAGTAAAGATATTCAAAGGCATCAGACCAGTGACTGTTGCCCTGATCGCCGTGCCGATGATCAATATGGCAAAAAAGGCGAACAAGAAATGGTGGGCCTGGCTGCTGTCAGGAGCTGTTCTCGCCCTGGTTGCATTCCTTGACATCTCCCCTATATATATATTATTGGTGGTGATAATATCTGCAGCTGCAATTTCGTGGAGGAACACAAAGCAATGACAGGTGCCCCAAAGCAGATGAGGGACAGGGAAAGGATAAGTGAGACATTAAACACAGACAAAGATTCATAATATGATTTTCATTGAGCTGTTCACTACATTCTTCGTGATAGGGATGTTCACGGTCGGAGGAGGATATGCGATGCTTTCGCTTATCCAGGCTCAGGTCGTGTCTGTGCACGGATGGCTTGATGAAGGAGCATTCACGGACATAGTAGCGATTTCCCAGATGACACCAGGACCAATAGGAATAAACTGTGCGACATACGTCGGATATGACGTGCTGGCAGCTACAGGAGCGAATGAGTTCGTCTGCATTCTGGGCTCGACGACGGCTACAATGGCAGTGGTGCTGCCCTCATTCATCATCGTTTTGGCTCTATGCAAGGTATATACTAAATTTGCTGACAATAAGATATTTACAGGAGTGATGTCAGGGCTGAAGCCTGCTGTCGTGGGTATGATAGGAGCGGCGGCTGTTGTCCTGATAACACCGGAGAATTTCCCGGACTGGAAGAGTTGGATTCTTTTCGGAGCGGCATTCATAGCATCGCTTTGGGGACGGCTCAATCCTATCATAGCCATAATTGCAGGTGGAGTCGCGGGTGTACTTTTATATTAAGGAAATGGACTGGATCATAGAAATATTTACAGAACAGACTTTCATCCAGGCGATACTCGTCCTGTCGCTGATATGCGCGGTAGGGCTTATCCTGGGACAGATCAAGATCGGCGGAATCTCACTGGGAGTGACATTCGTCTTCTTTGCGGGCATAATTGCGGGACATCTAGGCCTGCAGGTCAATCCGGATATGCTCAACATCATCCAGAACTTCGGACTCATCCTGTTCATCTATGCACTTGGAGTGCAGGTGGGACCCGGCTTCTTCTCCTCTTTCAAGCAGGGAGGAGTCAAACTCAATCTTCTGGCACTGCTGCTTCTGGTTACAGGCACCGCTATGGCCCTCATAATATACTGGGCTACGGACATCACCCTTGGAGATATGATGGGACTTCTGTCCGGAGCTGTCACCAACACCCCTATGCTTGGAGCCGCTCAACAGGCTCTGCTCCAGATAGATCCAGGCAATATGGAAGGGGCCAACAATATGGCTATGGCCTGCGCTGTGGGATATCCCTTCGGCCTTATAGGAATGATCCTCTGCGTCATTCTTCTCCGCACCATTATGAAGAAGAAGACCATCAGGAGCACCGACAGTTCTTCCGACAACACATTCGTAGCGGAATACCAGGTAAGCAATCCGGCAATCTTCGGAAAGACTATAATGTCCATCCGCAAGAACGCAGACTGTCACTTCGTGATATCGAGGATATGGAAGGACGGGAAAGTGATCGTACCGACATCCGAAACGGTCATTGAAGAAAACGAGCACCTGCTCATCATATCCGGTAAAAGCGATGTAGAGCGCGTCAAGACCCTGTTCGGGCACAAGGAAAGCACGGACTGGAACAAGAAGGGAATCGACTGGAACTCCATTGACAGCCAGCTGGTTTCCAGAAAGATACTTGTCACAAAGCCCGAATTGAACGGCGTGAAGCTAGGTTCGCTCAAGCTGAGGAACTCGTACGGAATCAACATCACTAGAGTAAACCGTGCCGGCATTGACCTCCTCCCGTCCCGCTCGCTCAGGTTACAGCTCGGTGACAAGCTCACCATCGTAGGCGAGTCAAGGTCGATAGAGAATGTCAGCACCATCCTCGGAAACCAGGCCAAGGAACTCGGTAACCCCAATCTTTTTGCTATATTCATCGGCATCGTGCTCGGCCTGGTCCTCGGAAGCATTCCTTTTGCATTCCCTGGAATGAGTATGCCTGTCAAGCTCGGCATAGCCGGCGGTCCGATCATCGTCGGTCTCATAATGGGTGCTTTCGGTCCGCGTATGCATATTTCCATATATATGAGCCGCAGTGCCAACCTTATGCTCAGACAGCTCGGACTTACGATATACCTTGCAGGACTCGGGCTCAGCGCAGGTGCAGGATTCTTCGAGACCGTATTCACTGCCGAAGGCCTCAAATGGGTATTCATAAGCATCGGACTTGCCGTCGTGCCAGTACTGCTGACCGCATTCATCGCTAAAAGATTCTTCAAGACAGATTATGCAGACAATGTCGGAATGCTTTGCGGAGCAATGGCTAACCCGTTTGCGCTTGAATTTGCCGATCCGGACGGAAGCGGAGAAGATCCTGCAGTTGCATACGCCACAGTATATCCGGCGAGCATCTTCCTGAGAGTCATATCGGTACAGCTTATAATGCTGATCTTTTGACAGCGCACAAAAACAAAGCGATTGAAATTATCAATCGCTTTTCTTATATTCGCGGAATAAACTGAATAACCACATAATTATGAGAAGGTCTTTCTTCATCGCTGCCATTGCAGCAGCAGTAATTTCCTGCGGCACTGCAAATGATAATACCATCAGTGTCGTTCCCTACCCTAATGAAGTAAACATCAAAGGCGGCAGCTTCGATGCAGCAGGAGCCGGATTCCACTATGCTCCGGAGCTTGACGAAGCATCAGTTAACGCCATCAAGGCATTTGCAGGGCAGCTTTCACTTGTCAGCGGAACCGAAAGTACAGTTGACGGTGATGCAGCCACCAAAGGCTTCATATTCACCCTTGACACCGCTTTGCCGGAAGAAGCTTACACTCTGGATATCAGCAAGAAGGCAGTAACTGTAAAGGCATCTTCACTCAGAGGTTTCAATTATGCGATCCAGACGATGAAGCAGATGCTTCCTGCAGAAATCTTCGGAAAGGCGAAAGCAGAAGGAAAGGAATGGACCCTTCAGTGCGCAGAGATCAACGACCAGCCACGCTTCAGCTACAGAGGTATGCATATGGACGTTTCAAGGCATTTCTTCGATATGGATATGGTGAAGAAATATCTAGACGTGATGGAGATACACAAGCTCAACACCCTCCACTGGCATCTTACCGACGACCAGGGCTGGAGAGTGGAGATCAAGAAATATCCTAAACTCACCGAGATCGGATCCATCCGAAAAGAGACTCTCGTCGGTCATCTGTTCAGAGGCGAAGGCGTATATGACGGGATCCCATACGGAGAAGGATGCTGGTTCTCACAGGAGCAGGTGAAGGAGATCATAGCATACGCCGCTGCGAAAGGCATCGACATCATACCTGAAATCGACCTTCCAGGCCATATGCTTGCAGCACTCGCAGCATATCCGGAACTCGGATGTACAGGCGGACCTTACGAAGTCTGGGGACGCTGGGGCATCGCTGACGAGGTCCTCTGCGCAGGAAACGAGCAGACTATGATATTCCTTGAGAATGTGCTTGACGAGATCGCCGACCTCTTCCCTTGCGAATACGTACATATCGGAGGTGACGAGTGCCCTAAGGTATGCTGGGAAAAATGTCCTAAGTGCCAGGCCAAGATCAAGGAGCTCGGCCTTAAGGATACTGAGGAATTCAAGGCAGAGCACTACCTCCAGAGCTATGTGATGACCAGAATGACCAACTTCCTCGAGAAGAAGGGCAAGAAGATCATCGGATGGGACGAGATCCTCGAGGGTGAAGTGGCTGATAATGCAGTGGTTATGTCCTGGAGAGGCACAGCGGGAGGCATCAAGGCCGCTCAGATGGGCCACGACGCGATTATGACCCCGAATTCTTTCTACTACCTCGACTATTATCAGTCCCTCGACACAGAAAAGGAGCCTCTGGCCATCGGCGGATATCTCCCTGTCGAGACCTGTTATTCATACGAGCCTTACACTGAGGAAATGACAGAAGAAGAAAGAGCCCACATCCTCGGAGTGCAGGCCAACCTCTGGACAGAGTATATTGCCACAAACGAGCATCTTGAATATATGCTCCTCCCACGTATGGCAGCCCTCAGTGAAGTCCAGTGGTGCCAGCCGGAAAACAAGAGCTGGAAGAGATTCCTCGAGAGCGCCGACGACTTCTGCGCCATCTATGATGTAGCAGGATATAACTACGGAAAGCACATCTTCGACGTAAGAGGATCCGTAAGCGTTGAAGACGGCAAGGTGCTGGTACATCTTGAGGCTCAGGGAGATACTCCTGTAAGATACACTATCGACGGAACAGAGCCTGACGAGAATTCTACACTTTACGAAGCGCCTGTTGCCATCACAGGTGACTGCACGTTCAAGGCAAAGGCCTTCAGGCCGGGCTTGGACAGCAGACTCTACGCGAAGGAATTCAATGCCCATAAGGCAATGGCCAAGGACATCACCCTCAACACACAAGCTCACAAGAACTACTGCTCAGGCCTTCCTTATATCCTCATCGACGGAATGAGAGGACCTCAGGACTTCCACAGCAAGGAATGGAGCGGCTGGAGGACAGAGCCTTTCGACATTGTCCTTGATATGGCCGGCGAGACCTACAGTACACTCACCCTCAGCACTACCGTGGTGAAATATGACGACATCTTCAACCCTGCAGACATAACAGTCTATACATCAGAGGACAACAAGAACTTCACCGAGGTAGCAAAGGCAGAATACGAGACAGAAGGTCAGAACGACCCTAACGGTCCTAAGGAATATACCCTTGAGTTCCCTGAGACATCAGCACGATACATCAAGGTAGTTGCGAATCCGGTACCGGCCAAGCCGGAATGGCACGAAAGGCCAGGCAGCAAGGGATTCCTCTTCATCGACGAAGTCATAGTGAAGTAGGTCTGCTTCCTTTTCTTATAGTGCGCCATACAGCGATGATATAAATCAGGATCAAAGCTGTATGCGCACTCATTTTCATTATGACAAGTCCTGCCGGAGATTGGCCGAGGACGACTCCGTCAAACGCCATCCTGTCAATCAGGACAGATATACCGTATGTCGTACCCATCAGGAGAAGAATCATAAGGAGACGGCCCCAGCGGTATGGAATCGGATAGTATTTTGCTCCGAGGACGGAGCTGATGACGAACATCACGATATAGCTGGCAAGGTGGCCGAATGCCGCTGCCCAATATGAATATTTCGGCATAAAGAGGACAATCACGACAGCCGTGACCACCAGGCCGGAAAGGGTGATCCATATTGCCATATCAGTCTTTCCTGACAGCTTGTACCACATCGACACATTGAACAGCATTCCGAGTATCATATATGACAGAAGCATAATCGGAACTATGCCTACAGCCGAGCGGAACTGAGGACCGAGGATAAGGGCTATTACATCGATGTACAATATAACTCCGAGGAACACCAGACCGCAGAAAGCCGTGAAATATTCCTGTACCGAGGCATAAAGCTGGCGGGAATCCTTCTCGCGGGCCCTACGGAAAAAGAACGGCTCGGCGGCATAACGGAACATCTGGATAAACAGATTCATTATCACAGCAAGCTTGACTGCGGCCTGATAAAGGCCGAGGGATGACCTCCAGGCATCTGCATTGGTATCGAAGAATCTGAAAAGTATCCTGTCAAGGAAGTCATTGACCACTCCCGGAAGCGCAGCCACCATAAGCGGAAGCGAATATGCAAGCATCTGCTTGAGAAGCTTAGGATCAAGCCTGAAGCTGAGTTTCGTAAAGTCAGGGATGAACAGAAGTCCGCATACGATACAGCTGATGAAGATGGAGAAGATCACATAGCTGAAATCGGGAGTTTCAGGTATGAAATGGAGAAGCCAGCGCGCCGAATCGACATTCTTCGGGAACCAGAGGAAGAGGATAAGGTTGGCCGCTGTCTCGGCTATTATCTTTATTGTCTTGAAAATCGCAAACTTGAGAGCTTTGTTTTCCTGGCGCAGTTTCGCGAAAAGAATGGCTGTGACAGCGTCAAGAGCCAGGATTCCTCCCATATACATTATGCAGGACTGATATCCCTCATACCCGAGCATCGAAGCTATCGGGATCGCAAAGGCTATCATCAGAGCCAGGAATGTGGCGCTGACACAGAATACCGTGACAAACGCACTGGAATATACCTTCTTCGGATCGACGCCTTCCTTATTGGCAAAGCGGAAGCATCCGGTCTCGAGCCCGAGCACAAGAACCACCTGAAGCACAGCTATATAAGCCATAAACTCAGTGACCACGCCATAGCTTTCCGGACTGAGAAGCCTGGTATAAATAGGAACGAAAAGGAAATTTATGATGCGGGCGAGGATGGTGCTCAGACCATAAATCACAGTCTGCCCTGCCAATTGTTTCAACGGATTTGCCATAATGAGGACAAAAATAGTTATTTTTGTCGGGTTAAAGCTAAAAGGATATGAAAAGAATAATGATTCTGGCGGCGATGGCCATTCTCGCAGCATCCTGCGGCCCACGTGGCGGCAAGGCGGCAGAGGATGAAGTACAGGCCGACAGCACAGCAACAACAAAGACAGAAATGGAAGAGAAAATCATTGAAGAACCTATCTTTGACATCGTGACAAGCAAAGGTACGATGAGGGTGAAGCTTTACAGCAAGACCCCTAAGCACAGAGACAACTTCGTAAAGCTCGTAAAGGAAAAATACTATGACGGCGTACGTTTCCATAGGGTGATCGAAGGCTTTATGATCCAGACCGGCGACCCATATTCAAGGGATACAGCCAAGATCGACCTTTGGGGACAGGGTGGCCCGGACTATACCGTGCCTGCCGAATTCGTCAACGAATACTGGCATAAGAAAGGTGCACTGGCTGCAGCACGCCGCGGAGATCTCGCCAATCCTACAAAAGCTTCTTCAGGATCGCAGTTCTATATCGTGCAGGATGAAAACGCCTGCCTGCATCTTGACGGCCAGTACTCGATCTTCGGAGAAGTGATCGACGGCATCGAGGTAGTTGACAGGATCGCAAGAGTCGAGACCGACCTTTACGACCGTCCGAGCCAGGATGTGTTCATCAGGACCATAAAGCCGGTGGAGCAAAAGAAGGTGGAACAGACAGAAACTAAAGACAAAGCTCCGGAACCTGTGCAGGAAATCAAGATGGAGAACAGTCTTTTCCAAGGCAGCAAAGAGTAATGGAGCTAAAAGGACAATTCAGATGCATATTCTTCGATGCAGATGATACCCTCTGGGAAAACGAAAGATATTTCCGGGCTGCCGAGGCAAAGTTCATAGAACTGCTGGCCGACTACACTACACCGGAAGGCGTACAGGATATGCTCTGGCGCAAGCAGGAGGACAACATTCCGTTATTCGGCTACGGTTCTAAGACCTATATGATAGGAATGACGGATGCGGCGCTGGAATTGTGCGGCGGAAGTCTCACAGAGGAAATATATTACGGTATAAAGAATATCATCACGGAACTGGCTTTCCACGAACTGCAGATCATAGAAGGAGTGAAGGAAACCCTTGAAGCGCTGCAGGGAAAATATGAACTGATCGTGGCGACCAAGGGCGACCTGCCGGAGCAGATGGCCAAATTCAGGAAATCCGGACTGGCACATTATTTCCATCATTGCGAAGTGATGGAAAACAAGGACGAGAAGAACTGGCTGGAGGTCGCAGCCAAGCATAATCTACATCCGGAAGAAATCCTGATGATCGGCAACTCGGTCAAGTCCGACATCGCACCGGTCGTTAATATAGGAGGACGGGCGATCCACGTTCCTCACGAAGTGGTGTGGGTGCACGAAATGATGGATATGCCCCAGTCCGACCGGATCATCGAAGTAAAAAAGATCGCAGAGATTCTTGACTATTTGCTCTAAAGTGCAAGCTTTGTCGTTTCAGAGCATTTTTTGTTATTTCAGAACATTTTTATAATCTCGAGCAAAGTCCAGGAATCTTTTGGCACAGAATTCGCAATAAACTTACACCGAATAGTTTTTTCATAGGTTAAGTTTTAGGTTAGAATTGCGGAGCCCTTTCGATGCGAATCGAGAGGGCTCTATCTTTTGAAGGAAAATGACTATATTTGCGCAAAATAATACATAATTATGAAGAAACATTCTTTCGGCGAATGGATGATCGCTGTCAGACCTTGGTCTTTTCCGGCATCTGCTATGCCCGTCATAACCTCTATCACCTACCTTTTCTGGAAAGGAGCTGAAATCAACTGGATCTTCGGCCTTTGGGCGCTGGTGAACATCGTTATATTCCACGCTGCCGGCAACACCTGGAGCGATTATTTCGATTTCAGGAAGAAAGTCGATGCTGAGGACACTTTCGGAGCGAAGACCCTTACTACCGGAATGTTTACCGAAAAGGAGATATTCCGCCTCTCACTTTCCCTTACTGTAGTTGCAACGGTTGCCGGACTTGCACTTATGGCGTTGACCGGACTTCCGCTTCTGTGGATCGGACTCGGAGGCGTGCTTTGCACTCTCCTGTATCCGATGCTGAAATACAATGCATTGGGCGATCTCGTCATCCTGATGGCATACGCTTTCCTTCCGACCATCGGAACGTCATTCGTTACAACAGGAGCAATCGACTGGAGTGTACTGCTGATCGCCCTTCCTGTGGGGCTCATCACCGACGGTATCCTGCATTCAAACAATACCAGAGACACTCTTACCGACCGACGGGCAGGCATCAAGACAATGGCTATGGGCCTGGGACACAAAGCATCTGCGATACTCTACGGATTCGAGGTCATCTTTCCATACGTATGGATCGGAGTGCTCTCCATTATAGGACTGATGCCTATCACTACCATTGTGATATTCCTTACTCTGGCAGTTGCCATCGGATGTGCAAAGACAATGATGCACTCCCTTGAAGGAGGCTCGGGTGTAATAGCCGATCTGGATGTCAGGACAGCCAATCTGCAGCTGATGTTCTCTGCTCTGCTGACAGTGGCATTCATCGTTGCAAAATTCATATAAGCAAATGGATTCCAATAACATATCATTAAAGAAACCGGCCGTCGGCATCTGCCTGGCGGCCGTTCTTTGGACTATAATGTTCTCCCCCTGGACGGCGCCACACGTGAATTTCTGGGTGATGATGACCTGCTCCGGAGCTACCCTGACACTCTTTACATTCTGGGCACGACCGCACTGGTGGAAAGATGTGCGCTTTGATTTGAACAATATTCTGCTTGGCATCGTTCTGGCTGCAGCTCTCTGGGGCATATTCTGGCTCGGAGAGTTCTTCTCCACACTGCTCTTCGACTTTGCCAGACCTCAGGTGGACAACATATACGGAATGAAGGAAGGAGAAAATCCGTGGATCCTCAGTTTCCTGATGCTGTTCATAATAGGCCCTGCTGAGGAGATTTTCTGGAGAGGATGCATACAGAACCGCCTGTCTGCCCGTTGGAATCCCAACATCGGCTTCATAGTGACAACGCTGGTATATGGACTGGTGCACCTCTCAAAGTTTAACTTTATGCTGATTATGGCAGCTATGGTGGCCGGCTTCGTATGGGGACTGGCTTATCGCTTCTTTCCTGAAAAAATCGGTGCAATAATCCTTTCCCACGCCCTGTGGGACTGCGCCGTATTTATATGGTTCCCGATAATGTAGCCACATAAATAATTAGCTATCACTAATTTACGTCAAATGCCTGCTGTCGGTCTGCAGCAGGCATTTGACGTAACTGATTATTGTTCAGCAGATTGCGCGTCAGAGCATTTGGCCGTCGATGAATTCCCTCAGAATGGATGTAGGAGGGATCGCTGCCATTTCTGCAGGAGTCAGTGCAACTATATAATCCAGGAACTTCAGCATTCTGGACGCTTCGGTATATGCCGGAGAAGACGGTGATATGCGGCGCAGAAGCGGTTCAGCAAAGTATTTCAAGACCGGAAGCTCGAATATATGAGCCGAGTTGAACACAGCGTCGGCATTCTCCTGGAACGGGAATATGTTGCGGTTCTCTCCCCTGCGCACACTCTGCCACATAGTTATGGTATTCTCCGGAACGATGCCTCTGGTGCGGTTGTCACGTATCATACGGCGGAGCATACGGTTGTCAGATGTGGAGATATTGTTGTTCTCATCTATCGAAAGTGAAGTCAAGGCCGAAGCAAATACACGGAATACCTTCGAACTGTCCACATCAGGAATCATTGCCGGATTAAGAGCGTGTATTCCCTCCATTATGAGAATATCCTTCTCGTGAAGCTGCATAAGATTACCCTCGAAATATTTCCTGCCTTCCTTGAAATCAAAGCGCGGGATCTCGACTTCCTTGCCTGCCAGAAGGTCATTCAGCTGCTGTCCGAGAAGCTTGAGATCCATAGCCCCGAGGCATTCGAAATCATATTCCCCGTTCTCGTCCTTTGGAGTGAACTCCCTGTCCACAAAGTAGTTATCAAGTTCGATGACCTTCGGATTCATACCAAGGATACGGCACTGAAGTGCAAGCCTCTTGGATGTGGATGTCTTTCCGCTGCTTGACGGACCGGCAATGAACACAATCTTCACCGAGCCTCTGCGGGCATATATCTGGTCAGCGATATCAGCATATCTTCTTTCGTGAAGAGCCTCGGAAAGATTGATCAGGTCGATGATTTCCCCGGAAAGCACCTTCTGATTGAGAGTACCTACTCCCTTGACCCCCATAACGGAACACCAGTCAGAGTGCTCCTTAAGGGCCGTAGCAAGCTTAGACTGCCTCTTCATAGGAAGAACCTTGCCGAAATCTCCGTCCATAGGATATTGCAGGCAGAAGCCATCGTTGAAGCCCGCGATGTCGAAGGTCTTGAGGCATCCGGTTGACGGAGTGAGAGGCCCATAGAAGGTATCAGCCTGACCATCAAGAAAATACACATTATAATTGAATCGGCCGATGGTCTTGAGGAGATTGACCTTCTCGGTCTGTCCGTTACGTGTGAACAGAGTCTCACATTCTCCCAGACTCATCATCTTCTTGCAGAAAGGCATATCAGCAGCTATGATCTCCCTCATCTTGTCCTCGATGCTCTGAAGTTCTTCATCTGTAGCAAAATATACCCTCGGACGTCCGTCCTCCATCGGCTCCGCCTCACGGATCTCGCAATAGAGACCGCTTGGAAGAGAATAATCTATGCTCAAGACCTTATCCGGATATATATCCCTGATCACTTTCTGAAGAACGAAGCACAACGAACGGATATATGTACGTCTGCCGTCCGGATGATCATAGCCTACAAACCTCACATTATGAGGATTGATTATCTTATAATCCAAAGACTTGAGCTTGTTGTCAACCAGAGCAGCCAATACCTGCATATTGTCATTTATCGTCGGGCAAAGCTGTCCTGAGAGCTCAGAAAGAGTTGTACCCATCATTACCTTCACGTATGAACGGGTATTTTCGCAATAGATTCTTATATCTTCCATTTGTTACAGAATTTCTTTAAGGAACGGTCCTGTCACGGAATCCGGATTGTCTGCAAGCTGCTCAGGTGTTCCCTCTGCAACTATTCTTCCTCCTTTCTTTCCGCCTTCCGGACCCATATCAAACAAATAATCGACAGATTTGAGCACATCAAGGTTATGCTCTATTATTATCACGGTATTGCCCTGCTCCACAAGCTGCTGCAGCACGTCCATCAGCACCTTTATATCATCGAAGTGCAGACCTGTAGTCGGCTCGTCAAGGATGTAAAGGGTATTTCCCGTACCTTTTCTCGCAAGTTCCGCCGCAAGCTTCATTCTCTGGCTTTCGCCGCCGGACAGAGTCACTGCCGACTGTCCCAGCTGGACATATCCCAGGCCTACATCCACCATAGCCTTAAGCTTGGAAGCTATTGAAGGTATGTTCTGGAAAAACTCGTATGCCTCGCTTATCGGCATTTCCAGCACGTCGTTGATGTTCTTGCCCTTGTATTTTACCGCAAGGGTATCATTCTTATAGCGACGTCCCCTGCACTCGTTGCACACCACATTCACCGAAGGGAGGAAGTTCATCTCAATCACCTTTATTCCTGCTCCCTTGCATTCTTCACAACGGCCTCCGGCCACATTGAAAGAGAATCTCCCGGCCTTGAAGCCACGGACCTTCGCATCAGGAGTGGCTTCGAAAAGGTTTCGGATATCATTGAACACTCCTGTAAAAGTAGCAGGATTGCTTCGCGGTGTACGGCCTATCGGGCTCTGGTCTATTTCTATAAGCTTATCTATGTTCTCGATGCCGACAATCCTGTCGTAAGGCAGAGGCTGCATCTTGGCGTTGTAGAACTTGTTCTTGAGCACCGGCATCAGCGTCTCGTTGATAAGGGACGACTTGCCGCTTCCGCTTACTCCCGCAATTCCTATGAGCATTCCCAGAGGGAAATCGACATCTACATTCTTCAGATTGTTGCCTCTGGCGCCACGTATTCCCAAGGTCAGGCCGTTGCCGCTCCTTCTTTCTACCGGAACCTCGATCTTCTTCTTCCCAAGCAGATAGTCCAGAGTTGTGGAACTTCCCTCCGATATCTTGTCAACCGGACCGTTATAGCATATACGTCCGCCTTCCTCTCCGGCTCCCGGCCCCACATCCACAAGCCAGTCCGCCGACATCATCGTCTCTGCATCGTGCTCCACGACCATCACCGAATTACCCTCGTCACGGAGCTTCTTGAGCGAAGCTATGAGCTTGCGGTTGTCCCTCTGATGCAGTCCGATGGACGGTTCATCCAGTATATACAGCACATTCACCAGCTTTGACCCGATCTGGGTCGCAAGCCTGATACGCTGGCTCTCACCTCCTGACAATGAGGCTGTTGCGCGATCAAGAGAAAGGTAATCCAGACCTACATCCAGAAGGAAGGAGACCCTGTCCTTGAGTTCTTTCAGGATATCGCGCGCGATTATGCTTTCGCGTCTGCCGAAAATCTCATCGAGCGAGTTCAGCCATTCGCTGAGCTGGCCAATCTCCATTGCGGCCACCTCGGAAATGGTCTTGCCGTCAATCTTGAAATATGTAGTTTCCTTATTGAGTCTTGTTCCACCGCACACCGGACATACTATCTTATCGTGAATGTCACCCACAATGCCGGAGAAGGAAACCATCTCTGAAGAGGAGCCTTCTCCCACCCTGAAAAGCTCATCCGAACCGAACACTATCAGAGATACCACCTCATCAGGAAGCTCCTCGATAGGATCGTATAAAGAAAAATTATATTTGCGGGCGATGGATCTTATGACGTCGAATTTCTTTGTCTCACGGATCTTGCCCAAAGGGACGATTCCTCCGTCTGCGATAGACCTGGCCCGGTTCGGGATGATGGTGTCCATATTGACATCCACTATGATTCCGAGTCCCTTGCAGTGAGGGCAATATCCCTGCGGGGAATTGAAAGAGAAGGAATGCGGAGCAGGCTCTGCCAGAGATATGCCAGTGTCCGGACAGACAAGATGCTTGGAGAAATGGTGCACCTCCCGGGTCTCCATATCCATTATGGCCAGGGATCCCTTTCCGAAGTTCAGAGCCGACATCACCGACGACTTGATACGCTTCTCATCCTTCTGGGTCGGCTTCAGACGATCGATCACCAGTTCTATGAAATGGGCCTTGTAGCGGTCCAGGGCCGTTACTTCATTCAGTTCACAAAGCTCGCCGTCTATCCTCGCCTGTGTATATCCGCGCTTGCGCATCTGCTCCAGAAGTTCCTTGTAATGTCCCTTGCGACCCTTCACCATCGGAGCAAGAAGATAACATTTCCTTTCCTTGTAATTCTCCATTATCAAAGAAACGATCTGCTCATCGGTATATCTGACCATCGCCTTGCCGGTCTGAGGAGAATATGCCGTAGAAGCCCTCGCATAAAGGAGTCGGAGGAAGTCATATATCTCTGTGATAGTGCCTACAGTGGAACGTGGGTTGTTGCCGGTGGTCTTCTGCTCTATTGCTATTATAGGGCTGAGGCCGGTAATGGACTCGACCTCAGGCTTTTCCAATATGCCCATAAAATGCTTGGCGTATGTAGAAAGCGTATCCATATAACGCCTCTGTCCCTCGGCATAGATGGTGTCGAAGGCCAGTGACGACTTTCCGCTGCCGCTCAATCCGGTGATGACGACAAACTGTCCGCGAGGAATTGCCAGAGAGGCTCCCTTCAGATTATGAGCCTTCGCTCCCTGTATCTCTATATAATCGTTCTTCTTCTCCATAACGTAACCCGGCCGGTCCCCTGTTTCCGATTTCAGGCCACCGGCGCAGTTTACAAATATAGCAATTTTTCCTCAAAACATTACAGAAAACACCAACACCCTATCCAGCAACCGTTTACGCATTCCACGTGCTCCCCCTTTCCCTGCACGTACATTGCATAACACCCTGAACATCAAAATATTACCCTCTGATGTCAAGGTGCAGGAATTTGCAAATCTGCCTATCTGTAGCAGATGTAACGACCTTCAACTGCCGGAACAGGTCCATTTTCCTATCTTCCGGCCACGTAATCAGTCTCCGCACAACCGCATCATCCATCGTACGGCGGCAATATGACAACATTTCACCATAGGCCTGGTCAGAGAATGCATTGAATTCCTCCCTCAGATCATATTCTCCTCCGGTATTGGAGTTAATCGCAGTCAACATAGTATCGTATGAATCATAATATGAGACCAAATCACTATAGTCAAACGGACAGTACCTGATAATAATATAATCGATCAATTCTTCCCACTGCTTGCTATCAAGACTGTTACGCCATCTTTTAAGCACGGGATAATTGACCGGCTCACCCACACTGCACATCCAATCGACCTCTTTTCTGGCTCGCTTTAAAGCAACAGGCATTTTACGTGGAGACGTTCTTCCGGAAAAAGGATTTGTGTCATTGATATATGGCAGAAAACTCCATCTGAATTGTTCCGCCTTCACACATAATTGCTTCTCGACCGGATTGTTGAAGAGATATGCTATAGCAGAATGTATCTTTTTCAGCCCCCATTTGGGAGCGCTTCCGAAATTCTTGTGGAAAAGACGTCCTTTTCTGCCTATAGACCCGTTGAAGACACGGGCAAACCAGGATGTGCAATGATCCATAAAAGCGCTGATGGATTCCACCTTTTCTGAAACAAGCAAAGAGTGGAAATGATCATACATAAGGCATAATCCAAGAACCTTGACATCAGAAGCGGTTTTTGCACATACCGAAAAAATCGTATAAAACACCAGACGATCTTCATCGCAATAAAAAAGGTTGAACCCATTATGGGCTCTCTGATAGATGTGATTCGGGACATCTTTGTAAAATCTTCTCTTCTTTCTCATATCTCGATAAATTTTAGCAATGCCTATATCATTGACTATCAACCGATTATCGCTTATCCGTGCCACACCAGGCGAGGCACGCAGATACAGCAATCAATTGATAGTCAGAAGGTTGAGCACCGCCTTTGCAGCGATTCCCTCCGCACAAATCTATCGGAAACAGGAAAAACTCTATTTAAAAAAAAGAAAAATGTGGTGAATAAATTTTATGTTCTTGCAATTTATCCGAAAAAACTACTATTTTATAGTTGGAGCAAGAGAACGGGAGGAGAGTAATGCAATGTGTATCAGCGCATTACGTCTTCTACGTGCTGCACTTTAGGGAGCACGCAGAAGACGTAAATGATTGCAGGTCAGAGCGATAGGGTCTGATACTATTTCAGGCGCAGGTAGGTGTAGCCGAAACGGGCGGCAGCTGCACGGTCGAGGTCTTCACGGACTGACGGATGGGCAATCTGAATCAGGGCCTTGGCTCGCTCAGCAAGGCTTTTTCCACGAAGATCGGCCACACCGTATTCGGTGACGATATTCTGGACGAAATGGCGGGTTGTCACAACTCCGGCGCCTTCGGCAAGGACAGGATTGATCTTCGAAACGCCTTTTTCCGTCATCGAAGGAATGGCGATGAATGTCTTTCCACCCTCGGAGAGGGATCCGCCATACATAAAGTCGTGCTGACCGCCTACACCGGATATGATGCGGGTACCTACAGAGTCTGCGCAGACCTGGCCGGTCAGATCGACCTCAACAGCCGAATTTATAGCCATCACCTTTGGATTCTGCGCTATGCGGAACGGATCGTTGGTCCAGGCTACATCCTTGAGGATCAGGTCATCGCGATAATTCATATAGTCATACAGACGTTTAGAGCCTAAAGCCAGAGAGGCCACCGATATACCCGGGCATATCTTCTTGCAGGAGTTGTCGATTACTCCGCTTTCCAGAAGAGGGAGTACGCCGTCTGTCATCGCTTCAGTATGCAGGCCCAGATGCTGATGATCCTTCAAGGCTGAAAGGACTGCGTTCGGGATGCCTCCGACTCCGATCTGCAGGGTAGCCCCGTCCGGAATCATTTCTGCAATATGACGGCCAATTGCCGTATCGATTTCCGTCGGAACAGCAGTAGGAACCTCCACCAGCGGATCATCCACTTCGACAGCCGCATCAATCCTGGAAACGTGTATCAAGGCATCTCCATACGAGAATGGCATAGCCTTGTTTACCTGCACAATCACCTTTTTCGCACATTCTGTAGCCGAAACAGCCAGATCGGCAGACACTCCGAACGAACAATACCCCTCGGCATTCGGAGGAGACACATTGAGGAAAACCGCATCCAGCGGAAGGGTCCCGTCACGGAAAAGGCCCGGGATTTCCCCCAGAAACGCCGGTATCGTGGAACCATAGCCGGCTGCAAGCCATTTGCGGATGTTATTGGCCACGAAAAGGCTCTTCACGTTGAACGAGTCCTTATATTCTGGCTTGCAATACGGAGCCTCGCAACGGCCCACGGCAAATGCCGCATATATGGTAACATCCTTTAATTCCGCTCCTCGGTCAGCGAGAGCCTGGGAAAGGACCTCCGGGATGGACGTACTTCCCTGGATATATATGCTTTCGCCGGAATTTATCAGCTGGACGGCCTCAGCCGCTGTCATTATTTTCATAGTATCTTGGTTGTTTGTCCGTTAAAACGGCCATTTTACGGATATCAGGCGCATATTTCAACAGTTCATCCGCAAAATAAGTTTATTTACGGATGGGATGATGCAAAAAGTCCGAGACGATTTTCAAGAAGGTCCAATTGTTCAGGACGGTTAAGCTGGGACACGCAGATACGGACTCCAGCCTGGGCGCTGCCGGTCAGGGACAGCGATATCGAGCATATTCCCGTAAGCATCAGCTCGCGCATAAGCACGGCACCTGACATATCCTTATATCCCACAGTGTAGAAGAATCCGTCGCTGACATCCTCGTCTCCATCCTTGCTATAGACTATATGGAAACCGTTGTCAATGAACATCTTCTTGGTCAGTGCGGCTCTTCGAGCATATTCCGACGTAGCGGCCACGAAATCAAGTTTTCCGTCACAAGCGGCCTTGAACATAGCCGCAAGGGCATATTGAGCTGAATGACTCGTTCCGGAAGATACGGCATAGAGCACTCCCAGTACCAGGGCGTCACCCAGGCGTGATATATTGTACCGCTGCTGCAGAGCCGGATATTCGCGCTCGTACAGACGGTCGGAGATGGCAAGGACTGCAATCCTCTGACCTGCGTAGCTGAACATCTTGGATGCCGACATCATTATGATGTAATTGTCGGTATATTTGGCCACCGTCGGTTGGAAAGGAGCCTCAAAAGGCTTTCCAAGCGGTTTTCTGAAGTCCATACACATATATGCAAGATCTTCCAGAACGACCACGTCATAACGGGTGGCAAGCTCACCTATTGTACGGAGCTCATCCTCTGTCAGATTGAACCAGGCAGGATTGTTCGGACTTGAATATATCAAGGCAGAGATACGTCCGGTGGCGAAATAGCTCTCCAGCTTGGCAGCAAGCCTTTCACCTCTGTATTCATATATGTCGAATGACTCGCTGCGTATGCCGAGGATGTTCACCTGGCTCCTCTGGACAGGAAAGCCTGGATCGATGAAGAGTACGGTATCCTTTGCAGGATCGAGATGTGAAGCGAGAATGAAGGACGAGAAACTTCCTTGCATTGAACCTACGGTCGGTATGCATCCTTTCGGCGAGACATCAATATCAAGAAATGCCTTCAGGAATCGTGAAGCCTCTGACTTAAGCTCAGGAGCGCCCATCATATTCGGATAAATCGAAGCTATACCCGCACGCAGAGCCGCGCATTCGGCTTCGACTCCCACCTCTGCAGGCGGAAGTCCGGGGATTCCCATCTCAAGATGAAGGAAATCAATGCCAGTAAGCTTTTCCAAAGTCCTTGCAATCTCTCCCGACTGACGGATCGTCGCGCAGGAGATGTCTGAGATGCCCATCTGCTCCAGAACGGATGCGAGGGCGGTATTATCTATCGGTCGTTTCATAAAAAATCGGAACGGCTGGGGTGGCCGTTCCAAATATATGAAATTATCAGGATATTTCCGAATTTTGTTTGCTTTTGAAACAAAATTTCAAAAGAAAGCTACAGATTGTTCTATTTCTTACAGAGACTCTTGTCATCTACAAGTATATAGAACTGACCTTCGGACATCTTAGGCTCGTGATATGAACCTTTCCACTCCGACGAAGAATCGTCATACCTATACCAGGTCGCATCGGAAGGAAGGGTTATCTTCACAGTCTGCTCGCCTGTACCGAAGTTGCCGAACAGAGCGAAAGTATCTCCATCACCGTTTGTGCAGTGAATGTCATAACCTCTCCTCCGGATTGCTGCGGAACATCCTGAAGTTCCTTGTTGCACGATGCTGCAGCAATCACAGCAAGGGCTGCAATAATGAATGAATAGAACTTTCTCATCTTCTGATAATTATAAAGATTAGTCCCAAAGCATTCCTTCAGAACATACGTCAATCACCTGCACCTGAGGTGCAGCATAGTCTCCCGATACGGAGAATACAGAACAGTCAGTTTTCATTGCAATATAATGTTATCAGTTAATTACGTGCCGATACCGCTTTGCGGTATGACAGCAAAAGTACTTACGAGGATATAGAATCGCAAATCTATGACCGGCAAATAGGATGAATGGTCGTTTTATCTTGTTGAACTGCAATGTCAAAGTGAAGAAAAGGGGATGCAGCTTGGGTTTTACCTTATAATTATGTAATTTTAGCATCTTAAACTTAAAACGGACAGATTATGAAGAAATTATTATTGACTGCTGTCGCTGCTGCCGGCCTTATGTGTATATGTAATCTCCAGTCCGCTGCTCAGGCGAGACTGCCGGAATACCTTCAGGCAGAAAAGTTCACACAGGAAAAATTGAGCACGATGCTGTTCTCGACTATGGTCGATCCGCATTGGTTCGGTGACGGCAAGTGCTTCTGGTATGAGTACAAGACAAGCGAGGGAACATTCTGGTATGTCGTGAATCCTGCCGAAAAAAGCAAGAAGTCCCTTTTCGACAGGGATGAGATGGCATCACAGCTGACCGAGATTGTCCAGGATCCTTTCGAGGCACGCCATCTTCCTATACGGAATCTGAAGGCAAAGGAAGACGGAAAGACCTTCACGTTCGAGGTTATGTCTTCAAAGGATGCGAAACCGGACAAGGACAGTAAAAAGAAGAAGGGAGGGAAAGAGATATTCTATTTTTCATACGACTACCCTAGCGGAAAGCTCACCCACCTGAAGGATCAGGAAGAAGAACCGAAGCGTCTGAGATGGGGTTCCGTATCTCCTGACAAATCCACTGTCATCTATGCAAAGGACCTCAATCTCTATCGTATGAGCTACGAGGACTATCTCAAGGCCAGGAAAGACGAAAAGGATTCCACAATCGTCGAGATTCAGATCACGAGCGACGGAGTGGAGGATTTCGGGTTCGGTATGCCATATTCGAGGATGAACACCGACACTCTCTGCAACGGCAAAAGACGCGCAGTCTATGGCTATTGGTCACCGGATTCACGCCATTTCGCCACTATACTTACCGACAGCCGCGCGGTCAAGGATCTCTGGGTCATCGACGTCACAGCAAAGCCACGCCCTACCCTTGAGACCTACAAATATCAGATGCCGGGTGAGAAAGAAGCTCCGGTCGAGCACCTGTATGTGTTTGATATGCAGGATAATAGCCGCAAGGAAATAAAGACTTCCGCATTCAAGGACCAGACTCTGGAGATCGAAAGCCGTCCTTGGGAGCAGAAGCACAGAAATGCGGAAGACGTCGCGCGGGTATGGCAGGGCGATGACGAGCGTTTCTTCATTACCCGCAGCAGCCGCGACCTGCATAGGATCGACGTATGCGCATATACCGTCGGGCAGGACAGCATAGTGCCTGTCATACAGGAAAGGATGAACACCTATCAGGAGACCCGTCCTTTGAAGGTGCTTGGAGGCGGCAAGGAGATAATCCAGTGGAGCGAGCGTGACGGTTGGGCGCATCTGTATCTCTATGACGATGCCGGCAATCTTAAGAACCGCATCACCAAGGGACCTTGGCACGTGGAGAATGTGGTGAAGGTGGATGAAAAGGCACGCGTGATATATTTCACTGCCAACGGACGCAACTCCGACGAGAATCCATATTATGAGCATCTTTACAGAGTCAATGTGGATGGAAGCGGTCTGAAGCAGCTCACCAAGGGAAATTATTTCCACGAAGTGGCCGTGGATGATGATGCAAAATATGTTCTTGACAATTATTCGAGAGTGGATTCTGTACCGATGGCTGTAGTGCTGGACAACAACGGCAACAAGGTGATGGATATTCAGGAGAGTGATTTCTCCCAGCTCTTCGCAAATGGATACAAGTTCCCTGAACTGTTCACAGTCAAGGCTGCAGACGGAGTGACAGACCTCTATGGCGTAATGTACAAGCCTTTCGACTTCGACTCCACAAAGGTCTATCCTATAGTCGATTACGTATATCCGGGCCCTCAGGTTGAAGCCGTATATTATCCATTCACCCGTATGAGCGTACGTACTGACCGCCTCGCCCAGGCAGGATTCATTGTGATCTCTGTTGGTCAGCGCGGAGGCCATCCGAGCCGTTCGAAATGGTATCATAACTACGGTTACGGCAATATGCGCGACTATCCTCTTGCAGACCATAAGTACGCGATCGAGCAGCTTGCCAACAGACATTCTTTCATCGATATAGATAAAGTGGGAATACACGGCCACTCCGGCGGAGGCTTTATGAGCACAGCGGCAATATGCCAGTATCCGGACTTCTTCAAGGTGGCGGTTTCCTGCGCCGGCAACCACGACAACACCATTTACAACCGCTGGTGGAGCGAGACCCATCACGGCGTGAAGGAAACCGTATCGGAAAATGGCGACACGACATTCGTCTATAAGATTGGAACCAATCCGGAAATCGCCAGCAAGCTAAAGGGCCACCTCCTGCTGGTGCACGGAGACATCGACAACAATGTCCACCCGGGCAACACTATGAGGGTTGTAGAGGCCCTGATCCGTTCAGGAAAACGTTTCGATATGCTGATGCTTCCAAAGCAGCGCCACGGATTCGGAGATATGAACGAATATTTCTACTGGAGACTTGTTGACTACTTCTCAGAGCATCTCCGAGGAGAAAGCGAAAAAACAGTTGACATCCCGAAAAGATAATCAGGCAGAAACATCAACTTTCCAACTTCAGCCACCCGAACTATAGCAAATATTCCGGTTTTTTACTATGTTTGCACCATCAAACCACAAGGAAAGATGCTCGAGTGGCTGAAGAGGCACGCCTGGAAAGCGTGTAGTCGCCTAAAGCGGCTCACGGGTTCGAATCCCGTTCTTTCCGCAACAAAGGAAGGCCGGATGACTTTCGTCATCCGGTTTTTGTATGCAGGGAGTCCGTTGATAGCTTGCTGTCATAAGGACATCCTGCATACAAAAACAGAAGCGTCAGCTTCGGCCTTCCGTTGTTGCAAGGGACGCCCCGGCAAGGGGTACCGGGATGTGGAAAGGAGCGCAGCGACTGAGCACATCCCGCCGCAGGCGGGGCGGGATGTGCGAACGCAGTGAGCAAATCCCGGAAAGAACGGGATATCGGAGGAGGATATCTTGTTGTCATCCAGCCACTTACAACATCTACGTACCGCACTAGAGGGAGCACGAAGATATAGTAACTGATTGATTACCAAGGCTATACCCTTCTATCCATTACACGCAAACAGCCCTGCATATTCTTGGCAAATCAGTTCTAGTGAAGGTTATGGCCATAGACCTCATTAGAACATTGGTTTTGAGACTGATCTTGCTGCTTTTAACGAGTTATAGTGAATCTGGAGGACGTAAAGTTCACTGGAACTATCAATCCTAGGGTTTGCTGTCATAAGGACGTCCTGCATACAAAAACAGAAGCGTCAGCTTCGGCCTTCCGTTGTTGCAAGGGCCACCCCGGCAAGGGGTAGCGGGATGTGGAAAGGAGCGCAGCGACTGAGCAAATCCCGGAAAGAAGGGGATGCCGGAGGAAGGTATCTTACTATCATTCAGCCACTTACAGCACCCTCGTGCCGCACTAGAGGGAGCACGAAGACATAGTAACTGATTGATTACCACGGCCATACCCCTCTCCCCATTACGCGCAAAAAGCCCGAGGATGCAACACCTCGGGCCATTGATAGAATTATTTATCTCAATGCTGACACTAAATCGTTTGAGAATTTAATGATTCGCACTTTTTTGGGGCGGGGATAAGATTAATATGTAGACATCTTATAACTCTGATCCCAACCTGTAATCTCAATGCAGTTCTTTCCTCCTAAAGTCACATCGCCAGTATCATTCCAACTCTGCCAAGCATTATTTGCATGATCAGGACCCTTGCGAAGTACTTTCATACCAGTTGTACCTTCAGGAACTTTAGTAGAATATAATCCATCTGAAACCTTAGTAAAAGTAACCCACTGATCACCAGCACCCCATATCCAAGCTTGGTATCTAGCTCCACCTGTTTCCCAAACGCCAGGTTTAAGATATATGGTTACTCCTGTTTCTGGCTCTGGTTCTGGCTCAACTCCACTTGTAGTCTGCTGTGTAGCGGAAGTGTATGCAACTCCTGATGTCATCAGATATACATTCTTAGCTATATAGTCAAAATAAATATCGTAAGTACCAGCTGATATCTCCTCCATTCTGTGAGGCCTTGATATACTTATTAGACTTGATATAATTGACTGCACCACATCCATACTTGGTACTCCAATTGGCCGCTGGTTTTACCAAGAATGATTTGTATGCTTCAAGTTCTACACCCTTGGCTACATAAAGTTCTGGGACAGTAGTGGTTACCATATCTATCTGCTTCCAATCTGGTGACTGTGCCCAAACTGCCCAATCTGATGGCTGATCTGGAACTGATTCAACTGGCAGATCACCAGTCTTTACAACCTTTACCTTTGTTGCTAACTTGTTGATGTAAAGGCTATAGAAACCTCCCTCTGACACACAGAAATTCTTACCACCCTGATATACAGCAGTCTCAACATTGTTCTCAATCAGGACGCCATCTGCATCGCCAGCAGCTCCTCTGTCAGAAGTACCCCCATCCCAGTTACCGTTAGCACGGAACTTGAACTGATCAGATGAAGTAATCTTCACATTCTCAGCCACATACCAATCACCATCAAGAGTCATTCTGATTTCAGAGTTCCAATTACCTGTCATTGAGCCAACTACAGCCCAATAATCAACGGCAACTTCCTCAGGTTCCTCCGGCTCAATAGTACCTGTAAACTCAAGCTAACCAATATTAAGAATCGTGCTTGATGTAAGGTTTACTCGATTCTTTGCTTTCTTTGCGCCATCTATCTTAGTATCATCTGCAAGAATGTAGTTGATGGAAACTCCCTTTGTGAAGTACGCAGGAGCTACTGCTGCATAATATGTTGCACCATCCTCAAAGCACCACCCGTTTGCTTCGTCCTCAGAATAGATTTTCATCCAAGTACCCTTTCCTGTCCACTGTTCAGACTTTCCTTCTTCAAAG
This sequence comes from Bacteroidales bacterium, assembly GCA_015060395.1. Taxonomy (GTDB): domain Bacteria; phylum Bacteroidota; class Bacteroidia; order Bacteroidales; family UBA932; genus Cryptobacteroides. The sequence goes on from SUYP01000018.1 coordinate 24,951, forward strand.
ACTGTATCCTGTCCTACGATTGACTTGATAGTGTTATCCTCGTTAAGTGAAACAAGCATATTGCCGGTAATAGGCTCACTGTTGTTACCATAGAACTCGACAGCCTTGATGTTAGTGCCCTTAATGGTGAACTTGATGAGTGCGTGAGCATTTTTGAATGCAAACTGATCGTTTTCAGAATATGCGACTGCAAGAGCGGCTCCCTCATTGTATGTACCTTTTCTGGCAGGCTGATATGTAGGGATGTAAGCGTTTACTGTCTTATCATTTACATCAACAGTGTAAGTACCTGCAGGATAAACTGCGAGGACCGGACGGTATTCGCCGAATCCCTCTGAGTTAGAGAAGTCAACATTTGCACCTGCTTTTGCAGTGGTGAATGTCCAGCCCTTTTCTCCGTCGTGAACTGTGATGGCGTCATTTTCCACCCACTCTGACTTCTTTGTTGTCTCATTGAGGACAGCCTTTGTGTCAGCACCGTCTGTTGATGCTGTGTAAACTACTGTTTCGCCTACTGTAGGGAGGTTCTCCCGTGGAAGCTCCTTGTTGCAAGATGCTGCTGCAAAGAGGGCAACAGCCGCAACCATAAATGAATAGATCTTTTTCATTGTTCTTGATTCATTGATAGTCAAACATCTATTGCCACTCGAGTGGTATTTCCTGGTATTCATCAAAACTGCTGCAGAGCACTCCCTCTGAGTGAAATTCCACTACACTGATCTCAGGGGCAGCATAAAGGCCCCCTTCCTTAACATTTTCTGTAATTTTCATTGTTGGTTAGTTTATATTTAAAGTTTATTTTTCTTCAAAGCTGATTGCGAATCCACCGCCTGGAGCCATTGTAACAGGGAGGAAGTCGTGGAAGGTCACGGTCTTCTTCTCGATCACGTATGCCTGCGGATTCTCCTTGTAGTGAGCATCATCGGCATCACGATATATCGTTGCCTCGTATGTCTTCTCAGGATCGAGGAACTGGAGAGGTACTTCGACTGTACGCTTCTGGTCGTCGGTCACACCGCCGCAGAACCACTGTCCGTTCTTCTTGCCCTGACGAGCTATGACAACATATTCACCTGGCTCGGCAAGGAGATACTTCGACTGGATCCAGTCGATATCCACGTCCTTGATGAACTGGAATGCGTCCATAAACTTGGCATAGTGCTCAGGAAGGTCTGCAGCCATCTGGAGAGGAGAATAGAGGGTCACATAGAGGGCGAGCTGGTTGGCGATGGTTGCATTCACCCAAGAGTTGTTCCTGCCTTCGGTCACTGAAGCGAGATCCTGAACGAAGATACCAGGGGTATAGTCCATAGGACCGCCGTTGAGACGTGTGAAAGGAAGGATTGTCACGTGGTGAGGCATTGTACCGCCGAATGCCTGATACTCGGTACCGCGGGCAGCTTCTGCTCCGATGAGGTTAGGATATGTACGGCAGAGACCGGTAGGACGTACCATCTCGTGTCCGTTGAGCATAACCTTGTGCTCCGCAGCCTTCTTCACCACGTGCATATAGTGGTTGATGAGGGACTGGCTGTAGTGATGCTCGCCGATAGGGAGGATATCACCGACATATCCGCTCTTGATGCTGTTATATCCATACTTGTCCATAAGGTCGAGAGCCTGGTCGAGGTGACGCTCATAGTTACGTACTGAAGACGAGGTCTCGTGATGCATCATAAGGCGTACACCCTTTGAATGCGCATATTTGTTGAGAGCCTCGATGTCAAAGTCAGGATATGGAGTAACGAAGTCGAAGACATAGTCCTTGTTGCAGTTTGCCCAGTCTTCCCATCCTTCGTTCCAGCCCTCTACAAGCACCTGGTCGAAACCGTGCTCTGCAGCGAAGTCGATGTAACGACGAACGTTCTCATTGTTTGCAGAGTGGCGGCCGTTAGGAGTAGCCGAAGCATAATCTGTCTTGCCGAGCTGTACAGAAGCAAAGTCATCGGTATAGTTCCAGGATCCCTTTCCGGAGATCATCTCCCACCATACGCCGATGTACTTCACAGGTTTGATCCAATCTGTGCTCTCGAGAGCGCAAGGCTCGTTGAGATTGAGGATGAGGCGTGAAGCGAGCTGTGCAGTCGCGCTTGGAGCCACCTGTACTGTTCTCCAAGGAGTATTGCAAGGAGTCTGCATACGTCCCTTCCATCCCTGTGCGTCAGGAGTAAGATGCGAAGTGAATGTGAAAGTCTTAGGATCGAGCTCAAGATGCATACAAGGATAGTCGAGAAGGGCAGCCTCGTGGATATTGATGTAAAGGCCGCTGTCAGTACGCATCTGGAGGGATGTCTGGACGCCGTTCACAGAATATGGAGTCTGAGAATCATTGCCGCAGATAGCCTCCTGCATCTTTCCTGCAATCTCTGAGAGACGGCACTCTGTGAAGTTATACTCCTGAGTGTCATAGTCACCTGGAAGCCACCACGCGGTATGGTCACCTGCAAGAGCGAACTGGGTCATCTCCTCCTTGATCACGAAATAGCTGAGATTCTTCTGATATGGGAACTCGTAGCGGAAGCCGAGACCGTCATTGAAGAGACGGAAACGGATCGCCATCTTGCGGTCTGTAGATGTCTGCACGAGGTTTACAAGAAGCTCGTTGTAATTGTTGCGGATCTGAGATTCCTCACCCCATACAGGCTCCCAGGTCTCGTCGAATGTGCCGGTCTCGACGCTTTCTACTGCAAAACCGTCATAGAATGAGTTGCAAGGCTCACGATCCTCCTTCGAAATCGTGCCGTCAGCGTTATAGACAAGCTTCTGAGCCTTGAGCACGCCGCGGAGTTCAAATCCGAGGTCAGAAGGAAGGATCACCTTCTGATCGCCGTAATTGAGGGCGTACTGAGGAGTTCCTGCTGCTGTAAGCTGGAATGTCATCTCCATATTTCCGTCCGGAGACTTGAGGGTCTGGACATCGGTAACTTCGCCGGCCGGCTGTGACGTTGTGCAGGCAGCCAGAAGGGCGATTGATGAAAGGGCTGAAAGTATTCTTTTCATATATGTTATAATTATTTACTGGTGTATAGATTTCTCCACTCATTTCGTTCGGTCGAAATGACAACTTACCTCTTGAATTCTACTACAAGTGCTGTCTTTGGAGCGACTACTGTGGCATCCGAAATCTCGACAGGCTCTCCGGTCAGGACGTCAACTCCACCCTGAAGGCCTTCGGTGATCTCTGAATAGTAAGACCACGGAACATTCACCGGTTCCAGGTTGTTGTTGATATATACAAACACCGCGGCTTCGTCATTATAACGGAAGTATGCGTATGTGTTGTCGCGGGTCATAAAGTGCATTGTCTTTCCGTTGTGGATGACATCCGCTGTCTTTCTCCACTGGAAAAGACGGCTCACATAGTTGAAGAGGTCAGCTGCCTGGCCCTTCTCCACATTGAGACCGTCAGTGTTATATGTCTGAGCCTCACGACCTTCCGCAGTGAAGAGATCGATCTCATCGCCTGCCCATCCGCCTGGGAAATCCACGCGGAGACCAGGGTGGTCACCTATGTTGTCCGGCCTGTTGGAAACGAACATCAGCTCGTCACCTGCGAAAATCTGAGGTATGCCTCGCATAGTCGCCATCATAGCCATAGCGATCTTGAGGGCACGAGGATCCTTGCGTACCATATCACCGATACGTGCGGTGTCGTGGTTGCCAGGGAAGATGAGCATCTTCGAAAGGTCGTGATATACGAAGTCGTGTGAAAGGATGTCATATACCTTGGTCATACCCATTCCCCAGCCGCCTTCATCCTCGGCAAGAGCCTCACGCATTGCGTCGTGAAGAGGGAAGTCCATAATTGAAGGAAGATGTGAGTCAAAGCCGTCCTTGTTGGCATTTCCGCCCTGCCAGTAGGCAAGCTGAGGGATGGATGAAGTCCAGCACTCTCCTACGATATTGAAGTTCGGATACTCGGTCATAATGGCCTTGCACCACTCTGCAGCAGGCTCCTTCTCATTGTACGGATATGTATCGACGCGGAAGCCGTTAAGGCCGGAATACTCGATCCACCACACTCCCCACTGGATGAAATACTGGAGCACGTAAGGATTGTCAAGGTTCATATCCACCATTGTAGGCACGAACCAGCCGCTTTCCTGGATATAGAGGTCCTTCTGCGATGCATTAGGATCCATATTTGTCGAAAAAGCCACGTTAGTTCCTGTATATTCAGGGAACTGATGGATCCAGTCCTGGAAAGGAAGGTCGTTCATCCACCAGTGCACATAGCTGCAGTGGTTAGGAACGATATCCATTATGATGCCGAGGCCTTTCTCCCTTGCCTTCTCTACGAGAGTCTTGTAGAGCTCGTTCGAGCCGAAGCGCGAGTCTATATGGTAATAGTCGGATGCGGCATATCCGTGATATGAGCCCTGAGGATCATTGTCCTCAAGGAAAGGAGTCGTCCAGATGTATGTAGCACCGAGCTCGCTGATATAGTCCAGGTGATCGATGACACCCTGGATATCTCCGCCGTGGCGGCCGTTTCCATTTGCGCGGTTGGCATCTTCCGTCGTATCATCGGTTGAATCATTCGACGCATCACCGTTTGCAAAGCGGTCAGGCATAATGAGATAGACCATATCTGCAGTAGTGAAGCTCTTACGCTCGGCAGAGCCGGCCTCACGGGCAGCGATTTCGTATGGATATTTGAAAGACTGTCCGTCTTTTGAAAATACTATGTAGTAAGTACCAGGCTGAGCGGTAGGAGCGACATTCACATCAACGAAAAGATAGTTAGGGCTTTCCGCCTTGGTGATCTTCTCCACCGACACACCTTTTCCGCCTTCGATAGCAACATCATACTCTGAAATACCCTTGCCGTTCACAAGGAGCTGGAGGTCGGTCTTCATACCCACCCACCAGGAGAGGGGTTCAACGCGGGTTACCTGATCCTGGGTTGCGTCCGCAACTGATGCAGGGTCGAATGATGGCTTGCCCGAGCAGGCTGCGAGGGCAATGATTGCGGTTGCTATGAGAATTTTCTTCATATTACTCTGTTATGATTTCGTATGACCAAGGAGCCTTGAGCTCTGCCTTTACCGTTACCTTGTTCTCTGGGAGTGTACGGGTGAATACCAGAGTGCTGTCCTCTGTCGAAATAACCTCGAACTTGCCGCCCTTGTCACCAGCTGCGAGTGCAGGATTATTGTGACGGATGTCGATGAGCCACTTGTAGAAGTCGAAATATTCATTCTTCTCCCAAGCCGGGATCGGATCCTTCTCGAAGAACTCGAATCTCTTGTTCCAGCCCATCTCCTGACCTGTGTAGATCAGAGGCTGACCGCCAGGAAGGGTGAATGTAAGCACTGCCATAAGCTTTGCAGCATCACCCATCCTCTCGAACTCTGTACCTGCCCAGGAGTTCTCGTCGTGATTTGATGTGAACATAAGACGGAAGGCATCAGCAGGATGTCTTTCTGCATCCTTCTGAATATACTCGAGAAGCTCAGGGATGTTCTTCTCACCGCGGGCGATTGCATTCAGCAGATGGTGAAGTTCCCAAGCGTATGATGAATTGAAGCCTGAAAGAGAATGAAGCTTAGGCTCTTCACCCTCCGCAAGCATATACATTCCGGGATAGTCTGCACGAAGAGCAGAGATTGTCTCCTGCCAGAACTCGAGCGGAACCTCGCAAGCCATATCGCAGCGGAATCCGTCCACACCCTTCTCCATCCAGAAGCGCATCTGATCGGCCATAGCATCCCAGACCTCACGCTTGCCGTAATTGAGCTCAGCGATGTCATACCAGTCGTAGTTGACTACTGTATTGCCCAGAGAATCACGCATATACCAATCTGCAGGGCACTCGTTAATCCACTTTGCATCCGGTGAAGTGTGGTTGGCCACGCAGTCAAGAACGACGCGGAAGCCGAGCTTGTGAGCCTCTGCGAGGAAGTTCTCGAAATCCTCCATAGTTCCGAACTCCGGGTTGATGGCTTTATAGTCGGCGATTGCATAGTAAGAACCGAGGGTTCCCTTGCGCTCCTTCACTCCGATAGGATGAATAGGCATAAGCCAGAGGATGTCGATTCCGAGCTCCTTGAGGCGCGGAAGCTCCTGCTGAGCTGCTGCAAATGTTCCCTCAGGAGTGTACTGACGTACGTTCATCTCATAAACCACCGAATTTTCAAGCGGCTGCTGCTCAGGTGCCTGGGTCGCGCAGGACATTGCCAGCACTGAGGTGCAGATTGCAAAAAGTATCTTCTTCATATTTTAGTGTTATTTTGTTTTATATTTTCTGCATAGCCTGAGGCTCGCCTCGCTTCGCAGAAGCGTATGAATATGCTTCGCTCTGCAAGCCTCAGGCTATGCCGTATTACATTTCAGCAAGTATGGTTGCAGATGTAGCGGTAGCTGTGATCCAGTTGCCGGAGTATGCAGTAATACCGTCAACATCAGCCTCGCCACCTCTTGCAAGGACTGTGTAATTGCCCTCGGGGATACCAACAGTAGCGAGTTTCTTCGATCCGTTGAGAAGGACAGTGAGAGACTTGGCGCTGTCAATGCCTTCAAGACCGCTGATACGGAATGCCACCACGCAAGGATCCTCAGTATCAATGAACTGGAGCTTCTCACGCACGAGGTCAGCATCACCGAGGCAGAAGCCCGGATGAGCGTGACGGATGGCTGCAAGAGCCGCATAATAGTCAACGAGATCCTTGTACTGTGTCTTGTATGTCCAGTCGATAGCATTGATCGAGTCAGGCTGATTGTAGCTGTTCTTCACGCCCTGCTTGTGACGGTAGAGTTCCTCACCGTTGAAGATGAAAGGAATGCCCTGAGATGTGTAAACCGCTGTCTGAGCGAGCTTCACCATCTTCAGACGCTCCGCCTCTGTCGCATCGGTTGCCTCTTCGAGACGGTCACGCAGACAATGGTCATCGTGACAGCTCACATAGCTCACGTGCTGGAGAGGATTGTTGGTCCAGCGCTCTACAGTTACCTGAGGATGCTCCACACCACCGGCGATACCGAACATAACATTGTCCTTGTTGCCTGCCACTCCGTCCATAAAGCCGGCATTCTCGCATCCGAGAGGGCCACGCACTGCATCACGGATATTGTCGCTGAATGCTCCCACCTTGTCCATCATATATGTATTGGCCTTGAGAGCGATCTCTTCAGCCGGATATGCAGGAGCCTGAGCAGCCCAACCCTCACCATAGATCACCACGTCCGGATCAATCGCGTGAAGGCGCTCGCTGATGAGGTTCATAGTCTCGATGTCGTGGATGGCCATAAGGTCGAAACGGAATCCGTCGATATGATACTCCTTCATCCACCACTCCAGAGACTCGACCATATATTTGCGGAACATCTCCTGCTCCGAAGCAGTCTCATTGCCGCAGCCTGAGCCGTCGAAGAAAGATCCGTCCTCACGCATACGGTAGAAATAGCCCGGCATAGTGCGCTCGAAACCTGTGTTCGCAGCATTTGTAGTATGGTTGTAAACCACATCGAGGATCACGCGGAAGCCGGCCTTGTGGAGAGCCTGCACCATCTGCTTGAATTCCTTGATACGGGTCACAGGATTGTATGGGTCTGTCGAGAATGAGCCCTCGACTGCATTATAGTTCAGCGGTTCATATCCCCAGTTGTACTGATTGTCCTCCAGGCGGGTCTCGTCGATGGTCGCGAAATCGGTGGAAGGAAGGAGCTGGACGTATGTAACGCCGATCTCCTTCAAGTGGTCAATACCGGTAGCAAGTCCGTCAGGGTTCTTTGTTCCCTCCTCTGTCAGAGCAAGATATTTACCCTTGTCGCTTACACCCGACGTCTGATGTATCGAGAAATCCCTGTGATGAAGCTCATAAACGATGATGTCAGAAGGGTCGATCTTCGGGCTCTTGTCCTCTGCCCAGCCCTCCGGATCGGTCTCAGTCCAGTCGATCACAGCTCCACGCATACCGTTCACTCCAACAGCCTTTGCGGCGATTCCTTCCGTCTCCTCGAGCCACTGACCGCCTTTCTGCACCTGGAACGTATAGAAAGCGCCCTTAATGTCATCCTTGACTGTCGCTTTCCAGAGTCCATCCTTGCCGAGCTTCATATTCAGGATCTTGAAGGTAGCTTCATCTGAAGCCGAATGATAAAGCCTCAGCTGGGCAGCCTCCGCATCCGGAGCCCAAACTGCAAATTCTGTCTTGTCGCCCATATAGACGCACTCCTCAAGCGGAGTCTCAGGCACTGGCAGCGCACCGTTCTCAGATGCGCAGGAAGCCATAGCGGCTGCTGCAACCGTTCCCATCAGTAAACTTTTGAATGATATCTTCATAATTCTGTTCATATTTACAATTCGATTGTGCACACTTACACATCCTACGAATATACGGAGATTTGTCCTATATATATAATCACATAAGACGAATTGCTTAAAGTATTTGACGAATGGTCGGTTTTTTCTGACGAAAAGAAACATTCCGCCGGAACAGCCTGAGCTGCCGACGGAATTAAATGAGTATATGATTATATTATTACGCGGATGTCAACACTATATTGATTTCAGCCAAGGGAATATCCAGAAGGGCAGATATGTCCTCCGCACTCATACCTTTGGAATACATCTTCAGAACCATATCAGTCCGTTCTTCTGAACGGCCTTGCTGTAGTCCCTCTGAGCGGCCTTCCTCGCGCCCTTTCTCCAGCCCTTGCTCAATGCCTTCCTCGAGTTTGGCCCTCATCATACCATTCAAGCGTTTCTCGTCATTCATCTCGGTCTCGTATTCTATGCGTTTCTCTTCGGTGAAGGCACTGATCTCACAAGCACGGAAGATGCACTCATAAACATCATCCTGAAGCCACTTGGGGCGACCCTTAAGCTTACCTAAGTTCTTCAGAACGAACAACATCCGGTCCTGAGCCGTAACACATACTTCCAAAGTCTTGTCAAATCCCGCCAGTTCCGCAAAGATAATAAAAATCGTTTCGGCAAGCAAGTCACCAGTTGTTTTTTCACGGAACGTATATTCTGACACGTAACGGTCCTTCCAAAAATCCTTATCGGGATGATTGATCGGCACTCCCATCAGACCAATCAGATACACAGGACTGACATCGTAATTGTCCCCTTTACGGCTCTGACGGTCGTATGCACGACTGGCATAACTAACACAACGCTGAAACCAACTCTTCTCGGTGTAGCACTGCATCTCCACGATGAACAAAGCACCGGAGCTGTCACGACACATAAAGTCGTACTGATGCTCCTTATTCAGGGATAGGACAGGACCCTGATAGTTAGTCGGAAGATAATCTATATGCTCCACCTTACGATTCTCCGGCAAGAACTCATTGATGATCATCATCACGGCATCCTTGTTCGCCACATCGCCAAACACAGCCTTGAACCCGGCATTGGTCAGGATATCTACATATCGCTGGGCCACTTCGCTCTTTGCATTATTTTCCATATACATTAAGTTTAATGTTTACGGATGCAAAGTTCCTAAGCATTAGCCATATACTCAAAAGATATACGGTTATCTGCAGAAATCGGCCTTGGAGAGCGATGTAAGGGCTATTGTCTCAGAAAATCTGCTAAAATAATCCGGATATTTCCGAGAAATTGTTCCACGAAAGCCTGTGGAACATTCCTTCTGGAGATTCTCACGGCTTCTGCGAAGCCTCAGAATGACAGCCAAAGAACAAAAACGGACGGATTTGTGGTTTCGATACGATATTATTGAAGGAGAATCCCGGGAGCGGGAAAGCCTTCTATTGACGGGAGATACGGGCACCGAGAGCATTCAGACGGACATCTATTTCCTCATAGCCTCGATCGATCTGCTCGATGTTGCTGATGATGCTTGTACCCTTGGCTGACATTGCCGCGATGAGCATAGCGATACCTGCACGGATATCAGGAGATGACATATTCCCGGCGCGGAGCTGATAGCGGTGGTCGTGTCCTACGACGACAGCACGGTGAGGGTCGCAGAGGATGATCTGGGCACCCATATCAATGAGCTTATCGACAAAGAACAGACGGCTCTCGAACATCTTCTGATGAATCAGAACGCTTCCCTTGCATTGGGTCGCCATCACAAGGATCACACTGATCAGGTCAGGGGAAAGACCCGGCCAAGGAGCATCGGCAATATGGAGAATAGACCCGTCGAGGAAGGAATCGATCACATAGCTCTCCTGTTCCGGAACATAGATATCATCACCGCGTCGTTCCAGATTTACACCAAGACGGCGGAAAACTTCCGGAATCATTCCGAGTTCATCGTAGGCTACGTCCTTGATGGTCACCGCACTCCTGTTCATCGCAGCAAGAGCAATGAACGAGCCTATCTCGATCATATCCGGAAGGATTGTATGTTCCGTTCCTCCCAGAGCATCCACTCCGGTGATTGTCAACAGATTAGAACCGACGCCATCAATCTTTGCACCCATACGTACAAGCATACGGCAGAGCTGCTGGACGTATGGTTCGCAGGCCGCATTATATATAGTCGTAACCCCCTTCGACAGACAGGCTGCCATCACTATATTGGCAGTTCCTGTCACAGAAGCCTCGTCCAGAAGCATATAACGCCCCTCCAGAGACTTACCCTCTGGAACGTGAAGATAGAAAGCCTTCTTGTCCATATCGTACTCCTGTGACGCACCCAGATTCATAAAGCCGAGGATATGCGTATCCACCCTGCGGCGACCGATCTGGTCTCCTCCCGGCTTCGGGAAATATGCCCTTCCGAAACGAGCCAAGAGAGGTCCGACCACCATCACCGACCCACGCAACTTGGCACATTTGCCGACGAAATCCGCACTGGCTATATAATCCGTATCGATCTCATCCGCCTGGAATGTATATACACCCTTCTCGTGACGGGTGACCTTGACTCCCATACCCTCAAGAAGGAGAATCAGATTGCGTACATCCAGGATTTCCGGAACATTGGAAATCTTTACGGCTTCTCCCGTCAGGAGCACCGCGCTGATCACCTGCAGGGCCTCATTCTTTGCGCCCTGAGGCCTTATCGTGCCACTAAGCTTGTGGCCGCCTTCTATTACGAATGAACTCATAACTATTTATCTATCATCATTTTCCCGAATTCACAAAAGGTCATTTTGAGCTTTCAGAATTGTCAGGGACTAAACGTGCTCAACCTCAGGATGCAGTTCGACTCCAAACCTGGTCCTGACCGAAGCTATGATACGTTTTTCCAGTCCTATTATTTCTTCCGGATATGCCTCACCGGTATGATTCACTATCACCAGCGGCTGTTTGTCCCATACGGCCGCACCACCGCTGCGCTTTCCCTTCCAACCGCACTGCTCGATCATCCAGGCTGCGGGGATCTTGACCATTCCGTCCGGAAGATCGTAATGCGGCACCTTGTAATCGGAACCGTGCTCGGCTTTAGCCGCAGCCTCAATCTTCAGGAACTGCTCCATCGGCACCACCGGATTCTTGAAGAAACTGCCCGCACTGCCCTTCACCGACGGCTCAGGAAGCTTCTCCTTACGGATCTTGATGATCACTTTGCGGATCAGGGCAGGTGTCAGAGATTTCTCGTCTCCGCTGCCGCTCCGCTCGAAATGACAGTCTGCAACCGTGTCCGGACCGGCATCACTCGGAAGCGACGTGCTACCCCCGGCTAGGGGGTGCCTGAGCTTGCGAAGGCGGGGGTCGCTGGAGGATGATGCAACTTCTGCGACAGCATCCTTCAGATGGCCGTATTCTAACTTAGGCTGCGGAGCGCGAGAAAGAGCAAAGACCACGTGAGTCACGATATACCTGCCCTTGACCTCCGGCCTCTTGAAGAAAGAATCACGATAGCCATATCCGCATTCCTCCACATCGAAATGAACGAACTCTTCCTCAACGGTATCATAGCAATAAACCTTATGGATAACATCCTTCACCTCAACTCCGTACGCCCCGATATTCTGCACCGCCGATGCTCCTACCTCACCCGGAATATATGACAGATTCTCCACACCCCAGAGGCCCTCCTTTGCCGCCCATTCACAGAAATCGTCGAAGTTTACTCCTGCACCGACTGAAACAAAGGTTTTTGTTTCAGTCGGTGCATCGTCTTCGACGATTTCACCATTCTCCCCCCAGTCGCTACGCGACAGCCCCCGAGGGGGCACGCCGTCAATTCCTTCGTCATTGACGGGTGCCGTCGTTGCTTCAATGTTCTGCGAACATCTCGCTGACACGAACGGCACGGCGCTGATGCGCCCCATTAAAGAAGATTCATCCAAGATTTCAATGAAATCTATCTTCGAATGCAGGACCGTACCCTTGAAATCATCGGTGAAAAGCAGATTGCTGCCGCCACCGATATGCAGCACAGGCCTCGCCAGCTCCCCGAACTCTATATCCACAAGATCCGCCACCGAATCATATTCAATGAAACAGCGCGCCTTCACCCTCATCCCGAAGGTGTTCATCTTCGTCAGATCCTTATAATACTCCGTCTTGACCATATTATCCTATCTCGGCGCCGTTGCAAAGAGTCTCCGCAGGCGTAACGAAACGCATCTTGCCGTCGTTCTGACGAGCCATCAGGATCATACCTTTCGACTCGATGCCACGGATCTTTCTCGGTGCAAGATTGGCAAGAATGCAGATCTGCTTGCCCACCATCTCCTCCGGAGAATACTGCTCTGCAATACCCGAAACAATGACTCTCTTGTCAATGCCTGTATCTATAGTAAGCTTCAGCAGCTTGTCAGTCTTAGGAACACGCTCCGCCTCGAGAACTGTAGCCGTCCTGATGTCCATCTTCTGGAAATCATCGAAAGTGCATTCCTCCTTCTGAGGAGTCACCACAGCAGCTTCGGCAGCCTTTGCCGCAGCCTCACGCTCAGCACGGATATCGTTCAGACGGGCAATCTGAGCATCCACTGTCTCATCCTCGATCTTTGCGAAAAGAAGCTCTGCAGGATTCAGCTGATGGCCCGCTGGAAGAAGAACGGCCTTGCCGAGATCGTCCCAAGAAAGAATAAGAGATCCCTCGGCTTCGCTCGGGATGACAGAAGAAGTATGAAGAGCAGCTCCCTCGGAAGCAGTATAAATATTCTCGCTTACTGATCCTTCCTCGCCGGCACGGTGATCGCTTCCGGCTGCAATGCCCACATTCAGGATACCGCGAAGCTTTTCTGCCGAGAACGGAAGGAACGGCTCGAATGCAATCGCAAGCGATGCACATATCTGGAGGGAAACATTCAGGATCGACGCAGTTCTGTCCATATCGGTCTTCGCCACCTTCCAAGGCTCTGTGTCTGTGAGATACTTGTTGCCAAGACGGGCAATGTTCATAGCCTCTTTGAGAGCCTCACGGAACTTGTAACCGTCGAGATACCTCTGCATCTCCTCCTTAAGCGGCTGGATCTGTGCAAGTGTCTCTGCATCAATCGCCTCCGGCTTAAGATCAGCCGGCACCTTTCCATCAAAATATTTATGGGTAAGCACCACGGCACGGTTCACGAAATTGCCGAGGATGGCAACGAGTTCGCTGTTGTTGCGAGCCTGGAAATCCTTCCAGGAGAAATCATTGTCCTTTGTTTCAGGAGCATTGGCAGTGAGCACATAACGAAGCACATCCTCCTTGCCAGGGAACTGCTCCAGATACTCGTGAAGCCATACAGCCCATCCGCGTGATGTCGAGATCTTGTCTCCCTCGAGATTAAGGAACTCGTTTGCAGGCACATTGTCCGGAAGGATATAGCTTCCGTCAGCCTTGAGCATAGACGGGAACACGATGCAATGGAAAACGATATTGTCCTTTCCGATGAAATGAACAAGTTTTGTATCCTCGCTCTTCCACCATTTCTCCCAGCTCTGAGGAAGAAGCTCCTGAGTATTGGAGATATAACCGATAGGGGCATCGAACCACACATAGAGAACCTTTCCGTCAGATCCTTCCACCGGTACAGGAACGCCCCAGTTAAGATCACGGCTCACCGCACGTGGCTGAAGACCTCCGTCAATCCAGCTCTTGCACTGGCCATAAACATTGCTCCTCCACTCCTTATGTCCTTCAAGAATCCACTCCGAAAGCCACTTTTCATACTGATCCAGCGGCAGATACCAATGCTTGGTCTCCTTCTTCACAAGCTCGCCGCCGCTGAGAGCCGACTTCGGATTGATCAGTTCATCCGGACTGAGAGTCGCACCACACTTCTCGCACTGGTCGCCGTATGCTCCCTCCGCACCGCAGCGCGGGCAGGTACCTGTAATATATCTGTCCGCAAGGAAAGTCTTGGTCTCCTCGTCATAATACTGCTCACTCACCTTCTCGATGAACTTGCCCTCATCATAAAGCTTGCGGAAATAGTCAGCCGCATTCTTGTGATGGGTCTTTGAAGATGTCCTGGAATAGATGTCGAAATTGATTCCAAGTCCTGTAAATGAATTCTTTATGATCTTGTGATACCTGTCCACAATGTCCTGTGGGGTACATCCCTCCTTCTGAGCTTTGATGGTGATAGGCACTCCGTGTTCATCCGATCCACAGACATAGAGGACATCCTCCCCTCTCATCCTGAGGTACCTCACATAGATATCTGCAGGCACATAAACACCGGCAAGATGGCCGATATGGACAGGACCGTTCGCATACGGAAGCGCACAGGTCACAAGCGTTCTGTTGAATTTCTTTTCCATTGTATCTTATTATTTTCAATATTTCATAGCCAACCTGCAAATTTACAAAAAATTACGGCAATGTAGTAATGGTTTTCATCCCCATATCCCGTTTTTAGTCCCAACAGCACATAAAATATTTTTTAACCCTCATAAAAATCATTCAAAACGCATAAAAAACAGAAAAACTTTTACTTACCTGCCCACTTTGCGATTGGACTGGCTTGCCATAAAGATGGCAATCATATAACTTTAAATAAAAATGCCTTATGAAATCAGGAGCAACCATATCCAAAGATTTATTGGAAACTGGAGAGATGGTCATATATCAACCGGACGAAACGACAAGACTTGAAGTAAAAGTTGATGGAGAGACCGTATGGCTGAACAGACACCAGATGGCCAGACTTTTTGGAAGAGACATCAAAACAATTGGAAAGCATATCAAAAATGCACTTAAAGAAGAATTAAAGGGAATGACAGTTGTCGCAAATTTTGCGACAACTGCTGCTGACGGCAAGACCTACTCTACAGAGCATTATAACCTTGATTTGATATTAGCCATAGGCTACAGGGTTAAATCTCCTGAGGGAATTATTTTCCGAAAATGGGCTAACGATGTACTAAAACAGCACTTATTGAGTAAGCATTATTTCAATCATCGTATAGCTTTGATAGAGGACAAACTGCAAGACCACGAAAAAGTATTGGCAATTTATGGAGAGAAAATCAACTTCTTCATCAAGACATCACTTCCTCCCGTAGAAGGAGTATTCTACGATGGGCAAATATTTGATGCTTACATTTTCGCCACTGACCTTATCAAATCCGCCAAATCACGTATCATACTGATTGATAATTATATAGACGAGACGGTTTTAACAATGCTCAGCAAACGTTGCGTAGGAGTTGATGCTACGATACAGACAGTAGCCATCACACAACAGTTCAAACTGGACCTAGACAAACATAATGCCCAATACCCTATAATCAAGATAACTATTAGGAAGAATATTCACGACCGTTTTCTTATAATAGACAATGATATCTATCATATCGGAGCTTCACTCAAGGATCTTGGCAAGAAACTTTTTGCTTTTTCGAAAATGGGGATCTCACCGGATATGGTACTATAGATCAGACGCGGCCTAATTCATTATTGAGCCTTGTGCGGGCTTTGTTGTAGTCGCCGATTTCGGAAAGGAGGGCGACCTGACGATCCGGATCGGTCTCTGATGCAAGGCGCGCGGTGAGGTCACGGAGGATCAGCTCGACCTTCTTGCATTGATAGGCAAGGAGGGCCTTAGGGATGAACTGTACGAGCTTGGTGGAGGTGGAGGTCATCGACTGCTCGTAGCTCTTGACCGTGATCTGGTATTTCTCGATGAGGAGTTCACGTGCCACGGCCGAGACTTCAGCATCCATACTGTTCAACAGCCTAGACTGGATCTGCTGCTGGGAAAGTCCCTCGTCATACATTTGAAAATACTCATCATAAACCTTTCTGAAAGACTGGTTTACGAAGTCGGCTTCATCATCGGCAAGGATTCCGTCAATGAATTCCGCTACGTTGATCACCTCTCCTTCGACATAATATTTCGAATCAATATCGAACTTAAGATCCGTGCATCCCTCCTCCAGAATGAAGCCGAGAAGTTCCCTTTCACAAGGAGCGAGATATGGTTCGTTTATGACTATAGGTCCCTCATAAACCGCCTGTGGAACAACTGGCGGATTCTCCACCGAAGCTTCAGAATAACCATCCTGATAGAAATCATCAGACGAAGGAGGCGGCACATCATCTCCGGAAGGCATATCCGGCTGAGCCGCAGGCCTGTTCATCCCTGCAGCACGCTGCCTCTCACGTTCCTTCTGCTTTTCGTCGGCCAGAATCATATCGGTCCTGGTACGACTCACCCTGTCCGCCAGTATCTTCTCATCAATCTCAAAACGGTCAGCACTGCTACGCACATATACGGCTCTGATCACAGCATCCGGAATCAGGGCAATTGTATCTGCTATGTCGTTGATGAGATTAGCCTTTTTCAACGGGTCTCCCCCCGCCTCACCCAGCAGAAGATCCGTCTTGAAATTTATGAAATCCTGCTCATTGCGGGCAATATGCTCCTGAACCTCCTCCAGAGTATGGGCCTTTGCAAAATCGTCGGGATCCTGCCCGTCCGGAAGAAGGACTATCTTGACGTTAAGTCCCTCCTTCAGCACAAGTCCTATACCCCTGAGGGCCGCCTTTATGCCTGCACCGTCACCATCATAGATGATAGTGATGTTGTTGGTGAACTTCCTGATGAGCCTGATCTGTTCCACCGTAAGCGATGTACCGCTGGAAGCCACTACATTGGTGATTCCGAGCTGATGCATCGACAGGACATCCAGATATCCCTCCACAAGGATACACTTGTCCTGACGGGATATCTCGTTCTTCGCGAAATATATACCATAAAGCGACCTGCTCTTCACATATATCTCGCTTTCAGGCGAATTCACATATTTGGCGACACTCTTGTCGGTCTTGAGGGTACGTCCGCCAAAGGCTATGACACGTCCGCTCACCGAATGAACCGGGAACATTACGCGGTCATAGAAGCGGTCCACAAGCCTGCCGTCGTCATATTTTATGCTCACACCGGCATCCACCAGGAATTCCTCCTTGTAGCCTGCAGCACGCGCAGCCTCCGAAAGAGCCTTGCGGCTCAGAGGTGCCCAACCCAGACCGAATTTCCTTATGGTCTCATCCTCAAGGCCTCGGCTTTTGAAGTACTGCCAGGCGATGGACTGTCCCTCGACAGTATTTAGACTTTCCTGAAAGAACTTCCCCGCAAATTCGGACACGAGCATCAGACTTTCGTGCTTCTGCCTCTGAGCGATTTCCTCGGCCGTCTCTTCTTTCTCGACGACCTCTATGTGATATTTCTTTGCAAGATACTTCAGTGCCTCGGTAAACGACATATTCTCGTGCTCCATCACGAATCCTACTGCCGTACCCGACTTTCCGCAGCCGAAGCATTTATATATTCCCTTTGAAGCGGAAACGGAAAACGAAGGAGTCTTCTCGTTATGGAACGGACAGCACGCGATATGGTTGGCACCTCGCTTCTTCAATGTCACGAAGTCCCCTACCACATCCACGATCTGAGCCGCATCGAGGATCTTGTTTACCGTCTCCTGAGGTATCATAAACTATTGTTCATCAACCTTTTCATATTCAACATCCTTCACATCGGCAAGAGGATTCTCCGGCTGTGACGGCTGTTCCGTCTTTGGCGCCTGATGGATTTCATACTCATCGATCGCCTTCTTCATCTTCCACGAAGACAGAAGCTCGGATGCGCCATACACTATCAGAGCAGCTCCGGCAATCATAGTCATCACCGACTCCGCAAACGGGTTGAAGAGGATGAAACCTCCGATCAGAGTGACTATTATCGGAAGGATGAATGCACCGAAGCCCATACCGACAGCACTTCTGGCACTTATCAGAGCCAGAATCTGCACGATTCCGAAGGCAAGAAGCACAAAACCGATGAGGTATATCATAAACTTCGCTATCACGCCCGGGAAGATGAACATCAGAAGACCAAGAATAAGATCGACCAGAGCATTGAATGACATCAGCGGAAGCGATCCCTTTTCCTTATCCTTCAAGCCGACAACCAGTGATACGACTCCTGAAGCGAGCATAAAGGCAGCGATGATCTTGACAACGGTCGTAAGGGCATTGGCCGGCGACACCACCATCATAATACCGATAACCAAGGCAATCAGAGCCCTCATAGGGCCATTCACCTTGCTTTTATAACCAAAGGTAAACATCTGTTTTTCAATTAAATGTTGAACATATTGCCGTAACGGAGGCTTATCACCTGAAGAACAGGCTCCTCCATCCGAGGCATACTATTGCACATAAAATGCAAAAATAGGAATTTTTTAGTATTTTTGCGGCCGTTTTTGAGGTTAATGAAATGGTTTTGTTCGATAATCATAATCACAGCCAGTTTTCATTCGACGGTCAGAGGACAAGCGTCGAGGCAAGCGCCCGTGCTGCATTGTCAGCAGGCCTCGGAGGCATCTGCTTCAGCGACCACTGTGACCATTATGTCCCGCCGATGAAAGCCTCCTTTGAAGATCTCAAACCGGAATATTTCGACGTTGCAGAGCAGCAGGAGGAAATCGGACGTGTACAGGATCTATTGGGAGAGGGCGTGAAAATCCTCAAGGGAATCGAGATCGGAATGTACGAGGAATGCCACGAACAGATCCGCGATATCCTCAGCAGCAATTCATTCGACCAGGTACTCGCATCGGTCCACTACATCCAGCAGACCGACCCCTACTATGGCGGATACTACGAAGGAAAAGACTGGAAACAGGCCTACGGCGGCTATCTGGAGACGATCTATAAGGAAATGACCTGGCTCGGCGACTTCGACATTATGGGACATTACGACTACATCGTCCGCTACGCTCCCTATCCCGTCACCTCCATCCCCTACCGCGACTTCAGCGACATCTTCGACGAGATGTTCCGCTATCTCATATATGAAGGCAAAGCCCTTGAGATCAACACGAAAAGTTATGAAGGGCACCGCGGCCGCATAGTAGAACTCGACCACAATGTCCTCCTCAGATACCGTGAAATGGGCGGCGAGATCATCAGCCTCGGCTCCGATTCCCACGAGCCTTCCCGTGTCGGTGCCGGCTTCCCTCACTTCGCCGGACTCATCAAATCCCTCGGCTTCCGCTGGACCGCCCACTACGAGCAGCGCAGGCTGGTCCAGCTGCCGCTATAACCAAGCACACCACAATCCATTATCATCCAAGCACTTACCATTTCTACGTGCTCCCCATAGTGCGGCACGTAGAAGCGATATATGGTTGAGTATCAAGGAATTACCCTCTGACATACCAAGTACAGTAAAACCGCTTGCAACACCATTTCCAGGTATTACAAGCGGTTTTGCTTATAAATGCGCAGATTTCTGGAAATCCGCTACAACGTCTAGAACGGAAGATCGTCCTCGACTGGAGAACTCATATCGTCTGCTGACGGCATCGGAGCGCCGGTCGGAGCTGAGTAGGCTCCTGCCGACTGAGCATAGTTATAACCCTGTGAAGGGGCTGGAGCCTGAGCTCCCATATAACCTGCTCCGCCTGCTACAGCACCGGCCGAATGATCCGGCTGAGCCGGATTTGCAGGCTCGATCCTCCAGGCTCTCACGTCGGTGTACCAGCGTCCGTTATATTCACGGCTACTGAGGTTGAAGGATATCTTCACCTTGTCACCGACCTGATATTTGTCGAGTTCCTTTACCTTGTCATCACCCCAGACGTTCATACACACCTGAGACGGGAAATTTCCCTCCTGATATTCAAGGATGAACTCCTGCTTTGCCCAGGCACCTCTTGCGGATGTGCCGGTCTGGACATTGAGTTTACGGGCGATCCTGCCCTCAAGCTCCATTGCCATTACTTCTTGATCTCTTCCTTAGGAACGAACTTGCCTACCTTGAGAACCTCTACGTCGAATACGAGAACTGAGTTAGGCTCGATGGCACGGTTGCCTCTTTCGCCGTATGCAAGGTCAGCAGGGATGTAGAGAGTAGCCTTTCCGCCCTCGCCGAGGAGACCGAGACCCTCTGTCCAACCTCTGATCACGCGGTTAGCAACGAACATAGTAGAGTCGTTCTCATCGAATACTGTACCGTCAAGAAGAGTACCCTTGTAGTTTACCCATACTGTATCCTGTGGAGCTACCTTCTCAGCTGCACCCTCAGCCTCGATTGTATATTGAAGACCGCTTGCTGTAGTATCAACGTTCTCCTTGAGAGCGTTCTTTGCAAGGAATGCCTCACCCTCAGCGAGGTTCTTTGCTGCCTTGTAAGACTGTCTCTTTGAGATGAATCCGTTAAGGATACGCTGCATCTCGTTAGGGTTGATCTTGAATGCCTCTCCGAAGTCAGGATCGTATGGTGAACCCTCAGCTGCGAGGAAGTCCTGCATACCCTTCTTGATCTCAGCCATATTAAGCTCATCGAGGTTCTCTGCGAAATTGCTTCCCTTGATGAATGAACCGAAGTTGATACCGATAAGGTAGCTTGCTGAGTCAACTTCAGCAGCTGTAGGGAGTTCTGCCTCTACCTCAACACCTGAAGATGCTGAATTGCAGGAAACTGCAAGTGCAGCTGCACAAGCTGCGATTGCGAAAAATTTGATTGCCTTCATTGTCTTTAAATTTATTTGTTTGTTAATAATTGCCAATACAACCTGCAAAGGTAATGATTTTTTGGAGACTCCCACATTTTTATTGCATCAATGACACCTATATATTAAGCAATCGGTTGAAATCAGCCCCTTAATGCTGATTGCCGGCAAAAAAGTTTTGAATTTCCAATAAAAAGTTTATAATTTTATAATCAAATTTTTCGGCTTATGTCAACTGATTCTGCAATGTTACACGCCAAATTGAAGGAATTCTTCGGTTTTGACTCCTTCAAATCTGACCAGGAGCGCATCATAAGACATCTTGTGGATGGCAACAATGCCTTCGTACTTATGCCAACAGGCGGAGGAAAGTCAATGTGCTATCAGCTTCCTGCGCTTGTGATGGAGGGAACTGCCATAGTCATCTCTCCGTTGATTGCGCTTATGAAGAATCAGGTGGACGCCATCCGAGGCTTTGTCGCCGGAAACGACGGTATCGCCCACTTCCTGAACTCGTCCTTGAACAAGGCACAGATCACAGAAGTGAAGAACGACCTTATGTCAGGAGCGACCAAGCTGCTGTACGTGGCTCCCGAATCGCTTACGAAAGCCGAGAATGTGGCGATGCTGAAAGAGATCAAGATATCCTTCTATGCAGTTGACGAGGCGCACTGTATCTCCGAGTGGGGCCACGACTTCAGGCCGGAATACCGGCGCATACGCGCGATCATCGAAGAAATCGGACTCGCTCCTATCATCGCACTCACGGCGACGGCCACCCCAAAGGTCCAGAGCGACATCATCAAGAATCTCGGAATGACCGACGCAACTGTATTCAAGTCGTCATTCAACCGTCCGAACCTCTACTACGAAATAAGGGACAAGTCCGACCCGAAGAGGGATATAATCAAATATATCAGACAGAATCCGGGCAAGTCCGGCATCATATACTGCCTCAGCAGAAAGAAGGTGGAAGAGCTGGCAGAACTGCTGAATATCAACGGGATAAAGGCTGCGCCGTATCACGCGGGGCTCGATGCAAAGACAAGAGCGGAGAATCAGGACAAGTTCCTGATGGAGGAGATCGACGTGATAGTGGCCACGATAGCCTTCGGAATGGGCATCGACAAGCCTGACGTGCGTTTCGTGATCCACTACGATATCCCGAAGAGCATCGAAGGATATTATCAGGAGACCGGACGCGCCGGACGAGACGGCAAGGAAGGCCAGTGCATCACGTTCTACAGCTACAAGGACATACAGAAGCTGGAGAAATTTATGCAGGGCAAGCCTGTCGCAGAACAGGAGATCGGCAAGCAGCTCCTTATGGAGACCGTCGCATACGCCGAGTCCAATTCCTGCCGCAGGAAGCTATTGCTCAATTACTTCGGAGAGGATTATCATATCGAGAACTGCGGTGCCTGCGACAACTGTCTGCATCCGAAAAGGCAGTTTGACGGCCGAGAGGAAATGGCTATGGTCATCGAACTGATCCAGACATTGCCTGAGCATTTCAAGATAGAGCATCTTGCCAACATACTGGCAGGAGAAATGAACTCCATCATCAAGTCATATAAGCACGACAAGCTGGAACTGTTCGGAGCCGGCAAGGATCATTCTGCCAGATTCTGGTGCGCCGTCATCCATCAGGGAATGGTTCTGCACCTCCTTCACAAGGACATAGAATCTTACGGTCTCATATCGGTTACCGGAAAGGGAATCGAATTCTATGAGAATCCGTACGAGCTTATGCTTACCGAAGACAGGGAGTTCGCCGAGGGCGAAGACGACGATGACGATGTTCCAGGAGGAGCTGCCGCAAGAGGCGGCGGTGGCGGGGATTCACAGCTGCTGGCTATGCTGAAAGAGCTCCGAAAGGATGTAGCGAAGAAGAAGAGGCTTCAGCCTTGGGTGATTTTCGGAGACCCTTCCCTCGAAGATATGTCTATAATGTACCCGATGTCATACGACGAGCTGAAGAACTGCCAGGGAGTGGGAGAAGGAAAGGCGAGGAAATTCGGAAAGGAATTCATCGAACTCATCGCCAAGTATGTGGAAGAGAACGACATAGAGCGTCCTGACGACTTCGTGATGAAGTCCATCGTGAACAAATCGGTCAATAAGGTATTCATCATACAGAGCATCGACAGAAGGCTTCCTCTCGAGGATATCGCCGATGCGAAGGGTATGGATATGGAAGAACTGCTGGATGAGATAGAGGCCATCGTTTTTTCAGGAACCAAGCTCAAGCTTGATTATTACATCGAGCAGGCGCTTGACGATGATGTAGTGGATGAAATATATGACTATTTCCACGATGAAGCGGAGTCAGACTCCCTGGAGGATGCTATGGCAGATCTAGGTTCGGATTACGACGAGCTTGAAGTCCGACTGGTACGAATCAAATTCCTCTGCGAGGTAGCGAACTGATCATAGTTCGATCCACTTTATATCCCTGTCACGTCCCCAATAGGACAGCTGACGCTTTGCATAGTGGCGTGTGTTGCGCTGTATAAGTTCTATCGCGCGGTCAAGAGAGGTCACTGGTCCGTCTCCCGGAACGGTCGGCCCCCAGCCTTCTGCCGTCACAAGTCCTGCCTCATAATCGAACCAATCGAATATTTCCTTATACCCGACAGTCTTTAGCGCCGCCAGGTCGCGATACTGCGTCAATGAGCTCACCTCCTCCACCAGGCCGTCATCTATCATCTGCACGACACGGCGGTTGATACGGTCATAAAGCACGTCACGGGGCCTTGTAAGACCGATCTTCTCTATTTCGAAATCGCGCTTTTTCCGCGAAGATGTCTTGAAGGAAGAGAATGGCTTCCCGGTCATAAGGCAGACCTCGAGGGCTCTGACGACTCTCTGCCCGTTGGCGATATCGATGGTGGCATAGCTTTCAGGGTCCAATGCCTTCAGTTCCAGCCGCAACGCCTCCACACCTTCATTCTGAAGACGCGCTGTCAGCTCCGAGCGCAGCTGAAGGTCAGCGGAAGGGAAATCATCCAGACCATTGACAAGAGCATCAACATAGAATCCAGACCCTCCCGCCATAACCAGGGTATCGTGTCCTTCTTCGAAAAGACGGTTTATCAGATCAAGGGCCTCGACTTCATATCGACCAGCGGTATATAACTCCTTAACCGTGTGGGAATGAATGAAATAATGCTTCACTGCCGCGAGCTGGGAAGCATCAGGAACAGCCGTTCCTATCGACATTTCCTTATAAATCTGCCGCGAGTCGCAGGAAATCACCGGCGAGCCATAATTGAGCGCAAGCTCGATGCTGTAGTCGGTCTTGCCTACAGCCGTCGGGCCCAGAACTATCAACAGACGCTTTCCCATAACTCTCGACATATCAGACGATTACATAAAACGCCTGCTGTAAGGACGCAGCAGGCATATCATATAACTAAAAGATAATCAATTAATTAAGCGGCAGACTACTCGTCATCATCGTCGTAGATTTCCTCTGTCTCATCATCAGCCTCCTCATCCACGTCGATATCATCATCTTCGAAGTCATCATCATCAGGATCCTTCTTCTTGTCGTCAGGAAGATCTTCAAAAGCGACATAACCGTTCTCGAATTCGATCGGATTTGGACCCTTGGTCTCCACCAGAAGCGGATAGATGACGTTCCTGCGTTCTTCAGCCACTCCCTCAAATGTAACGATCACACTCTTTACGTTGGTGGTGTCATAGAAATATATGAACTTGTCCTCCCCTCTCTTGTGGCACTGCTCTGCGGTGACGTGATCGATGGTTCCGAAGCCGAAATCGGTGAATACACTGTACCTCGCAGCCACTTCCCCATCCTTGTCAAAGGCTTTGAAAAGCACCACCTGGTCCTGAGGGAAATCCATATCTGCCCTCATCTGTTTATGGAAGCTGTACAATGAGGCACTTCCCTTGACCTCATAAACTCTTGCAAATCCCTTTATACCCGGGAGTGATACTCTATATTTCAGAATCATAGTCAGTTAGAATTGAATATTGCATAAAAAGGCCTCCACGTTACGCGGAAGCGAAGCCAAAGTTAATAAAATTTTCTTTCCGCAAGCATAAAAAAATGACATAAAGATCAAGACGCAAAGAAAGTTGAACAAATGTTCCGGATTGTTTCATTTTTCTGTGAAAAATCACTATTTTTGGTTTTCGCTATGGACACTGCACAGATCCAGGATTCTTACAAAAGCATTGCAGCCGAATCTAAGGGGCTGTTCAAGGACAATGGAAGCCGATTCATTGCCCACGCTTATCCCGTTGAAACTGAAGAAGAAGTAAAGGAGATCGTCGCTGCACTGAAGAAGGAATACTACGATGCAAGGCATCACGTCTATGCCTACCGCCTCGGATACAAAGGCGACAAGTTCCGCGCTAACGATGACGGAGAGCCATCAGGTTCATCTGGAAGGCCGGTGCTCGGACAGATCGATTCTTTCGGACTGAGCGATATCCTCGTGGTGGTGGTGAGATATTTCGGAGGCATAAAGCTGGGCATTCCGGGACTGATACGAGCATACAAGACATCTACGGCCGATGCCCTGGAGAATGCACAGATCGTGGAAAAGATAGCCTCGAAGATGTACCGGGTGCATTTCGGATATCTCAATATGAACGGGGTGATGAAGGTTATGAAGGATATGGGACTTGAGCAGAAGAACCAGAAGTTCGATATGGAATGCAGCCTGGACACAAGCGTGAGGCTGTCACTGGTGGACTCATTCCTGGAAAGAATGAGCGACGTGGAAGGATGTAATATTGAAGAAATATAAATATATGAGCAGGAAAAGTTTGATTTCAATCCGTGACTTCAGCAAGGAGGAAATACTCCACGTGCTGGAGACTGCAAGGGAGTTCGAACAGAACAAGGTGCAGAACTTCCTTGAGGGCAAGGTTATCGCCAGTCTCTTCTTCGAGCCTTCGACAAGGACGAGACTCAGTTTTGAGACGGCCATCAATCGTCTGGGTGCCAAGGTGATAGGATTCTCTGATGCCAGCAATACGAGTCAGAGCAAGGGAGAGACCTTGAAAGACACCATAAAGATGGTTTCCAATTATGTGGATATGATCGTAATGAGGCATCCTCTGGAAGGCAGTTCCAGATATGCTTCGGAAGTAGCGTCTGTTCCGGTTGTGAATGCCGGCGACGGAGCCAACCAGCATCCTTCGCAGACGCTTCTCGACCTGTATTCCATCCTCCAGACACAGGGTACTCTGGAAGGCCTGACCATCAATATGGTAGGTGACCTGAAATACGGCCGAACCACTCACTCTCTCTTGCAGGCGATGTCTCATTTCAACCCGAAATTCATCTTCACAGCTCCCGAAGAGCTGAAGATGCCGAAGGAATACAAGGATTTCCTCGACAGCAGGGGCATCGAATATATCGAGACGACATCCCTCAACGAACATCTCAATGACTGCGATATCCTCTATATGACGAGAGTACAGCAGGAAAGATTCACCGACCTTATGGAATATGAGAGGGTGAAGGACGTATATACACTCAATGCATCGATGCTTGGGGAAGTCAGGAGAAATATGAAGATCCTGCATCCGCTCCCACGTGTCACCGAAATCGCTCAGGACGTGGATGACACGCCGTATGCATATTATTTCAAGCAGGCTGAGAACGGACTCTATGTGCGTATGGCCATAATTTCTTACCTGCTCGGATATCGTTAAACAGATCTCTCGACTTCGCTCGAGATGACAGACAAAGAATTATGACAAGGAAAGAATTAGTAGTAAGCGCACTGGAGAATGGTACCGTTCTGGACCATATACCCGCTGAAAATGTATATAAGGCTCTGGACATCCTGAACCTCAAAGGTATCGAAAACCAGATCACAATCGGCATCAACCTCACAAGCAAGTTCTTCGGAAAGAAGGGCATCATCAAGATCGCCGACAAGTTCTTCGAGGACGAGGAGCTCAACAAACTGGCCCTCATAGCCCCTAAGGCTACGGTCAACGTGATCCGTGACTTCAAGGTTGTGGAGAAGAAGAAGCTCGTTATGCCGGAAGAGATCCACGGAATAGCAAAATGCCGCAATCCGAAATGCGTCACGAACCACCAGCCTATCAGCACCTGGTTCAAGACAATCGAGGAAGGTAATGAAATTTCACTTTTATGTCATTATTGCGAAAAAATTACCGACTCAAAACATATTTTTTAAATTAAATCATTATCTTTAACGCGATTTAGATTACAAATTTTAATTAACCACATAAAACAACAATGAAAACAGTTCACAATTTCAATGCAGGCCCTTGCGCCTTGCCACAGCAGGCTGTCGATAAGGCTATCGAAGCTCTGAAGGATTTTGCCGGAACAGGTATGCCGGTAATCTGCGTATCACACAGAAGCAAGGAATGGAGTGCAGTAATGGACGAGTGCCGCGCACTCTGGAAGGAGCTCCTCAATATTCCTGATACACACGAAGTGCTTTTCCTCGGTGGTGGAGCAAGTATGGGTTTCCTCTATGTAGCTATGAACTTCCTTGAGAACAAGGCTGGTTATCTTGAGACAGGAGTATGGGCAAAGAAGGCTCTCAAAGAAGCAAAGGGTCTCGGCAACGCATACGCTGTAGCATCATCTGCCGAAACTGTATTCAATTATATTCCAAAGGGTTACGAAATCCCTGCCGATCTCGACTATTTCCATATCACGACCAACAACACAATTTATGGAACAGAGATTCACGAGGACATCGACTGCCCTGTTCCGCTCATCGCAGATATGTCATCTGACATCCTCAGCCGTCCTGTTGACGTAAGCAAGTATGCTATGATCTACGGTGGTGCCCAGAAGAACGTAGGTCCTGCCGGCGTGACTTTCTTCATCGTAAAGAAGGATCTTCTCGGAAAGGTAAGCCGCTATATCCCTACTATGCTCAACCTTCAGACTCACATCGACGGAGGTTCGATGTTCAACACTCCTCCAGTATTCCCTATCTTCGTGATGACAGAGACCCTCAAGTGGGTGAAGGAACTCGGTGGAGTAGAGACTATCTACAAGATCAACAAGGAGAAGGCTGCCATCCTTTATGACGAAATCGACCGCAACTCACTCTTCACAGGAACTGCTGCCAAGGAAGACCGCTCGATTATGAACGTATGCTTCGTTATGGCTCCTGGCTATGAGGATCTCCAGGACGAGTTTATGAACTTCGCAAAGGAGAGAGGTATGGTCGGCATCAAGGGTCACAGGTCTGTCGGAGGTTTCCGTGCATCCATCTATAATGCCTGCCCTGTAGAGAGCGTTAAGGCTCTTGTAGAGTGTATGAAGGAATTTGAAGCATTGAAGAAATAATGAAAGTACTCGTTGCAACAGAGAAGCCATTCGCAGCGGCGGCTGTGAACGGCATCAGAGAAATCGTCGAGGGAGCAGGTCACGAACTTGCACTCCTTGAGAAATATACAGAAAAGGAGCAGCTTCTTGCTGCTGTGGCTGACGCTGACGCACTCATAGTACGTTCAGACAAGGTCACTGCTGACGTTGTAGCGGCTGCAAAGCAGCTTAAGATCGTCGTTCGTGCCGGTGCCGGTTACGACAATCTCGATCTTCCATCCTGCACAGAGCGCGGCATCGTGGCTATGAACACTCCTGGCCAGAACTCCAATGCAGTTGCAGAGCTTGCTCTCGGCCTGATGATCTATATGTCACGCAACCAGTTCACTCCTGGCACAGGCTGCGAACTTAGTGGCAAGACCATCGGTATCCAGGGTTTCGGCAACATCGGACAGCTCGTGGCAAAGAAGGCTGCAGGCCTCGGAATGAATGTCCTCGTTCTTGCTCCTCAGCCAGCTGAGAAGCATCAGGGCTGGAACACGGTTCCTACGATCGAAGAACTCTACACCAAGTGTAACTTCGTATCTGTCAACATCCCTGCAACTCCAGAGACAAAGGGTATGATCGGTTATGACCTCCTTTCAAAGATGCCAAAGGGCGGCTGCCTCATCAACACAGCCCGCAAGGAGATCATCTGCGAGGAAGGTCTCGACAAGGCACTCGCTGAGAGAGCTGACCTCAAGTATGCTACCGACATCGCTCCTGTTGCATACGCAGAGCTCAAGGAGAAATATGCAAAGCAGATCTTCGCGACTCCGAAGAAGCAGGGTGCAGAGACAGCTGAGGCTAACATCAACGCGGGTCTCGCGGCTGCCAGCCAGATCGTAGGTTACTTTGCGACAGGATGTACAAAATTCCAGGTAAACAAATAGTCTATGGTACGCGTTAAACCATTCGCGGCAATACGTCCGCCAAAGCAGTACGTAGAGGAAGTAGCTGCAAGACCTTACGACGTCCTCAATTCAGTGGAAGCCAAGGCCGAGGCAGGCGAGAAATCCCTCCTCCACATCACCAAGCCTGAGATTGACTTCGACCCTATCATCGACGAGCACAGCCAGCCGGCATACGACAAGGCTGTCGAGAACTTCAAGGATTGGCAGGAAAAAGGATGGCTTGTACAGGATGAAAAGCCATACTATTATGTATATGCCCAGACTATGGAAGGCCGCACACAGTACGGACTTGTAGTATGCGCACATACAGACGATTATGCAGAGGGCAAGATCAAGAAGCACGAACTCACCCGCAAGGACAAGGAAGAAGACCGTATGATCCACGTACGCATCCAGGACGCCAACATCGAGCCTGTGTTCTTCTCATATCCTGACAATGATGAGATCGACGCCATCGTGAACAAATATATCGTCGGTGAGCCGGAGTATGATTTCGTTGCCGCAGACGGCTTCGGACATCATTTCTGGGTGATTGATGACCAGGCTGACATCGACCGTATCACAGAGATCTTCGCTGAGATTCCGGCATTCTATGTTGCTGACGGTCACCACCGCACAGCCGCTGCTGCCCTTGTCGGCGCCGAGAAGAAGGCTCAGAATCCGGATCATCACGGAGAAGAGGAGTACAACTGGTTTATGACCGTAGCATTCCCTGACAGCCAGCTCAAGATCATCGACTACAACCGCGTGGTGAAGGACCTGAACGGCCTCACTCAGGAGCAGCTTGTTGCAGCTCTTGCAGAGGATTTCGAAATCCGTGAAGAGGGTGCAGAGATCTATAAGCCCGGCAAGCTCCACGAATTCTCTATGTATCTTGGCGGCAAGTGGTACTCGCTCGTAGCCAAGGAAGGACGTTACGATGACAATGATCCTATCGGCGTTCTTGATGTGACCATCCTGTCCAACCTCGTGCTCGACAAGATTCTCGGAATCAAGGATCTCCGTACCGACAAGCGCATCGATTTCGTAGGCGGTATCCGCGGTCTCGGCGAGCTTTCAAGAAGAGTTGACAGCGGCGAGATGGCGGTTGCATTCGCCCTATACCCTGTGTCTATGCAGCAGCTTGTTGACATAGCAGATTCGGGCAATATTATGCCTCCGAAGACCACCTGGTTCGAGCCGAAGCTCCGCTCTGGTCTCGCGATCCATAAGTTGTCGTAATCCTCGCTGGCACACAAAGCCCTGACACTCATAACATTACAGATTATGCCTGCTGCAAATAAACAGCAGGCATAATTCGTATATAGCTGATAATCAGATTGTTTTATGCCATCGTGCCGCCGACGAGGTCGAGGATTTCGGCTGTGATTTCTTGCTGGCGGCCTTTGTTGTATGCCAGAGTCAGTTCTGAAATGAGATCCTGAGCATTGTCGGAGGCTATCTGCATCGCAAGGGTGCGGGCGGCGTGCTCGGCTGCATTGGCATCGAGGATCACCGTATATATCTTCAGGAGAAGTACCTTCGGAAGAAGGTCCTTGACCAAGGACAATGGATCCGGCTCGAGAATATAGTCCATCGGTCCGTTTTCGGATGAATAATCATTCAAAGCAAGAGGGAGATAGTTTGTCCGGACTACCGGCTGGGAGGCCGCAGATGCGAAATGGCTGTATATGAATATGACCTGCTCCACTTCACCTTGTGCAAAGCTGTCTATGAGCACTTCGGCCAGGTCGGACGCCCTGTCGTAGGATGGCTTGTCGGCGATGTCGGAATAATCTTCCTTAAGGATGAAGCCGGATTTTCTAGCTGCTTCTGATATCTTTCTTCCGACTGCATATACATCGATATCGGCTTTTGAGTAGCCGCGGAGAAGAAGCTGAGCTACCGTTTCATTGAACTTCTTTATGATATTGGCGTTGAATGAGCCGCAGAGGGAGCTGTTGGATGAGAATCCCACAAGTGCCACTCTCTTGACATCTGGCATCGAAGGAAGTCCGTCGGTTTCGACATCCTGGAGGACGACAGGCGCCCGGCTGCCTTTCTCTCCAAAACCGAGTTCCTTGACAAGCGCCGCACGGAGTTCATCCGACTGAAGGAGCCCGGCCAGGATACGGTGGAGCTTCTGTTCGTACGGAAGTTTGTTGCCGATGGCGGTCTGGGCCTTGTGAAGCTTGGCTGAAGCGACCATCTTCATTGCGGAAGTGATCTTCAGCGTGTTCTTTACAGAGCCTATCCTGGTCTTTATTTCCTTTAAAGATGCCATTGTCAAATATATCTTTTTGAGAATGATGATATAATGTTCCATCGCCCCCGCCCTCCCTACGGTCAGGCACTCCCTAGCCGGAGGTGGCACGTCGATTCCACATCTATATCATCATTCCATTAATGATGGAAGCAGCTTCTTTTTCTATAATCGCGGTCAGCATTTCATCGACCCGGCCTTCTGAGAGCGGTTTCAGGACATCCTCGGAGTGGAAAGCCCTCATCTTGCTGAGGAATGTGGTCTGGAAGTCATCTATCTGGTCCAGCGCAAGATCTTTGAGGAGCCCCTTTGTGCCGCAGTACAGCACTGCAATCTGTTCTCCGACAGGCATCGGCGAATATTGAGGCTGGACCAGGAGCCTGTTGTTCTTACGTCCCTTGTCCAAGGCCATCATCGTAATCGGATCCATATCGCTGCTGAACTTCGAGAAGGATTCCAGTTCACGATACTGAGCCTGATCTATCTTAAGGGTTCCTGCTACCTTCTTCATACTTTTTACCTGAGCGCTGCCGCCGACGCGGGACACGGAAATTCCGACGTTCACCGCCGGACGGAATCCCTGATTGAAAAGATCGGTCTCAAGGAAGATCTGCCCGTCTGTAATGGATATAACATTGGTAGGAATATACGCGGAAACGTCACCGGCCTGAGTCTCGATAATCGGCAGAGCAGTCAAGGATCCTCCGGCCCTGACCTTACCCTGGAGCGATGCCGGAAGATCATTCATTTTTTCAGCGACTTCCTGCTGTCCGATGATTTTAGCGGCCCTTTCAAGAAGGCGGGAATGAAGGTAGAAGATATCTCCGGGATAAGCTTCTCGGCCTGAGGGACGACGAAGGATGAGAGACACCTCACGATAGGCCACTGCCTGCTTGGACAGATCGTCATATACCACCAGAGCGTGGCGACCCGTATCACGGAAATATTCTCCGATAGCCGCACCTGCAAAAGGGGCATAATACTGGAGTGCCGCCGGATCTGCTGCCGTAGCTGCAACGACGATGGTATAATCCATTGCTCCCTTCTCTTTCAGGGTATTCACTATGGAAGCTACAGTAGAGCCTTTCTGGCCGATGGCCACATAAATGCAATACACCGGATTGCCGGAAAGGTATGCATCACGCTGATTGAGGATGGTGTCGATCGCTATCGCAGTCTTGCCGGTCTGACGGTCGCCTATTATGAGCTCTCGCTGACCTCGGCCGATAGGAATCATCGCATCAATGGCTTTCAGACCTGTCTGAAGGGGTTCGGTAACAGGCTGGCGGAAAATGACTCCTGGAGCCTTTCTTTCAAGGGGCATCTCGCTAAGTTCTCCACCTATCGCGCCCTTTCCGTCAAGAGGTTCTCCCAAAGGATTGACAACTCGCCCAAGCATCGATTCGCCCACATTTACGGAAGCGATCCTTCCGGTACGCTTAGCAGACATACCTTCCTTGATCTTATCCGTCGGACCGAGCAGAACGGCTC
Source organism: Bacteroidales bacterium (assembly GCA_015060395.1). Lineage (GTDB taxonomy): Bacteria > Bacteroidota > Bacteroidia > Bacteroidales > UBA932 > Cryptobacteroides. The sequence goes on from SUYP01000018.1 coordinate 57,770, forward strand.
CGACGTTATCCACTTCGAGGTTCATAACCACTGCCATCACTCCGTTGTCGAACTCGAGAAGTTCCCCGGCTTCGGCATTCAACAGTCCGTGTATCCTGACCACTCCGTCACTCACCTGAAGCACCTGCCCCACCTCTTCGAGATGGAGTTCGGAACTTATGTTCTTGAGCTGGCTGAGCAGAACCTCCGAAATCTCAGACGGCCTGATTGTATCTGTCATAACTAAATCTTAAACTATTCTGTTGTTCTTTTCCACAAGACGATTGCGTATCATCCTGAACTGGCTTTCGACGCTGGCATCGATCCTCCAGTCTTCAAGTTCGAATACGAAACCTCCAATAATCGCAGGATCTATCTTCACATCAAGATATACCCTGGAACCTGTTCTGGCACCGATATACTCCTCAAGCCTTTCCTTAAGGCCTTCAGCAGGCAAAGCAGTGACAAGCCTGCCCACCTTGATCTTCAACGCCCCGCGATAGTGAGAGATGAATGAATACAGCATTCTGAGGAGGAATCCTGTCCTCTTACGTTCAGTCACAAGGTTCAGAAAATCAACGAGTTCCTTCGCCAGAGGCTCTCCCAGAGCTGTTTCCAGAAGAGAGACTTTCTTGTCAATTCCGATCTCGCTATGTTCCTCGACATATTCCCGTAACTGCCGTACTTCCTCCATCCGCAGCACAAGCACGCATACCTGGGAATAGACCTTATCCCCATTCCCGGTCTCCATAACATATTTCAGGAGAGCCTTTGCGTATCTTGCCGCTATCACACCCGCATTCATATCAGTTCACTGCTTCTGATGACGATGTCTTTTCATTGTCCAGCATCTCGGCTACCATCCGGTCTATGAATTCCTTCTGTCCCTTTTCAGACGACATTTCCTTCCTGACGACCTTTTCGGCAATGGATATGGACATCAGGGCCACCTCCCTGCGCACATCTCTCAGAGCGGCCTCCTTTTCTTCATTTATCCTCTCTTTTGCCTCCTTAATCAGAGCATCGGCCTGCAGGCGGGCATCTTCGCGCGCCCTGGCTATCATCGCATCGCGCTGGGAAGCCGCTTCCTGAAGCATCTGTGCCTGTTCGGTCCGGGTCTCAGAAAGAATCCTTTCCTGCTCCTGCGAAAGACGCTCGAGGGCTTCCTCTGCCACACGGGCGGCAGAAAGCGCATCATCGATACGCTTGTTACGTTTCTCCACCATACCGGTAATGATCGGAAAACCGAACTTGGCGAGGATGAAGAAAACGATCGCAAAGATTATGGTCATCCAGAAAAGGAGACCACTGTCAGGCAACATCAGATCCATATTCCGCTATACTACTGCAAGAAGACAGACAAGGATTGCAAAGAGGCAGGCACCCTCTACAAGGGCTCCGATAATGAGCATTGCAGTGCGGATATTGCCTGCAGCTTCCGGCTGACGTGCGATGGATTCCATTGCCGACTGGCCGATCTTTCCGATACCCCAGGCAGCTGCGAGAGCGGCGATACCTGCTCCGATGGCTCCTGCTATGGCTCCCCAAGCAATAGTAGAGGCCTGTAATAAAATTGCTGAAAGTAACATAATATTATAATTTTAGTTTATTGATTATCAACTGTGTTCCCCCTGATGCGCCATTCCTATGAAGACGGCAGAGAGCATCGTGAAGACGTATGCCTGTATGAAGGCCACCAGAAGCTCGAGACAGTTTATCACCAGCCCGAAAAGCATTGCGATGACCGTCATCGAACCATTGATGACCGGTCCCAGCTTGACCGTCACAAAAATCACGGACACCAGTCCCAGCACCATCATATGCCCGGCCATAATATTGGCAAACAGCCTGACCATCAAGGAAAAAGGTTTGGAAATCACTCCAAACAGCTCTATTGTCTGCATTATCGGTATAGGAAACTTCAGGAAAAGCGGCACATCCGGCCATAAGATCTCCTTCCAGTAATGCTTGTCCGCAAAAAGATTGATGGCGATGAAGGTGAACAGAGCCATCATCATTGTCACGGCAATATTTCCCGTCACATTCGCTCCACCCGGAAAGAAAGGTACAAGCCCGAGCAGATTGCATAGGAAAATAAAGAAAAACGCCGTCAGAAGATATGGAGAATATTTCCGATAGTGCTTCTCCCCGACCGAAGGCCTTATTATTTCGTCATTCACCATCATTATCATAAGCTCCATAAGGCCGGCAAAGCCTTCAGGAGCACCTTCCTTCGCAGCATCGTGGCGTTTGTACCAACGGGCCACCGACAGCACTATCACGATCAACAGCACAGCCGTAAACATCAGCGAAGCCACATTTTTCGTTATCGATATGTCAAACGGCCTTATCTGTTCTCCGCCGGGACCATACTCGACTATCTTGCTCTCATATCGCCCCTCCCCGGCAATCCCGAGTCCTTCATATATATGCCCCTGATCCAGAGCCGAAGACATAAAGAAATGCCATCCCGTACTGCTGCGCACGATGCAAGGCAGAGGTATGGATATATGCCTGCCGTTCCACTCCGTTATATGCCATCCGTATGAGTCTCCAACGTGACCGAAGAGGATCTCACCTACATCCACTTCCTCCCCTCCTGCGTCCGGATGCTCGTCCGCTACGCAAAGGGATGGGGATAAGCTGAAGAGTATCAGCGTCAGTATGCATCTAAGCCACCTCATAATTCAGCGCATACAGTCACCTTGTTCCTTATGATTTCCACGAAACCCGAACGCACATACAGGCTGCCCCCTCCTTCGGAAGAATCGTAACGCACCTCACCTTCCTCAAGCGAAGAAATCAGGGGAGCGTGGTCCTTCAGAACCATAAAACGTCCTTTTGTACCCGGCAGAGATACACTGCTCACCTGTTTTTCAAGGAGCATCTTCTCTGGAGTGAGAATAACCAGCGATATGTGATCGGTTACGGACATCTGCTACATATTTAATGCGGCCAGCATCTGCTCGCCTTTGCTTATGGCTTCTTCAATCGTGCCGACATTCAGGAATGCCTGCTCCGGTATATCATCCACCTCGCCGTCCAGGATGAGTCTGAATCCTCTGATCGTGTCCTCTATAGTGACCATCACTCCCGGAACTCCGGTGAACTGCTCGGCAACGGCAAAAGGCTGTGAGAGGAATCTCTGCACCTTGCGGGCACGGTTTACTGTGAGTCTGTCCTCATCCGAGAGTTCGTCCATTCCGAGGATGGATATAATGTCCTGAAGTTCCTTGTTTCTCTGAAGTATCTGCTTGACCCTCTGGGCTGTCTCGTAATGTTCTTTCCCTACGATATTCGGATCCAGGATACGCGAGGTCGATTCGAGAGGATCCACGGCCGGATAAATGCCAAGCTCGGCAATCTTTCGGCTCAATACCGTGGTCGCATCCAGATGGCTGAAGGTCGTGGCAGGAGCAGGGTCGGTAAGGTCGTCCGCAGGCACATATACTGCCTGCACAGAGGTTATGGATCCGTTCTTCGTCGATGTGATGCGCTCCTGCATCTGGCCCATCTCGGTCGCCAGAGTCGGCTGATATCCGACTGCAGAAGGCATACGTCCGAGCAGAGCCGACACCTCAGAACCTGCCTGGGTGAAGCGGAAGATATTGTCGATGAAGAAAAGTATATCCTTAGGACCGTCCGTCTCCTTGCTGTCACGGAAAGATTCGGCCAGGGTGAGGCCAGACAAAGCTACAGAAGACCTGGCTCCGGGAGGCTCGTTCATCTGGCCGAAAACCATTGCCACCTGCGACTTCTCTACCTCCTTATAATCGACCTTGGAGAGGTCCCAATGGCCTTCTTCCATACTTTTCTGGAATTCTTCTCCATAGCGGATCACTCCGGATTCGATCATCTCGCGAAGCAGATCATTACCTTCTCTGGTACGCTCTCCAACACCGGCAAAGACTGAGAATCCGTTATGCTTCTTAGCGATATTGTTGATGAGTTCCTTGATGAGCACTGTCTTGCCGACTCCTGCTCCACCGAAAAGTCCGATCTTTCCGCCCTTCAGGTAAGGCTCAAGAAGATCTATGACCTTTATACCGGTGAAAAGGACCTCCTGAGATGTGGTCAGGTCCTCGAATTTCGGAGGTTCGCGATGAATCGGGAAGGCACCTTCCTTGTCGAGAGAGCGCATTCCGTCAATGGTATCACCGATGACATTCATCACCCTTCCCCTGATCTGCGCACCGACAGGCATCGTGATAGGAGAGCCGGTACAGACTGCCAGCATTCCTCTTCTGAGGCCGTCCGTCGAGTCCATTGCAACTGTCCTGACAGTATCCTCTCCAATATGCTGCTGCACCTCCACAATCAATTCCCTGCCGTCATTACGTATGACGGACATAGCCTCGTGTATGGCCGGGAGTTGTAGGGACTGATCATCACCAAGTTCAAAATGTACATCGACGACAGGGCCGATGATCTGGGAAATGTGACCGGTAAGTCCTGACATAATACCAAATTAAAATCTGCAGCAACAGAACTGCAGATTTCAAAGTTATTATTTTTAAATCAAATTACAAAGAATGAGAGAATGGGATCAGTTATCTTTTTTATCAGCAGTCTCTTTCTTGAAACGCATATCAATGAGATAATCCAAGGAATAACGGCCGGGACCTACGAGAAAAAGGATGATGAAGACGATGAAATATATGAGGGCCAGCTCTCCTTCAGGCATCATAGCATCGTGTATGTCAAAGAAGGCGACTCCCATAGCGACAATCATCGGAAGGGTCATTATCCTGTCCAGAAGACCCGCTATCAGAAAGAGAGAGCAGCAGAATTCACAGAATAAGGACACCATAAGGGTGGTGTAGCTTCCGAAGCCGAGAACACTCGGATAAGTATCGACCAGAGAATTGAAATTAATCATTTTGTCCAGACCGTGCGTAAAGAAGAGGACACCAAAAACGACACGGACAACTAATATCAGAAGAGAAACTCCCTTCCCTCTGAAATACTGGGGAAAAAGAAAATTATAAAACATAGCAGTTCATTTAAATATCTTTGTCAGGACAATTCAAACATTCTGCCAAAAGAGTATATACGCAAACACCCCGTCATCGGATGATGACAGGGTGTCGTATAAGAAAGTGGCAGCTACCTACTCTCCCACCTGGTGGGGCAGTACCATCGGCGATGGTGAGCTTAACTTCTCTGTTCGGAA
>SUYP01000001.1 GCA_015060395.1 Bacteroidales bacterium
AGAAACGCTTTCACGCCTTGCCCTTTTAATTTCACATATTGCCTGGCTGCAATGCTCTCTTTATTTAAACAGTTTCTTAAAGTGCAGGGTAGATATGTTTCCAGATGAGATTGAGTTCGGCCTGCATATCCTGGATGTGTGCTGTGGTCACTACTACGGCATTCTTTTCAGGAATGACAAGGATGTACTGACCGTTTGCACCGTCTGCCCGGAATGAGTTGTACCTGCTCCTCCACATCTGATAGCCATAGCCCTGAAGCCAGTCGCTTGTCTTTGCGACTTTCCTGAGTTTGTCTGCATCATCTGAATTCATACCGGCAGGAACGCAAGGCACCTGTGCCGATGAAGCAGATTCAATCCATTCGGCAGGAACGACCTGGCAGCCGTTGAACTGACCTTTCTGGAGGATCATCAGACCCATCTTGGCCAGATCTTCCGTCTTGAGGAAAAGCCCCCATCCACCGGTGTTTACACCCTCCGGTGACTCTGCCCAGCTGACATTGTTGATGCCAAGCGGTCTGAACAGGCGAGGGAAGAGGTAGTCCACGAGTTTCTGGTCTGTAACCTTCTGTACCATAGCGGAGAGCACATATGTTCCAAGGCTGTTGTAGCAGTAGAGTGTACCAGGCTTATGTGTGAAAGGATGCTCCATGAAGAGTCTGATCCAGCTTACTTCAGTGTTTGTTCGTGAAGCGTATGTAGGGTCGGTAGAGTGGCCGCATGTCATAGTGAGGAGATCCTTCACGGTAACCTCTTTCAGGTTGTCAGAAGGGTTCTCAGGGCAATGCTCAGGGAACATATCCACCAGCTTGTCATCCAGGCTCAGAAGTCCTTCGGAAATGGCAAGACCGACTGCCATCGATGTGAATGTCTTGCTGACAGAGTTGAGGATGTGAGGCTCATCGGCAGATCCCTCGCTCATCCAGTTTTCATAGACTACAGCTCCATCTTTCACAATCATGATGCTGTGGAGGTCCTGGCCTTCCTTTTCGACAGCTGCAAGATATTTCTCTGCAGCCTTGGCCATTTTGGCTGGAGCATCGGCACGTGGGAGCGACTTGGTCAGCTGGTTGATATCAATCAGTTTGATACCACGCTTATTGATAGCTTCCAACACCTTAGGACTCTTGAGAAGGTCAGTCACGCCCTGACGGTCTGCAGCTACATCCTCGTAGCCCACGTGCATTACGGTCTGCATCTCGGAATCGTTGTATGCAGGATGGTCCACGAACATATATCTCTTGCCTTCCTCAAGCTTGTCCAGCATCTTGATGAAGGCGGCAACCTTTTCTTCAGCAGTAGCTTTCGGACCATCATAGCCTACATATTCAAAGTCATATTGCTCGAATGCATCGAAACGGTCCACGGAAGGGAGATTATATTCTTTGGACAGTTTCTGTATGAGGGCATTGACTTCAGGACTGTAGCCTGTCGACATCATATGGCCGGAGATGTGTGTGATCTGAGGAATGTTTTTCAGAGCGAGTTCGATCTGTGCGCGGAACTCCTTCTCGATTTCCTTTATGTCAAACTTCGATGCGTTTTCCATTACGGACTGTCCCGGATATGCTGGATTCGGTCCCATCATCGGGAAGAAATAGCCGTTCTCATCCACCAGACTCGGGCAGTTTGTGAGAGGTCTCCATTTGACATTTTCCCACTCGCTGGTAATTGCCAGGTGCACGCCGACGTCGAGGCCCGGGTTTTCCTTCAGCATCTTCACGGCCTCCGGGAACCAGGCTCCCACGGCCAGCACCTCGACAGATCTGGCTATGCCGTTCTGATAGGTGTCGATACTGGCTGTGTTGACTGAATGCAAAGCTCCCATATCATCGATTCGGATGACAAGTTCCTGAGCCTTTACGCTGAAATATGACAGAATCAATGCCGAAGCAAGAAGTATCCTTAATGTTTTCATATAATCGAAAATTATGGTTTGAATATTATCAGTGCAACAGCCGCTGCAATGAGTGCGCCTGCTGTGACCTTGATCCATAGAGGCAGTTTCTGCTCACCCTTCAGCCAATGGTCTGTAAGCCATTGGCGTGCAGGCTCATCGAACGCCTTGAATACGCCGAATGCAAGAATGATGGACATAAAGAACACACCGGCGGCAGAAGCAACCTGTATCCATACAGGTGCGTCTGGATGCTCTGCCACAAATCCCATATGCATATAAATGAGAGGATAGTGTGTTATGTATATCGGATAGGATATGTCACCAAGGAATTTGCATATTTTTGCCAGACCGGGATTCTTGATGCTGCTTCCTGCTCCCATAAGCACGATCAATGGGAATGCGATCAGAATCATAACTGCCTGATATGCTCCGTTAGCCACACCATCCTTTCCGCCGATACAAGGAATTGAAAGTATGGTTATAAGGATAAGAGATGTCCAGATGAATCCGCCCTTCACCCTGATAGGGCTGCCGCTCGGATTGTCTTCAGATCTGCGTTTGGACAGAATCCTGGAGATGATGAGTCCGCATAGGAACGGGTAGAGCAGACGTGTGAAACCAAGGTATATCTGTTCCGGATCCAATGACCATCCTCCTTTGACGTGGTACTGTGGGCCGTATGGCAGGATGCCGAACATATCCCATCCTAATGTAAAGTCAAGTGTGAAGATGGCTGCGCCTGCGCAAAGAATGCAAAGTACACAGGTAGGGAGGTGGCGGAACACGAGGGCATATAGGATATTGCCTATATATTCGAATGTCAATGTCCAGTTCGGACCATTGAATGAGTTCATCTCGTTCCAGCCTCTGATGTCCAGACCTCTGCCGCAAGGAATCATAAAGAATCCCATAATCAGACAAAGTCCGAATTTCCAGAACGGGATGGTCACTGAATGTGTAAAGTATCCTGCGCCGAAGAAGAACATACAGGCACCGATTATGGTGGCGACGATGACCATCGGATGCAGACGTGTAAGACGGCGCTTGAAGAATCCCCCAAGAGTCATTTTTCCCCATCTGTCATCATAGGCATATCCGATTACAAATCCGGAGAGCACGAAGAAGAAATCCACTGCCAGATAGCCGTGATTGATCCACTGCTGTCCTCCAGGTGGACAATATGTCTCACCCAGGTGAAACAGAATCACAAGCAGCGATGCCACTCCTCTGAGTCCATCCAAAATCTCATATCTCGGCTTCGACTCCAGATAAACATTTTCCTTTGCCATTTTGTCTTATTTAAATATCAACTGCGCAAATATAGTCAAATATTCTCTCCAGTTACGCCAGATGTGGCCACCTTCGGATTCGTAGAAGGTGACAGGGTGTCCTTGAGCCTCGCAATAATCATTCAGCAGGAGTGAATTGACCATAACTCCGTCTGTCTTGCCGCAGGCAATCCAGTAAAGTTCCGGCTTCGCAGCAAATACAGCGTCCAGAACCTTGTCCTTTCCTGTCGCCTCATCGACCTCGGGCGGAACGACTCCTGAGAACATACCCACATAACCGAACATTGCAGGATATTTTCTTGAAAGTGCAGCAGACTGACGTCCTCCCATAGACAGCCCTGCAACAGCACGGCTGTTCTTGGCCTTCTTCACCCTGTAATTGGATTCTATGTACTTTATTATGTCCGGAAAACTGTCTTCGATCTCCACTGTCGATTGTGAACGGCTGTTGGCCATTGTTGGCTGGAACATATTTACGGCGACTCCAGGGGCTGCCTGATTGAAGTACACGCCGTTAGGCATCACCAGAATCATAGGCTCGGCCTTACCCTCAGCGATGAGGTTGTCAAGGATCTGAGCCGCTCTTCCAAGGTCAGACCAGGCATCCTCATCTCCGCCCGATCCGTGGAGAAGATAGAGCACCGGGTACTTGGTCTTCTTGTTGGTCTCATATTCTGCAGGAGTGTAAACTGTCATTCTTCTCTGCATTCCGAGAGCAGGGGAATCATACCACACTTTGGAAACGTTTCCGTGAGGTACGTCGTTCACCTGATAGTACCAGCCCTTGTCACCCTTCTTGGCGCTGAGGGTGAAGATATTTGTCCAAGTAGCGATGTCGCGGTTCTGATAGATGTTCGAAGGATCCATCATCTTCTGTCCGTCAACATAAAGCGTGTAGGAGTACAGTTCTCCTTCAAGAGGAGCGCTGGTGTAAGTCCAGAGGCCGTTCTGCTCTGTCAGTGCGGCTCTGCCTGGAGCATCCCAACTTCTTTCGCGTCCGTCCATCGTGAAGGTGATCCTTTCGGTTGGAAGGAAGTCTCCGCTCACCTCTACGGTGACAGCCTTAGGATTGTAGTAACGGAATGTTACGGTGTTGTCTGCATTTATTTCAGGCGATACGATTCCTGTTCCAGGAATCAATGCCTGTTGAGCAAACAATGCTGCGCCCCAGAGCAGGGACGCAGCAATGATAAAGAAACGTTTCATATTATTTCTTGAGAGAAAGTTCGTTTATTGCTTCAGCAGGAGCGAGGACATTGTTTACTTTCCAGCTTTCCGCCTTCTTGAGTCTGTACTCTGCTGTTCCGCGGATGTCGGCTGCATTAGCTCCGAACATCACCTTGTATGTGCCGGCTGCAGTCTCCCAAGCTGAGTTCGCTTCGTTGAATGAAGCCAGAGTGTATCTGCATACATCGATTGTGAGGGTCTGGGACTCGCCAGGAGCAAGTTCCTTGGTCTTGGCAAAGCCCTTGAGCTCGAATGCAGGCTTCTCAAGGCCTCCAGCAGGAGCTGCGACATAAAGCTGTACGGATTCCTTACCTGCGACAGCACCGGTGTTCTTCACTGTGATTGTAGCTGTGAATCCCTTGTCTGTTGCCTTTACGGCAGGCTTGCTGTACTCGAATGTAGTGTACGACTTTCCGTATCCGAACGGATAGGAAACGGGCACGTCTGCAGTCTGGAAGTATCTGTAGCCTACATAGATGCCTTCGTCGTATTCAGTGTAGTCAACGCATTTCTGCTCTTTCTTCTTTCCGCCCCAGAGGAAATCCCAGTCTCCGGTCTGAGTCTTCTTATAGTTATATGGGAAGTTTGCGGAAGACGGTATGTCAAGATAGCTTACAGGGAAGGTCATAGGAAGTTTACCTGAAGGATTTGCCTTTCCGCAGAGGATGTCTGCAACGGCATATCCACCCTCCTGTCCTGGAGTCCAGGCAAGGAGGATCGCATCAGGAATATGCTTCCACGATGCAGTCTCGATGACTCCGCCGATGTTGAGGACTACCACGAACTGCTTGCCTGCTGCGTGATAAATGTCAGCAAGATTCTGGATGAGTTCACGTTCCTGACCTGTAAGAGTCCAGTCACCGTCAAGTGCATAACGGTCTCCACCTTCACCGGCATTTCTTGAGAGAGTGAATATGGCGATGTCTGACTCCGGCTCCATTTTCTCGATGAAGTCACGGCTTACTTCCATTTCCGAGATTACAGGATCGCCGAGAAGAACTCCGCCGGCTCCGTTGTTCTTGAGTGAGGTCTTTGAGTAGGCGATGTACTGCTCATACCATTTCTGGATGTCTGCATTAACCTCAAATCCATTGATTGTGAGACCTTCTGCAACATTGCGTATATATGGCTTGTTCACATTACCTGAACCTGTACCTCCTGCTATGAAATCGTATGAACCTGTACCATAAAGAGCCACTTTCTTCACGTCTTTGAGAGGCAGAACGCCATTGTTCTCGAGGAGAACCATTCCCTCAGGTGCAGCCTCGCGGACGAGTTTGGCGTGAGCCTCGATCTCAGGCTTGTTTGAATACTTATACTTGTTGAAGCGTGGAGTCTTAACGATGTATGTGAGCATATTGCGAACATTCTTGTCGAGCTGCTCCTGAGAGATCTCACCGGCCTTCACCGCAGCGATGATGCGGTCGATCTCAACCTGCATACCTGGCTCCATAAGGTCGTTACCGGCGTTGACAGCCTTTACGGTACCTTCCTTTGTTCCCCAGTCTGTCATTACGATACCGTCGAATCCCCATTCGTCACGGAGGACTGTTGTGAGAAGGCCGTGCGACTGCTGGGTATATTCTCCGTTGAGCTTGTTGTATGATGACATCACTGTCCAAGGATCAGCCTCCTTCACGGCAATCTCAAATCCCTTGAGATAGAGCTCACGAAGCGCACGCTGGCTCACGCGTGAGTCATTCTCCATACGGTTAACCTCCTGGTTGTTGGCAGCGAAGTGCTTTACGCTCACGCCGACACCGTTGCTCTGGATACCATTGATATAAGCAGCCGCAGTCTTACCTGTGAGGAACGGATCTTCTGAGAAATACTCGAAGTTACGTCCGCAGAGAGGGTTCCTGTGGAGGTTCATACCTGGAGCGAGGAGAACGTCAGCACCATACTCGAGAACCTCGTTACCCATTGCTGTGGTGAGCTCTTCAACACGCTCGGTGTCCCACATACTGGCCAGAACAGTACCTACAGGGAAGCCTGTGCAATAATATGTGTTCGGGTCATTGTCGCGTGTCGGAGCGATACGGAGACCTGCAGGACCGTCCGCGAGGACAGTAGAAGGAATGCCAAGGCGCTCGATAGAACGTGTTGTACCTGCTGCACCTGGTACGAGGGCAGTTGCGGAAGCAGTCATACTGCCTGCTGTCATACTACCCCAACCGCTACCTACGAGCAGGGTTGCCTTCTCTTCGAGTGTCATTGCACCCATTACTTCGTCAATGTTGTCTTTTGTGAGCTTAGGCTGAGCTGACATTCCGACTGCCGCGATCAGCATAGCTCCTGAAATGATGATTTTCTTCATTGGTTATCAGTGTTTATTCAAATATAGTCAATACTTTATGTATTATCTTAGGACTGCAAGCATTCCAGAACGGCCAGTCGTGCGATCCCGGACGGGTGATGTACTCGTATGGAATCCCGTAGCCGGCAAGCGTGTTTATGAACGGATCATTGCTGCCGACAGTCGTGTCTTCAGTTCCTATTTCGAGCGTGAATCCCGGCAGTTCATCGAGTTTGCCGGCGCTCACGGTCTGAGCGATGAGTTCCGCAGGATCAGGTGCCGACACTCCTACATTTATGGCAGCAGAACAAGCATAGACGTAGCAGAACATCTCTGGATGGAGAGTCCCGTAATAGAGCGAGCCATATCCTCCCATTGAAAGGCCACCGATGGCACGGGATTTCTTTTCCGCCTTGATTGCGTATGTCGATTCGATGTAAGGAATGAATTCCTGGAAAAAGAAGGACATATACTTAGGACCGCCGTTGAAGCCGTCACAGTAGAAGTTGTTTCCTCCGTCCGGAGCCACGATGATCAGCTCCTTGCCGGTCTTCTCTGCATATTCCCTTGCGTATGCAGGCATCGTTCCACCGCCTGACCATATTGATCCGGTGTTATCCTGAAGCCAGTCGTTGTTGTTGCCGCCATATCCGTGCAGCATATAAAGCACCGGATATTTCTTCGTTCCGTCATAGCTTTCCGGAAGATATATCGAATACTTGACACTTGTATTCATCAGGTCGCTTTTGACAGTGAGGTCCTTCTGGTATATTTCGTTGGCTCCGGTTGAAAGCGAACTATACTTCTGGGTATCGAAATATAGCTTTTTGTTGTCTGCAATGCCTGTAAACTTTCCCTTTTCTGTCTCCAGATTGAATACTATGTCGTATTCGTAGTTCCATTTGCTGACAGCAATTGTACCTCCGGTGACCTTGACTGCCTCTCCTCCGATGGAAAGGTGTGTGATGGTTGCCTTCAGTTTTCCGGTAGCGGGAGTTATTTCGTCTTCTACGATTTCATACCATCCGGTCTCAAGATAAGTGTGCCAGCTTGGAGCAGAGAATACCAGCAGGTTATCGGATTTGTCCTCAAAACTCAGTGTGATGCGTCTCCATCCGTTCGGTTCCGGCTCGGCTTCATCAAGAATCTTGACCAGATTGAAATCCAGTCCGGTAGGCAATTGCTCTTCAGGAGTATTATTGTCTTCTCCGCAAGCCCAGATGAGCAGCAGAGAAGACAACAGTATTGATATTTTCTTTAACATTTGCGATCCTTAGAAGAGTTTCGGAACGAATTCAGTGAGATAGATCCTCCAGTTCCTCCAGATGTGTCCGCCTCCGTTTTCAAGGTATTCGTGAGGATAGCCCTTTTCGTTAAGTTTCTTTACGAAATCCTGATTTGCCTGAATGAGGAAGTCTGTGTTGCCACACCCGATCCAGAGAAGATTCGGTTTCTTGCTGAAGTAAGTCGCGAGTTTTGCATCGAAATCCTGATAGATAGGAGAAATATTGGTATCGCTTACTCCGATTGCAGCTGAGAACATACCTGAATATCCGAACATATCAGGATTGTTGAGGGTGATATACAATGTGTGGAATCCTCCCATCGAAAGGCCGCAGATGGCGCGGCTCTGCTTCTTGGCGATGGTCCTGTAATTGCTGTCTATGAATTTTACGATTTCAGGGAATGAAGTCTCGAATGTACCTTCCATAGTCTGAGGCAGCGCAGTCGTAGGGTGGATGTAGCCTGTTGAGTTCTCGCACGGAGCCGCTTCCTGAGAGATGTTGCCGTTTGTGAATACTACGATCATAGGCTGAGCCTTACCCTGTGCAATGAGATTGTCAAGCACCTGAGCGGCACGTCCCTGTGCAATCCACGCATCTTCGTCTCCACCGATGCCGTGAAGTACATACAGTACAGGATATTTCTGCTTTCTGTTCTGCTCGTATCCGGCAGGAGTATAGACGCTCAGTCTGCGGTCGAAACCTGCTTTAGCACTCTCATACCACACTTTTGAAACTGTTCCGTGAGGTACGTCCTGGATGGTGTAGAGGTCAGCACGTCCGCCGGGAACTATGAATGCGCTGGTGAGCGAAGCGATGTCACGGTTCACCCACATATTGTTGTTGTCAATTACATTGTTGCCGTCCACATTGAATGTATATGTGTACATCTCCGGAGCCACTTTGAAGTCAGTGGTGTATTCCCAGATGCCGTTCTGTCCTTCCTTGAGTTCAGCAACGCCAGGAGCGTCAAATGTCATCTCCTGATCACCCATCTTGAATGTCATTTTCTGAGTAGGGAGGAAATCACCTGATACGGTTACCTTTACTGCTTTCGGAGCACGGTAGCGGAATGTTACGGTACCGTCTTCGTTGATTTCGGGTGATGTTACTGATGCTCCACCCCAGAGTGCTTCCTGGGCGAATGAACTGCCCGCCATAAGGAGGGCGGCAGCTATTGTTATGATTTTCTTCATATCTTAAGTCTTATTTGAAAAGCAGCGGTGCGAATGTATTGAGATAGAGTCTCCAGTTAGCCCATACGTGGCCACCTTCACTTACATAATATGTGTGTTCGAGGCCGTTTTCAGTGAGGGCTGCGTCAAGTTCGTTTGCCTGGTCGAAAAGGAAATCCGTATTTCCGCAGGCAAGCCAGTAGAGTTTGTAGCCGGCCTTCTTGATGCCCTGAAGCTGTGCGTCCAGTTCAGGAGACTTTCTTGAACCCATTGAAAGAGGACATATATAGTCGAACTTGTCAGGATACATACCTGTGGCAGCGATCGTATGTCCGCCACCCATCGACAGACCTGCAATCGCCCTGTGAGATTTCTTTGCGACAGTGCGATAATTCTTCTCGATGAAAGGAACGATTTCCTCTACAAGGCTCTGTACATAGAGATTGCGGTTTGCCGGGTCTCTCCAGTCATACTCAGTTGTCGGAAGACCGAATGTCTGAGCAGCCTGCTGATTAGGATTTCCGTTAGGCATTACCACGATCATAGGTTTTGCAAGGCCTTTCTCGATGAGATTGTCCAGAATCTGTGCGGTACGGCCCATAGATGACCAGGCTTCTTCGTCACCACCTGCTCCGTGAAGGAGATAGAGTACCGGGTATTTTGCCTTAGGATTGCTCTCATATCCGTACGGAGTATAGACTGTAAGACGGCGGTTGATGCCGAGGATCTTGCTGTCATACCAAGGATGGCTTACTGTACCTCTCTGGTTTGCAGGACGATAGTTCTCTGTACGCTCTCCGTCCACGAGGAGCATACTGAGATAGCGTGATCCGTCACGCTGAACCATCACGTTCTGCGGATCGTTCACCATAACACCGTCTGCAACAAAGTTGTATGTGTAGATTTCTGGTTCTGGGAGTGGAATAGTGACTTCCCATACATTGTTCTCTCCGCGGGTCATATCGATAGTACCGCCCCAAGGGTTCGGCATCCAAGAACCGCTGAGCTTTACTACTGTCGCGTAATCGGCTTTGAGCCTGAAAGTTACGCTGTCGTTTTGGATTTCAGGGGAAACAACAGGTTTCTGTCCCCATACGAAATTGCTCAATTCCTGAGCATTGAGTGCTCCGGCTGCAATCAGCAGCGAAGCAATGATTGCTGTTATTCGTTTCATCGTGCTTGTGTTTGGACCGCTGTTAAGCAGATGTCTCTTAACAGCGGTCCAAATATACTATTAAAGTGTTAATGTTCCAATATACTGTGCGTTGACAAGTGAACTCTGGAGACTGATGGTATAGATGTCACCATCAACAGATACTGTAAGAGTGCCATCGGTAACCTTTCCCTCTACGATGGCTGCTCCATCTACAACGCTCCACCAGCAGGTTCCCCAGTTCTCGAATACCATTCCGATACCCCAGAGGTCACCCGGATCCCAACCTATGCCAAATTCGCCTTCAGCGATCTGACCGCCCGTTGCACAGGCATTGTAAGTACCGGCAGCAAGCTTACCGTCAGCAGAGTAAACGTCGAGTGCAAGGTAGTGCCCCTCACCTTCCCATACTGTCTGCCAGGTTGTAGGGTCAGTTGTTGACGAAATTCCGTCCTCAGCGAGGTTGATTGTCACTGAATTTGTTCCGTTTGCAACGTTGCTTGTTGCTGAAAGAAGGGTAGTAAGTTCTACATACTCTACTTCAGGCTCTGAGCCGCCACCAAGGTCCACAACCTCGATAGGAGCGCCTGTGCCGTCAACGAACTGTGCTACAGGATAAGTGAACTTCGCGTTCAGAAGAGTTGACTTCAGTTTGATCACGAGGTTTGAACCCTCAACGAGAACCTGAACTGTACCGTCAGTAACCTTGCCTTCTGCAACTGCTGCACCGCCGGCAACATTCCACCAGCAGGTACCCCAGTTCTCGAATACCATACCGATGCCCCAGAGATCACCTGGATCCCAACCGATACCGAATTCACCGGCGTTGATTGTGCCGGCAGTAGCGCAAGCATTGTATGTACCTGTATAAAGTTTGCCATCCTCAGAGTAGATGTCAAGGGCAAGATAGTGGCCTTCGCCTTCCCAGACTGTCTGCCAGGTTGTAGGGTCAGTTGTTGACGAAATTCCGTCCTCAGCCATATTGATAGTCAGAGACTTTGTTCCGTTAGCCACGTTGCTTGTTGCAGAAAGAAGGGTAGTGAGTTCTGTATAATCGGTGTCATCGCCATCGTCACCGGCACCTCCGTCAGGATCGACAGCCTCGATCTTGCCGCTGTAAACCATCCAGAGACCGTTGTGGTTGTAGGTGATCGTGTACTTTGAGCCTGACTTCTCCACGATGATGTCGCCTTCGCTGATCTTCTCTGCAGTAGTTGTGCCGTTAGATACTGTCCACCAGCAGGTTCCCCAGTTCTCGAATACCATTCCGATACCCCAGAGATCACCCGGATCCCAGCCGATACCGTACTCTCCTTCAGCGATGCTTCCACCGGCTGCAGAAGGCCTGTATGTGCCAGGGTGGAGGAAACCGTCAGTTGAATAGAAGTCAACTGCGAGATAGTTGCCTTCACCTGTCCAGACTGTCTGCCAGGTGGTAGGATCGAGTGAAGACGATATTCCGTCAGTTCCGAGGTTGATGGTTACTGAGTTTGTTCCGTTCGCTACGTTGCTTGTCGCACTGATCATCTGAGTGAGCTTGATCGGCTCAGGATCAGGCTCGTATGCGAGGATTACAGTTGACTTGAAATCAACGATGCTTTCGTCAGCCAGCCAGAGGATACCTGAGAAACTGTAAGTTCCCGTGCCTTGAACGATCTTGATCGAACCGCTCTCTACAGGAATGTTGTTGAATGTAGTACCGCCATTACCTACGATGTACGTATTCTTCTTTGCCTGATCGGCAGGAGAAGGAGTATAACTTCCGTCAGCAATGAAATATTTGTCACCTACAAGTTTCATAGAGAGGGTAGCATTCGATCCGCTTACCTCAACGGTGAATGTACGGGTCTTGTCCCCCTTCTCTACAGATTGTGACACAAGAGTGTTGAGTTCGTATGCCGCAGGCTTTTCATATTTGCCTGTAAGAGGCTGTATGGCGTCCTCTACGCAGGAGCTGAGTGCCAGGATTCCGGCAACTGCAGCGAATACTTTATATAATAGTTTCATATTGTTCATCTGTTATATATTCTTCACTTCGTTCAGAATGACAGGGTGATTACCAGCCTGGGTTCTGCTGGATGTTAGGGTTGAGACGGATCTCGGTTCCTGGATATGGAAGGAGATTATGCTTTGGCTTGAAGCCATACTTTGAAGGATCGTTGTTGTACACCTTCTTCTCTACCTGGCCATTATGGTTGAGGAGCGGACAGTAGCTTCCCTGATTCTTCATCTTAGCCTCTGCGATACCCCAGCGGAGCATATCCTGGAAGCGTGTTCCTTCACCGCAAAGTTCGATTCTCTTCTCTCTGCGGATCTCGTCGATTGTGTAACTTCCCTGAGTAGGAGCCTGGGCTCTTGTGCGGATAAGGTTCATATATTCTGCAGCCTTTCCTGCATTGCCGTTCTCTGCGTGAGCCTCAGCAGCGCAGAGAAGTACCTCTGCATAACGCATCCACTGTCTGTTGCTGTCATCAACGAAGTTGGAACCTGCAGCAGGAACCTGCTCTGCAGTGATTCTCCATTTCCACATAAAGTAACCCTCGCTTATGATTGTATTTCCTTCCTTGACATTGATGCCCTTTTCTGTCATCTGCTCCCAAGTCTTCATAGTGGCATTGAGACGGTAACCGTTCTCGCCTTCTACGGCTACGAAGTCATTGTAAAGATCCTCCTGAGGACTGAGAAATCCCCAACCAAGACCTGCAAGACCGGCATTCTGACAGCAGTTGTCAACTAACTTGTCAGTACGGTAGTGGATCATAAGGTGGAGCATCGTGAAGTTGTTCCATACGTTGTTAGGGTCACTGATCTTGATGCTTTCAAACATACTTTCGCAGTTCTGCTTGGCTGAAAATGCGATTACGTTTTCATAGTCATTGTAAAGTCTGTATAGACCGCTGTCGATGATCGAGTCAAAAGTCTTCGCAGCCTCATCATACTTCTTCTGCCAGAGATAGGCCTTTCCGAGAAGCGCCTGAGCGAACTGCTTTGTGATTCTCCAGGTCTTGTCATCAGCGTCAGCCTTTTGTGTAAGATAACCTGAATCGATTGCTTCTGTGAGATCCTTCTCAACGAGACTCCAGAGTTCTTCAGTGCCGCCGTTAGGCATCTGATACTCAGATGGTTCCAGTTCGTGGTCAACAAGTGGAGGATTACCCCACATTGAAATAAGTTCGAAGTATGACCAGGCGCGGAATACCTTTGCCTCTGCTCTTGCACGAAGTTGGATGTCGGTTTCTTCAGGAACGTGTCCGAGAACTACGTTTGCCTTGTAGATTATGCCGTAATAACTGGTGAACATACCTTCGAGGTATCCC
This sequence comes from Bacteroidales bacterium, assembly GCA_015060395.1. Classification (GTDB taxonomy): domain Bacteria; phylum Bacteroidota; class Bacteroidia; order Bacteroidales; family UBA932; genus Cryptobacteroides. The sequence goes on from SUYP01000001.1 coordinate 13,641, forward strand.
TGGTCAGTTCCAAATGTGAACTCATTAAGTCCTTCGAGGTCAGCGTTGTCGTTACGTCCGCCGCCGCCTGCCCAGAAGTCGTCAGTAAGCATATTCTTACCGAGGACGTAGTTCATTTCATTGTTCTTTACCTGAATGTAGCAGGAAACAATGGCTGCCTCCGCCTCTTCGTCGGTCTGGTAGAAGGTCTCATAGTTCTGCACACCGTGCTGAGGAATGTCCAGCAGGTCGTTGCAGGAACTGAGTGCGGCAGTCATCGCGGCCAAGGCCAGAATGATATATCTTGTTTTCATTTCTTCTTTATTTTAGATGGTTAGAATGTAATGCTTACACCGGCAACAACCTTCTTTGAAGTTGGGAAGTTACCCTTGTCAACTCCCATATTGGTTACTTCCGGGTCAAATCCCGGATAATCGCTGAATGTGATGAAGTCGTCAAGTGATGCATAAACGCGGAGGTTCTGGACCTTGATTGTCTTCATCCACTTCTGAGGGAATGTATATCCGAGCTGGATCTGCTTGATCTTAAAGTAACTGCCATTGAATATTGATGCTGATGAGAGATAATACTTATCCATTTCTGTAGCACCCGCTCTTGGCTTGCTTCCGTTAGGATTGGTTGTCTTGTTCCATCTGTCCTCGGTGAAGTATGTTAATTTGTTGAGGGTATAGTCAGAACGGTTGAGACAGCAGTAGATGTCGCCTCCCGCTGCACCTGTGCCGAATACGATGAGGTCGAGTCCTTTCCACGCTGCTGTGAGGGTGATACCGTAAGTAAGGTCAGCGAAACCCTTACCGATCATAGTCTTGTCACTATCGGTTATCACGTTGTCTCCATCGAGATCCTTGAAGGTAGGGTTACCTGTTTCAGGATTGATGCCGTCAAACTCATAACCATAGAAATACCAGGCCGGCTTTCCTACCTCGAAGCGTGTTATGGCTCCGTAAGTATGGAATGTCTGTCCGTCGATAGCATCGAGAGTCTTGTGGATATGTGTCACTTTGTTCTTGATTGTAGAGAGGTTGCCGCGTACGCCGTAACTGAAGTCACCGATGTTGTCCTGCCATCCGAGTTCGAACTCCAGACCGGTGTTGCTGATGTTACCTGCGTTCACCGGAGATGCGGTGTTACCTACCACTGTTGAAGGTGTGATGCCGGAAACGATGAGGTCCTTAGTGTCCTTCTTGAACCAGTCTGCGCTGAATGAGAGACGGTTGTTGAAGAAACGTGTGTCGATACCAATGTTGGTCTGCTCTGATGTCTCCCACTTGAGTTCCTTGTTGCCGGTTGCAGATGGAGCGTATCCGTTGATGTACTCAGTACCATTACCGGTCGGATAAGAACCTGTACCGCTGATTACGGTTGCATATCTGTATCCTCCGAGGCTTGAGAGCGAACCGTTCTGTCCCCACGAAGCACGGAACTTCAAATGTGAGAGCCAGTTTCTGGTGTTCTCCATAAACTTTTCGTTGGAGATGACCCATCCTGCAGAAACTGCCGGGAAGTAACCCCATCTTGTCTCTATTGGAAGCACGCTGCTGTCGGCTGCGTCTGCACGGAGAGATGCCTGGAAGAGGTATCGGCCTTTGTATTCATAGTTGAGACGTCCGAAGTATGAGTTCTTTCTTGAGAATGTTGCCTCACCACCACTTACGCTGTCTTCAGCATTGGCTGTAGCATACGCGAAATACCAGAAAAGAGGATCATCTTTCTGGAATCCGAGGTCGGTGTCGCTTCCGTGCTTGTCACCGCTTACTCCGAAGTTGCGGCTTTCAGTGAAACTGGTACCGAGCATAATGCCGAAATCGTGACCCTTGATGTTCTTGTTGTAATTGAGGAAGTTCTCCCACTGCCAGTATGTGCTGGCGTATGTGCTTGCGTTTACAGAAAGATAATTCTGGTGGTGCATTGCATTGGCATAGTAGTCGTGTCCTACCGAGTAAGACTCTGAACTTGATAGACGATAGCCCAGACGTGATGTGACTGTAAGACCCTTGACAGGCATAAAGTTGATGTAGGTGGTACCGTTGATGTTGTAACCTCTGCTGTCATTGTCGCTTGCGTCACGCATAATGAGAGGATTCTGGTTCTCTGATGTGTTGAAGTTCGATACACCATAGACATTGCCTTTGCCGTCGCCGAGCATAGGAGCGTGATCGCCGTAATAGATGTCAGCCATATGCTGAGGAAGATTGTCAATGGCGTAGAGAGGCTTTGTGAGAGGGTCAAGGTTGAGGACGGCAAGGAGGTATGAACCGTACTCTGAACCTTCCGATACTGATCTTGACTTGTAGTACTCGATCTGGTTGTTTGTTCCGATCTCGAGCCAAGGCTTGATCTTCCAACTTGCGTTGATCATACCGGTGATACGCTCGTAGAAGTCTTTGTCGCCTGCAACGATACCGTCATTGTTGAGGTAAGATCCGGATACATAGATTGATTTGCCTTCGCTACCTGCTGAGAATGTGAGGTTGTGGCGCTGCATTGCGGAATTTTCGAAACCTACCTTGGTCCAGTCTGTGTTGGTCACGAAATCCCAATTGTTGTAGAAGTTCTCGAGAGAAATGAGGCCAGCCTCGGAATAGTAATCGATATACTGCTCTGCGTTCATCATTTGAGGTACGCGCGCGAGACTCTGCGAAGTGTACTGGTAGTCGTAGGTGATATTGCCGTTGCCCTTACCCTTCTTTGTGGTGACGAGGATAACTCCGTTACCAGCCTCCGCACCATAGATCGCAGCGGAAGCACCGTCCTTGAGGACCTCCATTGATTCGATGTCGTTAGGGTCGATACCTGCAAGGCTTCCTATACGTCCGTCCACTACTACGAGAGGGTCGCTGTTACCGTTTGAACCGATACCGCGGATACGGATTGATGGTGATGCTCCCGGACGGGCTGAACCTGTCAATACCTGTACACCTGAAGTCTTACCCTGGAGCGCCTGTGATGCTGTAGTGATGGTACGGGCCTCGAGGTCCTGGGACTTTACTTGTGATACCGATCCTGTGAGGGAACTCTTCTTCTGGACACCGTATCCGACAACGACAGTCTCCTCCAGCATCTCGTTGTCCGGCTCCATATTGATGTTCAAAGTGCCGTTGATGGCGTTCTTTTCGACTGGGAGATAGCCGATGTATGAGAATTCGAGCACAGCGCCTGAATTTACTGTGATTTCGTACATACCGTCGCCGTCAGTCATAACGCCGTTCTGAGTTCCTTTCTCGATGACACTGACTCCTACCATCGGAGCATTCAGTTCATCAATGACTTTACCGGTCACCTTCAGCTGTCCTTGTGCGGATGCCGAGAGAGAGCCGGCCAGAATGAGGAGCATTGCCAGAGCAGTGCCGATCATTCTTGAGAATGTTGATTTGGTTCTCATTGTTTTGATGGTTAGTGGTTAGTATTAAGTGTAATTAGAATCCTCGTGTTGGAAACTGTCTGATAAAGTTGATCAGCTCCTTGTCGTGATTATATCTTACTTCGCAATCATCATTGAAGATCATAGCCGCCCCTTCGGAACAATTGTAAACCGGCCACTGCGGAAGATCTTCTGTGTTCGGGTCTCCTGTGCGGGCGAAATTGATCCAGGCTTGGCTCATCTTTCCTGCCAGCTCAAGCGCGTCTTTCCCACCTCCGGTCATAGAAGCGTGGATATCTGCATTGTTGAACACGAATGGTATTTCCATACAATGTGTGCTTCTGAGGATGCCGTCAAGCACAGGAGATTCCCAGGCAAACATATATGTGTATACCGGAGCTCCGCCCTGACGTGCCTTTATCACAGCCTGTTCAATGGCGCTTGGACGGAAGGTAAAGTCTGTGTCTATCAGGTCTTTAGGTTGGTAATCCGGATATGTCTTTTCAAACAGACGGAGGAATTCTTCTGTCTTCTCTCCGTATTTTGTCCTGAGATATTCAATTGCAGCCGACTTGTCTATAGTACGGAGTTGAGGAACGTATGTGCTCAGACTGAACTCGTGGATAGTCGTGCCTATCATCATAGGAACATCCTTTGACTGTTCGGGAGCGTCAGGAGAGAAAGGCTGGCGGGGAAGCACGCTGCCGTCTACGGTCGGAGCCCATCCGAATATGAAGGATGCGAAACCCTGCTTTTCGGCTTCAGGCTTGAGCCGTGCTATGACCTTCTCACCGGCAGCAAGAAGATCCTCAAATGGTACTTTTGAAATTTCGTCAATACGGCAAGGTGTGATGCCGAGTTCTTCGACTACCGCAGCACCGATCCTGCGGGACCATCGGCTGTCCATTGTCCTGAGCATCGCACCGCTCTGGACGATTGCCTTATGGAATTTCCCTTTCGCTGCAGGAGTTGCAAGCAGTGTCGAAACTTTTCCTCCTCCGCCGGATTGTCCGAAAATCGTTACGTTGGATGCATCACCGCCGAAGTTCGCGATGTTCTCCTGAACCCATTCGAGCGCTGCAACAAGGTCGAGAAGGCCTGAATTCCCTGAATGTGCATATTTCTCACCGTATGCCGAAAGGTCGAGGAATCCAAGTACATTCAGTCGGTGATTCAATGTCACAACGACAACGTCACCCTTCTCAGCAAGATTCCTGCCGTCATACGAAGGCAGTTCCTGACCAGATCCGGCTGAATATCCGCCTCCGTGGAGCCATACCATCACCGGGCGTTTCTTCCCATCGTTGATTCCCGGTGTCCATATATTCACTCTGAGACAATCCTCGTCGGGGAAACCATCGTTCCAGTTGAAAGAGAATGCCTGCTCGTCGCTGTACCAGCCCATACGCTTGCCTTGCGGACAAGTAGGGCCGTACGCCCTGCAACTGCGCACTCCTTCCCACTTGTCTGCCGGAACTGGAGGCATAAATCTCTCTGCTTTTGCGTAAGGGATGCCTTTATAAGTAAAAATGCCGTTATCTATGTAGCCGGCCACACTTCCACCGGTTGTCTGTGCAAGGGTCGCTTCTGCCGATGTCTGCAATTCCGCGGTTCTGGCTTTGCATCCGCCGTCACGGTTCTTGGTCGCCTGACAGCATCCTACGGATGAAAGCAGGACTATGGCCAGTGGTAACAGGATTCTGGTTCTCATATTGTGCTGTTTTTGTGGTTATATCTGCAAATTTCGCTTTTATGCTTCAGACAGGCTTTCTTTTATGTGCTTTTCATTTTCCTTAGTGTTCAGGCTTGTTTTTCAATTTGTTCATTTGTTTTCATATTTGTTCAAAAACTATATTGATGTTGATGGATTGGCGATTATTTGCTATCTTCGAAATAAATATGAATTTGACTTATGATTAAAAGATACTGCCTCGCGGTCTTATTTATTATCATTCTGACCAGTTGTTCCGAGCGTAATATAATAGTCGATTACGATGTCGAATCTCCTTTGATAGCCAATGATATTTCCAATCAGAAAGTTTCCTCTTTTGCGGAAGATGCGTTAGGACATATATGGATCGGTACATTCCGTGGCCTGAACCGGTTCAATGTCCACGAATTTCATCAGCATTTCTGCACAGATGAAGCGAATACTCTCCCCGACAATCAGATCCAATGTCTTTTCAAGGATTCGCAGAACCGCCTCTGGGTCTCGACGGTAAACGGTATGGCGCTTTATACTGACCAGGACAGTTTCGAGCGTATTCCGATGGAGACTGTCAGCCGCAATTCGATACAGATTTTCGAAGATAAATCAGGCAGAGTCTTTATCAATACATCCATCTCGCTATGCGTTTTCGACGAAGAAAGAAGAGTCTTTACCGATGTGTTGCATCTGTTGGATAATTCATATTCGATGACGCGTCAGTGCTTCATCACACCAGGCGGTGATCTTGTTGTGGCCGGTTCGTCAAACCTTAAGAAATATGACGTCCGGACTATGGAACTCAAAGACTCGGTCTCTTTACAGAATTATCCAGGATATTTCACTATGATGGATGATGGCAGACTGTGGATGAGTTCGTATTCGGGACTTTCGATATATGATACCGATAAATCGAAGTTCGATGAACTGCCCAAAGTCATTTCTTCTCATCCGATGATGGGGGGAGCAGCAGTCTCATATATATATCCGTACGGAGATTCGTCCATCCTCTTCAATACGGAAAAGAACGGACTGTTCCTGTATGACAAGGCAGAAGGTTCGTTCATACATCAGTCTGAAAAAGGTTTCCCTTTCACCGTACCTGATGTGAAGATAAACTGTATGTTCGAGGATTCGAGGAACAATCTCTGGATAGGATCTTATGATCAGGGATATTATGTCATATATGATTATCAGGGACGCTTCAACAATGACAGCTGGCTGAAATCGAATCTTGGTCATAAATCGGTCGTGTCTGTTGACTGTGACAGCAAGGATAATCTCTGGATTTCTACTCTTAAGGACGGACTCTTCCTGTATAATGCTTCATCCGGACTGTTCCGAAGGATCGATCTGAGAAAGATATTCGGGTCGAATGGAGATGATAAGGTGGATATAAACAATGTGTTCGTTGACAGGAATGATGATATCTGGCTGACCGCCAGTGGGAAAATTGCCAGGTGCAGTTTTGACGGAAGCGCCTTGACTGTTGACAAGACCTGGTCTGTCTTTTATCCTATTTCAATGTCTCAGGACAAGGATGGAAGAGTCTGGATAGGAGCTCCCGGGGAATATATCCATTATGTGTCACCGGAAGATGACAGTTTACACAGCATCAGGACCCATACGTCCTACTATACCTTCACGCCTTATTGCCTCCCGTTGAGTGACGGTAATATACTTTCAGCCTCTTTTCAGCACGGCTTGTGCGAAATAGACGGACAGGAAATAAATGTCCGGCAGATCAGTTTTGCTGAAGATATCTGGAATAACTGTATCAAGAGGTCGGTCTTCGTCCCCTCCTGTATGTATCAGGATGATGATGGTACCGTGTGGATAGGTACTGTGGCAAACGGTTTAATGAAGTATGATGGTTCAGCGGATTCTTTGATGCCCGTATCCGGAACTCCTTGTCTGGATATAGCATCTATAGAAGAAGATCTTCAAGGCAATCTCTGGGTAAGCACCCAGTACGGACTTGGAAAATACGACAGGTCGTCCGGGAAATTCGTCAACTGGTATGCGAGTGACGGAATCGGTGGCAATCAGTTCTATGACAGAGCCTCTTGCAGGCTTTCCGACGGAACTCTTGTATTCGGGGGAACCCACGGTCTTACGGTATTCAACCCTATAGATGTTACGACGCATCGTAATGTGGCTGTGTATTTTGAAGATCTGAAGGTGCATAACAGGTTGATGCGCCCCGGTGTTGACAAGTGTATGGACAAGGCACTGCCGTTTAATCCTGAAATAAGGCTGAGTCACGAGCAGAATGGTTTCAGCATATCTTTTGCTGCGGTGGAATATGGCGAATACGAGAGAGTGGATTATATGTATAAGCTGGAAGGCTTTGACAGTCATTGGATAGATGCCCACAATAACAGAGAGGCATATTATTCGAACATCCCGGCAGGCAGGTATGACTTCAAGGTAAGAGTTACAAATGCCGATTATACGGATGTTGTCGCCGAAAATTCCATCAGAGTGGTAATCGAGAAACCATTATGGCTTTCCTGGTGGGCCGTCTTGATATATCTCCTATGTATGCTCCTGATAATCAATCGGATTACGAAGCTGCACAGGCAGATGAAGGATGAGAAATTAGCAAAACTTAAGGCACAGCAGGAAAAGGAGCAGGAAAAGAAGGTGAATCAGATGAATATGAGCTTCTTCGCCAATATATCCCACGAGTTCCGTACGCCTCTTACTATGATTTCAGGGCCGGTGACCCAGTTGCAGGAATCTTCCGGGATGACTGTCGAAGATAAGAGGCTTCTGAATATCGTGCAGAGAAACATCAGGCGTATGCTCAGGCTTGTGAATCAGCTTCTCGATTTCAATAAACTCGAAAACGATACTCTTAGACTGAAGGTCAAACCTCTGGATCTGATAGCTCAGTTGAAGAATCTGACAGATATATTTCAGGTTACTGCAAATGAGAAAGGAGTCACTTTCCGTACATACGGTCTTGAAGATTCGCTGATGGTATGGGTTGATGACGACAAACTTGATAAGATATGTTTCAACCTGCTTTCTAATGCAATGAAGTTCACCTCTGCAGGCGGGAAGGTGGAGTTCGGTCTGGATATAATATCCAGAGATGATGCAACGTCCTTCTTCAATCTGGATGATAAGGATGTCGATATGCATTTTATGAAGATTGTCGTCAAGGACACTGGCCAGGGCATCCCGGAGGATCAGTTGGAAAAGATATTTGAACGATACTACCAACTTGATAACCAGATACGCGGAGGCTATAACTGGGGCACTGGCATAGGCCTTTATCTTGCCAAGACATTGACGCGGATGCATCACGGATATTTGAAGGCCGGCAACCGTGCGGATGGGCCTGGAGCCGAATTCACCTTGATAATTCCGATATCCGAGTCGTCATATTCCGAGTCGGAAAAACATAATGCCGGGGCGGCTGATGCTGTCAGTCCATATATGGTCAGCAGCGTCATATATACGGATCTGCCTTCTAATGTGTCTGATGAGGGCCGCAAGAAGGTCCTGCTGGTTGATGACGACGCGGATGTAATCCACTATATGAAGGAACTTCTGGCTCCATATTATGATGTCCAGAGCAGGTTTGATGCAGATTCTGCCTATACCCTTATGAAGGAGGAGGCATTCGATGTCGTGATATCCGATGTCGTGATGCCGGGAAAGAACGGATACGAACTATGCCGTCAGATAAAGGATAATATACAGATTTCTCATATCCCGGTGATACTTCTTACTGCCAAAGCTACTGTAGAGGATCAGGTGCAGGGACTTGACTGCGGTGCAGATGCATATGTGACAAAACCTTTTGAGCCTCAATATCTTCTGGCTCTTATAAGCTCGCAGCTCAAGAATAGGGAGAAATTGCGTGCCTTGCTCAGCGAAGCGACCGATATGGATAATCTTGAAGAAAATGTGCTCTCGCCTCAGGACAATGCGTTTATGTCAGAACTGTATCAGCTGATGGAAAAGGAACTCTCCAATTCAGAACTGGATGTGGCCCGTATGACGGAGATGCTCCATATTTCGCGTACTAAGTTCTATTATAAGGTAAAGGGACTTACCGGTGAGAATCCGAGTGTATTCTTCAAAAGGTACAAGCTCAACAGGGCAGCCCAACTTCTGGGAGAGAGAAAATACAATGTTTCAGAGATTGCCGATATGACAGGTTTCAGCACACTTTCTCATTTCTCAACCAGTTTCAAGAAACAATTCGGTGTATCTCCTAGCGAATATGTAAAATAGTCATATCTTTGCCCTACTCAAACGCAAAGCTTATGAAGAAGATACTTTCTGTTGCCATTGCTGTGCTCATATTTCATTCATTGAATGCGCAGCAGACACTTTATTACAATGCCGCAGACCTCAATGTCATCGGCAAGGCAATCCCGACATCAAAGGATTTCACGAGGATCGATACCTCAGCCTACAGGTTCAACGATAAGGTGATAGATGAGTTTGCCTGCCATTCTACCGGTCTTGCGGTGCTATTTGCCACCGACAGCCCGTTCATCAATGCAAAGTGGCAGACTTCGCCGGCTAATGCATCTGAAAATATGACTGCAATAGCTCAGAAAGGTCTGGACCTTTATATAAGGCAGGACGGGGAGTGGGTCTTTGCCGGGGTCGGAAGGCCGCAGATGGACAAGGGTCCGGAGTATGCCTGCCACGAGGGAACTATAGTGAAATCTATGGCTCCGGGACGTAAGGAATGTCTTCTGTATCTGCCTTTGTATGACAGGCTTGACTCGCTTTTCATCGGAGTTGAGGAAGGCTCATATATAGAGCCTCTCGAGAATCCTTTCAAGTATCGTATTGTGGTCAAGGGCTCAAGCGTGACTCACGGCCTGGCGGCCTCACGTCCGGGAATGAGTTACGCGGCCAGGTTCGGCCGTGACAACGGATTCTATTGCTTCAATCTAGGCTTCAGCGGCAAATCCAAGCTTCAGAAGGAATATGCGCGGTATCTTGCTGATATAGAGGATGTTGATGCATTCATATTCGATGCCTTTTCCAATCCTTCGGCAGAGATAATCAATGAGAATTTCGAGCGTTTCGTGGACATAATCCGTGAGGCTCATCCAGATGTTCCGCTTATCTTTATGCAGACAGAACGCCGGGAAAGCCGCAATTTTGACACCTGGAGAGAGGATTTCGAGGCTAAGAAGCAGGTAGCAGCAGAAAAAGCCGTCCGTGAAAGGATGAAGACAGACAAGCATATCTATTTCATTCCTTCGGACGACTTTCTCGGAGATGAGCATATAGCTACATCAGACGGGTCTCACCCTACAGATCTCGGATTTACTTATATGCTGGAGAGCATATCACCGAAGATCCTGAAGATCCTTCGCAAATATGGGATCAGATAAATGCAGCTGCAGACTCCATCTTGGCGCGGATCTCTTTAGTGCAGAGATTACCGAGACTGCCAAGGGATGTATGCTTCAGATCGGCCGGCGTAAGCTGGCCGTTTGTCTTTCCCAGTGCTCCCTGATATGAGAATCTGCCTTCGTTTACCTCGATTCCGACCGACTTGTATGCATCTCTGAACGGCATTCCCTCGAGAGTACGACGGTTGACTTCCTCTACTGTAAAGAGATAATCATATATCGGTGCATCAAGTATGCCTTCCTTCACGATTATGTGCTGGAGCATATAATCGGCCATATAGATGCATTTGTGCATCAGCTCGAGGGCAGGGAAGAGGATGTCCTTGAGGAGCTGGAATTCACGGTGATAGCCGTGCGGCATATTGCTGCAGAGCATTGATATCTGAGTTTCGGCTGACATTATCCTGTTGCAGTTGCCGCGCATAATCTCCCATACGTCAGGATTCTTCTTGTGCGGCATAATGCTCGATCCGGTCGTGAGTTCATCCGGGAACTTTATGAATCCGTAATTCGGGCTCATATACATACAGCAGTCAGATGCGAATTTGTTGAGGGTCAATGCGATTGCTCCCATTGCAGAGGCAACGGCGCGTTCGGACTTACCACGGCTCAACTGAGCTGCCACCACATTGAAGTCAAGGCTTCCGAAGTCCAGAAGATCCGTGGTCATCTGACGGTCGAGCGGGAATGAACTTCCGTATCCGGCTGCCGATCCTAGAGGATTCTGGTCTGTTACATTGAACGCGCCACGAAGCATATACATATCATCGGCAAGGGCTTCGGCGTATGCACCGAACCATAGTCCGAATGAGGATGGCATAGCTACCTGACCGTGAGTATATCCAGGCAGGAGCACATTCTTATATTCCTCACTGAGATTCTGGAGAGTATAGAACAGCTGGAGCACTTCATTGCGGAGTGTCAGGACTTCGTCCTTCAGGAATAGCTTCACATCCACAAGCACCTGGTCATTGCGCGAACGTCCGGAATGTATCTTCTTGCCGATATCTCCGAGACGACGCGTAAGAAGGAGTTCGACCTGTGAATGGATGTCCTCTACATCGTCTTCAAGAATGAACTCGCCGGCATTTATTTCGCCCAGAATCTGATCGAGGGCTTCTGTCAGAGTCTCAAGCTCGTCAGATGTAAGGAGGCCTATAGATTCGAGCATCCTGATATGTGCCTTAGACCCTATGACGTCGTATTTTGCCAGACGCATATCAAGGATACGGTCATTGCCTACTGTAAAATCCTCCACCAGGTCTGTAGCCTGTGTCCCTTTACTCCAAAGTGTACTCATATCTTTCATTGTCATCTCGAGCGAAGTCGAGATATCTTTATAATAGGTTTATAAATTCAATATATGTTTCTATTCCGTTTCTGAGTTCCTCGACAAGGACATATTCGTCCTTTCTATGCGAACGTGCTGACTCGCCAGGACCCATCTTGATCGCATCGCAGCTTACTCTCATCCAGTCGGATGTCGTGGGTGATGAAAATGTCTCTATATCAAGCGCTTCCGCGGCTTTCTGAAGAGGGGAGTCTTCGAATGTGGCGCTTGAACGGTTGGCAAGATTGCGTGGCCTCAGTTCGCTTTTGCAGATGTTCTGGAGCTCTATGAGGATATCCTCGTTGGTGTATTGCTCCGTAGGACGAATGTCTATGACGAAGTCACATCTGTAGGGGATGACATTGTGCGCAGTACCGGCAGAAATCTGGGTTACGTTCAGATTGACCTTTCCCATACGAGGTGATATTCTGCTGAAGGTATGCTCCCGGAGTCTGTTTATATCTTCCAGAGCTATGTACAATGCATTCTTTCCCTCATTTCTCGCAGCGTGCCCGCTTGTCCCGTGGGCTGTCGCATCGATCACCAGAAGCCCTCTTTCCGAGGTCGCCGCCTTCATTCCTGTAGGTTCTCCGATAATGGCAAGATCGACCTTTGACTCCAGTTCCGGCCATAGGCCTGTCATCCCGTTCTTTCCGGATCTCTCCTCCTCGCAGGTCAGAACCAGTATCAGATTCGGCCTTCCACCTTTTCCGGAGATACCGGTGGGGGGCTGGACCGTGCTACCCCCCTGGCCGCAGGGGGAGGGACCCAAGCTTGCTTGGGAGGGGTTGTCCATCACCCCATCGGTAGCGCCGGAAAGGTGCTGGAAGTATCTGTAAACTGCAATCATTGCTACAACAGAGGCTCCGTCGTCGTTGCTTCCGAGTCCTGCCACAATCTCCGATGCACCTTTTTGTCTGCCGATGATGTCGCTCACAGTCTCCTCAACTTTCTTATAATCAGGAGTATATGGGTCGAAACCATATTCCGGACTGGGACTTACCGTATCAATATGGGCACACAGCATAAGAGTCGGACTTGATGGATCCGTTATATGCTCTGCGATAATATTGTTACCTTTCCGCTGATGCACGATTCCCTTGGCCTCAAGCCAGGAACATAGATGGCTGCATACTGTTTCCTCCTCGAATGAAGGTGACGGTATGGCAATCATCTCCTTAAGCAGATCTATTGCATCTGCAGTCAGCCTATCTATATTCAATATGTTTCCCATCCGTAAATCTGATGTTTTCGGGTAACCCCTGTCGTTATATCAGAACCGTTCCCTTATCATTGAGCAGGTTCCTTGCGTGCTTGATGACAACTCTTGCCACTCCGCTGTCAATCGCCTTGAATGAGTTCGTAAGCTTCGGAATCATTCCGTCTGCAACGATGCCTTCCTTCTTGAGCTCCTCAAACCTGCCGCGCGTGATTTCGCCGATGACGCTGCTGTCATCATCCTTGTCGTATAGCACACCATCCTTCTCAAAGCAATATATCAGCTCCGTCTCGTGCGTAAGCCTTCCGTCATCACTGCAATGCGTGCATTCTTCACATCTGCAGCACACTTCACGCGGAGAGCGGTATCTGTAGTTTGCCATTGCCGTGGCTACGGAAGATGCTATCGTGTCTGCATTGGTATTCAGAAGGTTACCGGCTCCATCGTGGTTGATCGCATTGAACACCGGTACAATTCCTCTTTCGAGCATAGTATATATGAAGCCGGCATTGACACTGTCTCCTGTAACGTCTCCTACATATCCGTAGTCTATTTCCTTTCCGAGACTTTCAATATGTACCGGAGGCCTTTTTCTGGCTTTGACGGCATTACCGTCAGCTCCGCTCAATCCTATCGCATTGCATCCTTCTGCCTGAAGCAGGGCAGTGATGTTCTTGCTGCACCATCCTGCGTACACCATCGTCACGACCTTGAGCGCGGCCTCGTCCGTCACCCTTCTTCCCTCTATCATCACTGGAGTCAGTCCCATCTCCTTCTGCATCTGGCTTGCCATCACTCCGCCTCCGTGCACCAGTATCTTCATCCCCGGCATAGCAGCAAAATCCCTGACAAACTCCCTCAGAAGTTCCGGATTGTCAACTACATTTCCTCCTATTTTTACTACTCTGATCATAAGCTGTCGCTTAACTTCTTGGTTTTCAGTGTTTTGCTTATTATGCCTGCTGTAGTTGTGCAGCAGGCGTATCTGTTAAGTCTTTGACTTATAGCCTGTTATATGCCAAGGAGAATCTGTTTTAGAATTGTCTGCGCAGAAACCACACGGTTCGCAGCTTCCGGGATGACGATCGACTGCGGACTTTCAATCACGTCGTCTGTCACGATCATATTCCTGCGTACAGGCAGACAGTGCATAAAATACGCATTGTTCGTCAAGGCCATCTTCTCCGCATCCACAGTCCAGTCACGGTCTGTGCACAATATCTTGCCGTAATTATCTCCGCTATAAGCAGACCAGTTCTTTGCGTAAATGAAATCCGCCCCCTCGAATGCCTTTCTCTGGTCATATTCGATGCGTGCGCGTCCTGTAAATGCAGGATCCAGCTCATATCCGCGAGGATGGGTGATCACAAATTCATAATCTGTCATATTAATTCCCTCTGCGAATGAGTTAGGAACCGCCTGTGGCAGAGCCTTCGGATGAGGTGCCCAGGTCATTACGATCTTAGGCTTCTCCACCTTCTTGTATTCCTCGATGGTTATGAGGTCTGCAAATGTCTGCAGAGGATGCCTGGTGGCAGCTTCCATACTGAACACAGGCTTGCCGGAATATTTGATGAACTGGTTGATGATCACCTCGTTGTAATCATCCTCCTTGCTCTCGAACTTTGCGAATGCACGGACACCGATGACATCGCAATAGCATCCCATCACCGGAATCGCCTCGAGCAGATGTTCTGGCTTGTCGCTATCCATTATGACTCCTCTCTCAGTTTCAAGCTTCCACGCTCCCTGGTTCACGTCGAGGACTATGACGTTCATTCCAAGGTTCATAGCCGCTTTCTGAGTGCTGAGTCTTGTACGCAGGCTTGAATTGAAGAATATCATCAGCAGGGTCTTGTTCCTGCCGAGGTTCTGATCTGCGAAAGGATTTTCCTTTACGTATTTTGCCGCTTCAAGAGCCTTTGAAAGGTCTCCGAGCTGTGTTATCGATGTGAAATGTCTCATAATGTCATTTTTAGACCCCTCGTCAAGCTCGGGGTGACAGGTCGGTGAGTTCTTTCCAGGCGTTTACAAATGATTCGGCTGTTTTCTTTGATACGGTAAGTGACGGCAGGAGGCGAATCACGCCGGCACCGGCAGCTCCGGTAAAGAAATGTTTCTCGAACAGAAGCCTGTTGCGAAGGCCGATATATTCCTCATTCAGCTCAAGGCCGATCATCAGACCTTTTCCTCTGTATTCCTTGATGGCTTTGTCGTCCCTGAATGCTTCTGCGAAATATTTTCCGATTTCAGCTGCATTTTCAATAAGATGTTCATTCTCAATGATATCCAATACCGCAAGAGCCGCTGTGCAGGCCAGATGGTTTCCTCCGAAAGTCGTGCCCAGCATTCCATACGAAGCCTTGATGGCCGGACTGATGATCACTCCTCCGATAGGGAATCCGTTACCCATACCCTTGGCCATAGTGACGATATCCGCCCTTACTCCATAATGCTGATGGGCAAAGAATTTTCCGGTACGTCCGTATCCCGACTGTATCTCATCAAGAATGAGCACACATCCGTGCTGGTCACATAGCTCACGCAGCCCGTGGATGAACTCAGCCGTAGGTTCATATATTCCTGCCACTCCCTGGATGCCCTCTATTATAACTGCAGCAAAATCTCCTTTTGACAACTCTGCCGAAACTGCCTCCAGATCATTCAGAGGCGCGAAAACGATATTTTCTGTTGCATTGAAAGGCGCTTGTATCTTAGGATTGTCTGTTGCAGCCACCGCACCGGATGTCCTTCCGTGGAAAGCCTTTCTGAATGCAAGCACCTTGGCCTTACCGGTGTGGAATGACGCTACCTTCAGGGCATTTTCGTTTGCCTCAGCTCCACTGTTGCAAAGAAACAGCGCATAATCATCATATCCGCATACCTTTCCGAGACGTGCCGCCAGATCCCTCTGCAGCGAATTCTGAACTGCATTCGAATAGAATCCCATCTTCCCAAGCTGCTCGGAAACCATCTTCACGTAATGAGGATGCGAATGACCGACGGAAATCACAGCGTGACCGCCGTAAAGATCGGTATATTCCACCCCATCCTTATCCCACAATGTCGTATCCTGTCCCCTGACAGGCTCTATATCCCATAAAGGGTAAACATCAAATAAATTCATATCACTTTCTTACTCAATATCTTTCAACCGCGTTTCAAGGTCATCGTCTCAAAATGCAGAAGGCTTGAGACGAAGACCGCTGTCTTCCGGCAGCCCGAACATCAGGTTCATATTCTGCACCGCCTGTCCTGCAGCCCCCTTCACCAGATTATCTATAGCCGAAGCAATATGCACATACCCATCGTGCAGCTCCACGTGCACCAGTCCCTTATTGGTATTCACCACCTCCTTCATCGAAATCCCCTCGGCACTATGGAACACAAAAGGCGACTCAGCATAATAATCCTCGAAAACCTTCTGATAATCCTCCAGACTCATTCCCTCCACAGCCCTAGTATATACACTCGCAAAAATTCCCCTCGCAAAATCACCCCTCAGCGGCACAAAATTCACTTTTATATCCCCGTGGTCAATTGAGCAATCTGCTGAATGGTGATGCAAGTCGTTTGAAGACGGAGAAGACGTGCCACCCCCGGCTAGGGGGTGCCTGAGCGTAGCGAAGGCGGGGGTCTTCGTAGTCTCAAACGACTGCATTACTTTCATCAGATTCTGTCTGATCTCCGCCAGATGCTGATGCGTAAACAACTTATAAATCGAGATATTGTCGCTCCTGTAGCTGAAATGCGTCGTCTCTCCCGGCTTCTTTCCTGCTCCCGTCGAACCGGTTATTGCAGTAACGTGGATCTCATCATTTATAAGCCCGGCCGCAGCCAAAGGCAAGGTAGCCAACTGGATAGCAGTCGCAAAACATCCCGGATTGGCAATGTCGTGAGCCTTGCGGATCTCCTCCTTGGCACTCTCGCAAAGGCCATATACAAAATGCCTTCCTGCATAATCACCGTCGAGCCTGAAGTCGTTGCCCAGATCGATTATCCTGCATTCCGGAGATATGTCGTGACTATCCACAAACTGCCTTGAAATACCGTGACCAAGACACAGGAATATCACATCAGGATCGTTCAGCTCCTTGCCGAAGCAAAGATCAGTCTCTCCGATAAGATCACGGTGCACCGAAGCTACCGGTGTACCCTCGGATGACGTAGTTGTAGCCGCCACAATTTCCACATCCGGATGATTCAGCAATATCCTGAACAACTCTCCTCCCGTATATCCTGTTCCTCCGGCAATCGCCACGCGGATTTTCCTATTCATCTTCCGAACCGTTTACAGAGTAATATATTTTCAGCGGATTTGCGATGACCTTGGTGAATCCGATCACATCACGTCCGGTATATGACTTGTTCACCTCACCGTATGCTCCGAACTTCGAACTCATAAGGTCGTGCTCGCTTGTACATCCCAGGACAGAGAAATGATAAGGCATAAGAGCGATCTCCACCTCTCCGGTCACATTCTGCTCGATGCTGTCCATCATAGCTTCCATATCCCTGCATACAGGGTCGAGGTACATAGCCTCGTGCATCTGCTGGCCGTACCATCCTGCTATCTGCTCCTTCCAGTAGAGCTGGCCCTTTGTGAGGGTATGCTTCTCCAGAAGATGATGAGCCTTTATTATTACAAGAGGAGCCGCTGCCTCGAAACCTACGCGTCCCTTGATGCCGATGATGGTGTCCCCGATATGAATATCACGACCGATGCCGAAAGGAGCCGCTGCATCGCGCACTGCCTTGATCACATCCACCGGATTCATCTCCACGCCGTTGAATGATACAGGCTCGCCTTTGCGGAAGCCGATCTTTATATGTTCCGGCTCTGTCTTTGTGACCTTGGTCGGATAAGCCTCCTCAGGAAGATAACCGTCTGATGAAAGAGTCTCCACTCCACCGATGCTTGTGCCCCAAAGTCCCTGATTGATAGAGTATTTAGCCTTCTCCCAAGTGAAGTCGAAACCGTGTTGCTGAAGGAAATCGATCTCGTACTGACGTGTGAATCCGTGCTCACGTACCGGTGCGATGATCTCCACAGAAGGGGCAAGAATCTCAAAGACAATGTCGAAACGGACCTGGTCATTGCCGGCTCCGGTACTTCCGTGGGCAACTGCATCAGCTCCGATAGCCTTGACCTGCTTGAGCACTTCCAGAGCCTGGAAAACACGTTCCGAACTTACTGAAAGCGGATATGTCGCATTCTTCAGGATATTGCCATAGATAAGATATCTGATGCCCTTCTCATAATATGTGTTTACGGCATTCACATTCTTATGCGATGCTGCTCCGAGCTTCATTGCACGTTCTTCGATGGCTTTCTCTTCTTCTGCTGAAAATCCACCTGTATTTACCATTACGGTATGCACCTCATAGCCTTGTTCCTTGAGGTAAGGGACACAGAATGATGTGTCCAGTCCGCCGCTGAAGGCGAGTACTACTTTCTTGCTCATATCTTTAATTCTTTTGTTCTCCATCTTTAAGGTTTACGAGCTCCGGATGAGCCGGACTCATAACTTCAATATGCTCTGCCGGATCATAAAGAAGTCCTGTACAGAGACACATCCTATGCTCATTGGCTTCAAGTATTTCATAGTTCCTGCAGCCCTGGCAGCCTTTCCAGAACTCAGGATCGTCTGTAAGCGCTGCAAATGTCACCGGACGGAAGCCCAGCTCATAGTTCATCTTCATAACCGCCGCTCCGGTAGTTATGCTGAATATCTTTGCATCCGGGAACATTTCGCGGGAATGCTGGAATATCCTTCTTTTGATCCTCATAGCCAGGCCGATGCCTCTGAAACTATGTGCTACTATGAGTCCGGAATTGGCTACATATTGCTTTCCTCCCCAGGTCTCGATATATGAGAAGCCGGCAAATCTGCCATCTTCTGCTATTGCGATGACAGCCTTACCTGCCAATATCTTTTCGGAAATATACTCTGGAGTTCTTCTTGCGATACCCGTTCCTCTTTCACGGGCTGAAATGAGTATTTCTTCACAGATTTCATCTGCATACACTACGTGGCTTGCATCAGCCACCACTACTTCTATCTGCATATAAATCGATGTTTATATTATTTCTTCTTCGGAAGATATATGGTTCAAATAAATTCAGTCCCGTTGATGCGGAACAATGATAATCTTGATTGTAAAACGGATTGCCCTCATTGAGGGAGTCGATCTGGACCCTAACGGCAAGACAAACCGAGATTGTCAATTGCAATTGGGAGGGAAGCGCTTCGAGAGCCCCTCCTAAAGTCGGACGAATATTGGGATAGAATTGACCATAATTCCTACAAAGATATATATTCTTTATGAATTAATTACTAACTTTGGCGAAAATTTGTTTTCACTCCGCAATTTGCGAGCAATCCATTTCTGAAGTGGCTAAAAAGAAGAAGAATCAAGCGGGAATCGATCCTGAATACCTGAAGAAGCAGAAGGAGGCGCTGGTGCGTCGCCACAGACAGGTCATCTATCTGAATGATAGCGAGATGGCTGCCATAAGGCAGTATTGTGACAAGTTCAGGGTAGGTACCAAGGCGGCTCTTTTCAGGGAGGCCATAATGGAGAAGGTGCTCTCGGAGCTAGATGACAATCATCCTACATTATTTTAGAAACTATGAAGAAGATCATCATCGCATTTTTTGCCGCCCTCGTGGCAGTGGCTGCCAGCGCACAGGAACAGCAGCAGGTACAGAATCAGGTTATGGAAGAGACAGTCAATGATTATAAGATCGTAAGCGACGAAGTGGTGGACGGAGTCAGATATGTGACCGCTACACCAAGCGCGAAGGTATGCTCGAAGCAGATTGACATCGAGATCAAGGACGGTATCATACAGAAGGTTGTCTATACCAGAGGCTGCGAAGGAAATGCCAAGGGTATAGGTGCCCTGATAAAGGATATGTCAGTAGAAGAGGCCATCAAGCGTCTTGACGGCATCACCTGCGGCAAACGCGGTACATCTTGCCCCGATCAGCTCGCAAGAATCCTTAAAGCTTTGTAAGAGAAAAAGGAAGCACTTTAAAGTGCTTCCTTTTCTTCTTTTATGGCAGCATTGTAGCAATGCCTGCAGAGAGGTTCGTAAATGTCTGTCTCTCCGAGGACTACAAGCTCGTTGCTTTTGGAAAGTCTGTGTGAATGATTGGCCGGGCTTCCGCATTTCACGCAGATGGCGTGAACTTTCTGGATATCTTCTGCAACAGCCATAAGCGCAGGCATCGGGCCGAAAGGCTTGCCCATAAAGTCTGTGTCCAGGCCTGCGATGATCACCCTGACACCTCGGTTGGCCAATGTCTGAACTACTTCGACGATGGAATTGTCGAAGAACTGTGCCTCGTCGATTCCGATCACCTCCACGTCATTCGAGAGCTCGAGCATCTTGGCAGGCGAGTCTATCGGAATGGAAGGAATGCTGTGTGCGTCGTGTGATACGACCTTGTCTTCAGAATATCTGACATCTATGCAGGGCTTGTAGATCTCTACCTTCTGTTTTGCAAACTGCGCTCTTTTCATTCTTCTGATGAGTTCCTCTGTCTTTCCTGAGAACATTGATCCGCAGATTACTTCGATTGAACCTGCTTTTTTTGCGATTTCTAAAAACATTTCCTTACTTTGTATATTACTCCGGTGATTAATCATATTCCCCTGGTTTCGGGGAATGCAAATATAGACAATAATTGCTTTATGGAAAATAGAGAGCAGGAGATTTTATCCGAAATAAAATCTATGATGGCTTCCATCAGAAGTCAGTTGGAAAAACTTGATGCTAAAATGGCTGAGCTTCAGCAAGTTGTTGATCCAGAAGGATTTGAAGCTAATTCAATCGATATCGAAATTGATGAGGCTGATATGATTCCTGCTGTGGAGACAGTGGAGGCTCTGGAAATTCCGCTTGTAGTAGAAGTGCCGGCAGAACCGATGGAAGAACAGGTGATTGAAACTGTTCCGGAACCGGAGGCAGCTGTGGAAGAGCCTGTTGCTCCCGTTGAAGAACCAGCAGATGAACCAGCAGAAGAACCGGTAGAGGAACCAGTTCAGGAACCGGAGGACAAGCCGGCAGAAGTACCTGCGGCGGACGACGATGACCTCCCGTTCGGCGACCTTCCGGAAGAGGATGAAGATGATCTCCCGGCTATATTCGCAGAACCGGAGACAGTTACAGTAGCCTCAAAGGCTGCCGAGACTGCGAAACCGACCATCAATGACAAGATGGCTGCCGATCAGGCCTGGAGAAAGGATATGCCGGGTACTCCGGTAAGAGACATCCGCAGTGCAATATCTCTTAATGACAGGGTTATTTTCATAAACCACCTCTTTGACGAGGACGCACAGGCTTTCGTAGATGCTCTCGGCAAGATCAATTCGATGCAGACACTTGATGAAGTCGTGGAATTCATAGCTTCCGGCTATCCGCAATGGGATCTCAATTCAGAACTTGTCTATAGATTTATGATGGCTGTGCGCCGAAAGGTTGGCAGATGATGCAGGGAGTCCTTTATATAGTCCCGACACCTGTCGGAAATCTGGAAGATATGACCTTCAGGGCGATAAGGGTGCTGAAGGAAGCCGATCTCATTCTTGCTGAGGATACCCGGACAAGTTCGGTACTGCTCAAGCATTATGAAATCAAGGGAAGGCTCGAGTCTCATCATAAGTTCAATGAGCATAAGACTGCTTCAATGATCAAGGAGAGGATCCTTTCAGGACTGAATGTCGCATTGATCAGTGATGCCGGAACGCCGGGAATATCGGATCCGGGATTTCTGCTTGTCAGGACTTGCGTGCAGGAGGGGATCGAGGTGCAGACACTTCCGGGAGCGACGGCATTTGTGCCTGCTTTGGTTTCATCCGGATATCCTTGTGACAGATTCTGTTTCGAAGGCTTTCTCCCACAGAAAAAGGGACGTCAGACCCGTCTGATGGAGCTTGCAGAGGAAACAAGGACTATGATCTTTTATGAATCGCCTTACAGATTGGTAAAGACCTTGGAACAGTTCGCGGAATTTTTCGGATCGGACCGTGAATGCTCGGTAGCAAGAGAGATTTCCAAGAAATTCGAGGAACACAAGAGAGGCAGTCTTTCTGAAGTTGCGTCCTGGTATAAGGAACACGAACCGAAAGGGGAGATCGTCATCATAGTTTCAGGAGCGCCGGAGAAGAAGAAAGAAAAGAAGTCCTATCGCAAAGCTGACGAGGAAGCATAAAAAAGATTGAAAAGACATAAGAAAAAGAAAAATCTTACATAAAAAAGAGCAAAACATTGTATTTGACATTGTTTTGCTCTTTTCCTTTTGGGAATTTTGCACAAACTGATTGTGCGATGGAAAAGGAGAAAAAGTCAGGCCTTTCGGAATCCTTCGTCATAGGAGTCATAGCTTTGGTCTTTCTTATAGTGGGCTATCAGACAGCCTTGTTTATTCATAATGCCGCTGTAGTGAAAATTGCAGCCAACCGTGACCATCCTGATACCGTATATGTTTATGAACGGGTGCGGGAAGGGGAGGTCTCAGCCCATACAGTGCGCAGATCGTCCGCCCATTCACCCCGTGCACAGGCGGTCAGAAAGGCGGTCCCCGTGGCCACGGTAGAGAATTTCCGCTTTGATCCTAATGAGGTGTCTGTGGAGGACTTGTGCCGTCTTGGTTTTACTCGCAAGCAGGCTGAGAGCATAGAAAAATATCGCAGAAGCGGGGGTAGATTCAGAAGAAAGGAGGATTTCAAAAGATCATACGTGGTCTCAGACAGCATATACAGAAGGCTTGAAAAGTATATTGATATACCTTTAGTGGATCTGAATGCAGCTGATTCTGCCGATTTCGATGGCCTTCCCGGCATAGGCGGATGGTTTGCTTCAAAGATGCTGGAACATAGGAAAGCCCTGGGCGGGTATTCATATAAGGAACAGCTTATGGATATCTATCGTTTTGATCAGGAAAAGTTTGATGGGCTGAGTGACCTGATAGTTATAAATCCAGAGACTGTTACGCCTTATCCCTTATGGAGCCTGCCTGCGGATTCTCTCAGGATGCATCCGTATATAGCTGATTATGAGACTGCCCGGGCCATTGTCCTTTTCCGCGATAATAATCCAGAAGAACTCTGGACTATAGAAGAATTGAGAAAGGCTGGAGTGATTAATGAATCAGCTGCTGAAAGACTTTCCCGCTGTATCCTTAAATAAAACTGACAGACCGGATATGAAGGTGACGTGCCACCCCCGGCTAGGGGGTGCCTCCCGAACGGGAGGCGGGGGTCACCGGAATACCGGTCTGTCAGTTTTATTCTAGTTCTAGTCTTCTGCGGTGAGAAGCGCCTCGCGAATCTTTGCTTCGATCTCGTCGCAGAGCTCTACGTTGTCGGTAAGGAGCTGCTTGACTGCCTCACGTCCCTGAGCAAGCTTGCTTTCGCCATAGCTGAACCACGATCCGCTCTTCTTGATGATGTTGAATTCCACTCCAAGATCGATGATCTCGCCGACTTTCGAGATTCCTTCACCGAATACGATGTCGAACTCAGCCTTCTTGAAAGGAGGAGCCATCTTGTTCTTCACGATCTTCACCTTTGTGCGGTTACCGAGAGCTTCGTCGCCGTCCTTGATCTGAGTGGTCCTGCGGACATCCACACGTACGGAAGCATAGAATTTCAGCGCATTACCACCTGTGGTGGTCTCCGGGTTGCCGAACATAACTCCGATCTTGTCACGGAGCTGGTTGATGAAGATGCAGCAAGTGTTTGTCTTGCTGATGTTTGCGGTAAGCTTTCTCAGAGCCTGGCTCATCAGACGTGCCTGAAGTCCCATCTTTGAATCACCCATCTCACCTTCGATCTCAGCCTTCGGAGTGAGGGCTGCGACAGAGTCGATCACGATGATGTCGATCGCTCCTGAGCGGATAAGGTTGTCTGCAATCTCCAGTGCCTGCTCTCCGTTGTCAGGCTGTGAAATGAGCAGAGTCTCGAGGTCAACGCCGAGATTCCTGGCGTATGTCCTGTCGAAAGCGTGTTCTGCATCGATGATGGCGGCAATGCCTCCCTGCTTCTGTGCCTGAGCGATGGCGTGGATAGCGAGTGTGGTCTTACCGCTTGATTCCGGTCCGTAGATCTCGATGACCCTTCCGCGTGGATATCCACCGATGCCAAGTGCGGCGTCTAGTGCAATGGAACCGCTCGGAATGACCGAAACCTCCCATTTTGGCTGATCTCCCAGCTTCATAATCGTACCTTTGCCGTAATCTTTCTCAATCTTGTCAATCGTCGCCTGCAATGCCTTGAGTTTCGCAGCATTGATGCCGGTACCGTCCTGTACTTCTTCTTTAGCCATAAATGTATAAGTATTAAATGTTAACAAAGCAAAATTAATGAAAATAAGGAACTTCTCCAACTTTTCGGGTACAAAATTATATGCCCATTGTGCTAAGGTGAGGCACAAGTAAGATAATGTAGAAAAAAATCCTTATTTTTGTAAATATGAAGATCAAACTTTTAGGAAAGAATCTGGACGAACTCAAGAGACTCGTCGCGGAAGAAGGCCTGCCTGGCTTCACCGCCAAGCAGATTGCCCAGTGGCTTTATGTGAAGAAAGTCCGCTCGATTGATGATATGACCAATCTGTCCAAGGCTGCAAGGGCAAGATTGTCAGAAAAATATGAAGTGGGTGTGACCCCTTATGCAGGGCTGCAGATATCGACGGATGGGACAAAGAAATATCTGTTTCCGGTCAGTTGCTCACACAAGAGGGGCTTGAATCTCCGGGTAAACGAAGAGGAACTTGAGACCAGTGCGATAGAGGCGGTAATGATTCCTGATGCCGATCGTGCGACTTTATGTGTTTCTTCTCAGGCCGGATGCCGTATGGGGTGCAGATTTTGTATGACAGGTCGTCAGGGATTTCACGGGCATCTGTCTGCTGCGGACATAATTTCACAGTTCATAGCTGTGGATGAGTCGGACAGGCTGACAAATGCTGTGTTTATGGGAATGGGCGAACCGTTGGATAATTATGATAATGTAATGCGTGCCATAGAGATACTCACTGCAGACTGGGGCTTCGCCTGGAGCCCTAAGAGGATAACGCTTTCGACGATAGGTGTTCTGCCTAATCTGAAGCGCTACCTTGAGGAATGCAAGTGTCATCTGGCTGTCAGTCTGCATAATCCTCTGCCGCAGGAGCGTCTGACCGTTATGCCTGTGCAGGGAGCCTGGCCGATACAGGAAGTCATCGATCTTATCCGTCAGTATGATTTTACCGGACAGAGACGTGTAAGCTTTGAATATACGATGTTTGCCGGTTTCAATGATACAAAGGCACACGCTGATGCTCTTGTCAGGATGCTGCGCGGTCTTGAATGCCGTATGAATCTGATCCGTTTCCATAAGATACCGGATTTTCCATACGAGACATCACCGGATGTGATCATCGAGAATTTCAAGAACCGCCTGAACAATTCCGGAATAATGACTACGGTCAGGGCGTCGCGAGGAGAGGATATCCTGGCTGCCTGCGGAATGCTTGCCGGACAGCATAATTCCCGTAAATGACAGCCGGTCACTCCCTTTGCTGAATATATAAAACGAAGATTATGAAGAAATTGCTGACTTTTGGCCTCTTTCTGTTCCTCTTGTGCTTTTCCGTTTCGGGAAGGCCGCGCAGAGGTATAGATCCGAAGGCAGACTCGCTGGCCGTAGAGCGGATGCGGGAAAGGATGGCTGAGATAAGGCAGACCCGTCCTACTGTAGCTCTTGTCTTGAGCGGAGGTGGGGCTAAAGGTGCGGCTCACGTTGGTGTGATACGGTATATCGAAGAGCTGGGCATTCCTGTGGATATGGTGCTGGGTACCAGTATGGGCGGGCTTATCGGAGGTCTGTACTCTCTCGGCTATTCTGTGGAGCAGATGGATTCTCTGGTGAGGAATATGGACTGGAACTGGGCGTTGAGTGACAGATTGTCAAGGAAGTATATCACTTATTCCGATCTGAAGTACAAGGAAAAATATCTGCTTTCCATTCCGTTTTTCTATGAAAGGGACTATTATAGGATGATGAGGGCGGATGAGAACCGTTTCGACCCTTCGCACAGACACGACATCCTTCACGTCGGTGCGGACAATGAGGATGGTGCTGACTTCCTTAAGAAGAATTTCCTCGGAAGCCTTCCGTCCGGATATATATATGGCCAGAATGTAAGTAATCTTATCAGCTCACTTACAATCGGTTACCAGGATCCTATGAGTTTTCAGGAGTTCCCGATACCTTTTGTGTGCGTGGCTTCTGATATGGTCTCCGGAAAGGCTAAGATATGGCACGAGGGTAAGATAAATGACGCTATGCGTTCCACTATGTCCATACCTGGAATGTTCGCTCCGGTCAGAGTAGATGGAATGGTCCTGGTGGACGGCGGATTGAGGGATAATTATCCGACCGCACTGGCACGTGAGATGGGTGCCGATATAATAATAGGAGTCGATCTTTCGGAGACAAGAAGGACATATACCGATGTCAACAATATCGGAGATATAATCGGCCAGGGCATAGATATGCTCGGACGTGATGCCTTTGAGCGTAATGTGAATATCCCGGATGTGAAGATACGTCCCCAGCTCCGGGGATTCAATATGATGAGTTTTGATGCCGAAAGCATTGATACCATTATGGTGAGAGGACTGGAGGCAGCCCAGGCTCAGGATTCTTTGCTGCGTGAGGTCGCTAAGAGGACTTCAGCGGGGTTTGTTTCTCCACGAAAGCCGTCTGCCTTCGGGTTTGAAACAGATTCTCTGGTTATCGCTGATGTGGAGATCAAGGGTGTGCTTCCTCGAGAGGGTGAACTTCTTGACAAGAGACTGAATCTGAAATTCGGCCAGAAGATCAGTAAAGAAGATCTGAATGATATAGTGGCGAAGATATATGGAACCCAGTCGTACGATTATGTGACGTACGAACTTCTTGGCGACAGCGAACCTTTCAAGCTGGTGCTGAACTGCCGTAAAGGACCTATCCATCAGCTCGGACTTGGAGTGAGGGCGGATACGGAGGAAATCGTATCGGTCCTTCTTAATGTCGGATTCAATGCGCATAAGCTTCACGGGCATATCTATGACCTGTCCGGAAAGGTGAGCGCCAATCCTTATTTCCAGTTCCATTGGTCGTATGACCTTCCGAAAATGCCTACCATAAATGCCAAGGCTTCCGTCAGATGGACAGACCTGAATATGCTGAATTTCGGTAATAATAATCTGAGCCTCAGCTATTTCTGTGCGAAACAGGAGCTCTTTCTGTCCAATATCAAATGGAGACAGTTCGATATAAAGGGCGGAATAAGGAATGAAGTCTTCAATGTCCGGAACGTAAAGTCATCCCAGATCATCGGAGACTATGATTTCGACCAGCTTACCAATGATTTCGTTTCTCTTTATCTGGATGCCCGTACCGATACATTCGATGACGGATATTTTCCGACAAGGGGCGTGAATGCAGGAGTGTCATATAACTGGACTTTTGCCGGCTTCCCTCACAGATTCAACAACTTCCATACACTCCAGGCAGATGCCAAGACGGTTCTTCCGATAGGAGATATATTCGCATTCATACCTTCATTCAATTTCAGATTTCTGTTCGGTGAAGAGATCCCTGTAGCTTATTTCAATGCCATAGGAGGCTCATTGTCAGGCCGTTACGTGGATCAGCAGATGCCTTTCCTGGGAGTGACGAATCTGTCGGCGATGAAAAATATGCTGACCATATACAGAGCTGATCTAAGATTTACTCTGGCAAAGAACCACTACCTTACGGGCACGGTGAATTATGCCAGAGATTGTGATGAGTTGAGGAATTATGCTGTGGGGCCGGGATATTTCGGAGCGGCCCTGGAGTATTCGTTCGATACTATTTTCGGACCTATCAGCGCCAATGTGCATTGGTCCGATATTACGCGCAAGGTGGGATTCTACCTCAGTGCCGGTTATAGCTTCTGAGCCTGCTGCGGTTTTATGAACATATAATTCAGATATGGCCAAGGATAGTGTGAAGGATCCGCTCAAGGTGGCGGACAGGATGAGGACCCTCTGTTCAAGAAGGGAATATTGCCGTGCGGATATCTTCAAGAAGGTGTCCGCCGCTCTTGATGGTGATACGAAGAAGGCTGCGGAGATAGTGGAGCTTCTTGTGAAGGAAAAATATATCGATGACCTGCGGTATGCATCGGCATTTGCCCGCGACAAATCCTCCATCGCCGGATGGGGAGATGTCAAGATACGTTATATGCTTGCCGCCAAAGGTGTTTCGAAGGATGTCGTATCGGAGGCATTGTCCGAGATTGACCGCGGAAAGGCTTCAGGACGGCTTGACAAGCTGATGGAGACTAAGGCGCGTTCTTTGAAAGATGATCCGCAGGTGAGACTCAAGCTGCTCCGTTTCGGTATGGGCAGGGGCTATGCCTACGAAGAGGTGGCTGAGGTGACCGAAAGGATCATTGAAGGATGGAAAAATTCAGAAGACTGACTTCAGATGAGATAGAAATGCTGAAGTCCCAGATGTGCTATGCATCTGATTGGAATGCAATAGAGGTGGCGGAAGATTTTTCGCCGGAAAATGTCAGATATGCCAGGTTCTCAGGCAATATAAGGCTGGGAACGTTCAGAAAGGAATTTCAGCTGGCAGGAGGTATGGTGAAGCATTCCGGAATCTATTATGCTACTCTGCATAATGTTACGGTGGGAGACGACTGCTGTATCGAGAATGTAAAGAATTATATCGCGAATTATCGGATCGGAAGCGGGACCTTCATAGAGAATGTGGATATCATTCTTACTGATGGCCTCAGCAGTTTCGGCAATGGTGTGCAGGTGTCTGTGCTGAATGAGACCGGAGGCTGCGAGGTGATGATCTATGACCGTCTTTCCGCCCAGCTGGCATATCTGATGGCTTTTTACCGGCACAGACCTTCGCTGCTTTCCCGTCTGCACGATATGATAGGGCAATATGTCCGCTCGGTGGAATCTACCTTCGGAACAATAGGCCGGGATGTCGTAATAGCTGATGCTGGATATATAAAGAATGTGCGCGTCGGTGACTTCTGCAAGATAGAAGGTGCATCCCGCCTCAAGAACGGAAGCATAAACAGCAATGAAGAGGCTCCGGTGCACGTAGGGGTAGGTGTGATAGGAGATGATTTCATAATTTCCAGCGGTTCCGATGTTGAGGACGGAGTTACGTTTTCGCGATGCTTCATAGGCCAGGCTTGCAGACTCGGACATAATTACTCCGCCTCTGATTCATTGTTTTTCAGCAATTGCCACGGAGAGAACGGAGAGGCTTGTGCGATATTTGCCGGGCCGTTCACGGTTACGCATCATAAGTCAACCTTGCTTATTGCCGGAATGTTTTCTTTTATGAATGCAGGATCTGGGTCCAATCAGAGCAATCATCTTTATAAACTTGGTCCTATTCATCACGGTATGATGGAAAGAGGATCCAAGACGGCATCGGACTCGTATATACTATGGCCGGCGAAGGTCGGAGCCTTCTCGCTCGTGATGGGACGTCACGTATGTCATCAGGATACCTCAGATCTTCCGTTTTCGTATCTTATTGAGCAGCAGAGCACTTCATATATAATGCCCGGTGCAAATCTCAAGAGTGTCGGTACCATAAGGGATGCTAAGAAATGGCCTTCCCGAGACCGAAGAAAGGGACCGGGAAAGCTGGACAGCATCAATTTCAATCTTCTCAGTCCTTATACCGTGCAGAAGATGCTCCGTGCCGTGAACATTCTGAATGAGCTGAAGAGAGTCTCGGGTGATACCTCTGATTATTATGCCTATCAAAGCGGCAGGATAAAGGCCACGTCATTGGCAAATGGATTGAAATATTATGGGTATGCTATAGATAAGTTCTTTGGCAATTCGTTGATTACCAGAATAATGAATGCGGAATTCTCTTCTTTGGAAGATCTTCGCAAAGCCTTTGTCCCAAGATCTCAATATGGTGATGGAGAATGGGTCGATCTAGCCGGAATGATTGCTCCCGGAAAGGCTGTTGAGGATATTGTTTCGGATGTGGAGAGCGGCAGGACTTCTGATCTGGAAATACTGAATGAGCGTATTTCTTCTCTACATTCTGAGTATTATCGCTATGAATGGAGATGGGCTTGCAAGGCAATGGAGGACTATTATGGTTTCAGACTTTCCGAACTGGCTGCTGACGATCTATCCAGGCTTGTCCGCAGGTGGAGGGATTCTGTGGTAGCATTGGACAGACTGCTGTATGAGGACGCCAGAAAGGAGTTTTCTCTCAGCGGTATGCCGGATTTTGAGTCCGATCCTTTTGTCCGTTCTGTCAAGGAACATATTGAAGTCAAATCATCCCTCGCAGATCAGGTTCTGGAGAAACTTGACTCCATATAATCTTAGTACTGGCGGTTAATGTGTTCATTATCAGCAAATTAAAAGAAATGCCTGCTGTAAATCTACAGCAGGCATTTTGTATAAGTGATTGATTGTCAATTACTTGTTCGCTTTGATTGCAGCCTGTGCCGCAGCAAGACGTGCGATAGGCACACGGAATGGAGAGCAAGATACATAGTTGAGGCCGATCTTGTAGCAGAACTCAACTGATGCAGGATCACCACCGTGCTCACCGCAGATACCGCACTTGAGGTTCTCGCCTGCAACTGCCTCGCGAGACTTGCGTCCCTCAACTACAGCGTGCTCTACGAGCTTACCTACTGACTTCTGGTCGAGAGTCTTGAATGGGTCAGCGTCGAGGATCTTGTTGCCGAGGTAGTCACCCATAAATGTTCCGATATCGTCACGTGAGAATCCGAATGTCATCTGAGTAAGGTCGTTTGTACCGAATGAGAAGAACTCAGCTGTACGGGCCATACGGTCAGCTGTGAGGGCTGCACGTGGAATCTCGATCATAGTACCGAACTTGTACTTGATGTCGAAGCCGAAGTGAGCCTCGACCTCAGCACGGATCTTCTCGCAGATAGCCTTCTGGAAGCAGAGCTCACGCTCAGAGATGGTTACAGGAACCATAATCTCAGGCATTGGGCTGAAGCCCTCGTTCTTGAGCTCACCTGCTGCAGTGAAGATGGCACGGAACTGAGTCTCGGAGATCATAGGATATGTGATGTGGAGACGTACACCACGGTGACCCATCATAGGGTTGACCTCGTGGAGTGACTCGCCACGCTTCTCAATCTCACCTACAGAGATATGAAGCTCCTCTGCAAGTTCGTTCTTCTTGATCTCAGTCTGAGGTACGAACTCGTGGAGAGGTGGGTCAAGGAGACGGAATGTAACAGGCTTGCCGTCCATTACCTTCATTGTGCCCTTGACAGCAGCCTTGATGAATGGCTCAAGCTCTGCGAGAGCCGCCTTACGCTCCTCGTCACTCTTTGCAAGGATCATCTTGCGGAGCTTAGAAAGCGGAGTCTCTGCGTTCTGTCCGTAGAACATATGCTCGATACGGAAGAGACCGATACCCTCGGCACCGAAGCTGATGGCGCGTGCAGCATCCTCCGGAGTGTCGGCATTAGTTCTTACACCCATTGTGCGGAACTTGTCAACGATCTCCATAAACTGTACGAAACGTGGGTTGTCAGATGCGTCCATTGTATCGATGGCTACGTCATAAACATAACCCTTTGCACCGTTGAGAGAAAGTACGTCACCCTCGTGGTACTCCTTGTCAGAGCCCTTGAACTTGATCACCTTGTTCTCGAGGTCGATGTGCATAGCCTCGCAACCTACGATACAGCACTTGCCCCATCCACGTGCCACGAGAGCAGCGTGTGAAGTCATACCGCCGCGCTGTGTAAGGATACCTGCACAAGCACGCATACCCTCAACGTCCTCTGGTGAAGTCTCCTCACGGACAAGGATAGAAGCGATACCCTTCTCGTTGTATGCCATTGCAGCTTCTGAAGTGAAAGCGATCACACCTACTGCTCCACCTGGAGATGCAGGAAGACCGTTTGCGATTACTGAAGCCTTCTTCTCGGAAGCTGGGTCGAGGATAGGGTGAAGGATTTCGTCGAGCTGAGCTGGAGCGATACGTGTCACAGCTGTCTTCTCGTCGATCATACCCTCCTCAAGCATATCCATCGCCATATTGAGGGCAGCGAGGCCGGTTCTCTTACCGATACGGCACTGGAGCATCCAGAGCTTGCCGTCCTGGATAGTGAACTCGATGTCCTGCATATCGTGGAAGTGGTTCTCGAGGTGGAGACGGATGCCGTCGAGCTCTGCATAAACCTCAGGCATTGCAGTCTCGAGAGACTCGAGATTCTGGTTGTGAGGGTTCTTTGTAGCCTCGTTGAGAGGGTTCGGAGTACGGATACCAGCCACAACGTCCTCACCCTGAGCGTTGATGAGCCACTCACCGTAGAACTTGTTGTCACCGTTTGCTGGGTTACGTGAGAATGCAACACCTGTTGCTGAAGTAGAACCCATATTACCGAATACCATTGACTGTACGTTTACAGCTGTACCCCACTCGTCTGGAATACCCTCGATGCGGCGGTATGCGATAGCGCGTTTTCCGTTCCAAGACTTGAACACGCCTCCGATCGAACCCCAGAGCTGAGCCTCAGCTGAATCAGGGAACTCTGTGCCGAGAACCTCCTTTACGCGAACCTTGAACTTGTCGCAGAGGTCCTTGAGCTCGTCAGCTGTGATGTCTGTGTCAGAAGCATATCCTCTTGCAACCTTGAGCTCTTCCATCATTCTGTCGAGCTGCTGGCGGATACCCTGGCCGTCTGCCGGCTCGATACCCTCTGCCTTCTCCATTACAACGTCAGAGTACATCATAATGAGACGACGGTATGCGTCATATACGAAACGTGGGTTGTTTGTCTTTGCGATCATACCAGGGATAGTCTCAGAGCAGAGACCGATGTTGAGGATTGTATCCATCATACCTGGCATTGAGCTGCGGGCACCAGAACGGCAGGATACGAGGAGCGGATTCTCCTTGTCACCGAACTTCATACCCATAATCTCCTCAGTCTTCTTGAGAGCCTCGGCTACCTCAGCCTTGAGGGCATCGTTGTATCCGCCACCGAGTTCATAATACTCGGTACAGCACTCTGTCGTGATTGTGAAACCTGCAGGAACAGGAATGTTGAGAGTACACATCTCAGCGAGGTTTGCACCCTTACCGCCGAGGAGCTCGCGCATAGTACCATTGCCCTCAGCGGTCTTGCCGCCGAAGCAATAGACTCTTTTCTTGTTAGATTCCATAATTTGTAAGTATTTGATTATTAATAAATAATATCAATAAGATGGTATTGCCGGATTTTTCCCTGTTCAAAACAGAAAAAATCCGGCGCGAATTTAATCATTTTTCCTGAAAAATCAGCAAAGAATTTCTGCGAAATCAGTCTTCGCCTTCGCTGGCCTGTTCCAGAAGTGAAGCCAGAATGCCTGCCACATCAGCCCGTCTGCTTTCCTTGAAACTGATTCCTGAACTTTCCGGATCAGGATGTCCTACAGGATAATATGCCACGTCCTGGAGAAGAAGCTGTGAATCAAGATAATCATAATCGTTGTCAGTGATCTGGATGAGAACTCCCGGAATTTCGCTGAACAGCAGACGTGTCCTGTCGGTCTCCTGATAGGATGCCATCAGACCGCTCAGATCAAGTATTGCTCCGCATTCTCCGCACATAGATGCAGCTGCAGTGGCAAGTCCGCCGTCAGATACAGTGGCTCCGGCAATCACGATGCCGTCTTCAACCAGTTCTCTTACGACTTCATAGCAGTCTATGAAATAATCCGGATCCTGGATATGAGGGCCTATACCTCCGTTATGTCCCTGAGTCTGAGCCAGAAGCGACCCTCCGATCCTGTATGAGCAGGTGTCGAATGGTATATAGATAAGCCAGTCAGAGGCATCAGGTCTGAGTCTGGAGGCACAGCGCTCTTCCGATATCCACGGATGACGGCTCTGGAATGGGGAGTCCTTTAAACTGATTTCGTCCTGCCCCTCATCGCTGCTGTCTGCTTCCTTCTCCGGAAGCCAGGCATAGAACTCCAGATTGCTCTCAGAATCAGTCTCTTCATAGACATAGTCGTTGAGCTTTACACCAAGGTCAAAGATATATGAACTGGCAGCTTCGACAGATTGATAGAATGCTGCCATATTGCCGAGAGGACGTATGTTCCAGCTCCATTTTGCCCACAGATCAAGGTTTCCCAGACGGAAATGTCCCTTGTTCCATATACGGTCTGTCAGCGCCTTCGCCACTCTCTGTCTTGTGAAGGCCTGGGGATACAGAAGACGGAAAAAACGCTCTTTGACGGCCTCTCTGCTGCATTCTTCGATATACTGCAGGTCGTATGCCGAGTCATACCGGAATGAAGTGACAGGAGGATCGGTGGATTCATCGATGATGTCGTCGAAACGTTGTCCTGTCTGAAGAGGGAAATCACCGTCTTTCATACATTCGCTGAGAAGTTCAGCCGGTGTCGCGTCATACCTGATGCCGTCTATTATGTATTGTGAATGTAAAGCTGAGTCTTTTTTGGTCATATTCCGCACACATTGGGGATAAACTCTGTAAAATTAGTTATTTTTGTCTTCACAACAAGCGATTTTCTGAATATGGAGCATATTTTTTCTGAAGAAGCATATAGTGAAATGATAGGGAATCTCTTTGTAAGATTTCCTTCATTTCAGAAAACCGGTGCCGGAGCATATAAGCCCGGCATAGCGAATATGGAGTTTTTCGATCAGCTTGCGGGGCATCCGCATAAGCAATACAAGATCATCCATATCGCCGGTACCAACGGGAAAGGTTCCGTGTCAAATATGTTAGCTTCAGCGTTGTCTTCTCTGGGTCTGAAGGTCGGGTTATATACCTCTCCGCACATCCTCGATTTCAGAGAGAGGATGCGTATTGTGCAGGATGGGTCAAGTGACTTGATATCAAAGGAATATGTCTGGGATTTCGTCCATAGATGGCAGGATACCTTTGACCATCTGGATCTTTCGTTTTTTGAGATAACCACATCTATGGCATTTTCCTGGTTTGCGGCTCAGAAGGCGGATGTCGTTGTCCTGGAGACCGGTCTCGGTGGGCGTCTTGACAGTACGAATATCGTCACACCAGTCTTGAGCGTGATTACGAACATTGGTCTTGATCACTGTGATATGCTGGGAGAAACCCTGCCTGAAATCGCATTTGAAAAGGCCGGTATAATCAAGCCCAAGGTGCCTGTGGTAATAGGCGAAAGCCATCCTGAAACGGACTCTGTCTTTGAACGTAAAGTATTATATACCAATCTACCGGAGCCTGATTTTATGGGTAACCGTACAGCCATTATGTCGCTTCTGACCTTTGCGGACAAGACTTCTCCGACATTGTGGGATGAGAGTGATGAAATCCTTGCCGAAATGGACCTTCAGGGGGAATACCAGCGTAAGAACCTCCGGACTGTCCTGGCTGCATTGGATGTCCTCGCATCCGGAAGCCAGTCAGATGTAACTGGCTCCCGGATGCGTGATGCCATCATCCATACGGCGGAGCGTACCGACTTCCACGGCCGTTGGGAAAAACTGTCCGATGACCCATACGTGATCTGTGATATCGGACATAACGAGCACGGACTTAAATATAATTTCGCCCAGCTCGAAAAGATGAAGGCAGAAGGGAGATGTTCCCATCTTGTTATGCTGTATGGCTCTGTTGCAGACAAGGATGTCGATGCCGTCATTCATCTTATGCCTGCAGATGCAGTCTATGTCTTTACTCAGGCCCAGGGAAAGCGGGCTTTGCCGGCAGAGGAGGTACTCGGCAGATATCTCTCTTATTGCGCTGAGACCGGTCGTCCGGCCCCCGAAGTCCATTGCTGCGGCACGGTCGTTGAAGCGGTAAAGCTTGCATTCAGACTTGCAGCTTCGATAAAGGAATCCGATCCGGAAGCCCTGCCTCTGGTTTATATAGGTGGCAGCACATATATCGTGTCGGAAGCCGTCGCGATGCTGAAAGGATGAGTGCTGCATATCCCCAATTGACGATTGAATATGAAACGGATTATCATTACCCTGATGGCCCTGCTCCCGATAGCGGTTCTGTCATCATTCATTACTATGGAAAGAAAAAAGGAAGAAAAATCTCTTGAAGTCCTTTGGGCTGAATATGACAAGGCTACGCAGCAGGATCGTATCCAGAAGAGGGCCGAATTGCTTGAGGAAATCAAGGTGAAGGCTCTTGAAGGGAGGTCAGACTGGGATTATTATCGTGCCTGCCGTGATTATGTAAATGTCAGATCGCGTCGGGACTGGAAGCAGAGAGATACTCTGCAGAAGCAGATGAGAAGCGAGATTCTGGCATATAATGAGCCGTTGCTGATTTATCTTATGGATCGGGAAACTGCTGGTCCTGAGGAACTTCTGGAGTCCGTGGCCAAGATGAAGGACCGGCTTGTGGAAAGACGCGGCGAGGATGTCTATGCTGCGCGTGGGAACATCCTTAACCCTGCTGTAGTGCCATTGACGGGTGATGATTATGAATACGTCCTTTGGGATATGTTCAACCGATGCTGCTATGGTTATTGGAGCTCTGCTGTAAAAGAGAATGTGTATGCTATGTTGACGGGATTATTGGATAATTCCTCTGTCAAGGCAGGTATTGCAGAGTATTTCTATGTGACGAAGATTGCTCCTGAGCCGGACAGAAGGCAGAATCTTGAATCTTTGGCCCGGAAGTACGACGGCCAGGCCTTGGCTCTGCTTCCTGCATACGCTTTGCTGGAAATGGAGTTCAATGAGAACTGTAAGAAAGGCACATCGGATTATTTTCTGGGTCTGAAGAAGAGGCTTGAGAGTTATGAGCACGAAAGGAAATCGTATCGTAGTGGAGTTGAAAGACTGCTGGTCGGAGACTTTACCGGATTCAAGGATCTGCTGAATGTTCTGGATACTAAGTCTGCATACCTGACTGTCAGGAACGGTGAGGCAAAACTGGCATTGCGGAATCTTGACAAAGTAAGGGTGAAGGTAGCTCGTAATGAGGATAAGATATATGAAACGCTTTTGGAGAATCCTGCCGGAAGTTTTTATGCTCTTGATACATTGGCTCTAGATCTTCCGTCACTTGATGATGGCGAGTACAGTATCATCTGTTATGATGGTAAAGAGCAGATAGGACGTTGCCATTATCCGAAATATACTCTTTCCGTCGCTTCGAGGGTGAATGATGAGGGGACCGGGGTCTATGTGGCGGATTATCTTTCCGGAAAGCCTCTGGATAAGGTGGATATGACGCTTTATAAAGGTGACAGGAATGTCGCGGAAGCTTCTGGAGTAGTATTGGACGGGTTTACGTCGCTGCCTCAGGAGATTGCATCACGCCTGACGAAGAATGCGTCGGGCCATTATCTTGTCTGCAGTACTGTCGGAGAGGATGGACTGATCCGAAGGAGTCAGGATGTGTATCTTTCTGCGGAAAGAAACTTTGATGTCAAGGAGGGGACGGATCTTCGTGCAGCAGTAATGCTTGACCGTGCTGCATTCAATCCTGGGGAAACTGTAGAATACAAGGCGGTGCTATATGAGTGCCTGTCTGATGGAACTGTGATGGTGATGCCTGCAGGACAGAAAGTTACCGTCAGACTAAGAGATAGGTCGCTTGATATACTAGCTGAAAAGGAACTTAAGACAAATGAGTTCGGTTCGGTCGCGGGTGAATTTGTGCTGGACGGGATCAAGCGTAATGGCTACCATTCCATATCTGTACACTTCGGAGATAAACTTATGGGTTTTGCAGAACTGACTGTAGATGAATTTGTTCTGCCTACTTTTGATGTTGCATTTGAAAAGTCTGAAAAAGTCTTTCTGCCTGGCGATATCATCGAGGTTAAAGGAAAAGTCAATAGTTATTCGGGACATTCGTTGACATCGGCGGCTATGACGGCGAAAGTTACCATAGGAGAAAGGATGGTCAAGGAAGAGGCGTTGGCAATCTGTCCGGATGGATCATTCGGGATAGAGTTCCTTGATGCTCCTGATGGCGATTATGCGTATTTTCCATACAAAATCGAGGTGAAAGTTACTGATCTTACAGGTGAAACCCTCTCTTTCTTCCATTACCAGTATGTGATGAGACAGCCTTCCTTAAGTGTTGAACTGGAGAATCACGCTTACGGTTCTTTCCGTCTGGCAGGTGAGGACTATAGCGCCGGTAAGCTCTTGAGCGATGAGACCGCCCGTATTTCCTTCGGGGTCTCTTATCCTGGAGGAGGTGATGGTTCGTTGCCTTATATACCATTGAAATATTCTTTGATGAAGGACGGTTCTGCTGTCCTGGAGGGAGAAATAATGTCCGGGGAGACTGCAGATGTTGATTTCAGTGGTCTTGCGTCTGGCCTGTATAAGCTTGTGGCAGAGGTTGTTCTTGTCAATGCCAGCGGGAAAAAGATTGAGGGGAAGAAGGAGCTTGTGATCGTGAAGGTCAGAGATGATGACGAGAAGGTGGACGGAGATTTCGAAAACATTTTCCGTGTAGTGAACGAGAGTGCCCCGGAACTTCAGATGGGCGCAGGATGCGGCCCTGTATGGGCTGTAGTCGAGCTTTATGGTGACAGGGGGCAGAGACTGAAATATGAAATGCTCCATCTCGATAAGGGAGAGATGACGACATTCCGTTATGACTATAAGGCAGAATATCCGGATGCATTGGTGATGAATGTGCTTTATTTCCGTGATTCGAAGTGCCATACATATTCCCATACTTGGAAACGTCAGATGAAGGCAGATGCGCTCCCATTGGAATTTGTCCGTTTTCAGGATCTGTCTGCTCCGGGTACTTCTTGTTCTGTTATGCTGAAGACCAGGCCAGGCTTGGAGGTGCTGGCTTCCGTATTTGATGTGTCAACAGAGCAGATCCGTAGGAATTACTGGCCGAAAATCTATGGCAGACAGGCTTATGTGTCTTATGTAAGTATGAACGGCATCGCGGGTATGAACGGCGTTGAATATTCGGAATTGATGGGTGGGGTGTTCGGCAGTCCTATGCTGGAGGAGAATGTTGTTGTGGGGTATGGGTCGAAACGGAGTATGCGTGCTGCGCGTTCGAAGGCTGATATGACTGGATCTGTGGATTTTGCTGTAGTGGAAACGGAATCGGCTGATGAAGCCATCCCGTTCCAGATAGTTGAGGATGCGTCTGAGGTGGCCGTCAGGGATGATTTCTCTACTTCTCTCGCATTCGAACCTTTCCTGCGTCCGTCGGAAGACGGAACGGTGAAGTTGGAGTTCACTGCCTCTGACAAGATATCAACATTTGTTGTGTCTGTTTTTGCTCACGATAAGTCTATGAATAATAATGTCATACGCCGTGAAATGCTTGTAACGCTGCCGGTCAAGGTTTCGGTTGTCCAGCCACAATATCTGTATGAAGGTGACCGGTATGTGCTGAAAGCATCTCTGTCGAACAACTCCGGCACGGATGTCCAGGGTGTGGTCAGATGCGCTTCTTCTGTGGCAACGGATGAACTGGAGGTGACTGTCCCTGCAGGAGGTGCTGTGTCAGTGCCATTTGAAATTACGGCTCCGGAAGGTGCAGGAAATCTTGATTTCAAGGTGGTGTTTGAGGGAGATGGCGTGTCAGACGGCGTTCTGGTGACAGTTCCTGTCCATCCTGCATCCCAGGTGCTTGCGGAGGCACATTCGGCTGTGCTTCTTCACGGGATGTCGGAAGAGGATGTGCTTCGTTCATTGAGGGAAAGGTTTGTAAATGGCTCTCCGGCTGGAGCGGAGTATTCTGCCGTTTCGGTGATGGATATGCTTCGGGAGGCTCTGCCGCTTACGGTGGAGGCCAAAGGCAAGGATGTCATTTCTCAGTCTGAGGCAATGTATGTCAATCTTCTTGCAGCGGGACTTCAATCTTCCGAAGGAAAGCCGGTCAGGGAATATGTGGATGCGGCAATGAAGGCGGCGGCTAAGATGCTGGCTGCTGCCAATGATGATGGTGGTTTCGGATGGTTCGAGGGAATGAAGTCGTCTCCGATAGTTACTGCGGTGGTGCTGGAAAGATTCGCCGGATTGAGAGACAGGAAACTGTTGAATGTGGTTTCCGATGAACTTGGAGAGGATGCTCTGGATGCATTTGATGAAGCAGTGGTATCGGCTGTCAGATATATGGATTCGGTATATTTCGGTGATCCGGACAGGCCTGTGTGGTATGGCTGCATCTCGTTATGGCAGTACCTGAATGTGCGTTCTATGTATGTGGGAGTGCCTTTTGATGAGGCTGCTGCACGGAAGGCGCTCGGGGCTAAGAATTATAATGAATTCAAGAAGGCTGTCAAGGCTTATCTTGTTCCGAAGAAAGGGGAACGTTGGTCTGAAGGTGCCGTATTGTCCAAGGTGCGTATGATCCGTGTCATTGATGCGCTTGGGACGTCGGAGCAGGGAATGGCTCTGGCAAAGGCTTGGGGCATTTCTTCGTACAGGAAGTTGCGCAAGTCCTTAGGTATCGAGCTTGAATCTTTGAAGGAATATGCCGTGGAGCATCCTTCCGGAGGAATTTATTATCCTAATGCCGTGCTTCCGTGGAGAGGTCTTCTCGAAAGTGAAGCATACGCGCACGCAATGATATGCGATCTGTTCCGTAACCTTGCTTCTGAAGAGGAAATTTATGATGATCTGGCGGAAATGGCGGATGGGATAAGGCTTTGGATTATGCTTCAGAAGGAGACTCAGAGCTGGACGGACGATCCGGGCTTTGTCGAGGCTATGGCTTCGGTATATGACGGTTCTGATGCTGTCAAGGATACAAAGGTCATCATCCTGAAGAAACAGTGGCTGAAGCCTTTTGAAGATGTGAAGGCTTCCGGGAACGGCTTCAGGATTTCGGTGTCATACTATAGGGACGGAAAGGAACTTTCGGAAGGGGATGTCCTTCATCTGGGCGAGAGCATAACGGCAAAATATTCCGTATGGAGCGAGGAAAACCGCAGTTTCGTGCGTCTTTCAGTACCACGTCCGGCCTGCTTCCGTCCTGTAAACCAGCTTTCAGGGTGGAGCGGTGGCTGGCTGCGTCCTCTTGCTTACAGGCTTTACAGCATTTCGCCGTATGCCTACAGGGAGGTCAAGGCTGACAGGACTCTTTATTGGATCGATGTTTTTCCGGAAGAGAATTCTGTCATTGAGGAAGAATTTTTCGTGACACAGGAAGGCGTCTTTTCATCGCCTGCGGTGGAAGTAGAGTCTCTGTATGCTCCTCATTACAGGGCAAACGGAGCTTCTTCCGGATTGTTTGCAGTGGAGTGATTTTTTGTACTGCCGTTCTCTCTGGCCTGTACCTTGTATCAGTACGATCTGGAAATTTTAAAATTTAGATCGTATGAAGAAGATTCTTATGTTTTTAGCTGTGGCCGTTTCAGGAGGGCTGGCAGCAGCCGATGCAGATGCCTGTACGGGAATATCCCTGTCCGCACTTGACGGCAGTCAGGTGGTTGCGAGAACAGTCGAATGGGCGGCTACACCTATGCAATGCGGATATGTCGTCGCCCCTCGCGGACATTCTCACCAATCATATACTCCTACCGGAGAAAACGGCCTGAAGTATTCTTCTGTATATGGCTATGTCGGCATCTATACGGAGTATGAGCCTTTTGTTGTCGAAGGAGTGAATGAAACCGGACTGTCGGCCGGACTCTTTTTCTTTCCGCAGTACGGTGATTATGCTCCGTATGATCCTGCGCACAATGACAAGACCCTCTGCGATATGCAGTTCGTATCCTGGGTACTTTCCCAGTTCTCATCCATCGATCAGGTCAAGGAGGCTCTTGGGAAGATAGACCTTGTAACCTTGGACCATAAGATCGGTGCAGTACATTGGAGGATAGCGGAGCCGGATGGCAGGATGGTGGTTCTTGAGGTCGTCTCCGGAGTCCCTCATTTTTATGAGAATACTTTGGGAGTGCTGACAAATTCACCGGGCTTCCAATGGCATCTGACCAATCTCAACAATTATGTCAATCTTGAGCCGGGATCAGCTCCGGACCACGTCCTGAAGCCAGGAGTGACACTTAAGTCTCTGGGCCACGGCAGCGGAATGCTCGGACTTCCTGGAGATTTCACTGCTCCGTCAAGATTCGTTCGTGCAGCATTCTATCAGGCAACTTCTCCAGTATGGGATAACGGTTTCGAGACTGTAGTCCAGGCCTTCCATATACTGAACAACTTCGACATCCCTATCGGAATCCAGCATCAGAAGACAGATATCCCTAAAGGAATGCCTAGCGCTACACAGTTTACTTCTGCAACCGACCAGACTGCTATGAGATTATATTACAGAACGGCCTGGAACAGCAATATCAGATGCATAGACCTCAAGAAGATAGACTTCAGGACTGTGAAATATCAGTCTCATCCTCTTGACAAGGTTCAGGAGCAGCCTGTGGAGATGATATGTGTCAGATAATGATGTTTCTGCATAAAGCTTACCTCTTCTGTCAACCGGTGCGCCTGGAAAAGCAATTCCAGACGCACTTATTTTAAAATATTGAGCGATCCTCTGAATGCAGTCCGGTCAGTGATGTTGTCGAGGATATATAAACGAAAAAAGAGATCCGTAAAACGAATCTCTTTTCTGGTGGGAGCAGAGGGAGTCGAACCCCCGACCCTCTGCTTGTAAGGCAGATGCTCTAAACCAACTGAGCTATGCTCCCTTTTGCGGTGCGGACGGGACTCGAACCCGCGACCCCCGGCGTGACAGGCCGGTATTCTAACCAGCTGAACTACCGCACCAATTGTTCAGACTTATGCGTTTTTCTCGAACGCGGATGCAAAGGTACGCAAAAAATCGGAACCTCCAAATTTTTTGCGTACTTTTTTGCAACTTTTTTATTATTTGACCTCGATTTCCCTCTTTTCGTCTTCGGCCTTTACCTTCTCCAGTTTTGGTATTACAACCTTGAGGACCCCGTTATTCACCTGAGCCTCAATCTTTTCTTTGTCGGCATTGTCGGGGAGAAGCAATGTCTGGCTGAATTTTGAATAAGAAAACTCTTTTCTGAGATATCGGCACTCTTTTTTATCCTCCTCCTTTCCTTTGCAGCCGCATTCCTTCTTCTCCATTTCGATGATGAGGTTGCCGTCTTTGTTGAGATGAACCTTGAAGTCATCCTTGCACATTCCCGGTGCTGCGACTTCCAGCTTATACTCTTTTTCGTTTTCCATAACATTCATTGCAGGTGCAGTACCTGTCACCTTCTCCAAAGCCTTGTTCTCGAAGAAATCATTGAAGAAGTCTGTGAGGCCGAACTGGCTGTTGAATCTTCTTGATGGTAGCATATTTTAATCTCCTATCTGTTAAATTGTTTATATATCAGTCTCTTTGTCGAGACGTGTGGAAAATATCAATATCCAGACCATTTCGCGTGAAAGAATGACGTAAAATACTTATATTTGTAGGCTGCCTTGAAACCTGGGCGGGAGAAACGGATGAAAGAAGAAGGAAACATAATAATACGAAGAGCTAAGGTAAATAATCTTAAGGATGTCACAGTTGAAATCCCTAGAGGTAAATTTGTCGTCATAACAGGTATCTCCGGGTCAGGCAAGTCGTCGCTTGCCTTCGATACATTGTTTGCAGAAGGACAGAGGCGTTTCGCCGAGAGCCTTTCTTCGTATGCGAGACAGTTCCTCGGGAGAATGTCCAAGCCTGATGTGGAGCTCATAGAGGGCATACCCCCTGCCATAGCTATAGAGCAGAAGGTCAATACGAGGAATCCGCGCTCCACCATCGCAACAAGTACAGAGATCTTCGATTATCTGAGGATGATATTTGCCCGGATCGGAAGAACGTATTCTCCTGTGACAGGAGAAGAGGTGAAGTGCCATACGGTAAATGATGTTATGTCATATCTTCTGGACGGAGATGCATCTGCGGCTTATATACTTGCAGACCTCGGTTGGGAAGGACGTCAGGACAAGGTGGAACTGATGCTTCAGCTCAAGGAAGAGGGATATTCCCGTTTCTTCACTGACAGGGTCATCAGGATTGAGGAGATGATGCAGAAGGCTGAAACGGGAGAGTATCCATCTCAGCTGTACCTGCTTGTTGACCGTGTGAAGCTGCCTGAAATGGCGGAGCATCTGCCGGTGGATATGCCTCAGACTGACTGGGAAGATCTTCAGACTCGTCTCCATTCATCGGTTGAAACAGCTTTCGAGAAGGGAAACGGCACTATGCTGGTGCGGAAAGAACTTTATGAAGGGTCATCCGTTCTCAAGGAATTCGTCAATCGCTTCGAGGCTGACGGGATCGAATTCGCCAGGCCGGATGAATATCTTTTCAGCTTCAACAGCCCTCTGGGTGCCTGTCCGGTCTGCGGAGGACTCGGACAGATAATAGGAATAAGTGAAGATCTTGTGGTTCCGGATAAGAGCCTTACCATATATGAC
This sequence comes from Bacteroidales bacterium, assembly GCA_015060395.1. Classification (GTDB taxonomy): domain Bacteria; phylum Bacteroidota; class Bacteroidia; order Bacteroidales; family UBA932; genus Cryptobacteroides. The sequence continues at coordinate 58,080 of SUYP01000001.1, forward strand.
GGTGCCATTGCCTGCTGGCGGGGAGAAAAGATGGGATGGTTCAAGGACCAGCTGGTGCGCAATTCAGCCAGATACGGAATCCCGATATTCGAGCCGTACTGCAATCTGAGCCAGGAGGTCAAGGACATAATATGGAAGGGAAGGCCTGCAGAGACTGAGGAGGATTCGATAATCGGCCTCAACGAGTTCTTCAAGTGGGTGGAGTCCAACCGCTACAAGATACAGTACAAATATATGCTGAGCCGATATTCCGGCAGGACGGTCTGTCACGACTGCGGAGGAAGCCGTCTTAGGAAGGAGGCTTTATATGTGAAGGTGGGAGGCAAGAATATACACGAACTTCTGTGTATGAATGTGACGGATCTTCTTGAATTCTTCGGATCGCTCCAGCTCACCGAGTATGAAAGGAATATAGTATCCAAGGCTATAGACGAGATAGTTTCGAGACTCAGGTATATTCAGGATGTAGGACTTGGATACCTTACCCTGAACCGCACTTCAAACACCTTGTCCGGAGGTGAAAGCCAGAGAATCAATCTCGTGACTGCTCTCGGCAGTTCGCTTGTCGGGTCACTCTATATCCTTGATGAACCGAGTATAGGACTGCATCCTCGTGATACAGAGAGACTTATAGATGTTTTAAGGAGGCTGAGGGATATTGGTAATACGGTTGTAGTGGTCGAGCACGACGAGGAGATAATGAGGGCGGCTGATCTTCTTATCGATATAGGGCCGAAGGCTGGAATCAATGGCGGGGAGATTGTCTATCAGGGAAAGATAGGAGATGAGACCGGCAGCACTTCCCTTGAAAGGTCGCTTACACTCCAGTATCTTCACGGGGAACGCAAGAGGTATGTACGCAGCAAGCGTGACTGGAAATATGCCATCAAGGTGGAAGGCGCTATGGAACATAACCTGAAGGATATAAATGTATCCTTCCCGCTAGGTGTGCTTACGGTCGTGACAGGAGTCAGCGGAAGCGGCAAGTCTTCTCTGGTGGGAGATATCCTTTACCCGGCCTTGTATCGTGAAATCAATCATACAGGTTCGGCTCCGGGCACTTTCAGAGGCTTGTCCGGCAATCTGGATCGTATTACCCAGGTGGAATATGTCGATCAGAATCCTATAGGCAAGAGTTCGCGTTCAAATGCCGTTACCTATCTGAAGGTCTATGATGAGATCCGCAAGCTTCTTTCCGATCAGCAGTATGCCAGGATGAACGGTTATACTCCTTCGCATTTCTCTTTCAATATGGACGGCGGCCGCTGTCCGGAATGCCAGGGTGAAGGATTTGTGAAGATAGGTATGCAGTTTATGGCGGATGTGTCAATGGTATGCGAAGCCTGCGGGGGCAAGAGATTCAAGCCTGATATCCTCGAAGTCCGCTATAAGGGTCTCAATATCGACGATATCCTGAATATGAGTGTCGAGGAGGCTATATCATTCTTCGATGCCCAGGACGATCTGGCAGCCAGGAGGATTGCGGAAAGACTGCAGCCTCTGGTGGATGTGGGACTTTCATATATCAAGCTCGGACAGAGCAGCAGTACTTTGTCGGGAGGAGAAAGCCAGAGAATCAAACTTGCATACTTCCTGTCTATGAATGACAATGGTTCCAGGACGAAGAACCAGAAGATACTCTTTATCTTTGACGAGCCAACCACAGGCCTTCATTTCTATGATGTGGAGAAACTTCTCAAGTCTTTTGATGCTCTTCTGGCCAAGGGACATTCCATTGTTGTGGTAGAGCACAATCTGGATGTGATACGAGCGGCTGACTGGGTCATAGATCTCGGACCGGAGGCAGGTGATGAAGGCGGAAACCTCGTCTTTGAAGGAACTCCGGAGCAATTGTGCGGCTGTAATGAGTCATATACGGCTGCATATATCCGTCAAGGCTGATTTACTTCGATTATAAAGAGCGCTGCGTCGTTTACCGGCTCTCCGGCTTCCATATAGATCAGACCTCTGCCTGGTCCTGTGAGGGTCAGTACCGCGCCGTGCCCGTCCTCGTCAAGGATATAGTCATATATGCCCTCAGCTTTATCATCTTCCATATAGCTGATTCCCGGATCGAAAGGAGCATCCTCCGGTGTGAATTCGCACCAGATATGGATCTTGTCTCCGATATCTCCGCGTATATAGTCAGAGGGAAAGGCCCTGAAGCTCGGATCGGGCATATCTTCAAGACCGCTTTGGTCAACTCTCCAGCTGTTTTCTGAAAGACCGTCATTCTCTGGTGTGACTGTTATGTGGTAGTGAGTGTTTCTTCTTACATCGAAGCTGTTGCGGTCCTCACCCAGATAGAACCGGTATATCAGTCCTTCTTCCCCGCTTTTCCTGGTATCGGACATATATTCGATTTCAAGTTCGATATATGAGCATAAATCTTTGCGATGGTCGTCTGTATCAAAGACCTTTTCGCTGTCCTTACCGATATGCATATCACTCCTGCCCTGCATATTCTCGAACATATACAGAGATACTTCTTTGCTGAGACCGTTCCCGATGCCGAAGTTGAGATCGGCCGTCTGGACGTCGTCGAGGGAGAATCCCAATGGGAAACTGTCGTCTGCATTCCCGTTTCTGCTGTCTCGGAACGGAGTTACATATCTCGGACAGTTCCCGATTCTTGCAGACCTTACGTTCATTTCCACATCCTCGTCAAGCAGGCTTCTGTCCATCCTGAGACTGATCTTTGCCATCAGTCTTTTCAGGCTTATATCCAAGGCTGTCCCGTCGCTGACGAAGATTTCTTCTTCTGCGGACATCGGTATGCCGTCACGGTATTCATCCGGATAGGCAGCACGATAAGTGATTTCCTGCAGTTCATCGATGTGGTCCGCATATACAGGATAACCGAAATTGGCGCAGGCGCAGAACCGGTATGTCTTGTCAGTGACGAGTTTTGTGGTGTAGTGCTTGAGTCCATTGTCAAGAAATATGCATTCTTCCGCAGCTCCTGTTTCATCAAAGATGAGCAGGCTGATGTCAGTTATAAGATTTTCGTCAGGGTATCCGGACCTGACCTCCGGCAAAGCGGAGTGAAAGCGTATCTCTACTTCAGTGGAGTCATTTTCCCTGATGCAGGATGTGATGGCGTATATTGCTGACAGACAGATATATGCCATTAAAAAGTTATGCTGCAGTCTTCTCGTTCTTCCCATTTCTCAATCTCGAATTTAATGTCGATGGCTTCGGTCTTTACTGGTATGTCAGGGTCGGATGACCCCTTTCTTGTTATCCGTATGTCGTAAATATATCTTTCGTTTATGGATATGCCCTTTCCTCCGTTTTCTCTGTTGATGTCAATCGGCCAATAGAAGGTCTGACCGGACAGCTTCCCTTCAATTACGAGCCTGGTGAAGGGCGTTCCTGGGCTTTCTTCCCTTGAGTTGTTCGGGTAGCATATCAGGCTGATGTCGGTATAAAGTGCGTTTTTGCCTACATCCCCTTCGATTTGTCTGAACAGAAGCGCAGGCTCCTCGAACATATCCATATCATCCTTGCATAATTCCCCTGCATTGATGATTCTTGACGGCAATATTTCGCCTTCCTCTGATATCCTGCATACGGCGTTCACATTGGTAAGATATATCTTGACGTCACTCAGCCGTTCTCCGGAATATGGCCTCCCGGAGAAGTCGCAGGACAGGGTTCTCAGCTCCACAATGCTGAACAGAGGCCTTAGGTGCACAGAAATTTCCCTGTTGCTCTTTCCTGCTGCGATCGTTCGCGCTCCGAACATAAAAGGACTTGCAAGGCTTTCATCTTCAAGGGATCGGGTAGTTTCTGCCAGCGAAGGCAGGGAGGATACGAATGCCCAGTCTGAAGAGGTCCTGCCGCTGTTGGCGCAGACAGCAATGATCCGGTCCCCATAGCTTGACACTACTTTCTCATTCCAAAGTCTCGGGCGGGAGATCTTCTGATAGCAGTCCAGTTTCTGCAGCCGGTCATCCTTGAATACGAAAATGTCTGCTTCCTCGATCTGTCCGCCGCTTCTGGTTACAGATACGTTGAATGTCGTTTCTGCCAAAGGAGCCTGCAACGGTTCCGGTCCGCTGCAACCGTATAGCAATGCCGGGAGAAAGTTCAACAAGGTTAGCGTGCCCAGAAAAGGCTGAATTGTTTCTGAATAGACTGAGATAATTGAAATGAGAAACTCCCGGCAGATGTTCTTGACGTTTTTATTCATATCAGAAAGCGTAATGTAGTTCGAATGTGAAGTCTTTGATGTATAGCTCTTTGTGTCTGACAGTATGAAGCATACGGATTCCATATCCGATGTCGATTCCCAGCCCTCTGTATATTGGGATGGAAAAGCCGATGCCGGTCTTTATATCCGCATTCTGCCTGAATCCTCCTGTCATTCCTAGAGATATGTAGCCTCCTTTGTAGCATTCCTTTGCCCAATGACGGAAAGAAATCTCCCATTCCGACAGCCCGGCTTCAGGAAAATCCATATAGGAGGCAATCTCGTTAATAATACGGAAGGATGCCGATCCTCCTGCCGACCATTGAGGGGCAAATGCGTGGCTGATGACTATCCGTATGTTTCCGTTCCCGACTGTTTCGGCCATATCCAGACCGATCCTTGCTGAATCCTGGCCGTATGCGGCTGCGCAGAGGCAGAGAAAGATGATAAGAGCTTTCCATCGTTCCATTTTTTTACCGGCAAATCTATCCAGCCTATTTGTAAAATGCAGCAGAACTTAAAAAAGAAAAATGCATTTTTTCTTTATTTTATCTCTTTTGAACTTTTTTTATGTGACCTAAAATAAATTTTATGCTTTTTCAACCTGAAATCCCCGCTGTTCATCCGGAGGTGCTATGATTATTTGCGGAAAAATCATATATTTGACAGATTATATGTTAATGCTTTCAGGTTATAATGGAACATAGTATAGGCACGACAGATTTATCAATGTACAACCCGGAAGGGTCGGCTTTGCGTCGTACGCAGACGGAGCTGTCTGCTATGCTTCAGAGACTGGCGGAGATATGCGACAGCAACGGCATACGCTGGTGGCTCAGTTCCGGCACGCTGCTTGGTGCTGCCAGACATCAGGGCTTCATACCTTGGGATGACGATGTGGATATAGTTATGCTCAAAGAAGATTACCTGAAGCTTGAAAAGATACTTCTGGAGATGGATGACGAGGACTATGTCCTGCATTCGATGGCTACGGATCCTGATTATATATATGTTTACGGGAAATTCCGCAGCAGAAAGGGAGAGTGCGAGTCGAAAGATGCAAGATACGCTCATTATAAGTGGAAGGGACCTTTCGTGGATATATTCACAATCGAGAAAACCACTTACATAGCTGCTCAGATGGCGCGTTTCTTTTTTAAGACCGGGCATAAGATGACTTCTGCAGTAAGTAACCGAAAGATACGTCTTGCCCTCACTGCTACAGTGAATTTCATCAACTTCAGAATGCTGTTCCCGGTCTTCAGACTCATCGGCAGAATCAATCCGGACGGGCAGTACCACTATTCATTCGGTACCGGATATGCAAGATCTACCTTCTATGAAAAGGATATATTCCCATTGACAAAGATGTCCTTTGAAGGAAAGATGATGCCTGTACCGAAGGATACGGATGCCTATCTGACAAGGGTCTATGGCGACTGGAAGAAGCTTCCTTCAGAGGAAAGAATAAAAAAAGCGATTCATTCCCGTATATACAGGGATGAGATATTTGGCAAAGGCAATTGACACGATGGATATTGTAATAACATACGTTGACGGAAACGATCCTGTCTGGAAAAAGGATTACGAGAAATATACCGAGGTTCCTGTTATGGAAAAGCGTTTCCGTGACTGGGGCACATTGAAGTATCTTCTCAGAGGCATAGAGGTCAATATGCCTTTCATCAGGAATGTCTTTCTGGTGGTCTCCCATCCTTCTCAAGTGCCTGAGTGGGTTGACCAGAGCAATCTGAGGATAGTTCTTCACAGGGATATAATACCGTCAGAGCATCTTCCTGCATTCAACAGTACGCTGATTGAAATGCATCTTCACAGAATAGAGGGACTTGATGAAGAGTATCTTTATTTCAATGACGACCTCTTCCCTTTGAAGGAATGCCGGCCGGAGGATTTCTTCCGCGAAGGCAAGGGAGTATTGGGATTCAGCCGTCATTTCTGGTGTTCGGGAATGTTCAGACGTATATGCAGGAATTCCGACAGATATGCACGCAAAGCTTTGGGAATGCCGTCTTCAGCGTTCTTTCTCAGACCTCAGCATACTTGTACTCCAATGTTCAGAAGCGAGTGTGCCCGCTTGTATGCCGATCTGGAGGATGACATAGTGAAGTCTCTTTCTAGAATAAGGAATCAGGATAATCTCAGCCAGTACCTCTTCCTGGATTACCAATATTACAAGGGACTTATCATTCCGGAGAGGATATCCAACAAACATTATTCTGTGGCTCTGGCGACGCCTGACAAACTCAAGTTGTTCATTATGAATCCGACGCGTAAGATAATGTGTGTCAATGATGTACGTCTGAGCGAAAAGCGCTTCGAGGCACTTCGTGAAACTATAATCGAGGCTTTCGAACTCAGGTTCCCCTCAAAATCAAGATTTGAAAGATAGATGGATGCTCCATTGACAATATCGCTGGTGGCGCCGGTTTATGGCGTAGAGAAATATATCTCCAGTTTTGCGGAATCCGTGCTCGGACAGTCATATCCGCATATTCAGTTCATCTTTGTGAACGATGGTACCAAGGACCGTTCCATCGAACTGCTGAATGAGCTGATAGACAGCAGATTCCAGCATCTACGTGAACGAATAACCATAGTCGGTAAGGAGAATGGAGGCCTTCCTGCTGCCCGCAGGACCGGTATGGAGTATGTGTCAGGCGATTATGTCTGGCATATTGATTCAGATGACTGGCTTGAGCCGGATGCGGTGAAGCGTATAGCCGAATGTGCCCTTGCCACAGGATCCGATCTGATATATTTCAACTTTTACAAGGAATATGCGGGACGTACGAAACTGAAGGTCGAGGCGGATTACCGGATTGAGGATAAGACAAAGTATCTTAAGGCTATGTATAATCACAGGTCATACGGATGTGTGTGGAACAAATGCGTGAAAACCGGGCTGTATCGGAAATATGATATACGTTTTCCGCAGTATTCCTATGCAGAAGATATTTTCCTGATGGCTCAGATCACAGGATATGCGGAAAGCATATATCATCTGGATGAAGCCTTATATCACTACCGCAAGGATAATCCTCAGGCGATAACGCGGCAGAACCGTCGTAAACGTCGGGCGGAGGCGGTGAGAAACTCTCTCGCATTGTATGAACTGTATAAGGATGTACCTTCTGATAAATGTCCGGTATCCGTCCTTTTTGATGATATCTTCTACAGGTCCGGTCTGTATTCCCTTATGTATGGTCTCGGCCTTTTTGAAGAATTTCCATATCTTTCGGATAATATATCCAGAGCCTCTCTGCATAGGGGAGGGGATGTCTGGATTCCTATGCAGCTGCTGTTGAAGCTATATGCCTTCATCCGCAGATTTATATCAAGAAGCTAATTCAATTATATATGCAAGCAGTAATATTGGCCGCAGGTATGGGCAGGCGGCTTGGAGATCTGACAAAGGATAATACGAAATGTATGGTCAAGGTTAATGGAGTCGCCTTGATTGACAGGTTGTTGGGTCAGCTGTCGGCCTTGGAGCTGAACAGGGTCGTGATAGTCGTGGGATATGAGGGGGACAAACTCATCGCTCATATCGGTGACAGGTATGCAGGACGCCTGAACATAGAGTATATAGTCAATCCTATATATGACAGGACCAACAACATATATTCTCTGGCACTCACCAAGGATAAACTGCAGGAAGATGATACCTTGCTTATCGAGTCGGACCTCATTTTCGATGACAAGATGTTCTCTTTGATATTGGGTAATCCGTATCCTAATCTGGCCCTTGTCGCGAAATACCAGACCTGGATGGACGGTACGATGGTCAGGATAGATGAAGATAACAATGTAGTCAACTTCATCACCAAGAGTGCATTCAAATATTCCGATGTCGATTATTACTATAAGACGGTGAATATCTATAAGTTCAGCCGGGAGTTCCTCGTGCAGAAATATATTCCTTTCCTTGATGCCTATTGTGCGGCATTGGGCAATAACGAATATTATGAGCAGGTCCTGAGGGTTATATGTATGCTGGACAATTCGGAGCTGAAGGCTCTTCCGATATCTGGCGAAAAGTGGTATGAAATCGATGATGTGCAGGATCTGGACATTGCGGAAGCTCTTTTTGCATCGGATGAGGAACATCAGAAGCTCTATATGAAGCGTTTCGGTGGCTACTGGCGTTTTCCTGGGATGCTGGACTATTGCTATCTGGTGAATCCGTATTTTCCATCACCTCGTCTCAAGGATGAATTGAGGGCGAATTTTGACACCCTTCTCACGGAATATCCTTCAGGAATGTATGTGAATTCTTTGCTGGCAGGAAAATGCTTTGGGGTCAGACAGGACTATGTAGTGCCGGGAAATGGAGCTGCGGAGCTGATAAAGAGTCTTATGGGACGCCTGGAAGGCAAGCTGGGAGTGATATATCCTACTTTCGAAGAATATCCTAACAGACGTGTAAAGGATACCCTTGAGATATTTGTTCCTCAGACCGAGGACTTTCATTATACGGCTGATGATGTGATCGGATACTTCTCCGAGCATAGACCGGACAGTCTTCTGCTCATAAATCCTGATAATCCTTCAGGAAACTATATCCCGTATAAAGATGTCCTGAGACTTGCTGAGTGGTGTAAGAACGAAGGTGTCAGACTGGTCGTAGATGAGTCTTTTGTAGATTTCAGCAGTGAGTTCCCTCATAATACCTTGCTCCGCAACGATTTGCTTGAGCGGTTCCCTGATATGATCGTGGTCAAGAGCATATCCAAGTCATTCGGTGTGCCCGGGCTTCGTCTTGGCATAATGGCTTCGGCCGACACTGAACTGATAGCTTTTGTGAAGAAGGACGTATCGATCTGGAATCTTAACTCTTTTGCAGAGTTCTTTATGCAGATTTATACAAAACACGAGGGAGACTATAGAAAGGCTGCAGAAAAGTTCGGCAATGAACGTGGACGCTTCTATGAAGATCTCAGTAGCATTCCATATCTGAAGGTCTATCCGAGTGAGGCCAATTATTTCCTGTGCGAAGTAATGCCTCCATATAACTCCCATAATCTTGCCGTGACCTTGCTGAAGAATCATAACATTCTGATCAAGGACTGCAGTGGCAAGAAGGCTTTCGCTGGAAGAAACTGCATAAGACTTGCCGTAAGGAACAGACAGGATAATGAAAGGCTTGTAAGTGCCTTGAAACAAGTGTTGATATGAAGATAATCAGAACCTCAGACATAAAGAATCTGGATATATCTCCAGCGGAGTGCGTCAGATGGGTCAGGGAAAGCTTTTCTGTAAAGAAACGTGCCCAACTGCCGCCTAAGAACAGTATCCATCCCCAGGGAGATGACTTTTTCAATACGATGCCTTGCCTTCTTCCTGAAGAATATCACAGGTTCGGAGTCAAGGAAGTCCACAGGATAGCCGGAGCTGTGCCTGCCTTGGGCAGTGATTTCCTGTTATATGATTCTTCTGATGGAGAGCTTCTGGCATTTATTGATGCCGACTGGATAACGGCAATGCGTACAGGAGCAGTGGCGACCCTTGCGGCTCAGACATTCCGAAGCTCCAAGGCGTCTGTATATTCATTTATAGGTCTCGGTAATACTGCCCGTGCCACCTTGCTCTGCCTTCTCGATTCGGAGCCGGATATTATGCACAAGGTCCTCTTGAAAAAGTATAAGGATCAGGCCGATCTTTTCATAGAAAGATTCAGCGGTTTTGACAATGTCACTTTTGAAGTCTTGGATGACGTCGGTGATATGATCAGGGAATCCGATGTCGTGATAAGCTGCATAACAGCTGCAGACGGGATAGTCTGCGACGATATCAGCTGTTTCCGCCCCGGAGTCCTGGTTATTCCGGTTCATACCCGCGGCTTTCAGAACTGCGATACGGTATTTGACAAGGTATATGCAGATGACACTGCGCACGTCTGCGGGTTCAGGTATTTCAGCCAGTTCAGGCAGTTTGCAGAGCTTTCTGATGTCCTTTCCGGAGATGCAGTGGGCAGAGCGGATGATAATGAAAGGATCCTCAGTTATAATATAGGTCTGGGACTCCACGATCTGATTTTCGCTGATAAGATCTATGATATGCTGAAGGACAGGATTCCGGATCTCTCTCTTGACCGGCAGACCGAAAAGTTCTGGATATAGAATAATGAAGCCCGACCTTGATGGCCGGGCTTCTTATTGCTCAGGAGACTATGCTCCGAAGTTGTCGTAAAGGATATTCTCCGGTGGTACTCCGAGTGAGTCGAGGAGGTTTACAACCGCTCCGACCATCATAGGAGGTCCGCACATAAGGTAGAGTGCATCCTCTGGATTCTCGTGCTGCTTGAGGTAAGTCTCGAACATAACGTTGTGTACGAAACCTGCAACGTATGGTACGCCTGCAGCATCAGCCTCAGGATCCGGTCTGTCAAGTGCGAGATGGAACTTGAAGTTAGGGAATTCCTTCTCGATTGCGTGATAGTCATCGAGGTAGAATGCCTCCTTAAGTGCACGTGCACCATAGAAGAAGTTCACCTTGCGGTCTGTCTTCTCTGTCTTGAAGAGATGCATAATGTGGCTTCGCATAGGAGCCATACCTGCACCACCGCCGACGAAGATCAGCTCGGTCTCTGGTGAGAGATCCTTTGGAAGGAAGAACTCACCGTAAGGACCTGAGATAGTGATCTTGTCACCTGGCTTGAGAGAGTAGATGTATGAAGAACAGATACCAGGGTTAACATCAACCCACTTGCCCGCAGCCCTGTCGAATGGAGGAGTTGCGATACGTACGTTGAGCTTGATGATGTCGCCCTCTGCAGGATAGCAGGCCATTGAGTAAGCACGTACGGTAGGGGTCGGGTTGACCATCTTGAGAGTTCTGAGACCCATTTTCTCCCAATCTGCCTGATACTGCTCGTCAACGTCGATGTCCTTATAGTCAACTGTTACAGCAGGTACGTCGATCTGGATATATCCACCTGACTGGAAGTTGAGGTGCTCTCCCTCAGGAAGCTTTACCACGAACTCCTTGATGAATGTAGCTACGTTGTGGTTAGAAACCACCTCGCACTCCCACTTTTTCACGCTGAGCGCTGAAGCAGGTACCTCGATAGACATATCTTCCTTGATCTTCACCTGACATCCCAGGCGCCAGTTTGCAGCAATCTGTTTGCGGTTGAAGAAGCCGACCTCGGTAGGGAGAATCTCTCCGCCACCCTCGGTCACGCGGCACTTGCACTGTCCGCAGGCACCCTTGCCACCACAAGCTGAAGGAAGGAAGATCTTCTGCTCTGCGAGTGTTGAGAGAAGGTTTCCGCCAGGAGTTACCTCGACGATCTTGCTTCCCTCGTTGATGTTGATCTTGACTGTTCCTGAAGGTGTCAGCTTCGTCTTGATGAAGAGGAGAAGCGCCACCAGGATAAGTGTGACGATCACGAAGACGATCACAGCAAAAAGTATTGTTTGTGTCATATTCTTGTCCTCCTATATTAAAGCTGAATACCCATAAATGTCATAAATGCGATACCCATAAGACCTACGGTAATGAATGTGATACCGAGACCCTTGAGTCCTGCAGGCACGTGTGAATAAGCCATCTTCTCGCGGATTGCAGCGAGAGCAACGATGGCAAGCCACCAGCCGATACCTGAACCGAGAGCGTAAACAACCGGCTCGCCGAAGCTTACGAAATCCCTTTCCTGCATAAAGAGCGAACCACCAAGGATTGCGCAGTTCACTGCGATCAGCGGAAGGAAGATACCGAGCTGCGAGTAGAGGTTCGGAAGGAACTTCTCCACTACCATCTCCACGATCTGTACGATGGCTGCGATGACTGCGATGAAGATGATGAAGCTGAGGAAGCTCAGATCAAGGCTCGCATATTTCTCGCCCATCCAGGCCAGAGCACCTGGCTTGAGGATGTACTCGTTGAGGAGATAGTTGACAGGGAGAGTGATCAGAAGCACAGCGATTACGGCAATTCCGAGGCCGTTTGCTGTCTTCACGTTCTTTGATACCGCCAGGTATGAACACATACCAAGGAAGTAGGCGAATATCATATTGTCGATGAAGATCGACTTTACAAATAAGCTAATATAATCTGCCATAGTTTTCTTTAGTTATGTGTTATTTTTCCTGAAGGTCCTTCTGAATGGATCTCTGTACCCAGATGACGCATCCGAGGAGGATGAGTGCCATCGGAGGGAGGATCATAAGACCGTTGTTTACGTAACCGAAGTCATAAACAGCCTGAGGGATGATCTGGAATCCGAAGAGCGTGCCGCTTCCGAGGAGTTCACGGAAGAATGCGACGATCACGAGGATCATAGCATATCCGAGACCGTTTCCGAGGCCGTCCATAAGTGACGCGAAAGGTTTGTTTCCGAGAGCAAATGCCTCGATACGTCCCATCACGATACAGTTGGTGATGATGAGGCCGATATATACGGACAGGGTCTTGCTGACGCTGTATGCATACGCCTTGAGCACCTGATCCACAAGGATTACCATCATTGCTACAACCACGAGCTGCACAATGATACGGATTCGGTTTGGAATCGTGTTCCTAAGAAGTGAACAGATAAGGCTTGAAATACCTGTTACGATTATAACGGAAAGTCCCATCACAAAGGCACCCTTCAGCTGTACAGTAACTGCAAGTGAAGAACAGATACCGAGGACAAGGACAGAAATAGGGTTGCCCTTGAATATCGGATTCAAAAATGTTTCCTTAATGTTTCCCATAATACTATTCCTCCACTGTGTTTACTGGTTCAACAACTTCTTCAGCAGCAACCTCTTCGCAAGCCTGATCGCAGCATCCTGCGGCGTTCTTTGCGAAATAGTTCTGGTAGAAACCGAACCACTGGTTGAGGGTCTTGCCGAGAGCCTGTGATGTGATTGTAGCACCTGAGATGGCATCAACACCATTGTTCTCTGTCTGACGGTTGGCTGGCTTTGCAATTTCGAAAAGAATGTCACCTGTTCCGACCTGCTTTCCTACGAATGCCTCAGCAAATGAAGGCTCGTCTGCGATCTTTGCACCGAGACCAGGAGTCTCGCCCTTATGTCCGAAGCAGACAGCCTTGATAGTCTTGAGGTCTCCCTCGAAACCTACATATCCCCAGATCGGACCCCAGAGGCCTGCTCCGTAGCAAGGAACCACTGTGATGCCGTTCTTGAAAATATATACCGGAAGAGCTTTCTGTTCTGCGGCAATCTGTCTCTTGAGATCAGATGTTCCATAGACTTCGCAATCCTGAATGTCAAGGTCAGCTACCTTGTTGCCATCCATATCAACGAGGATTGCAGATTCGATCTCCTGCCTGTAAGTGTCAAGGATATTTGCATCCTCTACTCCTGTGAATGTAGCTGCAGTAAGGATCTGGCTGATGGTGTCCTTCTTTACGTTAGCATCCTGAGTAGGCTTGAGGAACATTGCAGCGAATGCAAGAACCGCAGCGACTATCACGACAAGGATAATCGAATATATGACTGTATATGTATTACTGTTTGTATTCATACCTATAATATATTAAGCGGTTTTTACTTTCTTCGCTCTTCTCTTGATAGAGCCTTCGATCACATAGTGGTCGATGAGCGGTGCAAATGTGTTCATAAGGAGGATGGCAAGCATCATTCCTTCAGGATAACCAGGGTTCCACAGACGTACTGTCACTGCAAGGGCACCCACGAGGAAACCGTAGATCCACTTTCCGCACTCTGTCTGAGCTGAAGTCACAGGGTCAGTCGCCATAAATACGGTACCGAAGAGGAAACCTCCCATAACGAGCTGATAGTATCCCGGGAGATCGGTAGCTCCGACAGCGTATCCGAGGTATCCGATTGCGAGGCCGCCGATAACTGATGATGCCATAATCTTCCAGCTTGCAACACCTGTCCAGAGAAGGATTACTGCACCGATAAGGATAGCGATGACTGAAGTCTCACCTACTGAGCCAGGGATTGTTCCGAGAATCATATCCCAGAGGCTGTAGCCGCTGTTCTGAAGTCCCTGCATTGATGCGTTTGCGAGAGGTGTGGCACCTGAGAAACCGTCCACGAGGCCGTTTCCAGCCTGGAATGCGACGCCTTCGTTCACGAATCTCTCGACTCCGCCTGTCCATACAGTGTCGCCTGACATCTTGCTTGGATAAGAGAAGAAGAGGAATGCACGTGTGAGGAGTGCAGGATTCCAGATGTTCATACCGGTACCGCCGAATACCTCCTTGCCGATGATCACTGCGAATGCCACAGCAATTGCGAGCATCCAGAGCGGAACGTCAACAGGGACGATAAGCGGAATGAGCATACCTGATACGAGGTAACCTTCGTTGACTTCGTGTCCCTGGATCTGAGCTGAAACGAACTCGATGCCGAGACCTACAAGGTATGAAACGATATAGAGAGGAAGTACCTTTACAAGACCGTAAAGTACGATGTTCCAGAAGCCCCAGTCGAGGCCGAATGCGAGGCTGTGCTGATAACCTGTGTTCCAGATACCGAAGAGCATTGCAGGAACGAGGGCGATCACCACCATAATCATAACTCTCTTCAAATCGACGCAGTCCCTTACGTGAGCGCCACGGCGTGTCACAGTGTTAGGGACGAAGAGGAATGTCTCAAAAGCGTCGAATGTCGAATGAAGGAATCCGAGCTTGCCGCCTTTCTCAAAGGTCGGCTTGATCTTATCTACAAAATTTCTTAATCCGTTCATATTCTTGGCTTTTAGCACATTTCTTTCAACATAAGGGCTATACCGTCGGTGATGATCTGCTGGATGTAGATCTTAGACGGACATACATATTCGCAAAGGGCGAGATCCTCTTCCAGAACCTCGTAGATGCCGAACTTCTCCATCTTGTCGATGTCGTTTGCGAGGCAGGCCTTGAGAAGATATACAGGATAGAGGTCCATAGGGAGTACCTTTCCGTAAGTGTCGTTCACGACAAATGCACGAGGGCCTCCGTGAAGATTGGTGTCCATATCATACTTCTTGTTCGGCGTAAGCCAGGAGAAGTAGGTGCGTGAGGCACTGAAGAGCTTGGTTCTGAAAGGCTTTGCCCATCCGAGAAGCTCATATTTGTCACCTTCTTCAAGAATTGTCACCTGATTGTCGAAGAAACCGATGAATCCTTCTGCTCCTACATTTGTACCTGTGAGTACATCACCGCTGATGTAGCGGAGATTCTCGGAAGCATCATAGAATTCCTTGAGGTCCTTGATCGAAATGCCTGGATAACCCTCTACGTATGCAGGGTTCACGGCCTTAGGACCGGTCACGGCGATCTTTCTGCTTACATCGTACTTTCCTGTGTCGAAAAGCTTACCGATGGCTGCGAGCATAACAGGGGATACAGTCCATACGGTCTCGCCCTTCTGTACTGGGGAGATGTGGTGGATCTGTACACCTACGTTTCCTGCAGGATGCTTGCCGGAAACACTGTGAAGAACCACATTCTGAAGCTTGCTGAATGCAGAAGCGTTCGCTGCATTTACGCAGACGTGAACCTTGCAGCCGGCCATCTTGCCGAGTGCGTCAACTGCAGTCTGGATGTGACCGATCTGTCCGTTCAGAACGAACTCTGTGTCAGCAGCAAGAGGTGCTGTTGAGAATGCTGATACGAAAATTGCCTTTGGCTTCGATTCAGGATTGGCGATTATGCCGTATGGCCTCTGAGTGAGTGCAGGCCAGAGACCTGCTGCAAGAAGGGCTTCCTTGATCTGCTCTGCAGAAAGTGATGACACCTTCTTCACTCCGAAATCGACATACTCCTGTTTCTCATCCGCCTTGATGCGGACCTCAAGCAACTTTCTCTTCTCGCCTCTTACAACCTCTGCAACAGTTCCGCTTACCGGAGATGTAAAGAGGATGTTCTGAGACATCTTGTCAGCCAATACAGGTGAGCCTGCGAGGACCTTGTCGCCTTCTCTGACCAGAAGCTTCGGTACGAGACTTCTGAAATCGGTCGGCTTCACGGCCACAACGTCAGGGACGATCACCTTCTTGGTGTTCTGGGCCGCCGCTCCATTGATCGGAAGGTCGAGACCCTTTTTCAAATAGATGTTGTTTGACATTATATAAACCGTTTTGAGAATAAAATTCAAAATGCGCCCGCGAAGATACGGATTATTTCCCTATTTACGAAGTAAAAAGCCCCTTTTTTACCATCTTGAAGGTTTTTGCAAAAAGTTCGGGGGAATTGCAATGTTTTGTATATTTTTGCAGGCGTTATGGAAAACAGATGCAGTACTATATTGGAGGGACTGAACAGCGAGCAGAAGGCTGCAGTCAGTTGTGTCGATGGGCCGGTGCTCATTGTTGCGGGTGCGGGATCTGGCAAGACAAGGGTCTTGACCAGCAGGATAGCTTACATACTGGAAAAAGGATGTGATCCGTCCCGGATCCTGGCCCTCACCTTCACCAAGAAGGCGGCTTCGGAGATGAAGGAGAGGATAGCCTTGATGGTGGGGGAAAGAAAGGCCAGGAAGCTGTATATGGGCACTTTCCATTCCGTCTTCATCCGTTTCCTGAGAGAATTTGCGGAGTCTCTTGGATATCCGTCCGCTTTCACGATCTATGATACAAGCGACTCTATAAGTGCGATAAAGACCTGCCTCAAGGAACTGCAGCTTGATGACAAGGTATATAAGCCGAAGGATGTGCTTTCGCGCATATCTATGGCCAAGAACAATCTGGTGACAGCTTCGGCCTACAGACGCAATCCTACGGCACTGCAGAATGATGCGGCGGCCAAGAAACCGCGTATCTGTGATATCTATGACCTGTATGCATATAAATGCAAGATGGCGGGCGTTATGGATTTCGATGATATCCTGCTGAATATGAATATATTGCTGAGGGATAATCCGGCTGCACTCGAATCGATTTCGGGAAGATTCGACTATATTATGGTCGATGAGTACCAGGATACCAATTTTTCCCAGTATCTCATCCTGAAGAAGCTGAGTCAGTTCCATAAGAACATCTGCGTGGTAGGTGATGATTCCCAGTCCATATATGCATTCCGTGGAGCCAAGATCGAGAACATCCTGAATTTCAAGAAAGACTATCCGGAGCATCATATATTCCGTCTGGAACAGAACTATCGTTCTACCAAAACCATAGTGGAGGCTGCCAATTCGTTGATCGCCAGAAACTCGGCACGAATACCCAAGGAGTGTTATTCGATGGGAGAAGAGGGCGAGAAGATAAGGCTTATACAGGCTTATACTGAGCAGGAAGAAGCCCTGTTGGTAGCTTCGTCCATAATAACACGCATACATTCTGAATCAGCGCAGTACCAGGATTTTGCGATTCTGTACAGAACGAATGCACAGTCACGTGCTCTTGAGGAGGCGCTTCGTAAAAGAAACCTGCCGTATGTGATCTACTCCGGCAATTCGTTCTTCGAAAGAGCTGAGGTGAAGGATATGATGGCCTATCTGAAGCTTGCGGTAAATCTCAATGATGACGAATCTTTCAAAAGGGTGGTCAACAAGCCGGCCAGAGGAATCGGCGATACGTCAATGACTGCGTTGACTGCGGCAGCCGCGAAACATCAGACTTCCTTGTTCAAGGCTGCGTTTGCGGATGATCTCGAGGAGTTCGGACTCAAGAACGCTGCCGTTCAGAAGATAAGGGCTTTCTGCGAGATGATGAACAGACTGTGTGTCAGAGCTTTCAAGGACGACGCATATACGGTTGCCACGGCTGCTGCTATGGAGTCCGGACTCCTGCTTTTCTATAAAAGTGACAACAGTATCGAAGGCCAGTCCCGTACAGCGAATGTAGAAGAGCTGCTTAACAGTGTCAAGACATACATAGAAGAAAAACAGAATGAACAATTTGAGGAAATGCAGGCTGAAGGTGCTGTCGGGGAAGGCGTGGAACTCACTGCATCTGATTTTTCGGTAGTGACTCTCAGTGACTATCTTGAAAATGTATCTCTTCTCAGTGCAGTTGATATGGAGGATGATGACGACTCTTCCAATAAAGTGACTCTGATGACGGTGCACTCTTCAAAAGGACTGGAGTTCCCATTCGTTTATGTTACTGGAATGGAAGAGAATATCTTTCCGTCCGGAGGATTTCTGGCTTCAGAGAGTGAAATTGAGGAAGAGAGGAGACTGTTTTATGTGGCTATGACGAGAGCTAAGAAAGCCGTTTCATTTTCTTTCGCCCAGACGAGGACCCGTAACGGCAAACACGAATCCAACTCTCCTTCGAGATTTGTCAAGGAGGTTGATGCTCAGTATATTGCAAATCCGTTGACGTCGGCATTCGACGAAGATGATGCGCCAGAAAAAACATTCGGAAGCGGATGGGGAAGAACTTTCCAGCCGCGTTCAGGTTATCAGTACGGGCAATCTTCCAAGCCAGTGGTCGAGCGCAGGAATATCCCTCGGCAGGCTTCCGGCAGACCTGAACCGGTCAGACGGTCCGAACCTGTTCCGCTAAGAAGGCCTCAGACTGTGATGAAAAGAGTGCCCGATGCGGAATTCGAGCCTACACCTATCCTTCAGCTCAAGGCAGGGCAGAGGATTGAACACAATCGTTTCGGTTATGGAAAAATTCTGGAAATATCCGGCAATGTTACCGATCTGAAGGCCAAAATAGCTTTTGATGAACACGGGGAAAAGATATTGATCTTAAAGTATGCAAAAATTCGTGCAATAGACTTGGAAAATAATTAAATATCCGTACCTTTGCATTGAAGTTTTTCATAGTTTAAGTTTAGGTTAAGTAGCGGGGCGTTCGCAGATGATGCGGGTGCCTCGTGAATTTTTTATGCCTCTATGTGGATTTTTTGTCATTCTACGATAAAAAATCCCATAAGATTTGTTGAAAATCATTAAGAAAAAGAAATTTTCGACCAAAGAAAAAGAAATCTCAGATTTTTCTTTTTCTTAAATACGGTTTCAGGTTGTTCTCCTACTTTTGCCGCTGTCCGCAATGTCGCGGAACAAAAGAATTGAGGAGAATGAATAATGAAGAAATCTTTATCTGAACGTCTGCATCTGGCTTTTTCAGTCTTGCTTCTTGCAGCAATCTTTCAATCTTGCAATATTATAGGCGGGCAGTTGATACCCGAGGGCGAATTGCGTATCGCATTTGCGCGGGGCCAGGAACTGCTGACGCGTTCCGGTCTCGAAATCCCGGATACGAGTGATTTTAT
This sequence comes from Bacteroidales bacterium, assembly GCA_015060395.1. GTDB lineage: Bacteria > Bacteroidota > Bacteroidia > Bacteroidales > UBA932 > Cryptobacteroides. The sequence goes on from SUYP01000001.1 coordinate 77,429, forward strand.
ACTAAGTGTAAAAGACAGTAAAGGGAATGTAGTGTATGATGGGCCATACGGTGCTTCGCCGGAGGCCTTGAAACTGAAGGCTGGCAGCTATACTGTACGTGTGATATCGGAGGAGTTTCCTAAGCCAGCGTTTTCCTTGCCCCAGTTCGGTGATGAACAGTGCGTGGTGGTTTCTGCTGGTGACGTTGTCAATATTAAACTGGTATGCCGTCAGATCAATGCGGGAATCCGCCTTAAGATAGACTCTGACTTTCTGACGAAATATCCTGATGGCTCCCTGATACTTAAGTCTTCTTTCGGAAGATTGCTTTATGGATATGCAGAGAAAAGGATTGCATATTTCCAGCCGGGAAACATATCCCTTGTGCTAGCGAACGGGGGATCTGACGAAGTGCTTCTGACCAAGACGCTTCTGGCTCAGGAAATATTGGAGTTGAAAGTTAAGGTCTCCTCGACAGGCGGTTCATCGACCGGGTCATCCCAGACAGATGGCATATCGGTTTCTGTGGATACTGCAAGGGTCTGGCTGTCAGATGAATATGTCATAGGTGGAGGCTCGTCTTCCGGTGGAATCCTCTCGGTAGCCGAAGCTGTTGACAGAGCTGGTGATGAGGATGTGTGGGTGTGCGGCTATATTGTGGGAGGGGATCTTACTTCATCTTCTGCCTCGTTTTCCAAGCCGTTTTCTTCAAGGACCAATATATTGCTCGGTCCAAGGTCGTCAACAAATGAAAAATCTTCCTGCCTTTCCGTGCAGCTTCCGTCCGGAGAATTACGGGAAGCTTTGAATCTTGTGGATAATCCGGAGATCCTGGGACGCAAGGTGTGCCTTCGGGGTGATATCGTCGAGGCGTATTATGGCATTCCGGGAATCAAGAATATATCGGAATACGAATTACAATAAGTCGGTTTGTTTCATTCAGTTACTTGAATTAGTGCGCAGGCGGCGCTGCCGTGAGGTACCGCTGCCTTTTAAATCTTAGATCATTACGCTTATGAGATATTTAGCTGTTATTATTTCTTTTATTGTGTCTGTCTCCTGTGCTTATGAAAAATATCAGGAAGCAGATGAAAAAGTCAATGTGGAAAACAGAATCCTGTCTTCTTTTGCGACTCAGATTGCCGGAGCTGAAAGTATATCCGTAAAGAGTATTCTTCCGGATGATATTGAAACAAAAGTATCTGATGTCACCTTGGCTTCGTATGATGAGAGCGGGACTCTTACAGATGTAAGATACTACGAATCAGACTTTTTTATGATGTCTTTATATGTGAGTGGGCAAGGAGCGTGCAATGTGTATGCTCTTGTCAATATGGGAGATATGACAAGGCATTTCCCTGGAGATGAATCTGAAGTGCCTTTGATGGAATATATGCTGCAGTCGTTTTCTTCAGTAGAGACATCGGGCTTTCCTATGAGCGGTATTCTTCAGAAGTACCGGCCGTCTCAAGGACAGGGAATCATAAAGGTTGACCGTCTCTTCTCAAAACTCTGCGTCAGGATATTGCATAAGAGCCTTTCCGGTTATACGCCATCTTCCTTCTATGCATATAATTTATGCAACAGAAGTCTGTTCGTCAGGCAGGCTAACAGGCGTATGATGCCGTTTGCGCCAGAAGGCAGCCGGGCTGTTTCGACTGCAGATATTCTTACTTCTTCAGATTACAACCCCGATCTTAATGACCGGTATGCATACGATGGTCCGTTGTCCATAGGACAGCTTGGCCCGGGACCCGGATATTTTCAGGATACGACAGTTGTCCTTTATGTTCCGGAGAATGCTCAGGGTAATCTGCTGCCTTCCAATACTGATCCTTTCGGCAAAGTATATGACAAAATATCCGATATAAACGGTAAATCATACTCGGGCCTCTGCACTTATCTGGAATTCAATGCCAGAAGAGAGGCTACGCAGGGATATTCGGGGAATGTTATGTACAGATATTATCTGGGTGCGGACAATACCTCTGATTTCAACCTGTTACGTAACAAACGCTATGATCTGACCCTGGATTTTACAGAAGAGGGCTTTTTCGTCAACAGCTGGAAGGTGAGCAGAGGGGATGACTGGACTGACGGCAGAGTTCTGGAATTTGTCGATGAACCCTATCTTATACAGCCGGGAGGAAGTGAGAAGATAATGATACATTACAGCAGGTCGGGAGGGACCGGTACTGATTCGCAGAATTCTCCAGGAGACTGGGAGTTTTATGTGGATGAACAGGCTATGAAGGCTGCCGGGCTGTCATATTCCTTCAATCCGGATGTGATGGAACAAGGCAGGAACGGATGTTATGATTTCTGCATAAATGTAAAGGCTTCGGCTTCTGCAAAGGTCGGTTCGGTCGTACCTGTGAGGATTATGTCAAAAGACGGGGCCTTGTCTGATGCCAGCAGCATTTCAGTCATAGACAAAACGGAATTCGCCCCTGTATGGAGCAATCTGGTCGGGTATGTTTCTCAGGAAGGCATATTGACGATGACGGGAGTTGATGAGTCTGACCTGCCTTTGTCTGTCACCTTGTCTGACGGTTCGAAGATTTCCTGCACCAGAATTGATGACGAATCCTTTACAGTTGTGGCTCAGAGAACAGGAGACGTAACGATAAGGGTGAGGAATGTTTCTGGATCCAAGACTGCGGATGTGAAACTTTCCATCAAGGCTCCGGTACTTGATCTGGAGAAGTCTTCGCTGTCTCTTAATCCGGATGGGGAAACGGTGATGTCAGGATATGCATATCTTGATGATTACGGCAATGTGCTTTCCAATGTCAATGCCGCTGCGTTTGATTCGTTTCTGCGGCCGGTGGTAGATGCGGCAGCATATTTCAGGTCTAAGGTGAACTCATCAGCAATCGAGTTTGAAATATGCTCTCTGTATGTTTCGGGTGTGCAGATCGGATTGGGCCGGCAGTATCCGGCGACGGTATCTGCTTCTGATTGTCCGGATGTTGCATCCAAGGACATATTGCTGATGGTGGAGAATCCGTTTCCGCAGGTGCAGGCCCGCCAACTGGGGAAGATAGACGACTATACGTTATTTGCCGGGGCAGATGTGGACCCTTTGTTGCGTGCAAGTTTCGCTGATGAAATGAAAGCAAATGAAACCTTTGAATTCCAGGCGTTTGTGCCGGATGCATCCGCTCAATATGTTTCGGCAGCTTTAGAACCGGAATGGGAAGGGACTGCCAGCGGACCAAACGGAGTGTATGAAGCATCTCTGAATGCTGCAGACGGGGTGGTTGAGGTAATTCAGAGTTACAATTCGTCATCATTGCAGCATAGTGCAGGAAAACATAGGCTTATGATCAATGTTACTAACCGCCATTCGTCGGAAAAGATAGGTGTTTCAGCTGGTACGGTTGATGTATATGTCCATACCGCCATAGGAGCTCACGCGGTCTTCGGTTCTCAGCAATGCGGGTATAATCCTTTTGGGAATGAAACATTTGCCTCGGTTTATAACACGGTCGCGGGAAGTATGGTCTATGCCTCTCCTTCCTCCACTGCCAGGATTCACTACATCGATGTCTCGGTTGAATGGATGACCGACGTGTCACGCGTATATGTCCTGGGGCAGATGACAAACAGTCTGCTTTCCGGTGGAAACAGATTTGATGGCGCTGATATGATACGCCCTTCAGTATATGACGGACAGACTCTTGCGAATACCAGAATGCTGTATTCCGTATGCAGGACGCCGGACAGCCGCATATCCGTTTGCGGCGAGAAGTACAGGCCGTTGAGGGGAATAGGAACAGATTTGTACAGAGCCTTGCTGCTTCCTACATACAGCAGGAATGTAACTGAATCAGAACTCAGGCTATGGTTCTTCGGATGCCAGCCTCTGTCGGATAAGGGCTCGGTTGCGTATGCTCCTTGTTACGAACTTTACGATAAACATACCGGCCGCATTGTCACTTCCAGAAGTCCGTATTATTTCACTCCGTCTGCACTTGCTTCATATACTGACGACTATGGACGCGGTCATCACGTGATTCATTTTCTTGAAACGATAGCTCCCGATACATACGGCTGGATAAATCTTCTTTGACAGCCGTGCTTTTCAAACTTGTTTCCTTACTGGGGCGGACGCTTTGCGTCTGCCTTTTTTGCTTCTTGCCTGATGCGGTTTACAGGAATAATTGTGCATTTTACGGAATTAATATCGCTATGCCCTAGTTACTTTGTAACTGTGGGAAAAAAACGCTATATTTGCCACGATTTGGATATTAATTTATAAAGAACTGATGAGAAATTTTCAAAAATTGATTCTGACAATTCTTTTGTCAGTCATCGGCGGAGTTGGTTTGCTGGCTCAGAACTCTGTGAAAGTCAGCGGAGTAGTAACATCTGCCGATGATGGTTTGCCGATGATCGGCGTGGCCGTGATGGCCGGCCCCGGCAACGGTGTCATCACCTCTCTTGACGGTGAGTACGAGATAGAGGTGGCTCCCGGCACCGAACTGATATTCTCAAGCATCGGTTTCCTGGATGACAAGGTTACTGTGCCGTCTGTTGAGACATTTACCTACAATGTGGTGATGCAGACAGAAGCAATGAACCTTGAGGATGCCGTGGTGATTGCATACGGTGTACGCAAAAAGGGTACCGTGGCAGGATCCGTTTCGACTGTGAAGTCTGAAAAGCTGGAGAATACGCCTACAGCGGCATTTGACCAGGCTCTCCAGGGCCAGGTCGCAGGTCTTACGGTGCTTTCGAGCACAGGTGAGCCAAGTGCCTCTGCAACTATGACTATCCGTGGAACAAATTCAATCAATTCAGGTACAGCTCCTTTGTACATCCTTGATGGTGTGGCGATTTCGGCTGCTGACTTCAACACGATCAATCCCGCTGATATCGAGAGTATGTCGATCCTCAAGGATGCTTCATCGACTTCCATTTATGGAGCACGTGCCGCAAATGGTGTGATCGTGATCACAACCAAAAGGGGACGCAATATGGACCGTCCTAATGTCAATTACCGTATGCAGATGGGTTGGTCGGCTCTTGCACACGGCAATTGGGACCTGATGAATACCGCAGAACGTATCCAGTATGAGAAGGAACTCGGCCTGACTGCCGGCCAGAATTATGACTATCTCTCCAAGACTGATGTGAACTGGATGGACGTGGTCTTCAATGATTCGGCAATGCTTCAGAGCCACGAACTTTCTGTTTCAGGAGCTACCGAGACTACTAACTACTATTTTTCGGGTGGATATTACGATCAGGAAGGTATTGCGCCGGGATCGGAGTTCGAGCGCTATTCTATGCGTTTCAATTTCGAGCAGCAGATGGCCAAGTGGCTGAAGATGGGAACTAATACGATGTTCAACTACCAGAACATCAAGCAGGCTGATGAAGGTGCCTATACACTCGTAACCCCGATTTCAGCAGCCCGCTTTATGCTTCCATACTGGAATCCGCACAGGGCTGACGGATCGCTTGCGTCCATCAATGACGGTACCTGGACCGGCCAGGGACAGAACCCTCTCGAGTGGCTCGAGAACAACCCTTTGAAATACAAGAAGTACAAGATGATATCGACTGTCTTTGCTGATCTCACTCTTTACAGGAATCTTGTGTTCAGATCGCAGTTCGCGGTGGATTTCTCGCATACGACAGGTTTCAGCCAGTCGTTCCCTGATTATGAGCCGAACCTCGGTGAAGGATCTGCGGGCCGTAGTTCTTCAGATGCGCTCGGCCTCCATCTCACCAACACTCTGACCTATCGTTTTGATGTCGATAATATCCACGACTTCAATTTCCTCCTTGGTCACGAGTGGCAGGACTACCATCTTGAGGCGTTCAGTGTGACAACTGCCGGTCAGACAAATTCAAAGCTTACCGACATATCCAACGGAACCAGGGCTACATCCTGGACAAGTACTGCGGATTCCGACTATTCACGCGTGTCGTTCTTCGGACGAGGTGAGTATAATTATGCGGACCGCTATTATGCTGAAGTCTCTGTGCGTACAGACGGTTCTTCAAGATTCGGTAAGAACAACCGCTGGGGAGTCTTCGGCGCTGTCGGATTTATGTGGAATCTCAGGAACGAGAATTTTATGACAGGTTCACGTGACTGGCTGACTATGGGCCAGGTAGCCTTCAGTACAGGAACGTCCGGTAACTCTGAAATTCCTAATTATGAGCATCTTGCGCTTATCGGAGGTGGTTCTGATTATGTCGGTGATGCAGGTGTGGCGCCAGTTCAGCCCGGTAATGAGGAACTGACCTGGGAGAACACCTGGACTACGAATCTGGCATTGCATTTCGGCTTCTGGAACAGGCTCAATGTCGATCTGGAGCTTTACAACAAGAAGACCACAGATATGCTGATGTCCGTGCCTCTGGCATATTCCCAGTCTAACGGTTACGGCTATAAGTGGGACAATGTGGGAGCTATGGTCAACAGGGGAGTTGAACTCAATGTGAATGCTACCGTCCTTCAGATCAGGGATTTCGCCTGGAATATCAATGCGAATGTAGGATATAACCATAACAGGCTTACCGAGCTTTACAACGGTGTGGATGAGTATGAAACCTCGAATACCAGCACCAAGCTCGTGGTCGGTCGTCCTGTGGGCGAATTCTATATCAACAGATACGCCGGAGTGAACCCTGCCAACGGTGATGCACTCTGGTATGATAAGGATGGAAACATCACTAACGAACTCCGTGATGAAGACAAGGTGATGGTAGGAAAGTCCTATCACGCTCCTTGGCAGGGAGGTTTCGGTACTTCGTTTTCTTGGAAAGGCCTTAGTCTCAGCGCACAGTTCAGTTGGGTAGGTGACCGCTGGATGCTTAATAATGACCGTTATTTCGATGAATCCAACGGACGATTTATGACATATAACCAGTCCAACAGACTCTTGAACAGATGGAAGCAGCCGGGTGACATTACCGATATCCCGCGTCACGGTGAATATACCGAGTTCGACAGCCGCCTTCTCGAGGATGCTTCTTTCCTCAGATTGAAGAATCTGATGCTTTCGTACAACCTGCCTTCAGGACTTTTGAAGAAGACCGGTTTCATAAGAGGCCTCCGTATCTATGCTCAGGGACAGAACCTCCTCACCTTCACCAACTTCTCGGGACTTGATCCTGAAGGTGTGAGAAACATCTATGCGGCTCAGTATCCGATGTCCCGTCAATATACCTTCGGACTTGACCTGATGTTCTAAAGAATGAAGAAGATGAAAAAGATTTATAATACAATATTGAAGATGACGGCAGTGATTGCCGTAGCCTTCGGTCTGACAGCCTGCCTTGAGAAACTTCCGGGTGATTATATACCTGAAGAGGACGCAATGAAGACTCTTTCCGATGCAGAGCAGACACTCACAGGAATATATACGGCATATATGAGCGGAGCATTGTACAGCGGTTACCTTACTCTTTGTCCGGACATCCAGACTGACCTTGTATATGCGGTTCAAGGCAATACGAATCAGTACGGTACCCACTGGCTCTGGGATATACGCTCGACCAACTCAGAAGTCGAAGCTGTATATGCAGGCCTCTATAGGGTGATCGGAAGATGCAACTTCTATCTTGACCAGGTGGAGGAACTCCGCTCCAACCTTACAGATGATGTTGAGATCCAGTATCTTGATTATTATACAGGTGAAGTCTATTGTGCAAGGGCTCTTGCATATTCGGAACTTCTCAAGTGCTATTGCAAGGCATACGACCCTGCTACAGCTGAGTCTGAACTTGGAGTTGTGCTGGCTGATTCATATTTCGGTGAGAAACCGGCCAAGCGTGCCAGCCTTAAGGAGTCATACGAGTTCGTGATTGCAGACCTTAAGAAGGCACAGGATCTTCTTGACGAAGAAAATGACGGATTCGATGCACCGTATTTCACACAAGCGGCAGCCCACGCCATCCACGCCCGTCTTGCACTTTATATGCAGGATTGGGATACTGCCATAGAACATTCGACAAAGCTGATTGACTCTGATGCGTTCGCACTTGCTTCGGCAAAGAGTTATGTTACAAACACCCAGACTTATCTGGATTATCTCTGGTCGAATGATACATCATACGAGAATATATGGCGTATAGGATATACGGCTACATCATACGGTGGCGCTCAGGGATCCGTGTTCCTGAACTTCACCACTGACTACTACTATTATTATCCTGATTATGTTCCGGCTCAGTGGGTACTTGATCTCTATGGCTCCGGTGACGGCAGATATAATGCATATTTTGCTACGCTTCAGACAGGTTATGCCCATCAGCTCACCTGGCCTCTCCTTATCAAGTACTATGGTAATGAGTCGCTTATGGCAAATCTCATCTATCACGTGAATATGCCTAAGCCTCTCCGCCTTGCCGAACAGTATCTTATCCGCGCCGAGGCATATTGCGAGAAGGGAAGCTATAATCTTGCTTCTGCAGATCTTACAGCACTCCGTGAGTCGCGATACACCAGTGGAGGAAGCATTTCGGTGAATGAATCCAACTGGCTTGAAACCATCTCAGACGAGCGTGTCCGTGAGCTCTATATGGAAGGATTCCGTCTCCACGATCTGAAACGTTGGGGCAAGGGCTTCCAGCGTACTCCTCAGTCACAGACCCAGTCTGAAGGAAGTTCGCTTAAGATCGAGGCTGGAAACCCTCTGTTTGTATGGCCTATACCAAATCACGAAATTGTTTCACCTGGATCCCAGATCCAGCCTAACGAAAGTAACAGATAATGCATAGATATATGAAGCATATTTTGAAATATATTGCAATCCCTTTCCTCGTACTCGCCCTGGCGGCTTGTCAGGAAAGATATGTGACATATTCCGATGCCGAATATGTTATGTTTGCCGATACTCTTGCCACATATCCGGTACAGAATGATGTGGAGTACTTCAGTGTCCCTGTAGTATCGACCGTGACAAGAGATTATGACCGTACCTTCGGTGTGGAGATCATTGACGGAGGCAGCAATGCCATCGAGAAGGTCCACTACAGCCTCAAGTCCAACACAGTGACGATAAAGGCCGGAGAGAACCGTGCAGATGTGCTTGTACACGGATATTATGATAATATCGGTGATACGGATTCCCTTGGTTTCCAGCTGCAGCTCGTGATGAACGACAAGCTGGAGATGCCTATGTATGGAAAACAGACAAAGGTGGTTCTGATGAAGAGCTGTCCTTTCGATATCAATAACTTCACCGGATATTGCGTGCTGACATCGATGTTCCTTTATCAGTACAGCATAACCGGTTCATATCAGAGACTTATATATACCGAGAAGCATCCATCAGAAGAGAATACCATCATCTGCCGCAACTGGATAAATGAAGGTTATGATGTGACTATAAGATTCAATGCGGATGATCCGATGATGCCGTATATCACTATGGATGAAGATCAGGTGGCAAGCGACGAGGGTTCTTTCTTCGGAACAGCTCACGGTGACGACAAGATCCTTGTCAGGAACAGCGCGATGTATGACTCGATATTCTATCCTTGCGGAAGTTATCTGTATCTCTGGTCTGAGATGTATGTGGAAAACCTTGGAGTTTCTGTGGGAACGGTAGGCCATTTCTATAATATTATGGAATGGGTCAGTGATGAGGAGGCTGATAGACTCAAGAAGGAAGAAGGAATGTAAAACAGTTCATAGAAAATTATGAAAACGATGAATATGATAAGAACATTTGCAGCGCTTTTTGCTGTATGTGCCTTGATGGCAGCTTCTTGCGAAGAGAAGAATCCAATCGGACCTGACGGCCCGGATACACCGGTTACCGTAAAGCCGGAATTTCCTTCTGTAGTCGAGGATAACGATGTGGCTCCTGGAGAAACTCTTACCCTTACATTCAATGCCAATATGGATTGGACTGTAAGCGTTCCATCTTCAAATCTGCAGTGGTTCTGGATTCAGGACAATTCCTTCAAGGTTGACAAGATCTCAGGAAAGGTCGCTGAAGGAAAGAAGGAGTCTGTTACTGTCCAGATAGGTGTGTCCGAGACAGAAGAATTCGATATGAACAGATCTTGCGAGGTCACTCTTTCAATGGGAGGTGAGTCCAAGGTCATCGCAAAATATATGCGTCCTGCAAAGAACAGGACCCTTGCTGTCTATGCGGCAAAGGTAGAGGGTGAAGAACTTGTGACAGGTGCAGACGGACTGTATGTCTATGAGGAGGCTGAAGCATCTTCTCTTGACCTTGTATGGTCTATGGATGCCGCTGATTTCAGAATGCCTGTCAAGGTGGATGCAAACTGCGAATGGCAGCTTGACACTCCTGAGTGGCTTGATGTACAGGTGCCGGAATCGACAGTAGGCTCATTGGAGCTTGTGTTTACAGGCGCTTCTGTTGAGGCTGCTTCCGGAAAGGTAACTTTCAAGGCCGGAGATGCTGTGCTTAAGGAACTTAATGTCAGCGTCCCTGCCTGCGGTGAAGTTGAAGTGTATTCTACACAGATTGACGAGAACGGAGAGTTCCTCTTTGACGAGAACGGAGGCTACCTTTATACAACCGATCCTGTGGAAGCGATCACTCTTGTATGGCCAGGCAGCGATTTCCGTATGCCGGTAATGGTAGATGCAAAGTGTGACTGGACTATAGAACTTCCTGAGTGGCTTGTTATGAAGTATTCGGGAGAGGCTCCTGCAATGAACACAGGTGTCGTGACATTCAATCTTATGGGCGACCCGACGAAGTATCCTCTGGAGGATGCAACAGAAAATATCCTGTTCAAGTTTGACGGACAGACAATACATCAGGTGGCTGTCACAATACCTGGATGCAAGGATAAGTTCAGTTTCGGACTTGATATGGCGCTTACGGCCTGGGAGTTCAACGCTCCGGGACAGCTTATGACCGCTGTCGGTTTCCAGGATCTCGCCGCTTCGGCCTGGATGATGGGAACAAAGGATGCTGTCGCTGTACCTGTAGAAATGAAAGACGGAAGGAAGGTTTCCGAAAATCCTGACTGGATCATACTTGATGTCCAGGCATACGTACAGGGTGGAGAAGTGCTTCAGCAGCGTAGCATCACCCTCAAGGTTTCCGAGAATACGTCTGATGAGCGTGAGGCATATCTCGTATTCAGCAAAGACGGCAGCATCGATGGCTTCTTTGAGTCAGATGGAACTCCGAAGGCTGATATTGAGAAAAATGCCATCCATATCCTTCAGTATGGAAGCGATATGGATTATGTCAAGATGAATTCTTCTGTGGAGGATATGAATACCGCCGGTGCTACTTTCACCGTTTCTGAGAATCCTAGACTTACCGGCTGGTTCGGCGAGACTGATTTCCGATATACGCTCACATATTCTAATGTATATGCACGTGATAATGCGTTTATGTCATTTGCAAGGCCGTTTACATCCTACAGGATATTCAATGCCGGAAGAAAGGATATGACTTCGGCAGGCGATTTCTGGCTTGCCTTTACAGCCGGTGATGGCAATAACGGTGGTGTGATCGATATGTATCGGGATATGGATGTTCCGGACAAGAAAGAAACAGGATATGTAGTGTTCTATGATGCAGATGGAAGCGTTCTGGCTATCATCGAGTGCGTCTTTGATCCGGAAGTGGTTATCAGCGATGACGTCAAGCTGGAGTTTACAGAGCAGTCTGCAATGTATGCCGAGATGATGGGCTTCACTCTGGAGCAGCTGACAGAGGGAGAACTTTTTGATATGTATTATGATGGAATGAATCCTGTTTATCACCTCAGATATACAATGTCGGGTATGCCTATGGCTATCAAGCTGCCTGCAAAGGTGAAGAAGCATAATGTAAACCCTTACGGACTCAAATCAGCCTTCAGAGTGAATAATGTAGTATATGACGAATTCTTCGGACCAAATGATATTATGGGAGAAGTTGTCCTTAGCGACGAAGGCGCAGTGGAAATCTATATGAGTATGCCTGAGGGCAGCACTGAGACAAGGATTCAGGGTAATATAAATTTCCTTGATGGTGCAGATGCAACTGTGGTTATCCTTGTATGTACACTCGATCTTGGTGAATAGTAAACGAATAATGAATGATATGAAATTATTTAGGTTAAGCATATCTGCAATGATTTCATTGGTCGTGGCCTTTATTCTGGCAGGTTGTGCCAGAGTGGAGGAGCCTGACTATCGTGAAAAGGATTACGGATATGTGCAGTTCAAATTATATAAGGAAGCGTCCTATCCGGGAACCAAGGCAACTCAGCTTGATTATCTTGGGGACGTTGCTAAACTGAAGGTCACTCTCAGATATGAGGAAAATCTCATATCCCAGACTCTTGTTATGGGCGCATCTTCAGATGAAGCCGCTGAGTACGGACTCCGTAGTGATAAGCTCAAGCTCCTGTCAGGAGATTATCAGGTGGTGACATTCACTCTATACAATAAGGTGGATGAGCCGGTATATGACGGTACTCCGTCCGAAGACCATAATTCATTCTCCATAGTTGCCGGCGGCCTGTCTGTACACGATCTTGTGGCTGATGTAGTGGAAAGAGGACGCGTGAAGTTCAGCATCGTCAAGGATATGTCCGGTTTCAATGATACCCCTCAGACCAAGGCACCTTCGAGAGAATATACTTTCGATGAGATCGAGTACCTTTCGGTTTCAGTCAAGACCGGTAATACCGTGACAGCATTCGAGATGCTTCCTGCAGAGTTTTCCGTACATTTCGAAGATAACGGAGATGATACAGACGGATATCAGACATCTTCAGCTGTATGTGACAGCCTTCTGTCTTTGAGAGCAGGGGAGTATCAGATTGTTTCATATAGTGTGTTCGACAGCAGCAGGAGGCTTCTGGAGACTGATAATGATGTAGATGCTACATTCATTGTAGAAGATAACAAGACTACAGATGCCGATGTGCCGGTAAAGCTCCACGAAAGCGACGAGTATATCAAAGACTACTATGCCCTTTACGAGATATGGAAGTCGCTTGGTGGACCGGATTGGTACTATGTCGGTGAGGATCAGCCTCGAGGATGCAACTGGGACTTTAACAAGGATCCTGACCTTTGGGGTACCCAGCCGGGAGTATCACTTCATTCCAATGGTCGTGTAGCCTTGATCAATCTCAGTGAGTTCGGATTCTATGGAGATATGTCTCCTGCTATCGGCCAGCTTACCGAGCTTGTTGAACTTTACCTCGGTAATCATAATGACGGCAATCTCATAACATACGACCCTACTGTCCAGCCTGGAAAGGGTACAGCACGCCGTATGGAAAGACATAAGGAGTATATGGCGTCTGCAAGGACTGTCACTCAGGTGTCCGAGCCTATCGCCAGAGCTCTTGCAGAGAACGGCATTTCCATTCCTGAGATGGCTATGTATGAGAAGATGAACGAGTCTGATATAATCGAGAAAGAGACTGGAAAGATGAGAATCCAGCCTAAGGATATGATTTCCGGAAAGATCAACAATGGTCTGAAGAGTCTTCCGAAGGAGATAGGATACCTCACAAATCTCGAGCAGCTTTTCATTGCAAACGGTGAAATCGAGACATTGCCGGACGAGATCGCGAATCTTGTATCCTGCACTGATGTCGAGATCTATAACTGTCCTAAGATGAAGGAATTCCCTATGGCAGTGACTAAGATGCCTAACCTTGCATTGCTTAATCTCGCCAACAATCTTCAGTGGAGTCCTGAGGAAATCCTCAAAGGCTTCAAGGGACTTGCTACGGGACCGTCAAGGGAGAAGATACAGATCCTTTATCTTAACGAGAATAATCTTGAAATCGTGCCGAAAGAAATCAAGAATATGAAGAAGCTCGGTATGATCGATTTCTCGTCCAACAGGATACATACTATCGAAGAGGCCTGGGGTAATGACATCAAGCCTGTTCAGATTTATTTTGACAACAACAAACTTTCTGAATTTCCAGTGGATGAGAAAGGTGTGTTCTGCTATATGGAGGATGCCGAGACATTTTCAGTAAGGAACAATAACTTCACTCAGTTCCCGAATATCTTCGATGCCGAGTCGTTGTTTGCAATTGTATCCATTGACTTCTCATATAATCACATCAGTTCATTCCCTGAAGATTTCAGAGGAGTCTATGTCCAGACACTCACAATATGCAATAATCCGGAGTTCACCAAGTATCCGGTAGAGCTTGCAAAGTCGAACTCCAAGATAATGAACATCAATTTCAGAGGATGTAACATCAATGAGATACCTAAGGGCTCGTTTGAATATGAGAATGCCATTCTTCTTCAGTCATTTGACTTCTCGTACAACGACCTCAAGAAACTCCCTTGGGAAATGCACGCAGGCAATCTTCCTTACCTCTACGGTGTGGAACTTTCCTACAATCAGTTCTCGGAATTCCCTTGGGAACCGCTCGACAGCCAGTATCTGACTGTGTTTGCAATCAGAGGACAGCGTGATGAGAACGGAGCTAGGTGTCTTTCAGACTGGCCGGAGGGTATATATCAGCACAGAGGCCTTCGCGGATTCTACATCGGATCCAACAACCTCGGAAAGATCGATGACACCATCTCGACCATCTGCTATTATCTGGACATCAGTGATAATCCTGAAATCGTCTTTGACGCATCGGACGTATGCTATGCAATCCAGCAGGGAGCATACATTCTGATATACGACAAGACTCAGGAGATCAGAAATTGTGACATCTTATTCTAATGAGGAGGAAAGGTATGAAGATAAACAGAATCATTATCGCAATTGCCGCAGCATCAATGGTTGTGGCTTGTGTCAATCCGAATCCTCAGATAGATTTCGGTGTGGATACGGACAATATCAATATCGGCCCGGCAGGCGGAATCAGGAAGATCAATGTCAGCTCATCAGGCAACTGGGTAGCGATGACGGAAGCTCCCTGGATTACAGTCTCTCCTGCAAACGGAAGAGGGTCAGTAGAGTGCTCGATAAGCATAGATTCGACTTTGACCGTAGATCAGAGGACAGGATCGGTTCGTATCCATAATCTTGATACAGATGAGAACAAGGACTTTGCTGTTGTACAGGAAGGTTTTGAGTATCAGATAGTTCTGGAGAAATCGCAGATCGATGTGGATGATTATGCTGATTATGACTCAAGGTACTTCGAAGTCAAGGTAAAGTCAAATGTGGATTATGATGTCATTCTTCCTGACGGTGCGGAAAACTGGCTCACATTCAAGAAACCGGAACTTAATCTCGACAGGGGGGCAAGACCTCGCGAATCGAAGATCCGTTTCGACTGGAGAGTGAATTCCCGTGACAATGAAAGGATTGCGGATATAGAGTTCAAGCCTAAGAAGGATGTATCTATGGGACAGCACGATGCACTTAAGGTGGTGCAGAAGGCTGCTCTTCCTATCCCTGTAGGTACGCCAGCAGGAGACTCGCTTGCTATTCTTGCGATCAGCCGCGCTTTGAATATGTTCACAGAATGGGATACTGCCGAAAGGATGGAACACTGGAACAATGTGTCGGTATGGAAGGATGGTCCGGACAAGGGACGTGTCAGATACGTACAGTTCTTTATGTTCAAGACAATGGAGGAGATACCGTTTGAAATACAGTATCTTACTGCGGCAGAAGAAATCATTCTTTATTCGAATGCCAACCATTTCCTCCGTAACCTTGATACAGGAGAGCATATCACCAAGCTGACCAATCTGAAGAGATTGACCATCGGTGCATACGGACTCACAAGCCTCCATCCGGACTTCAAGAACCTGAAGAATCTTGAGTATCTGGATCTCAGTTCCAACTGCTTCCAGACAATTCCGGATATTCTCACACCTGAGAATTTCCCTAATCTTCACGCGCTTGTCATTAATGCCAACCAGCGTCATACGATATATGACCTCAGCAATGACATCAGGGAGAATGTAGGAGGATTCATTGATGAGCCTAAGTTCCCGGAAAGGATACTCAAGTGGAATAAGCTTGATACGATCAGACTCTCCGTGAACTATCTTCAGGGTGAGCTCCCTAAGATGCTCGATCACGAGAAGTGGACAGCGGAGGAGGTTCAGGCTAATGATACCCTTCCTGACGTGCTCATAGGCCTTCCTAAGGTGCTTCCTACCACAGAATTCTTCGCCATCAACTACAATCGTCTGACCGGTGAGATTCCTGATTGGCTGCTTTACCATCCGAAACTGGATATATGGTATCCGTTCTCTCTCGTCTTCTCGCAGGAAGGAAAGACAAGGACTGGAGAAAATGCCGGATTTACCAATGAACCGGCAAGTCTCGACTACTATTATCAGCACTACACTAACAAGAAGTACAACCCGAATAACAGATCAGAAGAATAATGGTTATCAGAAAAAGCATATATGTTATGGCGGCAGTCCTTATGTCAGGACTCGCAGCCTGCTCGGTCAAAGAACCTGCGACAGGGATTCAGACCGATATAGACAAGACACCTCAGATGACTGAGGATGTCGTTGACGGACAGCTTCTTGTACGTTTTGATGCTCGCGTAAGCGATATCCTGGATAAGGCTGGGGTTACCAAAAGCGGCCCGATGACTCCGATGACACGTTCCGGTGTCCTTAGCGTGGATGAGATTCTCGACCTTGTGGACGGCTATCAGATAGAAAGAGTCTTCCCTGTGGATATGCGAAGTGAGGAAAAGGCAAGGAAGGAAGGCCTGCATCTTTGGTATGTGGTACGTTTCAGCGAAGACCATCCTGTGGATAAGGTTGCTGCCGATCTTGCAAGACTCGGTGAAGTGAGCCGCGTGGAATACAACCGTACTCTGAAGAGGGCATCAGACGACAAGCCTACTCCTCTGACAATGGAAAGGCTTAACGAACTTGCAGCAAATGCAGCTGGTGGCGCATTCAATGACCCTCTCCTTTCGGATCAGTGGCATCTCGTGAACAATGGCAATCTGCGTCCTACAAAGTTCATAAAGGGAGCTGATGTGAATGTTGAAAAGGCCTGGGATCTTACTACAGGAGATCCATCCATAATCGTAGCTGTCCTTGATGAGGGTGTGGATGTATCCCATCCGGATCTCAAGCAGAGTATGTGGGTGAATGAAGGTGAGATATGGAAGTCAACTGAAGATAATGACGGAAACGGATATATCGGTGATGTGCACGGATACAATTTCGTCGGCAAGCACGGTGTGATCTCCACAGACAGCAAGTATGATACTGGACACGGAACCCACGTTGCCGGTGTCATTGCAGCTGCAAACGGCAACGGCCTTGGCATCAGTTCGATTGCCGGTGGAAACGGATCCCTTCCAGGTGTGAAGATAATGTCCTGCCAGATCTTTTCAGGATTGTACGCAGGTACAGTGCTTGAGGAAGTCAGAGCGATCAAATATGCCGCAGACAATGGTGCGGTGATACTCCAGTGCAGTTGGG
The DNA here is from genome assembly GCA_015060395.1 of Bacteroidales bacterium. Lineage (GTDB taxonomy): Bacteria > Bacteroidota > Bacteroidia > Bacteroidales > UBA932 > Cryptobacteroides. The sequence continues at coordinate 94,768 of SUYP01000001.1, forward strand.
GATATATCTCCGGTGCAGCCAATCCGATGGAATGGACCCCTCAGTATTCGACTGACGAAGAGTGGGAGACTTACAATGTGCTGGAACGGAAGGCGCTTGACTATTTCATTCATAATGCAGGTTCTCCAGATGGAGTAATTGAGGGTGGAATCGCCATATTCGCCGGCGGAAACGAGGCGGCCCCGGCAGCAAGTTATCCTGCTGCATATCCTGATTTCGTGTCTGTAGCGGCTACAGCCGGTGACTTCACTCCAGCAGTATATACCAATTACGGCCCAGGCACCACTATCTCGGCTCCAGGCGGCGATCAGGACTACTACTGGGACTATGTTGACGATAAGCACAGGCTTGGAGAAGTCGGATGTGTCCTTTCAACCCTTCCGTTCAATGTCAGCGAAAGCGGTTACGGATATATGGAAGGAACATCGATGGCCTGTCCTCACGTTTCAGGTGTCGCAGCCCTCGGCCTTTCATACGCAGCTAAGCTCAGAAAGCATTTCAAGGCAGATGAATTCAAGAATCTCCTATATGATACCGCGATTCCTATTGATGATTATATGAGCGGAACAAAGCTTTATAAAAAGTATATCATTGACCTTGAAGGCTCTGCTCCTTATATGACCCTCAATATGAATGATTTCCGTGGCGGAATGGGATACGGACAGGTCAATGCATACGGACTTCTCAAGGCAATCGAGGGATCAGGCGTTGATATGACCTTCCCTAATCTCTATGTGGCTGTAGGAGGACAGGCAACAGCGGTTCCATCGATGTATATGGATGGTAACACATTCTCTGTGAGTGTCAGTGACACTTCAGTTGCGACTGCAGAGATCGTTGACGGCAGGATGATCGTCCGCGGACATAAGGCAGGTCAGACCGAGGCATCGGTGACAGGAAGCAGGACAGACAAGTTTGTCATCACTGTCCGTGAGTCAGCAAACGGTAACGGATGGCTGTAGCAGGTTGAAGTTATGCTCAGGAGATGCATATTGGTTCTGTTCATCGTTCTGGGAGTATCGCAGAGCATAGATGCTCAATTGAGGATAATCCCGAGGGAAAGAATAGACAGTGTGACAGATCCGCGTCTTTCCTCTGATTCATCGGTCATCTGCTTTGAAACGAAGCATATTGTTGCCGAAACTATGAATGAGGATGATGCGCCGAGGCCCTTTATATTCCGTTTCAGCAACGTCGGAACCAAGGATATAGCTATAAGCAGGCTTGTTTCCACTTGCTCCTGTCTGTCTGCTTCAGTTGACAGGAAGTCTGTAGCTCCCGGAGAGACAGCGGAGATTAAAGCTATATATAACCCCAAGGGACATCCCGGGAAGTTCGAGAGACGTATCTTCGTATATACTGAAGATTATAAAGAACCGTCAGCAGTGCTCAGGCTTACCGTTGCCGTGGAGAATGGAGCGGATCTTTCCGGATTATGGCCTGTGCAGATGGGGACGATACGTCTGAGACGTTCAGAGGTCTCGTTTGACCAGAAGAAGAAAGGAGTGGAAAAACTCCGTTTCATCAATCTCAGCGGCAGCCCGCTGAAGCTACAATGCGAGACGGCTTTCCTGCCGGAATGTCTTGAATTCAAGACGGTACCGGAGGTCGTGCCGGACGGAGAAACAGGTGAGATCGTCATATCATACGATCCGGAACAGCCTGAAAGGCACAATGTGATGAAGGTGATGCTGAAAGGTCTGGGAATATCCCCGAGCAGATCGACACTGACAGTAAAACTGGAACCTTGATCCGTTACAATAAATGAAATAAAAGTATTTGTATATGAATAAAGTAAAAATGTTGATTGCAGCCGCTTTTGCAGTGATGTCTCTGATTTCGTGCACTGAAAAGCCTGAAGTGACAGTAGAGTATCTTGATGTAAATGCCAATAATATTTCCGGCAGATGGGAACTTGTCGAGTGGAATGGTGCACCTTTGACTGAGGGTACATACGTGTATCTTGACATTGTCCGTAATGACAGGACTTATACGATGTATCAGAATCTTGACAGTTTCACCAATGTGCCTCACAAGGTGACCGGATCATACTATATTGAATACGACCCGGAGCTTGGAGCAATCCTCCGTGGCAATTATGACCACGACTCCGGTGACTGGGCTCATCGCTACATCGTCAAGGATCTCACAGCTGATCAGATGTATTGGGTAGCAAAGGATGATCCGACATTCATCCAGAAATTTGTCCGTGTAGATTCCATTCCTGTAGAGTAATCGGCGGCCACAATAAAACTTTGACGGACTGATATTTCAGTCCGTCTTTTTTTTAGATTGTTTCCTGCTTCTTCTCCACCATCTGAACCATCGGGCATATATAGGCCCGAGGATGCCTCCGGCCAATGCCGGAATTACGATATCCCAGAAGTCCATAGCTATCTGTTTTTGTTCATTATAAGGAGTTTTACTGCATCATATACATCCTTGGCTCCGTAGATCATAATGCCTATACCGAAGAGCTCGTCTCTGCTGTTTGCTTCATCCCACCAGACTATGATGACAAGGAACCATAATACGGCCTCGACGAGCTTCAGATACGGCAGCCATCGTGTAGGGGATTGTATTCCTTGTTCATCCACATTCTGATGAAACGGAAGATGAAAAGGCCGATGAAAATGGTCTGGATGATTATGAATACGGTTCCAGGTGTGGATCTGTAGTCTGCGAGGAACAGGCCTATTCCTCCGAAGCAGCCTCCCAAGGCCAGAAGGATTCCGCTGATAGGATCTTCATACTTGCTTCTCATATTTGTGGGGATTTTACGGGAACCTCTTCATCGATCTCTTTCAGAAGCTTCTGGATGTACAGGTTTATGTTCGTGTCGTGTTCGTTAAGTCCGAGCTTCTTTCTGATGGCGCTGCTGGCGTTGTAGTAGCTGCGGCTGTTGAGGTAGGCGACGATTTCCTTGCCTCTCAGCCCGATTGCATTCAGGCAGCAGTAGCCTATTTCAAGATCGGTCAGTCCTTTTTCCTTCAGGTATATGAGGAATCGGGGATGGCCTATGATGAAAGACATACGGGTTGATTCTATGAAGCTGTTCCGGTCGCTCATCAGCCTCTCAAGCTCGTCGTATGCCTTCTCCGAGCAATTTCCCGAGATATGGGCCGTGATGAATCCGTTGAGCACATTGAGCCTCTCTTCCAGAAGTGTCTTCATCTCATCATTGAGCACACCCTCCTCTTTCATTCCGGAGAGCATCTCCTTCTCCTTTTCCAGTTTCTCGATATCCCTCTTCAGCCATTTGTTCCTGATTTCGGTCTTGCGCTTGGCGATTGCGATCTTGTCCACCGCCACCGATGCCACTATGATGGTCAGAATTATGACGGTCAGCATCATTGACCTTGTGTTCCTTTCCTTTTCCATCACCTTCTCCGTGATCTCCTTCTCCAGCATCTCTATATACGCCGCGCTGTCAGCTTCCATACTGATGTCAGGACGAGGATGGGTATCTTCTTGCTTCGTACATCCCGCCAGCAGAAATACAGAAGCCAATATGATGATGAATCTTCTCATAGACGTTGGTTTTTCTGTCTGCGAATATATGTAAAACCTATGTCAAAGCAAAAAATAAAGTTTCACAGATGCGTGTTTGTGTAATTCGTTGATTGATAGTGTGTTATATAAAAGGTGCGCAGTTTCCGAATGCCGCGCACCTTTTGTAATGTGTTGATAATCAATACCGGATTGTCCCTGTCTTGTGAAACATTGAAAAGCCTTGTATAGTTGTCACTGACCGGTATAGTCCCTCATATTGCCTGACAGGAACTGGTCGTAAGAGGTCATATCGATGAGTCCGTGGCCTGACAGACAAAACAGGATGGTCTTGGCCTCGCCGGTCTCCTTGCATTTCACAGCTTCTCTTATAGTAGCAGCTATGGCGTGACAGGATTCTGGAGCAGGGATTATTCCCTCGGTTTCGGCAAACAGGCAGCCGGCCTTGAATGCTTCCGTCTGGGCAATGTCGGTGGCTTCAATGAAGCCGTCCTTAAGGAGCTGTGACACGATGACTCCTGCACCGTGATATCTCAGGCCTCCGGAATGGATATTGGCCGGGATGAACTGATGCCCGAGAGTGTACATAGGAAGAAGCGGTGTATATCCGGCAACATCTCCGAAATCGTACTCGAACCTGCCCTTTGTCAGCTTCGGACAGGCTGCCGGCTCGGCGGCAATGAACCGTGTGGTCTTTTCTCCGGAAATATTATGTCTCAGGAAAGGGAAGGCCAGGCCTCCGAAATTCGAGCCTCCTCCGAAGCAGGCGATGACTATGTCAGGATATTCTCCAGCCATTTCCATCTGTTTCTCCGCTTCCAGCCCTATGACTGTCTGGTGCAATGTCACGTGGCTCATAACTGAGCCTAATGCATATTTACAGCCGGGAGTCATCCTGGCCAGTTCCACAGCCTCGGATATTGCGGTTCCGAGAGAGCCCTGATTGTTCGGCGATTTGGTCAGAATATCCTTTCCTGCTCTCGTGGACATTGATGGGGAAGGGGTGACGAGGGCTCCGAACACCTGCATTATGCTGCGGCGGTATGGCTTCTGCTCATAGCTCACCTTCACCTGATAGACCGCGCTTTCCAGTCCGAATACCTTGGAGGCGTATGCCAGAGCCGTTCCCCATTGTCCCGCTCCGGTTTCGGTCGTGATGTTCGTCACTCCTTCCTTCTTGCAGTAATAAGCCTGCGCAAGAGCTGAATTAAGCTTATGAGAGCCGACAGGACTGACGCTCTCGTTCTTGAAATATATATGGGCTGGAGTCCCCAATGCTTCTTCGAGACCGTATGCCCTTACAAGAGGAGTGCTTCTGTAATATGTATATTTCTCCCGTACTTCATCCGGAATATCTATCCATCTGTCGCTTGTGTTCAGCTCCTGTCGGGAGCATTCTTTACTGAAGAGTTCAGAGAGTTCCTCGACTGTAACCGGCTTTCTTGTCGCCGGATTCAGCATAGGCATTGGCTTGTTCTCCATATCTGCCGTGATGTTGTACCATTGCGTAGGAATTTCATTTTCCTGCAGAAAAAATCTCTTCTGTCTCATAGCTTTATGCATTTAAAAAATAAAAGACTGTCCATATCGGATCGGACAGTCTCAACTATAGTTTATATGATATATGCAATATAATCACCTCAGCACTATACCGTATGAGTCTGACCGGAATATCCAATCAGACGCCACCATCGGAGCGAAGTGTATGATGCTTTGTTCTTCATCGGCAACAAATATAGCAATACTTATGCATAATTCAAAGAAGAGGACGATTCTTTGTTGAACCGTCCTCTTCATCATATAATGTCAATCAGTGCTTACTGTTCGTCAACTCCCTGGTCGTCAGCTCCGCCCTGAGGACCAGCCTGGCCATTGAAAGGACCCTGCTGTGCGCCTGGCTGAGGGCCAGCCTGGGCTGCCTTTGCCATATCCTCTGAAGCTGCGTGCCAAGCGGCCTCAAGCTCAGCGTTGTACTTGTCGATGTCAGCGAGGTTCTGAGCCTTCACTGCCTCCTGGAGCTTGTTCTTGGCCTCTTCGATGGCTGTCTTCTTGTCAGCCGGGATCTTGTCGCCGTACTCCTTGAGGTTCTTCTCTGTCTGGAAGCACATACCGTCAGCATTGTTGATCTTGTCGATACGCTCCTTCTCAGCCTTGTCAGCAGCCTCGTTAGCCTTAGCCTCATCCCTCATCCTCTGGATCTCGGCGTCAGAAAGTCCTGATGAAGCCTCGATGCGGATGTTCTGCTCCTTGCCTGTAGCCTTGTCCTTAGCGGATACGTTGAGGATACCGTTTGCGTCGATATCGAATGTAACCTCGATCTGAGGGACACCTCTTGGTGCAGGTGCGATACCGTCAAGGATGAAGTTGCCGATAAGCTTGTTGTCCTTTGCCATAGGACGCTCTCCCTGAAGTACGTGTACGTCAACTGCAGGCTGGTTGTCAGCGGCTGTAGAGAATACCTGTGACTTTCTTGTAGGGATGGTGGTATTGGCCTCGATGAGCTTTGTCATAACGCCTCCGAGAGTCTCGATACCGAGTGAAAGCGGAGTCACGTCGAGGAGAAGCACGTCCTTTACGTCACCGGCGAGGACACCACCCTGGATAGCTGCACCCATAGCCACAACTTCGTCAGGGTTCACGCTCTTGTTAGGAGCCTTTCCGAAGAATTTCTCAACTACTGCCTGGATTGCAGGGATACGTGTAGAACCTCCTACGAGGAGTACCTCGCTGATCTCAGATGCGCTGACTCCTGCATCCTGAAGGGCCTTGCGGCAAGGTTCGATAGTCCTCTGGATGAGATGGTCTGCAAGCTGCTCGAACTTAGCTCTTGTGAGAGTCTTGACGAGATGCTTAGGAACACCGTCAACAGGCATAATGTAAGGGAGGTTGATCTCTGTCGAAGTCTGGCTTGAAAGCTCGATCTTTGCCTTCTCTGCAGCCTCCTTGAGTCTCTGAAGAGCCATCGGGTCCTTCTTGAGGTCGATGCCGCCGTTCTCAGCTGCAAACTCTGATGCGAGCCAGTCGATGATCACCTGGTCGAAGTCATCACCTCCGAGGTGAGTGTCACCGTTTGTTGAGAGGACTTCGAACACGCCGTCACCGAGGTCCATAATTGAGATATCGAATGTACCGCCACCGAGGTCATAAACGGCGATCTTCATATCCTTGTTCTGCTTGTCAAGACCGTATGCAAGGGCTGCTGCTGTAGGCTCGTTGATGATACGCTTCACATCAAGACCTGCAATCTGTCCGGCCTCTTTTGTAGCCTGACGCTGTGAGTCAGAGAAGTATGCAGGAACTGTGATTACAGCCTCTGTAACCTCCTGTCCGAGATATTCCTCTGCAGTCTTCTTCATCTTCTGGAGAATCATTGCAGAAATCTCCTGTGGAGAATAGAGACGTCCGTCGATATCCACACGTGGAGTGTCGTTGTCTCCTTTGACTACCTTGTAAGGCACGCGGTTGATGTCTCCTGTCACCTGGCTGTACTTCTCACCCATAAATCTCTTGATAGAGAAGATTGTCTTGTGAGGATTGGTGATAGCCTGACGCTTTGCAGGGTTACCGATCTTTCTTTCACCTCCGTCGGTGAATGCAACCACAGAAGGAGTGGTTCTCTGTCCTTCGTTGTTGATGATGACTGTAGGTTCGTTACCTTCCATCACTGCCACGCAAGAGTTGGTGGTTCCAAGGTCAATTCCAATGATTTTTCCCATAATTTCTATATGTTTGATTTATTATTCTTTTCTGATCGGATACATTTCCGATGTCGCAGGGATATTATCGAAACTTGTGCCAATGTCCAGACTTTGGAAATATATGCCAATTTGTCAGTTTTTTGCTGCTGATATGCCTCGTTTAATGACATATTTGCTATTTTTGTAAATGAAAATGTCATTCCCGGCAGCCTGGGGATGTTATAGAATGGATATGATATACAGACCGCTTTCCGGCGAGGAATTCGAAGACCTCGCGTCAAGAATACTATATGAGGACAATCATCTTCTTGTCGTGAACAAGAAGGTGGGAGAGATAGTCCAAGGTGACAAGACCGGAGATGAACCGTTGAGTGAAAAGTACAAGGCTTTCATTGCCCAGAGGGATTCCAAACCGGGTCAGGTGTTCGTCGGACTGCCTCACCGGCTGGACCGTCCAGTCAGCGGAATAACGGTCCTCGCCAAGACTTCCAAGGCCTTGGAACGTCTGAATGCGATGTTCAGGGAGTCTGATGTGCATAAATTCTATTGGGCACTGGTATGTGCCGAGCCTAAGCCGTCGGAAGGTCGTCTGGAGGATATGCTGTGGCGCAATGAGAAGCAGAACAAGTCGTATGTCTGCCGTCAGGGATCATTGAGAAAGGATGCCAAACTTGCCAGGCTTAATTATAAGCAGATCGGAAAGACGGACAGATACTGGCTGGTCGAGGTCGAACTCCTCACAGGCCGTCATCATCAGATCCGTTGCCAGCTTTCGAATCTGGGATGTCCGATAAAGGGAGATCTGAAATACGGAGCGCCGAGATCGAATCCGGACGGAGGCATTTCTCTTCACGCACGCAGGATCACTTTCATCCATCCTGTGAAAAAAGAGGAAATGACCATTGAAGCTCCTGTGCCATCCACCTGGAAAGGAATATAAATACCGTATATGAAAAAGTTATTCATTATGATCGCATCAGCTCTTCTTGTTCTGGGCTGTGCGGACAAGCCATACGTGATCGTGCAGATAGCTGATTCACAACTTGGATTCACAGCTGCAGACAAGAGCCAGAAGGAAGGGACAGAATATGTCAATGACCTTACATTTGAGATAGATTGTCTGACAAAAGCCGTGGCCAAGGTCAATGAAATGAAGCCTGATGCCGTCGTATTCACAGGTGACCAGGTCAATCGTCACTATGATGAGGAGCAATGGGATTCATTCGCTGAAGTGATCTCGGCTATAGATCCATCAGTCGAGGTCCTTCATATCCCCGGCAACCACGATGTGATGATTTCGGAAGGCGCAGTCGATTCCAGCCCATTCACTGACAGATATGGGGATGACCGTTTTTTGCTTTGCGAAAGGGGAGTCAGACTGGTCGGGATCAATTCCAACCTTATAAAATATGACGATCCGCGCGAGACGGAACAGCTTGAATGGATGAAGGATGCGCTGAAGAAGAAAGATGCCTCGGAAGTCTCCCTGTTGTTCTCACATCATCCTTTCTTCCTGAAAGAAATAGGGGAGGATGACGGATATTTCCAGATTCAGAAATCCAAGAGACAGACTTATTTCGATCTGTGTGCAGAGTCAGATGTCGATGCTCTTTATGCCGGACATCTTCATAACAATTCTTCCGGCGAATATTCCGGAATGCCCGTCCGCACAACCACTTCCGTAGCCTTCCAGATCGGTGACGCCCAGCCTTCAATCCGTGTCATTACCATCGCTGACGGTGTCATCTCGGACCGGCTTCTTAATATCTGAGTTAAAAAACAAAATCCTGAAGATCATCTTCAGGATTTTGTTTTTATTTGCTCTTCATAAATCTCAGACACTTCAATATCCAGCTTGGGAGCGGCTTGGTGTCATCGCGGTTCTCAAGATGGAGATATATTCCTAACTTCTTGAGAATAGGAATCTTGAATGTCTCCACGAACTCGATCAGAGTGCCGTCAGGATCTTCTACGTATGTGAAGTGTCCGTTTGCCTCTCCCATCTTGAAGTCACGTCCTCCGTCGCATACGAATTCGTGTCCAAGAGCGGATGCAGCCTTGCGGATCTCCTCCATATTCCTGATGTCGAAGCAGAGATGTATGAATCCTGGATCTCCCCAGAGACGACCTTCATAAAGCTTGCGTGGTGCAGGGACGCCTTCTTCCGTAATCCTCTGTACGAGCTCGATGTGGGATGTGCCCATAACTTCGCTGAGCGGTCCCTCGATCGGTTTAGATCTTGTCAGCATCACGCGGCGAAGCTTGTAATTGCCGCCCGGAACGCCCTGAAGGTCTTCGAATACGTCAGTAACATCATACTCTACCTTATCGTAGTCCATAATCGAACCGTAGAACTTGATGGACTTCTCCATATCGGAAACTCCAAGTGTAGCACCATTGTTTCCACCGGTGTTCTTGTCTTCATTATAGAAGCAGTAGTCATCCGACTCAATATCAAACAGATTGTTCCAAGGATCCAGGACAAAGAAATGCTCCTTTCCTGCAGGATTTGCGCAAGGTGTGGTAAGGATGTTCACGCCTTTCTTCTTCATTTCCTCGTATGCAGCCCTGACATCACGAGACTTCACCTTGCAGGCAAATATTCCGTAGTCTCCGAACTCCGGAGTGAACTGGATATAGTTCAGTTCACGTTCACGAGGCTCCCATACCTCGAATCCGCCGCCTCCGCGGAGATTGAGCACGAGGATTGCGTATCTTGGCTGAGGTTTGCCGCCTGTGTATGGCAGCATCCTTTCTGCAACTCCTACGTCGCCAAACAGTTTTATGTCAAATCCGAATACGTCCTTGTACCAGGCCCAGGACTCTTCAACGTTTCTTACTCCGATTCCGACCTGCTGCACACCGCAGATCACTTTTCTTTTTGTCATAATAATTATTTTTAGATCCTTCGACTCGCTTTGCTCACTCAGGATGACAATTGAGCCTCAGGGCTGCCATTGTCATCTAGCTGAAACATTACGTGCTATCAGGCGGAAAAGCCAAGGCACGTGTTTATAGAACGGTACCATAATGGTGTCGAAGCCGCCGATCACCTTCTGATGCTTTCCGCGTGCGATGGCTCTTATGGCCACCTTTGCACATTTGTTCACATCATATCCGTTAGCCTGTCCCGGATCCATAACTCCGGTAGCCTTTCCGTTGCCGTCAAGGGCATTCTTGGATACATCGGTATGGATACGGCCAGGGATGATGATCGTGGTCTTTATCTGAGGATACTCAAGGGCTATAGTCTCGTAGAATCCGTGGATCGCGTGCTTCGAAGCACAATATGCAGAACGGACAGGGAATCCGAATACGCCTGATACAGAGGAAACTACGGCAATGTGTACGCCCCTTTCGATAAGCATATCCTTAAGAGCCTTCACCAGATAGATACCTCCGAAATAGTTCACCTCCATAAGCCTTCTGTCAACGCTTATGTCTGTCTCTAGAGTGAGGGCTCTCTGTGAGATGCCGGCATTCAGAAGCATAAAGTCGATCAGATGCCCTTCGGCCTTGATCCAGGCAACAAGCTCGTCAATGGTCTCCGGCTTTTCCATATCTACGGTGTGGCACCAGGCCTTCACTCCCATCTCGATACACTTATTCTGCACCTTCTCCAGTGCATCGATACGTCTTCCGGTGAGGATGACGTTCGTTCCCTTCAATGCATATTGATAGGCCATAGCCTCACCGATACCTGTACCGCCTCCCGTAATGAGTGCGGTCTTTCCTTTAAATTCCATATAGTCTAGTTTTAATACAACATTGCGTTTATTGTAGGTCTTATGCTTGTATAAAGGAGCTAGAGCATCAGGCCTGCCTTTACCTTGTCGGCGATCTCCTGCCCTTTGATGTGTCGCAGTATCTCAAGACCGAATTCCACAGCCCAGCCTGGACCACGTCCGGTGATGACGTTGCCGTCAGTCGCGACACCTTCCTTTACATATTCCGCTCCCTTTGCCATAAGAGCCTCTTCGAAGCCGTCATAGCAGGTCATCTTCTTGCCTTCAAGATCCGGAAGAAGGCTCAGAACCACGCTTGGGGCCGCACATATCGCTGCAACCGTACCTCCTTCCGCATAATGTTCCTGCATAATGTCCATCAGCTTTGGAAAAGCTGCAAGATTGGCAGAGCCGGGCATTCCGCCAGGGAATATCATTACGTCAGTCGGGAGGCAGGGGCCGAATGTGGTCGATGCCCTGAACTCTCCGAATGCCATATCAGCTACGACAGGAATGCGATTTGAACTGGTGACGATCCTGTCATCATAGATTGAAACAGTCTTGACATTGACTCCGCCTCTGCGAAGCATATTGACGGTAGTGAGCGCCTCGGAAACCTCGAATCCGTCAGCTAAGAATACATATACTCCTTTCATAATTTACATTGCGTATGTGTTGAATCCTCCATCCACTACAGCCACAGTGCCGGTGACGAATCTGGATGCGTCAGATATCAGGTAATGAATTGTTCCGCACAGTTCTTCCGGTTCTCCCATACGGCCGAACGGAGTCTGTCTGATGACGTCAGCCCCTCTCTGTGTCCAGCTTCCGTCAGGATTTGTGAGAAGGGTGCGGTTCTGTTCGGTGAGGAAGAATCCCGGAGCAATCGCGTTCACACGGATCTTTTCACCGAACTTCTTTGCCACTTCTGTCGCAAGGAATGCCGTGAAGTTGCTGATACCTGCCTTTGCAGCGGCATATCCTGCCACGCGTGTCATAGGACGGAATGCTGCCATAGACGAGAAGTTCACAATGGTTCCTTCGCCTTGCTCCACCATCTGCTTCAGGAATACCTGGGAAGGTATCACTGTTCCTGTGAGGTTGAGGTCGAGAACCTTCTGGAACTCTTCAGGCTTGAGGTCGAAGAAAGTACCGGTCGGAGCGATGGTCGCACCTGGCATATTGCCTCCTGCGGCATTAAGAAGCGAATCCACACGGCCGTATGCTGCTACTATATCTGCAAGATTCTGCTCAAGCACATCCTGCTTCATTACATCGGTCACGAGGAACATAGCCTCTCCGCCGGCTTCCTTTATATCTGCGACGATGGCGTTGCCAGCTTCTGCGCGTCTGCCGAGAATCACAACCTTTGCACCTTCAAGTGCAAGATATTTCGCTATTGCCTTACCGAGCACTCCTGTACCTCCGGTGATGACAACGACTTTTCCTGTTATATCAAAAAGCTTGTTCATATTCTTGCTTTGTTTGTATGATTATTCCTCGACCTTGATGTAGAACGGTGCTACAGGCAGGCCTTCCACATTCTTCAGGTTGCCAGGCTTGAAATCTCCCCATCCGTATCTTACCACGCAAGGGTCGTGCACGAATTCAGACCTGATCCTCAATACCTTAGGTTCCCACTCGAAATATGCGTAAGTCACAGGGTAGAATACACCTTCGCTTCCGGCCACCTCAAGGCCTTCGATCTCCATCCAGCGGCTGAGACCGTTGTCCGTATTGGTGAGTTCTACTGCAAGTTCGCAGCTGTTTGCCATACGGTAGCATCTTACCGCTTCCGGGCTGTCGCAGGCGATCTTACTGTAGCCGTAGTCCCTGTTGAGAGCCATAAACGCCAGTCTTTCACCCACTTCCTTCTTCTTGGCCGGGTGGATGTTATCCTGCTCGTATGATCTGACGAGGTCATTGGTCACGATGCAGCCGCAGTTCGGAATCGACTTTGCGGTCTCGTGCTGAGCCTGGCGCAGAAGAGCAAAATATGGAACAGCGGTCTGAGGCTTGTTGCGGTAAGGTGCGAGCTCTACCATATAGAACGGAAGCTTTGCGTCCTTATCTCCCCAGCATTCTCTCCAGTGGTTCACCATATTCGTCATTCTTTCACAGAACTGTTCGTGCTTTCCGGCATTAGAACATCCCTGATACCAGATGAATCCCTTGATGGTGTAACCCTTTGTAGGATTGAACATTGCGTTGTAAGCAAGATATGGTCTGTGGTAATGGATCATAGACTCGATCGTCTCGCGTCTGAGATCCTCGTCCGGATATGTCTCGAGGATTTCCTTCGGTGTCCAGCTCTCTATCCTGGCTCCGCCATACGCGCAGTTGATGATGCCTACAGGAATGTCCATAACCTCATTGAGCTCGCGTGCAAAGAAATATGCAGTCGCACTCATATATGGAACTGTCTCCGATTCTGCACCCTTCCATTCTCCTTCGACCTCTGTGAGAGGCTCGTAGGACTGTATGGCAGGCACATTGAACATTCGGATCTTCTCCTTTGCGGCAGGTGCGCTGATATATTCCGCTGCGTTCTCTACCGGGCAGTTGTAGAATCCCATCATAGGCATCTGCATATTGCTCTGACCTGAGGCAAACCACACCTCTCCGATAAGGATGTCCTTGATGCGGATGGTTTCTCCGTCACCTTTTATTGTCATAGAATATGCCTTGTAGCTTGCTTCCGGAGTCTTTGCATAGATGTTCCAGCAGCCTGCACCGTCAGCCTTGGTACGGTATGAAGCTCCATTCCAGGATGTGGTCACTGTGATCTGTGCTCCAGGAGTGGCCGTTCCCCAGATCCTGGCTTCAGTGTTCTGCTGCATAACCATTCCGTCGCTGATGAGGTTGGAAGGGTCAAGCTTGGCCTGAGCGCTGAGGCAGAGGCCGAGCATTACTGCCAATATTGCGGTTATACGTTTCATTGCTTATGTGGTGTGTGATTGTTAAAGTGATGAAAGGCAGTCTGTTACATTCTTGCTGATGCGTGCCTGGATGTCAGTGCCTTCCGCTTTTTCGAACTTTTCCCCTGTAATGTTCTCATAGAGCTCGATGTAGCGGTCTGTGATTCCGTTGACGATCTCTTCTGTCATTTCAGGAACCTGCTGGCCTTCCTGACCCTGGAAGCCGTTCGCCATAAGCCACTCGCGTACGAATTCCTTTGAAAGCTGCTTCTGCTTCTGGCCGGCAGCGAGGCGCTCCTCATAACCCTCTGCATAGAAATAACGTGATGAATCAGGTGTATGGATCTCGTCCATAAGATAGATCTTTCCATCCTTCTTACCGAACTCATATTTTGTGTCAACGAGGATCAGACCCATCTTTGCGGCAATCTCTGTTCCTCTCTGGAAAATGGCTCTTGTATATGCCTCAAGCTGCTCGTAATCTTCTTTGCTTACGATGCCCTGAGCTATGATTTCTTCTTTAGAAATATCCTCGTCGTGGCCTTCTGCAGCCTTTGTAGTAGGGGTGATGATCGGCTGAGGGAACTTCTGGTTCTCAACCATTCCTTCCGGCATCTCCACACCGCAGATTGTCCTCTTTCCAGCCTTGTATTCCCTCCAGGCGTGTCCTGAAAGGTATCCGCGGATGACCATCTCGACCTTGAACGGCTCGCATTTGTGGCCGACTGTCACCATAGGATCCGGAACTGCGATCTTCCAGTTAGGAAGGATGTCTGTTGTAGCGTCGAGGAACTTTGCAGCAATCTGGTTGAGGACCTGTCCCTTGAAAGGAATGCCTTTCGGAAGGACAACGTCAAATGCTGAAATACGGTCAGATACGACCATAACAAGATATTCGTCGTTGATGCTGTAAACGTCGCGAACCTTACCTACATAGTGGCCTGTCTGGCCTGGAAAATTGAAATCTGTCTTTACGATTGCTTCCATATTTATATTAGATTTTAGATTATTCATTCATACAATCTACAAATATAATATAAAAATGTGGAAATCGGATGCTATTTCGGGTCTATCCATTCCGGATATGCTATCTTTGGAATCAGTGTGCGGATCTGGCCGGCACGCTTTGAGATATATGCCGATGGATTCTCAGCGTGACGCTGGATAGGATTGGGCAGGCAGGCGGCGAGAAGGGATGATTCGCGACGGGTAAGATCTGAGGCCTTTTTGTTGAACAGTTCCTGTGCAGCGGCCTCTGCGCCGTATATTCCCTTCCCCATTTCAGCTACATTCAGATAAACTTCCAGGATACGTTCCTTACCCCATATCCATTCGATCAGGACGGTGAAATATGCCTCGAAGGCTTTCCTGACGAAGCTTTTGCTTGGAAAAAGGAACACATTCTTCGCTGTCTGCTGGCTTATGGTGCTTGCCCCACGTAGCTTCTTCCCTTTTTCTCTGTGATCGTCGATGGCTTTTTTCATCTCTCTCCAGTCGAATCCATTGTGCTCTGCGAACAGATTGTCTTCACTGGCGATCACGGCTTTGGCCAGTTCAGGGGATATGTTTTCATAGCTTTCCCATTTCTTGTGAGTGCGGAACTCCTCATCGTTTCTGTATTCGATGCTTCTGGATACCATCAGAGGCGTCACCCACACCGGTACCCACTTGAGGATAAGCACCCATAGCACGGTAAAGGCTATGAATGCCAGCGGAATCTTTATAAGAACCAGTTTGAGCAGCCATTTGAGTATGCCGTCCCGTTGTATCTTTTCTCTTGCCGTCATTTGTATTCTGTCAGTTTCAATCGGAATTTACGGCTCCCGAAGTTGCGGAAGAACAGGTTGCCGTAGGTGCCGTCAATGTTGTTGTGCCCTGCCATATCCGACCTCACTTCTGTCATTCCCGACCTGACAGGGAATCTTTTCCAGGTCTCTCCGTCAACGACGAATGTCACAGGCTCCTTTATTCCCTCTCCCTCGAATCCCAGAGTCTCATATACCTTACCCTCTGACCATTCCAGATCGGCATAGCTCATAATGTCATCCGGCTGTACATCCTTTATGAATGCCTTCAGCAGCTTTCCCATACCTCCGCTGACTCTCATATCCGGGAGTGATGCGTAACGGGTCCATTCGTACGAACGGATCTCTTTCCCGTCCTTGATCCATTTCCTGGCGTTCGAAAACGTCGCCACTGCAATCAGCTTGCCGATATTGCTGTCCGGGCCTTCCTCCGCGATATGCCCAGTCTGCCTTTTCAGAAAAAGCCCGTAGCAATATCTGCAGGCTGCATAGCCGTATGAATGGTTCTCGGACAGAAAGGCCTTTGCTTCAGCCTTATCTATCCTTCGTACCTCGCAATTGCGGGCGTAAGCCTGGCTGAACAGCTCCAGATGTGCCATAAGACGCTTCTGCATCATATTCCGCTGACTGTTCCACCTGTCTTCGGTGATGATGAGAGGATAGCCTTCGGAACTTGCTATGAAACTGATGCAGCACTCCGTCCCCATAGAGATGAACCGGGCTTCTCCCGCAGAGGATGCCTTTATCTCCAGCGGCAGGATTATCCTTGTATATCCTCCGTCGGCGGTCTTTGCGGTTATGACATCGTAATCGTCACGGATCTGTCTTGAACATTCAAATCCGTTCTCTTTGAGAAATGCCGCTATGTCATCTATGAGCCTGCACATATTTTGCAAATATACCATAAATCCTGATATCATAAGTAGCCGTTGAGCGGGTACAGCGCAAGAAAAGTACGATTTTCAGCTCAACGGGGTGGGGCAGACGCGGAGATTTGTTAATTTTGTAGGACAAGGTAAGATTATGACAGAGAATGAAACGATAAGGGATGAGAAGAATCCTGGCGAGGAAATGCCCAAGATGGCTCAGGAGGGGATCCACGCAGGATTCCCTTCTCCCGCAAATGATTATATGACTCAGGCGATAGACCTGAACAAGGAACTTGTGAGGCATCCTGCCGCGACTTTTTATGGAAGAGTCGTGGGGGATTCTATGATCGATGCCGGAGTCGATGAAGGTGATATCCTGGTGATAGACAAGGCTTTGGAAGCTCAGGACGGTGATATGGCCGTATGCTTCGTGGATGGGGAATTTACATTGAAGCATCTGAAGATCAGGGACGGAAGGATCACCCTGGTTCCGGCGAACGATAAGTATCCCAGCATTGAAGTGGATGAAGGAACGGACTTCAAGATGTGGGGAGTAGTGACCTACGTCATCAAGAAGGTAAGGTAGGAGATTTCTCGACAGGCTCTAAATGACAATATGTACGCGCTGGTGGATTGCAATAATTTCTTCGTATCGTGCGAAAGGGTGTTCCGTCCCGATCTGGAGGGACGGGCTGTTGTCGTGCTTTCCAATAACGACGGATGTGTGGTCTCACGCAGCAATGAAGCCAAGGCGATGGGAATATCGATGGGAATACCGTTTTATAAGGTCAAAAGTCTAGTCGAGTCAGGGCAGCTCGTAGCCTTCTCTTCCAATTATGCACTTTATGGCGATCTTTCCAATCGTGTGATGTCTCTGCTGGCAGATGCCGTCCCCAGAATAGAAATATATTCCATCGACGAGGCCTTCCTGCATCTGGAAGGCATCCCGGAGGAAAAAATTCCCAGACTCTGCAGGGAACTGGTGCAGAAGATATGGCGGTGGGTGGGTGTCCCTGTGAGCATAGGAGTGGCTCCTACGAAGACTCTGGCCAAGATTGCCAGCCATTTTGCCAAGAAGCATAAAGGCTATAGGGGAGTCTGTATGATGGATACCGATGAGAAGAGGCTCAAGGCCTTGAAGCTCACTTCTATAGATGATGTGTGGGGCATCGGAAGGAGGCTTGCTCCAAAGATGATCTCCAGGAATGTCAGGACAGCTTTTGATTTTGTGGAGCGTCCAAGGGATTGGGTAGCAGCAAATTTCAATATAAACGGAGTCCGTACGTGGGAGGAACTGCAAGGGAAAGCCTGCATTGAGGAAGAATGTGAAGACAGGCGCAAATCAATATGTACATCGCGTTCCTTTGCGGATATGATAGAAGATGAAAAGGAACTGATCCTCAGGATATCGGATTTCGCGGCTATGTGTGCACGTAAACTCAGGCAGGAGGGCTCTGCAGCTCACGATGTCACGGTCTTTATGTTTACCAACCGTTTCAGGGACGATCTGGCTCAGTATTTTCCCTCTGCTACGATAAGGCTGGAAGTTGCGGCAAACAGTGTCCAGGAGATAATCGGGGCAGCGCTTAAAGCCTTCCGGACAATATACCGGACCGGATACAGATATAAGAAGGCAGGGGTAATTGTCAGCAGCATAGTTCCTTCTGATGAGATCCAGGGAGCTATCTTCGGATTTGACGAGGAATTGAGAGAACGGCAGGACCGGCTGTCGAAAGTTATGGATTCAGTCAATGCTGCGGCCGAAGCTTCGGGAACGCATTCGGGTCATTCTCTGCTGCGTCTGGCTACTCAGCGCCCCGGGCATTATGCAGACGGCATAAGAAGCGAATTCCGGTCACCTCTGTATTCCACTTCATTGGATGAAATAATAAAGGTGCGCTAGACTTGCTGCCTGACGCACCTTTACATATTGTCGGGATGATCTTACTTCAATTCTGTGACATTCATCTTCTGCATAAGGGCTCTTGCTTCAAGAGGATTGTCTGTGGTGAGATAATCGATTCCCATATTGAGCATCTGCTCCATATTGTTTTCCTTGTTCACGGTCCAGGCGTTTGTCGTCATTCCAAGTCTATGTGCCTTTGCGACCCATTTCTTGTTGATGTTGAAAATGCTGAAATGATAGTCGATGCCATTGACACCGGCTGCCTTCACCTTTGCAGGCTTCTTGTTTCCTTCAAGATACTGTACTGTGAATCCCGGGAGTTTCTCAGCCATCACTTCGCAGATGTGGAAACTGAATGAGATGAACATAACTCTCTGAGGGTCAAGAAGGTCGTGCTCTTTCAGCTTCTCGATTGTAAGCTCGATGAACCTGTCCTCGACTTCGTCGCAGGAATGAGGCTTCATCTCATATACGAGCATTGTCTCAGGATATTTCTTTCCCTGCTCGAGATACTGGTCGATGGTAGGGATGGTCTCTCCGTTCTTAATCTTGAAATCCTTGAACTCGGCGTATGGATGCTTCTCGATCTTCTTTCCTTCAACATCGCTGTCGTGATATACGATGAGGACTCCGTCAGAAGTCATATTCACATCGAATTCGCTGCCCCAGAATCCGGCTTCCTGTGCGCATCTGAGTGCTGCTACCGAGTTCTTTGCATATCCTGCTTCTTCGCAGTTCCAGAATCCTCTGTGTGCTACGATTCCTGTCTGTTTCTGTGCGTCAGCTGCCAAAGGAAAGAATAGTATCCCGGCGAGAATGGCTGTTGTAAACATTTTCAATCTGTTCATTATCATTGTTTTTAGTGTTGTTGATCCTGAAGGGTGATACAAAGATAAGAAACTGTTTTCGTTTTCTTATAAAGGTTTGTGTAAAAAATGTTAACTTTGCCCGGTTGTGCCTGATCTCGAATGATCCGGCAGTGCGAAAGTAGTGTTGGTGTAGTTTTACATCGATTAATGAATACAAAAACATAAATTATGGTAAAGGTAAATTTGGGAGGCTGCAGCTCCTTTGTAAATGATGCAGATTACAAGGCGTACGTAGAGAAGGCCCTTTCGGCTCTTGAAGTCCTTGAGAATGAGACTGGTGCGGGAAATGATTTCCTTGGTTGGAAGCATCTTCCGTCCGAGACCTTGAACAGCACTCTCGTGGCTGATTGTGAGGCTATCAGAGACCTTTGGAAATCAAAGGGCGTGGATCTCGTCGTCGTCATCGGCATCGGTGGATCATACCTTGGAGCGAAATGTGCTCTCGAGGCACTTTCACATCAGTTCGGAAAGCAGCTTAAGAACAAGGGCGAGGCTCCTGAGATTGTGTTTGCAGGACAGAACCTCTCCGAGGAGTATATGTGCGAGCTTATGGATCTGGTACAGGAAAGAAATGCAGCTTGCGTGGTCATTTCCAAGTCTGGCACTACAACCGAGCCGGCAGTCGCTTTCCGTCTCATCAAGAAGTATCTTGAGGAGAAGTATGGCAAGACGGAGGCGGCAGAGCGCATCGTAGCCGTTACAGACAAGGCACGTGGTGCCCTCAAGGGACTTGCAACTCAGGAAGGATACAACACTTTCGTGATCGAGGATAATGTAGGTGGCCGTTTCTCAGTGCTTACTCCGGTGGGAATCCTTCCTATAGTACTCGCAGGCTTCGATATGAAGGCTATGCTCGAGGGTGCTCTGGAGATGGAAAAGGCTTGTGCACAGAAGTGTGAGTGCAATCCGGCAATCCAGTATGCAGCAATGCGTAACGCTCTCTACAACCAGGGCAAGAAGATCGAGATCCTCGTTGCTTACAATCCTAAGCTCACATATCTCGGCGAGTGGTGGAAGCAGCTCTATGGCGAGTCAGAAGGCAAGAACGGTCTCGGAATATTCCCGGCATCAGTGAACTTCACTACCGACCTTCACTCTATGGGACAGTACATCCAGGATGGTGAGCGCACCCTTATGGAGACAGTAGTGACAGTGGAGAAGAGCAACCGCTCTATGCTCATCGAGAACGATCCGCAGAACCTTGATGGCCTTAACTTCCTTACAGGCAAGCACGTAGAAGAGTGCAACGCTATGGCTGAGCTCGGAACAAAGCTTGCCCATATCGATGGCGGCGTACCTCAGATCTCACTCTCTATCGAGCGTATCAACGAGTATAACCTCGGAGCAATCTTCTATTTCTTCGAGAAGGCCTGCGGCATCAGCGGCTATATGCTTGGTGTGAATCCATTCGACCAGCCTGGCGTGGAGGCATATAAGAAGAATATGTTCGCACTTCTCGGCAAGCCTGGATACGAGGCTCAGGCTGAGGCGCTGAAGGCAAGACTTTAATTATGGCATACCCTTTGCAATTAGCTGATCACGGTTAGTTTAGTTGTTAATATAGGGCTATGGTTCACCTCCCGGGCGGATTCTTCTGCCGGGGAGGTGTTTTTTATGACTGTGGCGGCTGATCCGTTGATTCTGAGCCTGTTCCTTGCTTTGACGCTGATGTCTCTGGTATAATTTCTGAAAATGTCCGGATGAATTTGACGTTTAGACATTTGATGTTATGGACACAGGAAAAACAATCTTGACATTTCTGGCAGGCGCTGCGACTGGAGCGGTAGCGGCCTTGCTTCTCGCTCCTGATTCGGGAAAAAAGACCAGGGAAAGACTTCGTTCAAGGGCTGCAGATGCTGCCGGTGTCGCGAAGGAAAAGATTCTGGAAGGACTGGATGCACTTGAATCGGCTCTGGAGGAAGAGTGATATGGAGCATCAAAAAGAAACTCTGGAGTCTGATATCCGAAAATATATGGATCTCAGACTCGAAGACCTGAAGCTGAAGGCTGTCGATGGATTGTCGGTCGGAGTTAGCAGGGTGCTTTCAATGATGGTGATCATTATGCTTGGAGCAATTGTTCTGGCTGCATTCGCTTTCGGGACTATCCTTCTTCTCGGCGATCTGATCGGAAGCTGGGCAGCCGCCGCTTTCATAATAGGAGGTGTCTTCCTTGTTGCTCTGGCGGTGATGCTCTTCTTCTGGCGCAGCCTCTTCCTTGACATCTTCGTAAAACTGTTTATCGGTATTTTCTATGGAAACGAATGACTTGTCCGGGATCACGACATTTTCCCAGCTCCGAAAGGCCCGTAAAGCGATTTCTGAAGATATAGTGATGCTTGAAACCAGCCTCTCCGACCGGCTCAAAGGCTTCAGGAAAGCCTTATCTATGAAATCAATTCTTCTTCCCGCCATCAGAAAACTCCGTAAAGCGATTTCTGGCACACCCTTTGCAAAATCCTAAGTCACGGTTAGTTTAGTTGTTAATAATAGGGTTATGGTTCACCTCCCGGGCGGGTTCTTCTGTCGGGGAGGTGTTTTTCTTTGAAATGTGTTTATTAATCTTTATTTTTGAATCTAAATGTTGTGAAAACTTGATTTGATGTTCAGACTTTTGTGTATGTCATTCAAAAGAAATCATATCGTAGTGATAATTGAGTCCCTGCTGCTTGCTGCTGCCATCGGGCTCGGCATCTGGTGGTATGTTTATAATTATGTCGTTCTCAATGTCGAAAAGGCGTTTGAGGACGGCTCTTTTTATAAAGGAGAGTGGCTGTCGGGAAAGATGCACGGCAGCGGCGTATATACTCTTGCTGATGGTGCGGTCTATGAAGGTGGGTTCGTCGAGGGCAGGAAGGAAGGCTTCGGAAAGCTGATCCGTGCCGATAAGTCCGGCTATGAGGGTCAATGGAAGAATGATGCTTTCCACGGTGAAGGCAGGTACGTCTCGTCGAAGGGCAATCTTTATGAAGGGGAGTGGGAGTGTGGAATTCTGCCGCAGGGCCGCCTGGAGACCAAGGATTGGGTCTATGAGGGAGAATTCCGGAGGATGTCACCTGACGGTACCGGAGTCGCTGTATATGAGGATGGCCGTGTCTATGCCGGATATTGGCGTGACGGCTATAAGCAGGGGCTGGGGCGTCTGGATTATCCCGGCGGCAGGGTGGATTTCGGTTTTTGGGACCAGGGCGCACTAATCCGCTCGGGCAGAAAGGATTTCCGGACAGGTGCGAAGGTCTATGGACTAGATGTCTCGCGCCATCAGGGATCGTGGAAATGGGAAGACATTGCTTTGTATGCGGACAGCAAAGGTAAGGTATATGCTTCCGGTGCCCAGGTCGGGGCTGAACTTCAGCCCTCGTTGTTCGTCATAATGAAAGCTACGGAAGGTTCGGATCTAGTCGATCCGAATTATGCCGGGAATGTCGTCAAGGCACGTACAGGACGTTTCATCAAGGGTGCCTATCATTTTATGACGACTCTTTCCGATATTGACACCCAGATAGATAATTTCATAAACAATGCCGTGGTGGAGAAGGGGGATTTTCCGCCTGTCCTTGATATTGAGACTCCGCATAAGAGGGTCGAGGAAATAGGGGAAGACAATATCCGTGCTATGGCCCTGAAATGGCTCCGGTCTGTTGAGGAACATTATGGAGTCAAGCCGGTGATATATACCAACGACCTTTTCAGAAAAAAGTATCTTGACACTCCTGAATTCCGGAATTATGACTTCTGGCTGGCGCGTTACGCGAAAAAGGAACCGGAATCCGGCGACTGGATCTTGTGGCAGTTCACTCAGACCGGACGTCCTCGCGGCATCTCCGGAACTGCTGACATCAACGTCTTTGACGGCACATTTGCCGAATTCAAGGCCTATATCGATAAGGCGTGGAATCCTGAAGAGGAGTAATCTTGGGAGTGAAGATGCAGCAGTGTTATATGATAACAAAAAATGAGTAACTTTGCCGGATATGAAAAGGAATCTCATACTTATTGCGGGCATCACGATTGCCGTCCTGGTGATGATGCTTCTTGGAAATGTCATTACGATAGGTGAGAAACTGGGCGAGGTGTGCAATACCGTCTATGTCGAATATGCATTCTATGCCTTGATCCTGATTCTTGCGGCCGTGTTTGTCATCAGGCCGATAATGCGGGTGCATAATGCTCCCGAGTTCCCGGTGATGGCTGTGGATGATGAGGCAGGATTGAAGGAACTTCAGCGCTTCGGCAGGCGTCTGAGCACGAATTGCGGATATATTGCTGATGCTGAGAAGAGGCTGGCTCATCAGAACGCCTTGAAGGAGGAACTCAAGATGTGTGGGGAGGATAAGGAAAAGGTCAAGGATCTTCTTACGAAGGAACTTGAGGTCAGGTTCAAAGGTGATAAGGCGCTTGATGTCCTTGGCATTGACAAGAGGATCAAGGAGTGGGGCAAGACCGTATTCCTTGTCACTGCCATTTCGCAGAACGGAATTTTCGATTCTGCGGCAGTGATGGTGATGAACTACAAGCTGATCGAGGATCTTGTACTCGCAAGCGGTTTCAGGCCTACCAGACCTCAGATGTTCAGGTTATATGTGCGGGTGCTTACGACCGCCTTGATTTCATATTGCACTTCGCAGGTCTTTACAGATATGGATGGAGTGGCTCCTTTTGATATCGGAGGCGGCTCAGGAGCTGATATAAGTGATGTGAATCCTGAAGATATAGCCGGCGCCTCTCCTGAGCTTGACGGAGAAGATTCCCTTACCGGTTTCCTTTCCCGCTTCAAGATTCCGGGAGTGGTAGCCGAATCAGCCCTGCAGGGCGCTGTGAATGCTCTTCTGACTCTCAGAATCGGCTATGTGACGAAATCATATCTGCAGGAAGGCCCGGATGCGTTGTCCGGTGTCAGAAACAAGAGAGCAGTCAAGAGACAGGCGATCAAATCATCATTCAAGGCTCTTCCTGGCATAGTCGCAGGCTCGGCTTCAGCTCTTGGTAAAGGAATAACGGGATTCGTGGCCCGAATGGCATCAAAAGAAGAAAAACAGTAGTTATGGAAAAGAAATTATACCCTTTTAAATTCATTCCAGTGGCTTCAAGGAGGCCTTGGGGTGGTAATGCGCTTGTCGCAGAACTCGGCAAGCACTTCGTTGAATGTGACGAAGACGGAAATGAAGTGGCTCTGGGCACGGATGAACTTATAGGTGAGAGCTGGGAACTTGCCGATATGGGGATCGAGGATTCGGTGATCGCCAATGGCTGGCTCGCCGGCAATACTATAAGCGAGCTGATGGAGACTTATCTTGAAAGAGTCGTAGGCGAGGACGTATATAATTATTACGGACGTCAGTTCCCGTTGCTGATCAAGTTCCTGGATATCAATGACAAGCTTTCTGTCCAGGTGCATCCTGACGATGAGGTAGCGGCTGAGAGGTATGACTCTCTTGGAAAGGCGGAAATATGGTATGTGATGGATGCTAAGCCGGGAGCAAAGATGTACTGCGGATTCACGCGGGAGGTCAGCGCCCAGGAATTCTATGACAGATGCCACAATGGCACCGTAGAGGAGATACTTAATGTGATCGAGCCGAGGAAAGGGGATGTCATATATATAACTCCGGGTACGGTTCACGCTGCTGACGGGGGACTTCTTATCGCTGAGATCCAGGAATCTTCCGATATGACTTTCCGTCTTTATGACTGGGGACGTGAGTTCAATCCAGCAACCGCCAGAAAGACCCATCTTGATGAGGCAATAGATGTGATAGATTATCGTGCATTTGATGCCGGCCTGTATCGTAAAGGACCGCTCTGGGAGGAAGAAGCTTCGCATCAGCCTTGCAGGGCTACGATGTGCAGCTGTGGCTGTGGTGAAGACTGTGACTGCGGATGTCAGGATGGAGGAGAGTGCCATTGTGAGGAAGAGGGCCACGAGTGCCATTGTCACGGACATCACCATCATCACGAAGAAGGTGGCGTTGTCGAGACCCTTGTCGAGAGCCCTCAGTTCAATGTCTCCAAACTGAATCTGTCGGATCCTCTCCATATCTACACAGAGAAGTTCGAGAGCTTCATCGTATATATATGTCTTGAGGGATCGGCATCAGTCCAGATTCCTTCCGTCAAGGAGAACGGAGAGGCTTTTATGGACAATTATGAGTTTGCCAAAGGCGAGACCATTCTGGTTCCTGCTGAGATGCCCGATTTCTACCTCGTTCCTCGTGACCGTTCTACGCTCCTTCTGGAGGCTGTGACGCGTCCTGTCGAGGAACAGGACCAGTATATCGATCCGGATACCGAGGCTTTTCTCGAAAATGAAGATTATGAGGGACTTGAAGATGACTGCTGTGAAGAGCATCACTCAGGATCGAGCCCTCTGGGCTTTTTCGGCTCAGGCCATATCTCATAATCTGGCGGAACCCAATCTTTTGACTACTAGTGTGTTACGTGATCTGCGTGCTCCCTTCTGTGCAGCACGAGGTACGGTAAGTAGCAGAGAATCAATATTATAGCGAATGATGACAGAGGAGGTTAGAATCGACAAATATCTATGGTCGATAAGGGTCTATAAGACCAGAACGGATGCTACTGATGCCTGCAAGGGCGGAAAAGTCCGTGTCAACGGGGCTGATACCAAGCCATCAAAGGCGGTCAGGGTCGGTGATGTGATAGTGGCGCGTAAAGGTGCTGTAACTTATACATATAAAGTCATACAGCTCATAGACAAACGTCAGGGAGCAAAGCTTGTTCCGAATTATGCAGAGAATCTGACTCCGCCTGAGGAACTCGCCAAGCTCCGTGCTCCTGTCGAGACCTTCTTCCTGAAGCGTGACAGAGGAGCCGGCCGTCCCACCAAGAAGGACCGCCGTCAGATGGAGTCTCTCTGGAGCAATCTCAGCTTTGATGTCCCTGATGATATCGCTGAACGCCTTGCAGCCGACTACATCTCCGGCTACGATGAAGACTTTGACGCGGATTTTGAAGACGATGATATGGGTTACGAAGATTGATGCCGCTCCCTCATCAGAATCGCAAATTCCATCCCTTGACTCCGTATCATCGGAGGCCGATATTTCTGATATAAACAGGACAGACTGTGTGTAAAGTGACGTGCCACCCTCGGCTAGAGGGTGCCCTCAAAGAGGGCTGGGTCACTGTTACACACAGTCTGCTCTGTTTACTATAATATCCTATTTGAAATATCTGTTGAAAAGTCCCTGGAAGCCGGCACCGTGGCGAGCCTCGTCCTTGCACATCTCGTGTACTGTGTCGTGGATTGCGTCAAGGTTCTGCTGCTTTGCAAGAGTTGCGATCCTCTTCTTGTCCTCGCAGGCTCCCTGCTCGGCAAGCATCCTCTTCTCTACGTTTGTCTTGGTGTCCCATACACACTCTCCGAGAAGCTCTGCGAACTTAGCTGCGTGCTCAGCCTCTTCCCAAGCGTATCTCTTGAATGCCTCGGCAATTTCAGGATATCCCTCTCTGTCGGCCTGACGGCTCATAGCAAGGTACATTCCTACCTCTGAACACTCTCCTGCGAAATGATCACGAAGTCCCTTGAGAATCTCAGGATCTACTCCCTGAGCTACACCGATCCTATGTTCGTCAGCCCAGGTGAGAGCCTCACCGGTCTCTACGATTTCCTCAAACTTCTCTGCGCCGACGTGGCAGATAGGGCACTCACTTGGAGCCTCGTTTCCTTCGTGGATGTATCCACATACCAGACATCTGAATTTCTTTGTCATAATCCTTTTATAGTTTAATTGTTGTTTTTTATTCTGTATAGTCTATTGTGGCTGTTATGCCTCCTCTTCTGTTACTTCTACGAAATCTTCCGGTCCTACGAAGCAAAGCGGACACTCTTCAGGTGCGGTCTCTCCCTCGTGGATGTATCCGCAAACCAAACATTTGAATTTCTTTGTCATAATCGTTGTATTTAAGATGTTTATAATTTTTAATTTTGAATTATTCAAATCTGTTTCCAATGCAAAGGTATGTAAATTTACGATACTTCCAAATAATTTTGAACAAAAATTACGGTATTCGATGCAAAAAAGGTGAATTTCTGCGTTTTGAACTGAGCCATAACGCATTAAGGAGAAAACCTCAGAAATAGTAACGATAGCAATTTAGCAAAGAAACGCAAGGTAATGAAATAGAACGGTTGCCTAATCATTACCCGATAATGAGGTAAAGTTTTTCTTTGTGTCGTCACGCTTCATCGTTCTGCGTTAGTTTGCATATCAATGTATAACTCGCTGATAACTAATTTTGTAACCAAAAAAGATTAGATTATGCGAAGTACATTTAAGGTGCTGTTCTATGTGAACGGAAGCAAGGAGAAAAACGGTATTGTTCCCATTATGGGACGAGTGACAATCAACGGCTCAGTAGCTCAATTCAGTTGCAAGCAGAGCATCCACAAAGACCTGTGGGATGTGAAAGGCAACCGAGCCAAAGGCAAGAGCAAAGAATCGAGAGACATCAATTTGGCTTTGGATAACATCAAAGCACAAATCATCAAACACTATCAACGCATTTCAGACCGTGAGGCGTTTGTAACGGCTGAAATGGTACGCAATGCCTATCAAGGTATAGGTACGGAGTATGAAACCCTGCTCCGAGCATTCGATAAGGAGAATGAAGCCTTTGCCAAACGAGTTGGCAAAGACCGTTCATTGAGTACATATCAAAAGTATCTCACCGTAAGAAAATATCTTGCAGAGTTTATCAAGGTAAACTATAAGCGTACAGATATTGCAATGAATGAACTTACCGAGGATTTCATTCGTGATTATTGTTTGTATTTGAGAAACGAAGTCGGATTGGCTCAATCCTCGGTGTGGATATACTCCATACCATTGAAGCATATTGTAACCACTGCTCACTATAACGGAAAGATAGCACGCAACCCATTTGCCCAATATAAAGTTGACCCCGACCACAAGGAACGAGGTTTCTTGACGGAAGAGGAATTGCAAGCTTTTACAACAGTCGAATTGAACAATTTCGATTTGGAGTTGGCAAGGGATTTATTTGTATTTGGCTGCTGGACGGGTATATCATTCATCGACATCAAGAACCTGACAACAGAGAATATCACAATGTTGGGTGGTTCTCCGTGGATAGTGTCAAAGCGACAAAAGACAGGCGTACCGTTCCAAATTAAGTTGATGGATATTCCTATGCAGATTATCAAGCGATATGAGCCATATCGAATAAGCAATCACCTTTTCAATATCGGCAGCCACGACACTATAAACAAACGCATAAAAGAGGTGGCTAAATTGTGTGGAATTGAGAAGCGAACTTCGTTCCATCTGAGCAGGCACACATTCGCAGTCTTAGCCCTGAACTATGGTATGCCGATAGAGAGCGTGAGCAAGATTCTTGGACATACCAACATTACAACAACACAAATTTACGCAAAGGTGACTAACACCAAACTCGAACACGATATATCTATGTTTGAGAGTAGAGTTAGCGGAAGATTTGCAATTTAATATGTATAGGTATGGAACGAGCAATTATAACAATCAGCGAATCGGGCTGTGTGAATATTCCCTATGGCAATGTATGGATGTCGTTTTCGGAACTTGTGGTGCTGTTCGATGTGGCAGCACCCACATTAAAGGCTGCTATCCGAGCCATATACAAAAGCGGAGTGATAACGGAACACATGCAACATTGCGAGGTGATTCCATATACCTATTGGGCAACCCTATACAATATGAATATGATTGTCGCTCTCGCTTTCCGCATCAACTCACACGGTGCGGAGAAGATACGTGGTGAGTTGTTAAAGAGAATATGCGGACGAAAAGAGAAAGTATGTTATCTCTTTTCGCTTGCAAACTCTACATTTGGTTGGTCGTAATGGCATACCGACAAGCCGATAAATCGGTAAGTCGGCATAACGGCTGACTAATCAGCAAACACAAGCTCGAAGATAGGTTTACCGCCTGTTTTCGGGCTTGTAGCGTTTATATACCCCTCACATTTCCACCCTCAATGTATCTTATTCATTATTCTGCAATGATTTGCGTAGTAACTTATCCGTCAATCACTTATATTTTTGTAGCTGACATTTTTCAAATCAAAAAGAGTGAAATATGGAAGCTAAAAAAGTTACACCAAGCCATCAACCGCCATCAGATGGTGGTATGGCAAAAGAAGAGTTTATTCGTGTCGGCACCACGCTCTACAAGATTGTGGAACAGCCGAGACTGAGTGGCGGATATGTGAAGAAGCGTATCCCGTGGAACAATGAAACGCTCCGCCAAGATTATGGCAAGGACTACATCGGCAGCGTACCCAAGTATGACGGTTTCTGTACCGTACCCGAACACATCGGCTACCGCCCTGTAATCGGCAAGTTCCTTAACCTCTATGAGCCGATAGACCACCGACCGCAGGAGGGTGATTTCCCCTCCATCCGTTCATTGGTGGAACATATCTTCGGTGAGCAGTATGAGTTGGGCATGGACTACCTGCAACTGCTCTACCTGCAACCTGTTCAGAAGTTGCCAATCCTGTTGTTGGTATCTGAGGAACGCAACACAGGCAAGAGCACATTCCTCAATTTTCTGAAAGCCCTCTTTCAGAACAATGTCACATTCAACACCAACGAGGATTTCCGCAGCCAATTCAATTCCGATTGGGCAGGCAAGCTACTTATCGTGGTCGATGAGGTGCTGCTCAACCGCAGGGAGGACAGCGAGCGATTGAAGAATCTGAGTACCACATTATCCTACAAGGTGGAAGCCAAAGGCAAAGACCGTGACGAGATAGCGTTCTTTGCTAAATTCGTACTATGCTCCAACAACGAGTATCTGCCCGTAATCATCGATGCAGGAGAAACGCGCTATTGGGTACGCAAGATAAACCGCTTGCAGTCCGATGATACCAACTTCCTGCAACGCTTGAAAGCTGAGATACCCGCATTTCTCCATTTCCTCAGCCATCGCCAACTATCCACAGAGAGGGAGAGCCGAATGTGGTTCAACCCCTCATTGCTGCATACCGAAGCATTGCAGAGGATTATACGCAGTAACCGCAACAGATTGGAGATAGAGATGTCGGAGCTGTTACTCGACATTATGGCAACTATGAATGTGGATAGCGTTTCATTCTGCCTTAACGACCTTATTGTGCTGTTGATGCACTCGCAGGTAAAGGTAGAGAAACACCAAGTGCGTAAGGTCGTACAAGAGTGTTGGAAGCTGACACCTGCACCCAACGGTCTTACCTACACCACCTATCAAGGCAACTACAACCAGAGTTGCCACTATGAACCGATAAGGAGAGTGGGACGCTTCTACACCGTCACAAGGGAGCAGCTCGAATCCTTGTAACACAATCATTTTTCTGTTGAATTGTTGAATATGAGTATAAACACACTGATAATAAACAATATACATTCTCAACAAAATCTCAACAAGCCAAAAGAGAAGTTGAGAGAGCGACAACCACCGTTTGTGTATTTCTCTTTTGGTGAGCGTTTTGTTGAGAAGATGTTGAGAGGTTACAAGTCTGTGTATAAGCATATTACATCAACGATTCATCAAATCAACAAATTTTCATTAACCTCAAAATCGTAGCAATATGACAATCAACGATGCAAAACTAATCAAGTTGGCAGACTATCTGCAAAGTTTGGGCTATACACCTATAAAGAGACAAGGCAAAAGCCTATGGTATAAATCACCGCTGAGAAACGAAACAGATGCTTCGTTCAAGGTAAACACCGAGCTTAATCAATGGTATGACTTCGGTATCGGTAAGGGTGGCAACATCATCGCATTGGCAGCAGAACTGTACCATAGCGAGAATGTAGCCTATCTGTTGGAACGCATAGCGGAGCGAACACCGTACATACGCCCTGCAACCTTTTCTTTTGGCGAGCAACAAACCTCTAATCGTAGTTTTGAGGGCATAAAGGTTGGCGAGTTATCATCGCCTGCACTAATAGCCTACTTTAAGGAGCGAGGCATAAACATCTACCTCGCCAAAAGAGAGTGTAAGGAGTTGCGATTTGAACACAACGGTAAACCATACTTCGCCATCGGCTTTCCGAATATGGCAGGAGGCTATGAACTCCGCAACCGCTACTTCAAAGGATGTCTGGCTCCAAAGGATATTACCCATATTCGACAACAGGGCGAGCCACGAGCAGCGTGTTACCTCTTCGAGGGGTTTATGGATTACCTCTCGTTTCTTACCATTCGGGTAAACAACCACCCCGAAGAGCCGAGAACTGAGGCACAGGATTATATGGTACTCAACTCTGTCACCAATCTCTCAAAAGCGGAACGACTGCTAAGACCGTACAGCAGAATCGGCTGTTTTCTCGACAACGACCAAGTAGGGCAAAAGGCTATGGAGAGTCTTAAAAAGATGTTTGGAGATAGGCTTCGGGATATGTCAAAACACTATGCCGAGCATAAGGATTTGAACGACTACTTATGCCACCATATCCGAGCAAAGCAAGCAGAGAAAAAATCGCAAGTTCAATCCGTAAGACGGATGCAGCAACCGCAGCCGAAGAAGAAACGAGGCTTCAGGTTATAGCCCACTATAACTACACGCTTCGCCGATGTGTAGTTGTGGGGCAGAGTGACCTCTCTGCACTCCGCTTATGGGCGTTGCCCCTAAGGACCCCAAAGCGGAAATGAGCAAACAAACGGTCTAATTGTAACCAATAAAATCAAAGAACTATGGCAATAAAAAGCAGCATACATATCAAGCCTTGCAACATATCATCAAGCGAGGCACACAACCTCAGAACTCCCGAATATATGCGCAACATCGGAGAGTCGAAAATCTACCTCATCCCCGAACTCGTTGCCGACAACGAGCATTGGATAAACCCTCACTTTGGCGATTACGATTTACAGACGCATTACAATAATATCAAGCAAATGGTTAAGGCAAAGACGGGGAGAGCGATGCAGGAGAAAGAGCGAGAACGCAAAACCAAGAGTGGCAAGATTATTAAGGTGGCAGGATGCTCGCCCATTCGTGAAGGTGTGCTACTCATCAAGTCCGATACCACATTAGATGATGTTCGTAGATTTGGTGAGAAGTGCCGAGAGCGTTGGGGTATCACACCGCTTCAAATATTCCTACACAAAGACGAGGGGCATTGGTTGAATGGCAAGCCTGATGCAGACGACAAGGAGAGTTTTCAAATCGGTGGCAGATGGTTTAAGCCGAACTACCACGCCCATATCGTATTCGATTGGATGAACCACGAGACGGGAAAGAGTTGCAAACTCAATGACGATGATATGGCACAGATGCAGACATTGGCTTCCGACATTCTATCAATGGAGCGAGGACAATCCAAATCCGAGACGGGCAAGGAGCATTTGGAGCGTAACGACTTCATCATCGAGAAGCAGCGTGCCGAGCTTGAACGCATAGAGGCTGAAAGGCAACACAAGGAACACCAGATAGATCTTGCTGAGCAAGAACTTAAACAGGTGAAATCGGAGATACGCACCGACAAACTCAAAAGCGTAGCCACCGATGCCGCCACAGCCTTTGCAAGCGGTGTTAGTTCTCTTTTCGGCAGCGGTAAGATGAAATTATTGGAACGCAAGAACGAGGATTTAAGAGATGAAATAGCAATCCGAGATGAGACCATCGAGCAACTGCAAACCAATATCAAGCAAATGCAGGTGGAACACCAACGGCAGTTGCAGGAGATAAAGAGGTCATACGAAGAGGAGAACCGCAAGCATACGGAATACATCGACAAGATTTTGCGTTACTTCCCCTATGTGGAGAAACTGATGCCACTGATTAAATACCTCAGCGAAAAGATGGGATTTACAGACGACCTTATACGGAAATTATGCACATTCAAAAATGTATCAGTTACGGGTAAACTCTACTCATCGGAGCATAACCAGTCGTTTTCGGCTAATGGTGCGGTCTGCTCTCTCAAACAAGATAGAGAGGGACATTTCGACCTCAATATTGATGGTGTTTCTCGCCATTCGTGGTTCAGACGCAAGAAAGATGAATTTATGGAAGCGTTGGGACTGCCGACAAGCAGAAGAAACCAAAATCGAGGACTGAAACTATAAATAAATAGGCTGTGCATTTGAACACAGCCTATTATAATAATAAATCGTCTTTACTTACTCATCTGTGGTGTATTAAATTTACCCAAACCGGTATTATTCTTACTTGATTCATTGAGTATCTTACCATCATGTCTCCTTGACTTTCCTACAGAGAAAGTATATGTGGCAGTTAGTCGCACCATGTGATGAAGAGGTTTCCAATCTTTATTTTCATAATATCTAAAAATTGGTAGGTCTGCAACGGTATAATTGTTATGTCCCGAATAATTGTATTTAGCACCGACAGACCAATTGCCAAATTTATATTGAACAGTTCCTGCATACTGAAGACTACCACGAGATAGCAAATCTCCGTCATACTCCTTTGTTGGGGAATTGATGTTAAAGATTAGTGATAAATTATTGAATGAAGCCGTTACATTTCCTCCGAAACGCAAATAATCAAAGTTTATTCTTTGAGATGGGGTGTCAAATCGTGAAATATAATATTCTACATATGGAGATATTTCTAACCACTTGAACGGATACCAACTACCATACAAATCAAATCGGCACTCAAAGTCTCCTCCAATGTTTTGTGGTTGCAAATATACCTTATCGTTTGATTTTACAATTGTAGTTGCCATTTTATTATGTGCATATGATGGTTGCACCATAAATACAATTTGATTTTTATTATTCGGAGAGAAATAAGCAAACGATAATTTCCCCGATGAAATCCAATAATTCTTTAAGTTCGGATTACCTACAGAAATGAACCAAGGGTCAAGATATGTTTCACTTTCGGTAATTTCATTCAATGAAGGTGATATATTCCGCATAGACAATGTCAATTGCACCGTTGCACCTTTCATTTTACCTTTTCCCCACCAGTCGGAATAAAGTCTTATATATGGCAAAATAGAAGTCTGAGAGACATCCGAAGATACTTGTTTCAATATGTTTACACCAACAGCAGGAACAAATGATATAGTATTCCATCTCCAAGAACCTCCCGCATTTAGAAATTCATTATGCGAATATGGCTTATATTTAGAGTCAAATGATGTTTGATTAAGTTGTTTATATTCATATCTTGACCCTACGCTTAAAGAACCTCCCCAAAGAGGCGTTGCATAAACAGCATTAGTAATAAATGAATAAGAATCATTATCTACTCTTGACCGTATGCTGTAATCATAGTCGTTATTCAATGTATTATCTGATAACATTGATTGCTCAGAATCAGAATAACTATTTCCAAGAGTATTGACTACATTTATAGCAAACAATCTACCTTTTTTCAATAGATATCGATAGTACAAATCAACAGCCATAGTGTTGGAACGGCTTTTCAAGAAACTTGTTCCATCGCCTTGATAACTCATACCATCCGTTGCAATCTTCCCTGTTCTTGTTTCTTCTTCTTGCAGTGGTTCTATGATAGAATACAGTTTTGCGTTAAACAAATGATTACCTTGATATCTTTGATATGATGTGCTAATATTATGATATTGACCTTTATGACGGGTTGTTCCTGCATAATTGGAACTTAATTGTGGACTATAAATAAAATCCGTCTGATTGTCAATATTCCCAATATTTCGATAATCTAAAAGATATCCTATCTTAACTTGATTCAGAGAATCCGAATATGTTAAATCCACTTGATTGGTGCCATAACCTGTATTTACAGCATTAGATGTATTGAAATAACCAGAATAAGACCTGTCGTGTCTTTTCTTTACAACAATATTTACTACAGGTCCTTCTGTCAAACTCATGTATTGAGGTGGGGCGACTGAATAATACTCCACATTCTTTATGTCACCACCTTTGTATCCTCTCAAATCTACAGCAGTTGAAGGTACTCCATTAATAAGAATATAAACCTCTTGCCTGTCCCACGATTTCAAAGTTGTTTCATTGATTGATGTCTGAAACAACTCTAATGAAGATACAGCATCCAACGCATTTGTACCAAAAGCCCTATTATCTTTGGATAAATATAAAACATCATGGTCGGCTTTATGAATTATTCTTTCAGCTTTTACAACAACTTCATCCAAAGTGACAACTTTTGTAGTATCTATAACTTCTTGCGATAAAGCACTAAAAGCATTGCTCAATGCTACCAATAAAACGAATACTCTCCACTTCATAATTTACCAATTTGCAATTTTAGTGTAAAGATAAGCATTATTTATGAACAGGTGACTTCAAAAGTACTTAATTTATTGGCATACAAAACTTTTGTTAAAAACATTTTGATATATCAATATATATATATATATATATTAACGCGCGTAAAAACATAGTCATACAGAATAAATGGTAGTATAAAAAACAGTATATATTCTTTCGCTGTTATTATTTTTTGTACCTTTGTCGCATCAAGAGTTATCACATTGTAGCATAACAATGAAGAACTCAGAAATATGAACGGTTGCTATCTCGTTACCCAATTTTCAAGCAATCTGAATAACCGTTTAATTATGAGATAATTGCAATTTTAGCGTTATTTTTATCAAAAATTCAAAAAAAAGATATAAATTGTGTGAAAATATGGCCTTTTGCCGAAATCTGCCCTGCTTGTGCTGCGTTTTGGCAATCGGATATGTTATTTTTGCAACCAAATGAATGATATGAATCCGTTTCTGAAACAGGTCGCCGACCACTATTTTAAAGAAGGAAATATACAGAGAAGATGCTTTATCTTTCCTAACCGGAGATCGATGCTTTTCTTCAGGAAATATCTGTGCGAGAATGTTGCTGACAGCAGGGAGAATCCGATACTTGCCCCTCAGATGCTCACGATCAATGATCTGTTCTCGAAGGCCAGCGGAGCGAGAGTAGCCGACAGAGTGCGGCTTCTTATAGATCTCTATGCCAGTTACCGCGAACTGAATCCGGCAGCAGAGACTCTGGATGAATTCATCTTCTGGGGAGATATGATGCTCGGGGACTTCAATGATGTGGACAAATATCTTGTCGATCCCGTCCAGCTTTTTCGGAACGTGTCTGATTATAAGGAGATGCAGGATGATTTCAGCCATCTCACGCCCGTGCAGAAGGCGGCCATCAATGCCTTCATCAAGCATTTCAAGGATGAGGCAGGCAGACTGACTGTGCATCTCGACACGGATGACCCGGATGTGAAGGGCAAGTTCCTGCAGATATGGAACATTATGCTTCCTCTGTATGAGAAGTTCAATGCATTGCTTGATGCCAAGGGCCTTGCGTACGAGGGAAAGGTATATCGTCATCTGGCTTATCAGCTCAAGAACCATCCTGCAGAAGACATATTCGCTGCAGTCTTCCCGCGTGTGGAAAAGTTTGTGTTTGTCGGGCTGAATGCATTGAATGAAGCGGAAAAGACGGTCTTGAGAAAGCTCCGTGATGCTTCTATGGCCGAATTCTGCTGGGATTGGTCGGGTGATATGATACGTGATCCTCAGAACCGTTCCTCTTTCTTTATGTCGGACAATGTAAAGGAGTTTCCGCAGGCATTCAGCTTGGATGCGGAGGGGCTTCCGCTCCCTCATTTCAGAGTAGTGAGCGTAGCTTCATCTGTAGGACAGGCCAAACGTCTGCCGGATATAATAGGACAGATCGCCGATATGCAGACGGAAGGCGATCTGTCAAAGGTGGGCAGATTCGGGAAGAAGGGAGCGGACTGCGCCATAGTGCTTCCGGATGAGAATCTTCTCAAGCCGGTGTTGAACTCCATTCCGCAGGAAATATCGGATATAAATGTCACTATGGGACTTCCGATGAAGTCGAGCGGACTGTATGTGCTGATGTCCGCACTTGCTTCAGTCCAGCTGAATGCGGTGAAAAGGAAGGGACAGTGGTATTTCTATCATAAGCAGGTGTGGGAGGTGTTCGCATCGGAGATATTCCGCAAATCTGCCGATCCTGCAACTATGGATGTGATAGCCTCAGTCAAGAAGGAAGCCAGATTCTATATACCTCAGAGTGACCTTTCCGGAACTCCTGTTCTGGATGCTTTGTTCGTGCCTGTGCTTGAGGATGTGAAATCCCGTTCGGCAGAGCAGGTGCGTGCATTCGCAGATTATCAGATGTCGGTTCTCAAGACCGTGTCTCTGGCGCTGGCAAAGGATAAGGAAATGGCTCTGGAGCTGGAGTATGCAAAGGAATATTACAGAAGCGTCAGCCAGATAAGACAGATCGGCCTCGAGGTACTTCCTGTGACCTATATCAGGCTTATCGGCCAGCTTCTCGGTGCGGTCTCTGTCCCTTTCCGGGGAGAACCTCTGAAGGGACTTCAGATTATGGGGCCTCTGGAGACCCGCGCTCTGGATTTCCGCAATCTCATAATCCTTTCTGTCAATGAAGGAGTGTTTCCGCGGCGCAATGTCAGTTCATCCTTCATCCCTCCTGAACTGCGCAAAGGCTTCGGCCTTCCGACATACGAGTATCAGGATGCCGTATGGGCATATTATTTCTACAGGATGATATCCCGTGCTGAGAATGTATGGATGCTGACGGATTCCCGTACAGAAGGTCTGAAGTCAGGGGAGGAGAGCCGTTATATAAAGCAGCTGGAATATCATTTCGGTGTTCCGCTGGACAGATATGTGGTGAGGTATGACAATATGGCTGCCGCCACCGTGCCTGAACTTGTCAAGACCGATGAAGATGTCGCCAAGATAAAGTCTTCCGTTTTGTCAGCCACCACCCTGCAGAATTATCTGGCCTGTCCTGCCAAGTTCTATTTCGGAACGGTCAAGGAACTTGCCTTGGAAGAGGAAGTTTCGGAGTCCCTCGATTACGGAATGTTCGGTACGGTATTTCACGATACTATGAGGGCATTATATACATCTCCTTAC
Organism: Bacteroidales bacterium; assembly: GCA_015060395.1. Classification (GTDB taxonomy): domain Bacteria; phylum Bacteroidota; class Bacteroidia; order Bacteroidales; family UBA932; genus Cryptobacteroides. The sequence goes on from SUYP01000001.1 coordinate 132,980, forward strand.
GCAATGTCCGAAGATTTCCATTTTGATTACGAGGGCATAAATGAGAGGGGCCTGACTGACCGTCTGGACAGGATCACCAGGGCATATATTACAGAGTGGATCGGCAGGAAGAAAGATATCAGAAAAAAGGTCAATGCTCTGATAATCAGTCAGCTGAATACTGTGGAAGTCACAGGCAGGAACCTTGTGCTGGCAGAGGTGATAGTGAAATATGTAATCAAGACTCTTGAGAGGGATCTCGAGCTTCTTGAGGCAGAGGGCTGCGACGCGATTGAAATATTGGGCAGGGAAATAAAGGTGCGCGGCGAGTTCCACGGGCAGAAATTCAAGGGATTCATCGACCGCCTGGACAGTTTCCGCCCGGATCAGGCCAGGGTCGTTGACTACAAGACCGGAAAAGTCCTCGATGATGATGAGAAGATCGACGACGGCAATGCAGAGGCGATAGCAGACAAGATATTCGCCCCTGACGTCAAGGACAGGCCGAAGATCGCGCTTCAGTTCTATATTTACGACCTTCTGATCAGAAACCGTCCGGAAGTCAAGGGCAGGAATATATGCAATTGTATATATTCGACATCAGGACTGTTCAAGGAGGCCCCAAAGACATACCCTTGCAACGAGACATTCTTCAATGCGGTTTCAGTGCGTCTGGAAAAGCTTCTGGACGAAATGTATGACACTTCGGTTCCTTTCAGAAGGACCGGTGATGAGACTGTTTGCCAATATTGTGATTTCAAGACCATCTGCGGAAAATGATAGAGATACTTAAAGCATCGGCGGGTTCGGGAAAGACCTACAACCTGGCCAGAAAATATATAAGCCTTCTGCTTCGCAACAAAGACAGGTATGCCTACCGGCATATCCTTGCAGTGACCTTTACGAACAAGGCTACAGATGAGATGAAGAGCAGGATCCTGAGGGAACTGCATATTATGGCCGTCGATCCTCATTCTTCCAAATACAGGGCATATTTCGTCCCTTCTCTGTTCCCATCGGAAAGTGATATGCAGAAAAAGGCGGAAGCTGTGCTGCGTGACATACTTCACGACTACAGTGCTTTCGCGGTAAGTACGATAGACCGCTTTTTCCAGCAGACCCTGAAGGCATTTTCGCGTGAGATAGGACAGTTCGCTTCCTATCAGGTGGAACTTGACAAGAAATCGCTGATAGCGGAAAGTGTGGACAGGATTCTGGATTCATTGACCGAGAATGACAGCGGCCTGTTGCCTTGGCTGACCGATAATGTCCTTGAACAGATCGAACAGGGAGGCAGGTTCAGCCTTGATGCCAATCTTCTGGGAATGGCTGAGAGACTGAAGTCTTCTCAAAGACAGGAGGCTATGGAAGCGGCCGGAATCGATGCGGATGATTATTCGAAAGACAGTCTTATGAATATAAGGCAGGAATGCCGCAACATCATTTCATCTTTCCGCGATGCGGTAAAGGAGAAGGCTGCCAGGGTTCTGGATCTTATGATCAAGGCTGGAGTCGATCCTGCAGACAGTTCGTATCATTTTATGTCGGAACTGCATAAATATTCCGAGCTTGCCGATACAGATGCAGTCCCTATGCTTTCGGACCGGTTCGCGAAATACGCTCCGGACTATGAGAAATGGTTCTCCAAGGCTAAGGCAAAGACTCTGCTTCCGAAGGTATGGCCCTTCCTTGAAGCTCCTATGGATGATTTCTGTGCGCTCTTCGGACGGGAATTCGATGTATATAATACAGCCTGCATACTTGACGGACAGCTCTATGGTCTGGGCGTGGCCGGTGAATTGTCCAGGACATATAATGAACTGATGAAGGAGAAGAATGTCTTGTGTCTGGATGATTCAAATACGATTCTTCGCGGCATAATCGACAAATCGGATGCACCTTTTGTCTATGAGAAGATAGGTGTACGCTACGACCATTATCTGCTGGACGAGTTTCAGGATACAGCCCGTGTCCAGTGGCAGAATTTCAGTCCTCTTCTCAGAGAAAGCGAGTCCAGAGGCGGTGATAATCTGATAGTCGGGGATGTAAAGCAGAGCATCTACAGATGGAGAGGATCCGACTGGAAACTTCTTCGTGAGACAGTGCCTGCGGAATTCCCGGATAACAGCCAGAGGCCGCTTGACACCAACTTCAGAAGCCTTTCCAGCATCATAAACTTCAATAATGCCTTCTTCAAGGCTGCAGCAGAGGTTCTGGACGGCATATCGGGATATGACAAGGACGGGCCGATGTCTGAGATCTATTATGATGTGAAACAGGATGTATATAGGTCTGATGAGGATCCCGGCAATGTCAGCTGTACGTTCTGTCCTAAGAATCAGGAGCTTCATAAGGTGCTGGACAGCGTGATGGAGGCACAGGCAGCCGGTGCGCGGCTTTCTGAGATCGCAGTGCTCGTGCGAAACAATGACAGCGGAGAAAAGGTGGCGGCATTTCTTATAGACAATGGCATCGCTGTCATTACAGATGATTCCCTGAGGGTCAAGAGTTCCATCACGGTGCGCCGCCTGGTGTCTCTGATGTCTCTCGTGGATAATCCGGATGATACGGTCAACAGCTACCTTGCCCGGTCGATGGATATCGAGATTCCGCGCTCCTGCAGTTCATTGACCGATATGGCGGAAAGCCTTCTGAGGAGTATCAAAAAGAATGACTCTGATGATTCCTGGATCGGGGAAGTGCTCCATATCCAGTCGTTTATGGATTATATACAGGATTATGTCAATTCGAACGGAAACAATCTGAGGGGCTTCCTGAAAGCCTGGGATACTGCCAATCCTTCCATAAGCTCTCCGGCATCGGGTGAGTGTGTCCGTGTGATGACGATACATAAGTCCAAAGGACTTGCATTCCCATACGTCATTGTACCTTTCGTGGAAACCATAATCCTTTATAAGCCTGACAGCCATTGGTGCAGTCCGAAACTGGAAGGGACCAGTCTTGAAGGGCTTGCAGACGGTGTGTATGATGTGTCGCTGAACACTTCTTCCGTCAACAGCCTTTTTGCTGAGGACTACAGGAGGGAAAACTTTCTGCAGCAGGTTGACAATATAAATACTCTCTATGTGGCGATGACAAGGCCGGCATTGGGCATACACTTGATTTCCTGTACTCCTCCGGCCAAATGTCTGACAGCGGTAAAGGATGGTAAGAAACCGGAATTCAAGGACTTTTCTCAGATCCTCTATTGGTATCTTTCTACTGTTTCCGGAGCTAAGACTACAGAAGAAGACGAGACGGTACGTTTTGATATAGGAGATATAGTCGATTTCAATTTATACCGTGAGTCTGAGGATACGGACGTGATGGATTTCAGGATATCTTCTGAAAATGTATATCCTTCCATCGCACTGAATCCTGGCGATGAGGATGCGGAGATTGATGTCCGTGAGAGGGGACGACTGAAGTATTCGGCTGACTCCGTTGATTTCTTCTCGGAGGGGGGAGAGGCCGGCATATCAGCTTCAAACAGAATAAAGGGTGTGGTCCTTCACGAAATCCTTTCGAGGATGACTGTGGCGGAAGATCTGGAATCGGCAGCCAGGGTGTCTCTGGATTCAGGTGATATTACTGCCGAAGAATATGAGGATGTCGTCGCCCTTATGAAAGAACGTGTCGCTTCCGCGGTACGTCGCGGATGGTTCCCTGAGGGGGAGGCTGAGATTCTGAATGAGACCACTCTGATTGATACCGATGGCGTGATGTACCGTCCGGACAGGGTGATAATTTCAGATGGGAAGGTCACGGTGGTCGATTATAAGTTTGGAGAACACTACCGCATATATGAAGGCAAGCTCGAGAAATATGCCCGGATATGGACGAAGATGGGGTACCCGTCGGTTTCAGCCTGGCTTTGGTATGTCCATACTGACGAGGTGATGCAGGTGGTCTGAGATTGTAAATCTCAAAACAGTTTATTATATTTGCAGATTGTGAAATATAATGAAATGACAGATATGGAGAATAAGGAGATAGAGACCTGTAAATTGTTGTATAACACTGAGAGAGTGAGACTTTTCATACCGGAGTATGGAAGAAATGTGCAGAAGATGGTGAATTATCTCAAGACTATCGACGACAGGGAGAAACGTAACGAGCAGGCGAGAGCCATCATCAAGGTTATGGAGATCCTTAATCCTGCGGTACATCTTGAGGAGGATTTCGAACATAAGCTTTGGGATCATCTCTATATCATATCAGGCTTTGACCTTGATATTGACGCACCTTATCCGATGCCGGCTCCGGACAGTCTTAATACAAGGCCTGAGCCTGTGCCGATGAGCACAAAGCCGATAAAGGCATCTCACTATGGAAGGAATATCGAGAATATAATCGAGCTGATCGCTGAAAAGGAGGATGGGGAAGTAAAGACGGAAATGATCCGCCAGCTGGCTATCTATATGAGACAGCAGTATCTGATCTGGAACAAGGATACAGTGTCGGATGAAACCATATTCCAGGATATAGAAAAGCTTTCCGACTACAGGATAAAGATTCCGGAAGGACTTCAACTCAACAGGATCGATAACGGAGCTGTGTTTGCCCGTCCGGGACAGAATCCGCAGAAAGGAAAGATGCAGAATATGCGTCACAAGAACAATAATATGAGAATGCGTAACAAACAGCATAAGTAATATGGCTCAGAGCAAGAAAACAAATAAGAAGAAGGAGAAGCGTAACGGCTTCTCATTCTTTTCTGATATGGATCCGGACAAGAAGTCATTGGCAATAAAGGGATTGGGCGTACTGGTCGGAGTGTTTGCCCTCTTTACACTGGTCGCTACGGTATCATATCTTTTCACCTGGCAGACCGATCAAAGCTTGATGTCACAGCCTGATATGCTTGACAAGGAAATTGATGTGGCCAATGCAGCCGGTAAGATCGGATACCGCTGGGGACATTTCCTGGTATGCCGTTTTCTCGGTCTCGGAAGCTTTGCATTGATATTCCTGATGGGAGCTGCTGCATACAGACTGTTCTTCTGGAACAGGAGCATAGGCTTCCTTAAAACCACATTCATTACGGTCAGCGGGGCTTTTCTGGCTTCTATGATACTGGCATTCATATCGATGCAGTTCACTTCGGACACATTCTTCGGAGGGGGACTGGGTGGTGATGCCGGCCACGGAGTCGTTATGTGGATGACAAATCTTGTCGGTGGTATTGTCACTGCCGTACTGATAGTCGTTACCACTGTTGCCTGGCTCCTGTTCGCCAGCGGAAGATTTGCCCATTGGCTTGCTGTCGCCGGTATGAAGGAAGAAAGCGAGGTCTCGATTGATGATATGGATCTGAGTGAGGTGGTATCTCAGAATGTACCTGAGACTCTGTATGATGATGAAATTATCATTGACGAGGAAGTTATTGCAGCGTCTGAGCCGGAAGATGCTCCGGAGGAGATTGTGATAGCGGAAGAACCTGACCCGGAAACTCCGGCTGAGGACCCGCAGCCGCAATCAGGGGAAACAATTCTTGCAGAAGGGGCCGATCAGCCTCAGACCGCGGAAGGTGGGATAGAAATAATCCGTAATTATAATCCGGATGAGATTGTTACTGAGGAGCTTGAGAGGATCGACAACAGGGCTGAACTCGAGAGGTACGAGTTCCCTTCGATCGATCTGCTGGATGATTATGCTGACGGACAGCATACTGTTTCGAAAGAAGAGCTTGAGATCAATAACAACAGGATCAGGGCTACTTTGATGAATTATAAGATCGAAGTGATGCAGGTTTCAGCTGTAGTGGGACCGACAGTGACTCTCTACAAGGTCGTTCCTGCTCCGGGCGTCAAGGTCTCTGCCATAGAGAATCTGCACAGAGAAATCGGTATGGCACTTGGAGCAAAGGGAGTGCGTGTAGTCGTACTTCCGGATTGTGTGGGTATCGAGGTCGCAAACAGAGAACCTTCGATCGTACCGTTGAAGAAGACTCTGAATGACGATTCATTCAGAAATACTAAATACGAGCTTCCTATTGCTATAGGATATACAATCACGAGGAAGGTAAAGACCTTCGATCTTGCTTCAGCACCGCATCTTCTTGTTGCGGGTGCGACACAGCAGGGTAAGTCGGTCGGCTTGAACGTGATCATTTCATCACTTCTTTATGCCAAGCATCCTTCCGAGCTTAAGTTCGTGTTCATTGACCCTAAGATGGTCGAGTTTACCTCATATAACGCTCTTCTGAAGCACTATCTGGCTGTAATGCCTATGGCTGCAAGTGAGGAGGATGAAAAGGAGCACGCAATAGTCAAGGATGCAAAGCAGGCCGAAATGGTGCTGAATTCCCTCTGTATCGAGATGGACGAGAGGTACAAGCTACTTGCATTGGCTGGAGTCAATAACCTGAAGCTCTACAATGAGAAATATAAGGACCGCTATCTTCTTCCTACCGAGGGACATAAGTATCTGCCTTACCTTGTGGTCGTGATTGACGAGTATGCCGACCTTACAATGGCTGGAGGTGCCGGGCCAGAGGCGAGAAAGTCTGCGAAGAACATAGAAGCGGCTATAGTGCGTCTTGCCCAGAAGGGAAGGGCGGCCGGAATACACGTGATCATTGCCACACAGCGTCCGTCGGTCAATGTCATCACAGGTCTCATCAAGACGAACTTCCCGACCAGAATCGCCTTCAGAGTGGTTTCCAGGGTCGATTCCGCCACTATCCTCGATACAAACGGAGCTGAGAACCTGATCGGTAGGGGAGATATGCTGTACTATGCCGGAGTCGAAATGGAACGTGTGCAGTGCGCTCTGGTAAGTATGGCCGAGATAAACAGGATCACTGAGTTCATCGGCAGTCAGACAGGATACAAGAAATCTTACAATACGCCATATTATCTGCCTGTACCTGAGTCTCAGGATGGGGAGACAAGCGGTGGAAGCATCGATATGCAGAACATAGATCCGTTGTTCGAAGATGCCGCCCGTATGGTGGTTACGACACAAAAAGGCTCTACTTCCGACCTTCAGAGACGTTTAGGTATGGGATATGCAAGAGCAGGACGTGTTATGGACCAGCTTGAGGGTGCAGGTATAGTGGGGCCTCAGGAAGGCTCGAAGCCTCGTCAGGTACTGGTTGCTGATTTTGCGGAACTCGATGAGATCCTTTCACATTTTATACATTGATATGAATATGATTCTCAGATACCTTGCTGCAATACTGCTGGCTGTACTGCCGGCAGTATGCACTGAGGCTCAGGATATGTCGGCTCTAGAAGGATTATATGCCGGATTCTCTTCAGACTGCGTCGTGCTGGAGTGCAGTTATAAGATTGATGCTGAAGGTGTTGCGGTAGGAGGAGAATGCCAGGTGGAATTACAAGGTGACCGTTACAGGATGAAGGGAAACGGCCTCGAAGTGATCTGTGACTCAGAGTCGGTCTGGGTGATGGATGAGGCTGTCAAGGAAGTCGTAATAGAGCCTGTCGGGGATGATGTGTCTTCTTATATGGCCAATCCGGCCATCCTTTTCCGCGATCTGGAAAAGGTTTATGATGTGGTTTCAGTGTCCTCGGTCAATGCTGGGACGAAATACAGGCTTCAGGCCCGTGTTGACTGCGGGATAGATAAGGCTGAACTTGTGATAAGCGGATCGTCACAGATTCGTAGCGCAGTGTTTACTTTTGATGATGGGAGCGTAATGACAGTCAATGTGTCGTCTATGAAAACGCTTCCTCGGAAGGCTCCTGAGTGGTTCCGTCCTGGAAAATTCGATTCAGACTGGGTGATTACGGATCTCCGTTGATTATTTTTTCAGCAGGGGTTACCAGCTGCCGCCAGCTCCACCTCCGCCGAATGAACCTCCTCCAAAGCCGCCGAAGCCTCCGAAACCACCGCCTCCGAAGCTTCCTCCGCCGAATCCGCCACCTCGTGTTGGATTCCATCCTCCGAAATCATCGCCTATCGTGATGACCGGCCCTCTGAACACATTCCTGCCGCCATTTCCTCTCCCTCCTCTTGAATTGTTGTCCTTGGACACGAGTACTATCACGACCAGTATGATGAAGAGTATGAACATTGTTGCTATGATCGCGGCAATTTCATCCCCCTCCTCAGTATCCCTCATTTCGGAAATCTCGCCGGAAGCCAGCTTCATAAGCATCTCGCAGGCTTCTTCCACTCCGCTGAAATAATCATTTCCCATAAAATGAGGTATCATCCTGTCATTGATTATCCTTTTCGCGTATGCGTCCGGAATCGCGCCTTCAAGACCGTATCCTACGGCTATGAATACCTGGCCTGATGATGTGTTTTTCGGCTTGACCAGAACGACTACACCGTTGTCGAACTTAGCGGAGCCTACACCCCATTCCAGGCCTATTCTGGTGGCATATTCAGACGAACTGTAACCTTCCAGATCGTGTACTGTGACCACGGCGATCTGGTTGGATGTGGAGTCATCGAATGCTACCAGCATCTTTTCTAGTCCCTCCTCCTGATCTGCCGTAAACAGGTCGGCAAGGTCGTTGACCAGACGTGCCGGCTCAGGACGAGACGGGATGGCTGTCGCTGATATGATGAACGTCAGCGCGCCGAGAAATGAAATTATGCATTTTTTCATAGTCAGTCCTGTTTGCCGAATGAGATATCGTCCGGCTGTTCGTTGATATCGTCGCTGGAATAAGGGAAATAGTCCTTGAGTTTCAGACCGACAGACATTACGGCCTCCTTTAATCCTTCAGTATATTTCCCTTCGCGGAATCGAGTGGCCATAGTATCTTTTATATCCTCCCAGAAATGCTCAGGGACGCGCTCGTTTATGCCTTTGTCGCCGATTATTGCGAATACCTTCGTGTTGCACGCCAGATATATAAGCACTCCGTTTCTGAGTGCCGTACGATGCATACCCAGCCTGCCGAATACTTCTTCCGCTCTATGCATCGGGTCACCGGCACACTCTCCGTCAATATGTATGCGTATTTCGCCTGATGTCCCTTTTTCTGCAAGTCTGACCGCGTCCACAACAGTAGCCTGCTGGTCCGCGGTCAGGAAATCTTCCGGTCTCATATATCTGAAACTTAAAATTCTACCTTTGGAGCTGTCTCTGCACCGGCCTGAGCTTCAAAATAACCCTTCTTCTCGAATCCGAAGATTGAAGCGATGATGTTGTCAGGGAATTTGCGGATCATTGTGTTATAGACCTTAGCAGCGTCGTTGAACTTCATTCTCTCAGTAGCGATCCTGTTCTCTGTACCTTCGAGCTGGGCCTGGAGTTCGCTGAACTGCTGATTGGCCTTGAGATCAGGATAATTCTCCTGGATCAGAAGAAGACGTCCAAGTGCAGTGGAAAGTTCGCCCTGGGCTTCGTTGAACTTTGCGATGGCCTCTTCCGAGAGGTTTGCAGGATCTACTGTCATCTGAGTGGCCTTGGCACGTGCTGCAATCACATTTTCAAGTGTGGCAGATTCGTGCTCGGCATATCCTTTTACTGTAGCCACAAGGTTCGGAATGAGATCGGCCCTACGCTGATAGACGTTTTCCACCTGTGCCCAGGCATTCTGGACATTTTCGTCCTCGGTTACCATATTGTTATATGCTCCCTTTACCCAAAGGAATCCGCCGATAAGAATGGCGGCGATGATGATTAATGTTACAAGTCCTTTTTTCATAATCGGTTATGGATTGTTTCTCGTTATTTATTGCGTACGCATCTTACATTCGCTCCGAACGACTCTGTATCGCCCTTTCCGATCTGGAGGTCAGGCTGGTCACAGATGATGTAGCGGTAGTAGGCCATATCTTCGCCTTCCACCTTGTCTGCAGTCCAGAATGCTGCGTATTCATTTATTCCGAAGAATGCTGCTGTAGGATAGCTTCCGTCTTCAGCTTTTTCGCCGAGATTTGCATAGCCGGCTGGAATGGCGGCCAGTTTGCTCTTGTTTGTGAACTCTCCCACAGTAGGCCAGTATTCCCACATCTCCGTATCATTGAATGAAATGTTTGACATAAGGTCAGCGGCGATTCCTTTTGCCGGTTTTCCGACAACAGCCTTGGCATCCGGATTGATGGAATTGACCAGAGCCACCCATTCTGCGTCAGTAGGAAGTCTCCATCCTTCAGGGCAGGCCTGCATCGCCTCCTCGTATGTGTAGAAGTTTCCGAATACGTTAAGCATAGCTGGAGCATTGGTGTAAGATACTCCGTATGATGGATTTGCAAGGTTGTTCCTGAACCACTCCACTCCGTCGTGCTCGACGTAATAGTATGTCGTGTTGTCTGTGTTGATCTTTTTGTCGGTCGTGAGGATTCCGGTGCCTTTGATGGTACCGTTGAGACCGCCTTTTACAACGGTCGTATAGGCCGATGCGTAAGAACTGGTATATCCGTCTGCAAAGCCATAGCAGCTGACCGTATATGTGCCGAGGCTGTCAGGGAAGTGATATCTGAAAGAACCGTCAGACTCGTGGCCTTCCGGTGTGAGCCCGTTCTCCAGTCTGGTTGTGTCAGACTTCGACATTCCTGGCGAAACTCTCCACGAATATCCTATCCCTTTGCCTTCCGGATGGCTGAGGCCTCTAGGAGTTATGATCAGCACATCTTTAGGAGAAATATATCCGGGAACACTGAATCTCAGCATTCCGTCAAGGGATGGAGAAGCTTCTGTGTCTTTGTCTTTTTTGCAGCTGGCGGCAGAAGCTACGACAGCAACTGCCAGAATGATGGAGTATAGCTTTCTGAAACTCATTTCTTTCTGTCAATTTTTATATTACAATCCTGCAAATATGGCTATTTTAATTTGAAAAACCGCTACCTTTGTGCAAATACTTTGCCTAAGAGGTCAATATGAGAAGTCTGGTCAATATTTTTTTGTGTTTTTTCGCGTTGCTTGCTGCATATTCCTGCACTCAGTCGGGCGGATATGTGACAATTACGGGATTTGCCCAGGGAGGAACCTATACTGTCAAGATCAATACTGATGGAGTGACGGTGCCGGCCGAGGAGATCCGTGATTCGATAGACTGCATCCTCAAGGATATAGACAATTCCCTTTCGGGCTATAACAGGAAATCTGTTCTGAGCCGTTTCAATTCCGGCGAAGCAGTCGTGCCTGATACGCTTTTCACGGAAATATACGCTATAGGAAGGGAGGTCTTCGACCTGACCGGGGGCGCTGTGGATGTTGCGGCGGCTCCTTTGTTCGATATCTGGGGCTTCGGCTTTGCCAATGATTCCCTTCCGTCTGCCGATGAAGTCAGAGAGACTATGCTCTCTTGTGGAATGAACCGTTTGAAAGATGATCTGTATGACGCAATTGCCGAAGATGGGAGCCTTGAGCCTACCGATCTTCTGCTGGAGGACGGTGAATTGCCTGAACTCAACTATAATGCAATCGCACAGGGATATAGCTGTGATCTGGTCGCACGTTATCTGTATTCTGTCGGAGTCAAGGATATGCTCGTCGATATAGGTGAGATCTTCTGTGATGGCGTCAATCCATCCGGACAGGCCTGGACATTGGGTATAGACCGCCCTGTGGACGGCAATAATGACCCGGGTGCGCAGATTCAGGGCATATTCCGCTCTCCGGCAGGCCCTCACGGTATAGTGACATCCGGGAATTACCGTAAGTTCTACGTCAGGGATGGCAGGAAATACGCCCATACGGTAGATCCCCGTACCGGATATCCGGTGCAGCATACCTTGCTCAGCGCTACGATTGTTGCGGAGAATGCCGTTATGGCTGATGCATACGCGACATATTGTATGGTAATCGGACTTGATGCTTCCCGTGAGTTCCTCACATCCCGGCCGGATCTCGAGGGATGTCTCATATATGATGAAGGCGGCAGTTTCCAGACCTGGTGTTCAGATGGCTTTGTTCTGGATACTACGATGTAAGTGGCTTACATTGAAGATATTATTTCCAGCGACCTGATAAGGGCAGTGATCAGCTGTTCAGTAATGCTGATGATGAATGCCGGGCAGATTCCGAGAGTCTGAAGACAGAGGGTTATGATTATTGCCGGGATTATGATGCCGGTCAAGGGCAGTGAGATGAGATTTGTGATGAGGAAGTGTTTCGGGAATGTTCCGAAGTAGTGCCAGGCCAGTGGGGCGGTGGTCAGCTGGCAGGCAACGGACATAGCAGCGGCATTCCATACCTTTCGTGCAGCCTTTATCATAGGACGGTCCTCATATATGCTTCCTGGCCATAGGGACTGGAGAGGCGGCAATATGAATGCAATCCCAGCCATCGCGGCGTATGAGAGCTGGAATCCGACGTTTCTGATTGATGACGGAGACAGTACGAGCTGTATGATCAATGCGGAAAAAAGAATCTGTCCCGTGCTGTGATGCCTGTGTGTCAGGCGTGCAGTTTCCCCGAGAAATATAAACAGAAAGGCCCTTGCTGTCGAAGGCCCGGCTCCGGTTGCCGCAGTATATAAACCGCATAGCAGGATGATTGCCAAAGACCTTGGAATCCAGATCTTCCTGTAATTGCCCGCTAACGAAAGCGCTTGATTCATAATAGCATAGACTATGCCCAGATGCAGGCCTGAAAGAGCCAGTATATGTGATGCTCCGCTGTTTCTGAAGGCCTCCGTGATCCATCCCGGTATGTCGCTTCTTTCTCCCGTGATCAGAGCCTTGGCTATGGCGTTGGCGTTCTTGTCTGTAAAAGGTATGCGGTCGATTGCATCCTGCATCCTTCTTCCGAGACTTTCCGCCCATATTATGAAATCTCCATCAGACAAACTTACGGAAATGTGTGATGACGTGAATGCACATAACATTCCGGATGAGAATGCCGCTGTTCCGGTCAGGATGCATAAAGTGCTGGTCCTGAATGTTTTTCTTGAAGGATGTATAAGCGTAAACAGGCATATTGCAGTGACGGCCAGTGCCGCTGCCGGACTGGTTGTATCCATACCTGAAAGGCTGATTCCTGAATATGCTGCCAGAAGAACTCCGGCCGTGAAAGGTAACGCGAACCCCGCAGTCTCTCTCTCCACTCTCATTTCGTTCCTGTTTTTTGCGAATGTAGCGATTATTTTTATAACTTTGCAAAGATGTGCTGTAATTTCTTTAGAAATTGCAGATAACGGTGTAAAAATCAATTTAAATTATAATAGAAATGATAATTTTAGTACTCAATTGCGGAAGCTCATCGCTCAAGTATCAGCTCCTTGATATGAAGAACGAAGAAGTCTATGATCTTCTTGCCAAAGGTCTTGTCGAGAGGATAGGAATGGAAACAGGCTGCCTCAAGCATCAGGCGACCGGAAAGGAAACATTCATCAAGGAAATGCCTATCGAGGATCATACAGTCGGCATAAGGGCGGTGATGGATGCGCTTCTTGACAAGGAATACGGTGTCTTGAACACACTTGAAGATATTGAGGCCGTAGGACATCGCGTTGTGCACGGTGCAGAGGAATTCGTCTGCAGCCAGCTCATCACGGACAAGGTTATTGCACAGCTTGAGAAATGCTCTGTTTTCGCTCCATTGCATAACCCTGCCAACATCCTGGGTATCAAGGCTGTATCAGCTGTCCTGCCTTCTGTTCCGCAGGTCGGCGTATTTGATACTGCTTTCCATCAGTCGATGCCTTCATACGCATATATGTATGCACTTCCATACGAGTATTATGAAAAATACGGAATCCGCCGTTACGGCTTCCACGGCACCAGCCACAGATATGTGTCTGCCAAAGGTGCAAAGTTTGCGGGACTTGATCTCGAATGTTCGAAGATCATCACCTGTCATCTGGGTAACGGAAGTTCTATCGCTGCAGTCCTCAACGGAAAGTCGATAGATACGACTATGGGATTCACTCCGCTTGAAGGTCTCATTATGGGAACAAGATGCGGAAACATCGACCCGGAGATCGTTACTTATATTCAGGAGAAGGAAGGCCTTTCTCCGTCAGAGGTAAGCAAGGTGCTCAACAAGAAGAGCGGCTTCCTCGGTCTTTCCGGTGTATCATCTGACGCCCGCGACCTGAATGATGCTGCAAATGAAGGAAATCCACGTGCTAAGCTTACTCTCAAGAAGCTCACATACGAGATTACAAAATATATCGGTGCATACGCTGCCGCTATGAACGGCGTCGATCTTATCGTGTTTACCGGCGGTATCGGAGAGAATAACAGCCGTCTCCGCCGCAGAGTCTGCGAGAACCTCACATATCTCGGAGTCAAGTTCGATTATGATGCGAATGTCGTCAGAGGTGAGGATACCATCATTTCACTTCCGGACTCGAATGTGAAGGTTGCCCTCATTACGACAAATGAGGAGCTGATGATTGCACGTGACACTATGAATATTGTACAGGACGAAGAATAATATGTTCACCACATTTGATCAGATTTTTGATGAACTCCGCAGCAGGAGTGCGAAAAAGAGAATGATTGCAGCCTGGGGAGTTGACAGCCATACGGTAGCTGCTGCATCCAAAGCTGTTGACCTCGGACTCGCCGATGTTACCATTGTCGGTGATGAAGATATGGTCGTTGCGGCCTGCAGGGAAGAGAATGTCGATCCGGCAAAGTTTACGGTCGTACATAATCCTATTGAGCTTCAGGCAGTTGCACAGGCTGTGCAGATGATCCGTGAAGGACAGGGAGATTTTCTTATGAAGGGATTGTGTTCGACAGACAAGTTCCTTCGTGCCATCCTGAACAAGGAGACCGGTCTCCTTCCTCCAAAGGGAACGCTCACTCATTGCACCACTCTGGAAATCCCGTCATATCACAAACTTCTTTTTGTGGGAGATGTGGCGGTGATTCCTGCTCCGGATCTCAAGCAGAAGCAGATCATAATGGATTGTCTTGTGAAAACCGCAAAGGCTGTCGGAGTCAGCACGCCGAAGGTGGCGCTTATAGCCGCTACAGAGCAGGTTCTCGGCAGTCAGCCGGCTACAATCGATGCGGCTCTGCTTGCCAAGATGGCAGACCGTGGTCAGATAAAGGGATGCATTGCAGACGGTCCGCTTGCGCTTGATGTCGCGATAGATAAGGAATCCGTTGAGATCAAGGGACTTGTGAGCCCTGTGGCCGGTGATGCAGACTGTCTTCTCTTCCCTAACATAGAGTCTGGAAATGTGTTCTATAAGGCCAATTCCAAGCTTGTTCCGGGAGTACGGCAGGCCGGTATCCTTGTCGGCGCAAAAGTACCTTGCGTGCTGTCGAGCCGTGCAGACAGCATTGACACCAAGCTCAACTCTATTGCAGTTGCGGCAATGTCGGTAAAGTAATCCCATCATATTCAGCACGTCGCTGAATGATGTGAAAAGTTAAGTGAAGTCAAACATTGTAATACTGCGGTATTTGAGCGAAGCGATGGCAAGTCCCCTTTCCGAGAAAGGGGATTTAGGGGAAAGGTAACGTAGTTATATTTTCATATTCAGCACGTCGCTGAATGATGTAAAAAGTTAAGTGAAGTCAAACATTGTAATACTGCTGAAAATATGAACGGTAGAATACTGGTAATCAATACCGGCTCCACCTCGACAAAGATCGGTTTCTACGACTCAGGAGAGATGCTCTTCGAGAAGAATCTTACGCACTCTGCTGATGAAGTGGCTCGTTATAAATCCGTGATGGATCAGACGCCTATGCGCCGTGATGCCATCACGGATTTCCTTTCAGAAAAGGGAATAGCATTGGAGACGATCGACATCGCGATGGCGCGCGGAGGACTCATAACGCCGATAAGGACAGGTGTCTATGAAGTCAATCAGGAAATGCGTGATGCGCTGATGTCCGGAAAGGATGGTGTCCACGCTTGCAATCTGAGCGCCCTCATAGCTGATGATATCGCTCGTGATGTGAATGCAGTACGTGCTGAAAAAGGCATTGCAGGCCTGTGCAAGGCATATATCGCCGATCCTCCGATGGCAGATGAAATGCTGCCGGAAGTGAAGGTCGGAGGCATTCCGGAGTTTACGAGAAGGACTCTTTTCCACGCGTTGAATTCAAGGGCGATGGTTCGCCGTTATGCACGCAGCATCGGTAAGAGCAATAAGGAAGTGACGGTGATCGTCGCGCATATGGGAGGAGGCTCCTCTGTGTCACTTCACCGTAACGGTCTTGTGATAGATACCAATGATGCTCTGGGAGGTGACGGCCCTATAAGCCCTGAGCGTGCAGGTTCCGTACCTGGATTCCCTCTTGTGGAAATGTGCTTCAGCGGTGAATATACGAAGGATGAGATAAAGAAGAAGCTTGTCGGCAAGGGAGGTGCCGTGGCATATTTCGGAACCAATGACTTCCGTGAGATAACTGCAAGGGCAGAGGCTGGAGAAGAGGAGTGCGCTACATTCCTGAAGGGCTTCTGCGTGTCAGTGGCAAAGTATATCGGATCGCTGGCTACAGTCGTGGGTGGCAAGGTGGATGCCATAATTCTTACTGGCGGAATCGCGCACAGCAAGCCTATTGTCGATGATATCATAGACCGTGTCGGCTTTATTGCTCCGGTTGAGGTCTATGCCGGAGAGAACGAACTGGAATCTCTGGCAGAGAACGGCTATGGCATTCTTGCCGGTGAATTTGACATCAAGTACTACCATCCGGATCATTTCTGACAATAATTCGCTGTTTCGCGATAAAAAATACTATGTTTTAAGCCTGTTAATGGTTATTTTTGCAATAATCACTAACAGGCTTTGATTATGACCACATTTGACACTAAGATGATCCGTATCGCGGCAGCCTCATTCCTATGTGCCGCACTTCTTTCCTGCAGCTCCGATTATGAGTTTGCATATCTCTACAAGGACCTCCCGTTCGAGATGAACAAGGTCGAACGTCCTCATATTCCGGCGAGAGAAATCAATATTGCCGATTATGGCGGAGTCGGTGACGGAGTCACATTGAATACGGAGGCTTTTGCCAGAGCCATTGATGTTCTTGTGGAGAACGGGGGCGGCCGTCTTGTGGTTCCGACCGGAGTCTGGCTGACAGGACCGATCACTTTGAAGGATAATATCGATCTGCATATCAGACCGGATGCTGTCCTGCTGTTCTCTACGGACAGGGATCTCTATCCTATCGTGGAGACAGTGTTCGAGGGACTTGATACCAGACGTTGCCTTGCTCCGATAAATGCTGACGGAGCGAAGAACATCGCCATTACCGGAGGTGGAACCATCGATGGAAACGGGGATTCCTGGAGACAGGTCAAGAAGTCCAAGATAGCTCCGTCGCAGTGGAAGGAGCTGCTTAAGAGCGGTGGCTTTACCAATGCCAAGGGAGACCTCTGGTATCCGGATTCGAGCTCATATCGTGGTGCGGTAGTGAGTGATGCCTTCAATGTACCTCAGGGACTTACTACAGATGAGGAGTGGAACAGTGTCAAGACTTATCTGCGTCCTGTGCTCATAGGACTGAAGAATTGCGAGAACGTGCTTCTCGAGGATTGTCTTTTCCAGAATTCTCCTTGCTGGAATATTCATCCTCTTATGTGTAAGAATGTAATAATCAATAATATCACTGTCCGTAATCCTTGGTATTCACAGAACGGTGACGGCCTTGATGTGGATTCTTGCGAGGATGTGCTTGTGATCAATTCAAGCTTTGATGTCGGTGATGATGCGATTTGCATCAAGTCAGGAAAGAATGAGGACGGACGCCGTCGGGCAAGACCTTGCCGTAATCTGATCGTTGACAATTGCATAGTATTCCACGGTCACGGCGGTTTTGTGGTAGGAAGCGAGATGTCGGGAGGTGTCCAGAACATAAAAGTGTCAGACTGCCGCTTCCTCGGTACTGATGTCGGCCTTCGCTTCAAGAGCTGCCGCGGACGAGGAGGAGTCGTTGAAAATATCTACATAGAAGATATCGTGATGATGGATATTCCTACAGAACCGCTTCTTTTTGACCTGCATTATGGCGGCAAGTCGGCTGTGGAAGCCGCTGCTGACGGTATGCCTGCTTTTGA
This sequence comes from Bacteroidales bacterium, assembly GCA_015060395.1. Lineage (GTDB taxonomy): Bacteria > Bacteroidota > Bacteroidia > Bacteroidales > UBA932 > Cryptobacteroides. The sequence continues at coordinate 150,864 of SUYP01000001.1, forward strand.
TGTGGAATATGTTCCGGCTGACGAGACCACTCCTCAATTCCGTGACATATATATCAGGAATGTCGTATGCAGCGGAGCTGCCAGGGCAATGTACTTCAACGGAATTCCTGAAAAGAATATTGAAAATATCGTGGTGGAGGATTGTGAAATCGTATCTGATAAGGGAGCAGACCTGAGGTATTCTACCGGTGTTGTCCTGAAGAATGTCAGCATTTCTCAGGCAGACAGTCTTGGCTACAGCCTCGCAAACTGCAAGAATGTTGTGCTCAGGAACTGCAAGGATGCTTCAGGATCTGTGGTGAATGAAGTGTTCCAGTATAAATCAGAAAACGTAGTCATCGAATAGTTATGAAAAAGATCATATTGACAATAGCCTTCGCACTGTCGGTCATTTCTGCGGTTGCACAGGATAAGATAGTCCTTCGTCTGATGGGTGATTCGACGATGGCGGACAAGGACCTGTCATACGAAAATCCTGAGCGTGGATGGGGACAGAGACTGAAATCGCACGTCGATACTAATGTGATAGTGGCAAATTATGCCCAGAACGGTCGCAGTACCAAGAGTGTGCAGACACTTGGCATCTGGGACAATGTGAAGAGAGACCTCAAGGCTGGTGAATATCTTTTCATCCAGTTCGGTCATAATGATTCAAAAGAATCGGATACAACGCGTTATGCGGCTCCTTTCGGAGCCTATCAGGAAAATATCAGATTATTTGTCGATTATGCACTTAGTATCGGTGCCAGGCCAGTGCTTTTCACTCCTGTGTCAAGGCGATGGTTCGATGACAAAGGCAATCTGAAGGTGAACTGCCACGGGGATTATCCTGAGGCTGTCAGTCAGGTGGCGAAGGAATATGGCCTTCCTCTGATCGATGCGAACAAGGTCACTCAGGAGTGGCTTATCTCGCTTGGAGACGAGGCTTCCAGAAAATACTATATGTGGATTGACAAGGGAGTGAATCCTAAGCATCCTGACGGCAAGATAGACAATACCCACACCAATGTGGCAGGAGCGCGTCAGATTGTCAATCTCCTTCTTCCTGAGATAGTGAAGGTCATTCCTGAACTTGCTTCACATATTGTAGATTATGACTTCGTTGTCGCCAAGGACGGAAGCGGTGATTTCTTCACAGTTCAGGAGGCTGTCAATGCAGCTCCGGATTATTGCAAGCAGGATGAGACTACAATTTACATCAAGGACGGAATATATGAGGAGAAAGTGACGATACCGACAAACAAGCAGAGGCTGCATCTTATCGGACAGTCGGCTGATAAGACTGTGATTACCTGGAGTGACTTTGCCAAGAAGTCGGGACCTACCGGTTATGAGATGGGAACATCTGCGACATCCACCGTTTTCCTGTATGCATCCGATTTCCTTGCTGAAAATCTCACGATAGAGAATGCTGCCGGAGAAGGAAAGGATATAGGTCAGGCCTGCGCGATAACAGTCGATGGAGACAGAGTTGCATTCATCAACTGCCGTTTCGTTGCAAATCAGGATACGATCTATACATACGGAAAAGGGCAGAAACAGTATTTCAGAAGCTGCTGGATAGAAGGTACTACAGACTTCATCTTCGGAGCATCAACCTGCTGGTTCGAGGACTGTACGATCCTGAGCAAAAAGAACAGTTACGTGACTGCGGCTTCCACTCCAGAGAATGAGGAGTTCGGCTATGTCTTCAACAATTGCCGCCTTGTTCATAATGAAGAGGCGCAGAAGGTCTATCTAGGACGTCCGTGGAGATCGTTTGCTAAGACTGTCTTCATCAATTGCCACCTGGGCGACCATATCCTTCCGGAAGGATGGCATAACTGGAACAAACCATACGCTGAAAAGACTGCATTCTACGCAGAATACGGCAGCAAAGGGCCTGGAGCCGCTTCAGAAGGGGAGCGCGTAAGATGGTCGCATACCCTGAAGACGAAAGATCTGAAGAAATATACTCCTCAGAATGTTCTGCAGTGCGGAAGCGAGCAGGACAAGCACGGCAAGGAGGTGAAGACCGAATGGTATTTCAAAGTCTTTTAGTAACTTTACGGATTACACTACCGTAAATGATGGGTTTCTCTCGTAAAATATTCGCAATATCGCTTTTTCTGATGGCGTCAGTCTTCAATTACCTGAAGGCTGAGCCTCTTGAGTTCATCTTCGAGCACTACTCCTCTGATGACGGACTGCCGCATAATTCCATCTGCGACATCCATCAGGACAGCAGAGGCTATCTCTGGCTCTGCACCTGGTATGGGTTGAGCAGATATGATGGTAACGGTTTCGTGAACTATACGATGCAGCCGGGAGATTATTCCAATCTTTCTCACAACAGGATCCTTTCCGTAGAGGAGGATGCTTCCGGCTATCTATGGGTCACCACATACGATTACAGACTTTACCGCTTCGATGTCGATGCTGAGGAATTCCTGCCTGTACCTTCCGGACTGGACGGTATGGAAAAGACCAATGCCAAGATTGACCGGCTTCTCTGCGATGGTAAAGGTGGAATATGGGGCGCATTTTCAGGTGTCGGACTGCTGAATGTCAGGCCGGACCTTTCTTATACCCTGTATTCAGAGGCATCCGGGCATCAGATCGGCCAGGAAATAAGTAATGTGTATGAAGATTCAGAAGGTACCGTGTATGCCGTTTCAGAGGCTGGAATAACAGTTGTAAAGGATGGCGCTGCCTCCTTGCTGGCCAGGAATCCGGATGTTCTAGGATTTGCCGAGGCTGGAGACAGACTGTTCTTTGTGACTCCGGAGCAGCTTGTGTCTGCGGACAGAAAAACCCGTGAACAGAAAACAGTCGATCTTACCGGAACTGAGGCCGGTACCGCTACATCTATAACTGTCAGCGGGGGGCTTCTTTATCTTGGATTCAGGAATGATGCTGTGGCCGTGGTCGATCCTCAGACTCTCGAAATGACTTTGCGCCGTTCCGATATCGGACGCGTCAGATATCTTTTCCCTGATCCTGATGGTATGGTCTGGATTGCAACGGAAAAGACCGGAATATGGTCCTATAATGCATCTGCAGACCGTTTCCGTCACTATGAGCACAGCAATAACGTGATGTCATATTACACTGATACCCTTGCAAGGGTCGAAACCAAGGGAGACAGGACCTGGATCAAGATGAACAACTGGGGATTCGGATACTATGACAGATGCTGCGACGAAATAGTGCCTCTGAGCAATGTCAAGGAACAGCCGGACCATAGATTTATGAATGGCGTGGCCTGTTATGCTATTGACAGTTCCGGAGTTCTATGGATGTCAACCGTCGGACGAGGTCTTGAAAGGGTGACTGTGATAAGTCCCAAGGTGGAGGTCATAGTCCCTCCTACGCTTTCGGATGATGTCAAGGCTTCTTCTGAAGTCAGGGCTATGCTGAAGGACAGTAAAGGTCGGCTATGGGTGGCGGCGAAGAGCCGTGAACTGTATATGTATTCCGAGGATATGAAGTCGTGCCGCCGTTTCCCGGATTCATCCAGCGGTGATGTGGGTGTGATATATTCGATTTTTGAGGATTCTGACGGCAATATATGGCTGGGTACCAAGGGCGACGGACTTGTCAGGATGAAGCCGCAAGGCGACGATTGGGAATGGACCAGGTTCAAGGCGGATGATTCGAAGCGTAATTCGCTGAGCTCCAATAATATATATTCCATAGCACAGGACAAGGACGGCCGTATATGGATCGGTACATACGGAGGGGCGCTGTCTATGCTTCCATCGCCTGACAGCGATGAATTTGTCACTGTACGCAACAATTTCCCTGATTACCCTCAGGAAGCAGGAGAGAGGGTGAGATATCTTCACTGTATGCCTGACGGCAGGATGCTGGTAGCGACAGTCAGCGGACTCATCCTGTTCGAGCCTTCTGACAGTCCGGAACTTACGGTTTTCAATCTTATAACCAAGGAACCCGGCGAGAAGACTTCATTAGGAAATAATGATGTCATACATATTTTCACGGACAAGTCAGACAACGTATGGCTGAGCACTTTCGGTGGAGGACTGAACAGACTTTATTTTGAAAATGGAAGGCCTCGTTTCGATATCATCAGCACGGCAGACGGCTTGTCCAGCAATATAGTACATTCGGCAATAGAAGATGAAGACGGCATTATATGGATAGCTTCCGAGTCCGGCCTTTCCTCATACGACCCAGAATCGTCCTTGGTGAGGAATTATACGAAATATGACGGAATAACCCCTACATCCTTCAGTGAGGCTACTTGTGCGCGGATGCAGGACGGCAGCATATTGTTCGGAACGTATGATAATGTGTATCGTATTGATCCCGAGGATTTTACCTCTTATGATAGAGATGGCCGCCTTGTAATATCAGGTTTCAGCGTTGATGGCATCAGGACGCCATTTGCCGACAGGATAACCGTGCCTTACGACTGCTCTTTCTTCAGAATTGATTTCGCATCCCTTGATTTCAGCTCAAATGTCAGGAACTCCTTCTCCTATATGCTTGAGGGATATGACAAGAAGTGGATTTCTGATGCCGGAAGCAGTGCAACATATTCGCGTATTCCTCCTGGAAAATATGTTTTCAAGGTCAAGGAGACGTATTCGGAGGGAAACGCTGATGATAATGTCCTGGAAATTGAAGTGGATGTCCGTCCTTCCGTGTGGAATACCCTTCTTGCAAAGATCATATATATAATGCTGGGAGCCGCGCTCATAGCGCTTTTGGTAAAGATACTTATGACCTCTATGAAGCTGCGCAGCAATGTCAAGCTGGAAAAGAGGCTTAATGAAATAAAGGCCAGGTTCTTTACCAATGTTTCGCACGAACTGCGTACTCCGCTGACACTGATTCTGGGAGGAATAGATGAAATCGGACGCAAGACTCCGGAGGGTGATCAGAACGAGTATAGTGTCAATATGGTCAGACGAAATGCAAAGAGGATGCTTACTCTTGTCAACCAGCTGCTTGATACGAGGTCTATCTCGGACGGCAAGATGAAGCTGAAGGTCAGCCAGTTCGATATAGTAAAGCTTGTTCAGGATGTCTATGACGACTTTCGTGATATGTCGGTGGAACGTCAGATGGAGCTCCGTATAGTGAAGTCGGTTGACAGCCTTATGGTCTGGGGGGATGCCTTACGTCTTGAGGCTCTTGTCTATAACCTGCTTTCCAATGCCTTCAAATATACTTCTGACGGTGGAAAGATCGAGGTCGGAGTCTTGTATAGAGATGGTGATAAGGAATTCCGTATTATGGTGAAAGACAACGGGATAGGTGTTTCCAAGGAGTATCAGAAGAGAATCTTCGAGCCGTACGGTACGGGAGGCGTCTCTGCTTTCAGAGGAATGGCAAGCAGCGGTATCGGTCTTTCCTTCTGCAAGGAAATAACCGAGATGCACGGGGGTGAGATATGGACAGAGAGTACTCTAGGAGTAGGATCGAAGTTCTTTGTGAGGCTTCCTGTCGGCAGAGAACATTTCTCAGAAGATTCGGTTCTGTTCATCGGATCCGAGATGGAGCCATATTCTTCCGAGACTCACGGAGTAAGCAAGTTCAAGGTGGAGCCGACATATCCGGAAGGGGCTCTGAAGGTGCTGGTTGTCGAGGATAATGTCGAACTCAAGGTCTATATCTATAACAGCCTTTCTGACAGATATGAGGTGCGTGATGCGTCAAATGGCAAGGAGGCGTTGAATGTGATTTCTTCAGGGTGGATCCCGGATATGATAGTGACAGACCTTATGATGCCGGAAATGGATGGCATCGAACTGGTCAACCATATCCGTAATGACTTCTCTACCAGTCATATACCGGTCATAATGATAACTGCCAAGCACGAGGATGATACTCAGGTGAAGGCGATGAAATATGGGGCGGACGGATATATCGCCAAGCCTTTCACTATGGAATTGCTGACAGCCCGGATAGACAATATGCTTGACAGAAGGAAGGCTCTTGTGGCAAGGATGTCTTTGCCTGTGGGGAACGATGGTGATGATAAGGAAAGAAGGTCGAGGAGGATCGATATTTCACCTGAGGAAATAGTCATAACCGACAAGGACGAACAGTTGATAAAGAAGGTGATGCAGTGGCTTGAGGAAAATGTTTCTGATGCTGAAATCACTGTGGATCAGCTTGCTGCGTTTGTCGGAATGGGACGAACTTCTATGTATAACAAGATAAAGGGTCTTACTGGCAAGTCACCGGTGGAGCTGATTCAGGAGTTCAGGATGGAAAAGGCTACATATTATCTGAAGAGCGGCCAATACTCCGTGTCTGAAACATCTTATAAGGTGGGATTCTCCGATCCCGGATATTTCAGCAGGAGCTTCAAGAAGCATTTCGGAATGTCACCGGCCGATTATATGAAGCAGAACAAGGCTTCGCAGACCAAGATCCAAATATAGGAATAGCTATGAAAAAGTTTTTTATGATGTTGCTGCCGCTTGCAGTTGCGGTCAGTCTTTCTGCTCAGGAACCGTACTCGGTAAGGATGATCCGTTCGGAAATGAAGAGGAATCCTGATGCTACCTACCTTGACGGCAGGAACGGGGAAAGGAAATGGAATTATACTACCGGACTTGAACTCAAGGCGTTTCTGGATGCTGCCGGAAGATATGAAATGCCTGAGGTGGTGCAGTATGTCAGGGATTGGGCTGACACGATGGCTACGGAGAAAGGCGAGGTATATAAATACAAGAAGTCGAACTATAATGTCGATCATATCTGTCCGGCAAGAATATATTTCGACCTGCACGATATGTACGGTGATCAGGACAAGAGATATCGCCGTGTCACCCGTATGATAAGGGAACAGATTGACAGCCAGCCACGTACAAAGTCGGGGGAATTCTGGCACAAGCAGGTGTATCCTCATCAGGTGTGGCTGGACGGATTCTATATGGCTCTGCCTTTCTATGCCGAATATACAAGGAGGTATGCGCCGAAGGACCAGAGGGATTCGCTTTATGCCGACATCGTTCATCAGTTTACTGCCGGTGCAGAGAATACATTCGATCCTGCGACCGGACTGTACCGTCACGCTTGGGACGAGTCCAGGTCTATGTTCTGGTGTGATCCTCAGACAGGACTTTCCCAGCACGCCTGGGGGAGGGCGACGGGATGGTTTGCAATAGCTTTGGTCGAGGTCCTGGATTATATACCTAAGGATCATCCGGGCCGTCAGGCACTTATAGACCAGCTGAATTATTTCCTGAAAGTCCTTCCGGAATGGGCCGATCCTAAGACCGGTATGTGGTATCAGGTGCTGGATTGTCCGGGACGCGAGGGTAATTATCAGGAGGCCACCTGTTCGATAATGTTCGTATATGCATTCCTCAAAGGCTTGAGAATGGGATATATAGATGACTCTCATAGAGACTATATTCTTGGTCTTTATCCGAAATTCATCGACAGGTTCATACGTGAGAATGGTGACGGAACCATATCTATGACAGACTGCTGTGCCGTAGGAGGCCTCGGAGGCAAGCAGATGAGGATGGGCGATTTCGCATATTATCTGAGCGAGCCGATAATTGAGAACGACTGCAAGGGTGTAGGTCCGTTCATCTGGGCTTCTCTCGAATGGGAGGCTATGCATAACATAGATTATTTTCCGGAAGTGACCGGACAGCTTGCCTTCGTTGGGGCGGAGGGCTGTGGAAAATATGCTGCCGGCGGCCGTGGAGGCAGGGAGTATGTCGTTACTTCGCTGGAAGATGACGGTTCTGAAGGTACTCTGCGTTATGCTGTCGAGGCTGAAGGACCCCGTGTCGTGACTTTTGCAGTGGAGGGAGATATCCGTCTGAAGGCCCCTCTGAATATTGAGAATCCATATATATCGATACTAGGACAGACGGCTCCGGGACAGGGCATCACTCTTAGGGATCATAACGTGTTCATTACAGCCGACCACACCATCATCCGCTATATGCGTTTCAGACTTGGGGCTGTCAGCGGTGTCGAGGCCGATGCGCTTGGAGCAAAAAGATGCAGCAACATAATCATTGACCATTGCTCTATGAGCTGGGCCACGGATGAGAATGCTTCATTCTACAATATCAATGATGCTACAGTGCAGTGGTGCATCATTTCCGAGGCTTTGAACGCATCCGTCCATCATAAGGGACAGCACGGTTATGGCGGCATCTGGGGAGGTCGCAATGTCACTTTCCATCATAATCTCTTTGCTCATAACAAGAGCCGTAATCCTCGTTTTGACCATCCGCGCATATACAGCGGACAGGAACTTCTCACAGGTCGTGGCACAGTTGACTTCAAGAACAATGTGGTGTATAACTGGAACATCAAAGCGATATATGGCGGTGAAGAGGGATGGTTCAATGTTGAGGATAATTACTTCCGTCCTGGTCCGGCAACCAGGAGTCTCGACGGCGAATGGCTGGATATAAGCACTTCAGAGACAACCTCAATGATTCCTGGCAGCTTCTATATCGACGGCAATATATACGACGTGTCAGCTGTGAGGAAAGGTGGAATGGATGGCAGACGTCCTGACTGTGAGAAGATTGCTTCCTGGAAAGATGTCTATGAGATGAAATCTGTCGAAGAACCGTTTGCCATAAAGGTGGAACTTGATGCCGAGGATGCCGAGGATGCTTATAGATCCGTTCTGAAGGGGGCAGGTGCATCCAGGAAGCGTGATGCGGTGGATAAGCGTATTGTCAAGGAGGTCAGAAGGGGCAGGGCTGCTTTCTGCGGTTCCGTAACCGGTCTTCCCGGCATAATCGATTCAGAGGACGATGTAAGATAGTCCGGTCGGACGGAATGAAACCACGGATATTTAAGATATGAATATGAAACCGAACAGAATAATACTATTGCTATTCCTGATTCTTTTCGCTGCCTGCGGTCCTGACGACCCGGTCGTACCTCAGGAAATCCAGGCTCCGTCAGGAGTGAAGTGTGATAAGGCTGCACAGACGTCTCTTGTCTTTTCCTGGAATGATGTGGAAGGAGCGGAATATTATGTCGCACGTCTGGAGAAATCGGATGGTACCCTGGTGTCAGGAGGCCAGACCAGCACCAGAGAGACATCGGTAAGATATGACGGGCTGACGCCTGGCACAGCCTATTCGTTCAAGGTAAGAGTCAAGGCGGGCGGACTGGATTCGCCGTATTCTATGCCATTGGCTGCCAGTACGTTGGCTGATGGAGAAGAACCAGAGCCGGACCCTGATCCTGTACCTGATCCTCAGCCGGAGCCGACAGCAGACTATGCTCTGTTCAAGATTCCTGCATACGAAGATGCTCACAGGCAGGCTCTTGCATTCCCGGGCGCTGAAGGAGGCGGAATGTTCACTACCGGAGGACGCGGAGGAAAGGTCATACACGTGACCAATCTCAATGACTCCGGCACAGGGTCTCTTCGTGCCGCTCTTGCCGAGTCCGGTGCGAGGACAATCGTGTTCGATGTGGCCGGAGTCATTGAACTGAACTCGGGCTTGAATATCAGTAAAGGAGATGTGACCATAGCCGGCCAGACTGCTCCGGGTGACGGTATCTGCATCAGGAACTTCTCCACCCGGGTCAATTCGTCGAATGTAATCATCCGTTTCGTGCGTTTCCGTATGGGAGATGAAAAGAAGAATGAGGGTGATGCGATATGGGGAAGATATTTCGAGAACATAATCCTTGATCATTGCTCGATGTCCTGGTGTACAGACGAATGTGCCTCTTTCTATGCCAACCGCAATTTCACTATGCAGTGGTGCGTGATTGCCGAAAGTCTGAGGAATTCGATCCACGGAAAGGGAAAGCACGGTTATGGCGGCATCTGGGGAGGACGTGACGCATCTTTCCATCATAATCTTCTGGCACATCACGACAGCCGTAATCCGCGTATTGACCATCCTCAGATATACGGAAACTACGTCGAGACACACAGAGGCAATGTCGATTACCGGTGCAATGCCGTATATAACTGGGGTTCGAACCATACGTACGGCGGAGAGAACGGATGGTTCAATATCGTAAACAATTATTATAAGCCGGGACCGGCATCTTCGGACAGGAAGTATTTCGTTGATGCATACGGCTCATATACGAAAGATGGTACCGTATATGCAGACAGGTATCCGGAAATGTATCTTTCCGGCAATCTTCACACCGGTCATCAGGACCTCGATGATACATCTTCATCTGTGTATTGGCATAACGGCCAGTCATACGGCAATTACAATATGCTTCTTAAAGCGGCCCTTCCTTTGGAAGGACCTTCCGGAGAAGATATATATACGACTACGCACAGTGCGGCATTGTCTTTCGAGAGGATCTGCGCATACGCAGGAGCTTCGCTTGTCAGGGATGCGGTGGATGAAAGAATATGTTCGGATGCCTTGGCCGGAACCGCGTCATTCAATGACGGCGGCAATGGCTCTACCGGCGGTATGATCGATACGCAGACGGCAGTTGGAGGGTGGCCCGAGTACAAGGCGGCCGATTCCGAAATCGCCGGATGCAAGGATTCTGACGGTGACGGTATGCCGGACTGGTTTGAAGATCAGTTCAAGCTCGACAAGGCAGATTCAACCGACGGCAATGCAAAGACGCTCGATCCATACGCCAGATATACGAATCTGGAAATGTACCTGCATTATCTGGTGCGCGACATAGTTGATGTTCAGAATGCCGGTGGTGAATATGCTAAATTGTCGTGAACGGGCACGGAAATGGCCGTGGCTGTCAAAAAGTACAAATAAAGCGATAAAATTTACCAATTATCTAGCTTTATAATCGGTATTTTCGCATTATGAAAATTGTTTCCGGACCTGTCCGGGGCATTATGACAGGAAAACATAATTTTTAACAAATATTACTAACCAAACAAATTCTTTTATGAAAAATCTGACATACAAGATTTCTCTGCTGATCTTGGGGCTTTTCGCTACCGTTTATGCGGCGGATGCTCAGGAGATCAAGGGTGTCGTGTCAGACGTGAACGGTGAACCTCTGATCGGTGTATCCGTTTTCGTGGACGGCACAACGTTAGGAGTTTCTACAGGAGTTGATGGTGATTATGCCATTGATGTTCCTGATGCCAAGGGCAAGACTCTCGTGTTTTCAATGATCGGTATGGCTACAAAGGAAGTAGTGATCGGCAACAGCACTACTCTGAATGTGGTCCTTGAAGAGGATTCGAATTTCCTCGACGAGACCGTCGTCATCGGTTATGCAACCGTCAAGCGTCGTGACCTGATGGGTTCGGTCACTTCAGTCGGAAGTGATGCCCTTACCCAGGTCCCTGTAGCGACAGTAGGTGAGGCTCTTACCGGTAAGATGGCCGGAGTGCAGGTTACAACTACCGAGGGTGATCCTGATGCGGAAATCAAGATCCGCGTCCGCGGAGGCGGCTCCATCACTCAGGATGCTTCTCCTCTTTATATCGTTGACGGTTTCCCTGTAGAGAGTATTTCTGATATCCCTGCTTCGGACATTCAGTCCATCGATGTGCTCAAGGATGCCTTCTCTACAGCTATTTATGGTTCACGTGGTGCGAACGGTGTTGTTCTCGTGACTACAAAATCAGGAGCTGCAGGCAAGATCTCGGTGAGCTACAATGCATATTGGGGTCAGAAGGAAATGGCCAATGCAGGTGCTATCCAGACAGGTTCTTCATACGATTTCGTACAGAATCAGTATGAGCTTGCCGTTCTCAGAGACAGGGTTGATGACGATTTCGTGAAAGTATTCGGCGTATTCGAAGATATCGACCTGTACAAGAACATCGAGAAGAACGACTGGGTGAAGAAGGTATTCGGAAATGTAGGCACTACATTCAACCACAATGTTTCCGTTTCAGGCTCGTCTGACAAGGTGAAGTGGACAGCTAGCTACGCTCACGTGGGTGACAAGGCCATTATGATCGGATCTGACTACAAGAGGGACAACCTCAACTTCAAGACCCAGTACAAACCTATCAAGCAGATCACCGTGGATATCAATGCAAGATATTCCCGTACTGAGGTTATGGGTGCAGGTGCAAACTCTATGAATGACGGCGGATCGACTTCAAGCAACGGACGTCTGAAGCACGCAGTTCAATATACTCCGTTCCCTATCACAGGTGTCGCTACGGATTCAGACCTTGCTGAGGACTATGGTGACAATGCTCCTCCTCTCAAGTCGGTGGCTGACAATGACAACAAGAGGATCCGTAAGAACTGGACTCTCAATGGTGCTGTGACCTGGCATATCATCAAGAATCTCAATCTCAAGGTTGAGGGCGGTATCGATGACTATTCGCAGGAGGACAACCGTTTCTATGGCCTCACGACTTATTATGTAGGCAACTCTGCCACCATCAAGGGACAGCCTGCAACGCAGTACAAGAATGCTTTCCGTACTAACTATCGTTCGACCAACACTCTCAATTACAATTTTGCAGAGGTGTTCGACAATGACGATCACAAGCTTGATCTCCTTGTAGGTCAGGAGTATATCCTTACAAAGTCAAATACTCTTTCATCCACTATCGAGGGCTTCCCTGAGTTCTTCGATTCGCAGATGGCCTGGAACTTTATGGCATCCGGTACACCGGTAGCTTCGAACAACTTCTACAATCCGAACGGTCAGCTTCTTTCTTTCTTCGGAAGAGCAAACTATGAGTTCGGTGGAAGATATGCACTCTCTGCAACAGTGAGAGCCGATGGATCATCTAAGTTCGAGAAGGGCAACCAGTGGGGCGTTTTCCCATCAGCAGCAGCTTCCTGGACCATTTCCAACGAGCCTTGGATGGAGAATGCATCAACCTGGCTTGATAACCTCAAGCTCCGTTACAGCTACGGTACTGCAGGTAACAACAATATACCTTCAAACGTTTCCTCACTCCTTTTCCAGGCTAACAACACCCAGTGGATCTCTATGGGCAACACCTGGTGGGGTACTACAACAGTCGGAGGAAAGTCGATTATGCCTAACCCTGACCTTACCTGGGAGACAACAGTATCTCATAATATAGGTCTCGACTTCTCTTTCCTCAGGAGCAGGATCAACGGATCGTTGGAAGTATATCACAACACTACCAATGACCTCCTCATCCAGTTCCCTGTGGCAGGTTCCGGATATGACTACCAGTACCGCAATCTCGGATCTGTCCAGAACCGTGGATTCGAGGCATCTCTGAACTTCGTCCTCGTGGAGAAGAAGAATTTCGGCCTCACTCTCGGCGGCAATATAAGCATCAATGAAAACAAGGTGACCAGCCTTGGAGGTCTTGAGAAGATCGAGGCTACATCCGAGTGGGCATCGACCGAAATCGGCCCTGACTACGTGGTTACCGTAGGACGTCCTCTCGGTGATATGTACGGATATATCTCTGACGGACGTTATTCAGTTGACGAGTTCACTCACAATGGAACATCTTGGGTAGCAAATGAGGGTACTATAGACGCTTCAGATGTACTTGGCAAGGAATTCTTCCGTCCGGGTGCTATGAAGCTCAAGGATGTGAACGGTGACGGCAAGATCACGGTTGACGACAAGACCATCATCGGAAATGCACAGCCTCTCGGAATCGGAGGTTTCAACCTTTCCGGATATCTTTATGGCTTTGATTTCTCGGCAAACTTCAGCTATGTCTTCGGAAACAATATCTACAATGCCAACAAGATCGAATTCAGCCATTCGAGAAAGTACTCTAACCGCAACCTTCTGTCATCAATGAACGTAGAGAACCGCTGGACCAACATCGACTGGGCTACAGGAGAGGAAATCACTGATCCTGACCGCCTCAATGAGGTCAATGCAGGTACTACAATGTGGAATCCTGGCGTAAACAAGGCCATCTTCTCTGATTGGGCTGTAGAGGACGGATCATTCCTTCGTCTCCAGTCGGCTACTCTGGGATATACTCTTCCGCAGAAGTGGACTATGAAGATCAAGATGCAGAAGCTTCGCGTATATGTAACAGGTACCAACCTCTTCTGCCTTACAGACTACTCAGGATATGATCCTGAAGTCGATACAAGACGCAAGACTCCTCTTACTCCGGGTGTTGACTGCTCGGCATATCCGAAGAGCAGAGGTTATGTAGTCGGAGTCAATATTACTTTCTAAATTCCTACAATCTCATTCTGAATGACTCAATCGCCTTTTGAACGACTCAATGTCATTCTGAACGAAGTGAAGAATCTAAAAAATGAATTTTATGAAACTGATCAATAAAATATTAATTGGTGTAGGAATGCTCGCGGCTGCATCTCTGACTTCCTGCGACGAGGACGGCCTCAAGACACCGACCCAGTCATCTTTTGACGAGTCTGTGGTGTATTCCAACTACACTCTTGCAGAATACAACGTATTCGGAATCTACGAGGTGTTCGGTCATACCAACTGTCATCGTGGACGCTACCTTCCTTGGTATGGCTTCAATACCGATATCGAGCTCTATAACAATACAACAGCTGACGAGAAGTCAAGCATCGCAAGATATTCTATGACAGTGACCAACGGTCAGCTCAATCTCGCTAACGGCCCTTATAACGAGCTTATGGGAGGAATCGAGAGAGCAAACCTCGCTATCAGAGGAATCCGTCAGTACGGCAATCCTTCTGTGAATGCTGATATGGCCGAACTTCTTGGTGAGGCACTTACCGCACGTGCTCTCCTTTATACCGAGCTTCTCAAGGCATACGGTGAGGTTCCGGCACGTTTCAATCCGATTGATGCAGAGACCATCTATCTCAACAAGTCTGACAAGGATGTCATCTTCAAGCAGCTTCTTGCAGACCTTGAGGAGGCTTTCAATTATATGAAATGGCCTCTCAAGAGCGCGACTACTGCAACGACCGACCGTCCAAGCCTTGCTTTTGCAAAAGGCCTTTATGCACGCCTTGCTCTGATGGCTTCAGGTTATTCACTCCGTCCTGCGGAAGGCGCTGTGGGTACAGGTGATGCCGGAACAGTAAGACTTTCAAATGATCCTGAACTCCAAAAGGAAGTCCTTTATCCAAAGGCTCTTGCAGCTCTCAAGGATGTGATCGATAACGCAGGTCTTTCCCTTATGGATTACACACAGCTCTGGAAGGAGTTCAACAATATGGACAAGACTGCTGGAAAAGAGGTTATCTATGTGATCCCTTCTTCTGATACCCGCGGTCGTTGGAACTATACTTTCGCGATCAGGACAGAGGGTAATCCAGACTGGTCACAGGGCCCTACATCAAGCCGTGGAGGTACTGCAGGTCCGGTTCCGACCCTCTATTGGAAATATGGGGATGAGGATGTGCGCCGCGACCTCAGCTGCGTCAACTGGAAGTGGGTTCTTGGTCCGGATGGCAAGAACATACCTCAGCTTGCAGGTCCTAATGACTGGTATTTCGGAAAGTTCCGTCTTGAGTGGCAGTTGAAGTCTCCATATAATGGCGGTAACGATGACGGTATCAAGCCTGTATATATGAGATATTCCGACATTCTCCTTATGGCAGCAGAGATCGCCAATGATCCGGCTTGCGGAAACCGTGACGAAGCATTCGCAAAGAATTGTCTCCTCCAGGTACGTCAGAGAGCATATAAGGGCAATGAAGGCCTTGCATCTGCATACGTGAACGGCCTCAGCGGCCAGGATGCAATCTTCAACGCAATCGTTGACGAGCGTGCTCTTGAGTTCGTGGGCGAGATGCTCCGTAAGCAGGACCTCATCCGCTGGAATCTCCTCAAGACCAAGATCGATGAGTCAAAGGCTGAGCTTAAGGAGTGGATGGACAATGCAGGCACAGAGTTCGGTCCGGCAGTATGGTACAAGTATGCTGCAGACGGATCTATCCAGACATACGGATACAATGAACCGGCTACAACAGACGCAGCACCAGGCGAAGGCTGGGAGTGCTACACCAACTCAAAGGGTGAAGTCGCTACATACTTCAAGTTCACGAGCGATGAGACGGGAACTTACAGTGAGTCTGCACAGAAGAAGCTTGATTCATTCTATGACAACAACCCTGATACCAAGCAGTGGTGGCCGATTCCGGAGGCAACTCTCGTGAACAGCCAGGGAACACTCTTCAATGACTACGGATTTTAATATATGATCACTATGAAAAGAATATTTTCAGCTATTATAGCGGGGTTGGCGTTCATCGCATTCGGCTCGGTTCTTTCCGGCTGTGCTGAGGAGATGGTGGACATCAATGACGAGATCGCTCTCGGCAGATGCCTTACCCCTACCGAACTTTCTGCCAAGATTGTCAACGGAGAGTTCATTGAGTTCTCCTGGACCAAGTCCAAGGGCGCTACCGAGTTCGTTCTCGAACTGTATTCAGATGAGACAATGTCGTCTCTCGTGGAAACTCTTGTGATCCCGGCTGAGGATCTTCCATATACTGCCGATCTTGAAGCGGATATGACTTATTATGCAAGGGTCAAGGGAGTCAATGGCGATGGCGCTATCGCTGATTCGCATTGGGCTGTATTCGACCGTCCTCTTCAGACTTACGCGATCAAGTCATCACTCAATCCTGAGCTTGTTGACAGATCAGCTTCATCAATCACAGTTAAATGGACAAGCGATCCTGAAGTTGACCATATCCGTGTGACACCAGCTCTGAATGCGGATGAGGAATATACCCGTTTCGATGTCGGTGCTGATGCTGTTGCTGCAGCTCAGGTGGAAGTTACAGGCCTCAAGCCGTCTGTGAACTATACTCTTGCCGTTCATTTCAAGAGTGCACAGCGCGGTACGGTATCAGCCTGGACCCGTCCTTCAATCGACGGTGCAACTGAAGTGGCTACATCAGAGGCCCTCATTCAGGCGATTGCAGACAAGGCAGCCGTGATCAAGGTGGCTTATTCCGAGACTCCATATATCTTGGGTAGCGTAGTCCTTGGTGGCTCTGTAGCCATTTACGGTGATGCGACAGCACAGGGAGCCCAGCCTGTAATCCAAGGTGGACTTAAGATCGGTGCAGATGTGAAGAGTATTCATCTGGAGGCTGTTACATTCGACGGAGCCGGTCTTGCAGATTATCCTCATAATCTTACATTTGATGCTGCTGCGGCAGTTGAGAACATCACAGTAGTAAACTGTAAGCTCAACAACTACCTTCGCGGTGTCCTCTATGAGAATTCAAAGGCGCCTACAGTCGGCTCGATCAAGTATGACGGTGTCGAGGTAAATAACGTAGGCGGTGACGGCGGTGACTGCTTCGACTTCCGTGGCAAGGCTGTTGTCAACAGCATTGAATTCATCAACTCTACACTCAACACAGGTGCACGTACCTGGTTCCGTATCGATGCGAATACTACACTTGAATCTATAAAGCTGACACATTGTACATTCAACAATCTTTGCTTTGCAAACAACGGTAACAATAACGGTATCTTCAATATCAGAGCTCTCAACGCTGCCGGTGCGGCTCCTGCTTTCGAGCTTACACATAATGTGTTCCTCAATATGAATGATGCCAACAAGAGATGCTGCCTCATTGCAAAGAACTCAACTTCTGCATTCCCATCAGTAATTTCAGACAACTTCTTCTATAACTGCTATGACAGATTCTTCATCCCTCAGAAGGACGGTTCTTCACTTTCCGGAGACGACCTGACGAAGGCTGCTGAAGAAGGTCGTGCGCTGATTCTTGTGAACGGAAGTGCTGAACTTACAGCAGACCCTTGCGTTGACAGTGTTCGTGACAAGCTGAATGTCACAAGTGCAGAGGTAATTGAGGCCAATGCCGGTGACCCAAGATGGTATGCGGTTTATGTCGAGATTCCTGAAGACCTCACTCAGGAGGTTACTCCTACCGGAAAGGTATGGAATCTTACTGACGGTCAGACATTCAAGAAGGTCGCTGACAAGGATATGGTACGTGACGGTATCCGCTTCTATGTAAAGAACACTCCGATCAACTTCACAAAGGAAGGATTTGAATTCACTTCAGAGGCTGCGATAGGTGCTGACGGCATCCCTTCAGACGGTGCGATCGGAATCAAGGTCAATGAGCCTGGTTCTATAATCATCTCTGTGGCAGAGGCGACAGGTCATTCCAATATCACAGTGAGCCTTGACGGAAAGGTTTCGGCTTCTGTTCCAGCTGGTGCAGAGTATCAGAAGGTTACATTTGCCAATATTTCCGGCGAGCAGATGATCTATATCTACGGATGTCACCCTGCAACAATGACATTCCTCCAGTGGACTTCAGATATCCAGGTTCTTGACAAGGTTCTTGCTACTCCTGTTGTAAAGATCAACAAGACCACAGTCAATGAGCGTGCAGAGGATGAGATCACTCTCACTTGGGATCCTATCGACTATGCGGCATCATACAATGTGACTGTTGACGGCAAGAAGAAGAATGTGGCGGAGACTACATACTCATTCTCTACTGCTAATTATGCAGTTGAGGAAGCTGGCGGTGACTTCGCTATCCAGGTGACAGCTGTTCCTGCCGAGGATGACTATATCCGCGTAGAGTCTCAGCCTGCCGAGCTTTCATTCCACGTGAATGATGTCCCTGATGAGCCAGGTATCAAGATCGTAAGATACGACCTTACATTCCCTGAAGGCGGAAATGCTGAGGAAATGTATGTTTGCGAGAACAATGCTGGCTTCTATGTGCATACAACCGGAGGTTGGGTAATTGATAAGAACAGTCAGAAGTTTGCTGTTGTCGGCAGTACAGAGTATGATCAGTATTCAACCCGTCTCAAGGGTTCGAAGACATCAGACTCCAAGACTATGACCATTACTGTTCCTAATGACGGTGTGCTTTACATTGCAGCCCGTTCAGCAAATTCATCCGCAACAGACCGTACTATGGCTCTTATGCAGAATGGCGCCGAAATCCTTGCTCCTACAGTAATCAAGGATGAGGATAAGTTCACGGCCGGTGATGTTTCTGCATTCCCATATACAGTAGTCAATGTCAAGGCAGGTGAGATCCAGGTAGTTCTCAACAATGGTATCAATTTCTATGGTATCAGATATGATGCTACAGAGGGTTCTGCAGCCGAGAAGGTTGACAAGGTTTGGGATTTCTCTGCTCCTGAGTGGGTTGATGCTATGACTGGCAGCGGTATTGCAGCCAATACCAATGACAGCAACTGGAATCTTGAAGTCAACGGTCTCAAGGTCGTTTCCGGCGGCGGATCGATCAAGTGGAACAAGTCAGGTGAGACATACTACTGGCAGCCAGGTGGAAAGAGTGACGGTACTACACGTTATTTTGAATTTACTACTGATGTTGCGGGTACAGTGACCGTATATTCTTCAAATACCGGCGGATCAGAGGATCTTTCACGTATGGTGACAGTGAAGGTCGGCGATGCTGATCCTGAATCACTTCCAGGAGGAACACCATCTGGAGATGCTCCGACAAAGAATGATTTCTCAGTAAGTGCAGGAACTGTGAAGATCTATCCTACCGGCAATGGTCTCCGTTTCTACAAGATCGAGTTCCACTCTCTCTAATATGTAAACCATAACCTACATTATAATCATTTCGGGGTGGTCGTCGTATGACGGCCACCCCGATTCATTCATATCCATAGGCTTATTCAAACAGATTCCGCTTGGGAAGCTTGTCTCCGTACAGTTCCCGGCATTGCTTGAACAGGGCATCGGTATATCGTGCCTGGCCCGGGCCACGCCAGGTACTGGTGTTGGTTATCATTATCCAGCATTCTCCGTCAGGGAAATACTTGACCAGGGCTGTGGTTCCGGAAAGTGTTCCTGTCCTGCTCCATCCCTTTTCAGGAGCCGTGTCGTTCCATCCGAGCGAATATGTCTCCTTGTCGAAGTACTCTGTCATCTGGGCCACTGCATCAGCAGATATTATGTCTTCTACTTCCGGACGGCCGTCGATGGATGCCACCAGGCGGGCAATCTCGGCAGGGGAGCCACACCAGGCTCCTGCACCTGACAGGAGAGGAATGTTGTTGCCTCCGTAGCAGCGCTCCACCATCACGCCGCTTCCGTTGAATTCTTCGACGAATTTGCCCTCTCCCTCGTGCGTGTAATATCTTGCTTCATTTGGGAAGCGATCGCTGTAATATGAGCCTCCTATGTGCATATCATAGCATCCTGCCGGCTTGAGAACTTCCTCGCAGATGAATTCTTCGTATGGCCTGCCTGAAACCTTCTCTATTATCTCTGACAGAAGAAGGTATCCGAAGTTGGAATATCTCTGTGATTCACCCGGCATAAACCTCAGATTATGCCTGAGTACCAGTTTGTAGAAGTCTTCCTTTACCGGTGTGTGGTCGAGCTGCATCTGATTTCTTACATCGTTGGATGAAAAGAGCGGGTCACGATAGAATCCGCCCTGATGACGCAGCAGATGCTCCACTGTGATCTTGTAATAGTTCTTGTCCTTGATGAGCGAATTGAAAAGTGAATCGTTAAGTATGCCTGATGGACCGAATACGGTGTCCTTGATGCTCAAGGAGTCTCTATCCTGGAGTACCATTATTCCGGTAGCTGTAATCAGTTTTGAAACTGATGCCATCCTCAGGATATGCGAAGGCTGCATTTCTTCGGATTCTCCTTCATCCGCCCATCCGTAGCCCTTGGCATACAGCAGCGAGTCATTGCGCATTATGGCCAATGAGGCTCCTTTCAGATGCCACTGCCTCATATAGGCTCTCACTTTCTTGTCAATTCCCTCTGTCTCAGGCAGATCTGACAAAGCATTGGAAAGTGAATCATTCAGATGGATTTTGGGTCTCAATGACAATGGTTCCGGCTTTGGCAGCGGTTTGTGGATAATCACAAAGGCTGTCGCGATTGCGGCAGCCGTTATAGCGGATATTATGCTTGCGATAGTCTTTTTCTTCATTTGCTGAAATGACGGTTTCTTATAGCTTCCCGGATCTGCGGGCAAAATCGATGATGAATTCGGCCGTGCCCTCTATGCCCATAATGCTTGAATCCAGGCACAGGTCGTATGTCGAGGCAACGCCCCAGTCGCCGAAAGTGTAATAATTGTAGTATTCTGCTCTTGCCTTGTCTCTTTTCTCCAGCATATCTAGGGCAGCTTCCTCGCTTATGCCAAGTCTTGAGGCCACTCTCTCGGCGCGTACTTCGACAGGACTGGTCAGGAAGACGTCAAGAACGCAGTCCATATCCCTGAGGATGTAATCTGAACATCTGCCTACGATTACGGCAGGACCCTCTGCGGCAATCCTCCTGATGGTTTCGCACTGCATCCTGAACAAGCCCTTGTCGCTCATATAGTTCTCAGTATCAGTACTGTAGCTTCCTGCGAAAATTGAAGACAAGGAGAAGAACCTCTTTTTCTCATCACTCTGTACAAACAGTTCTGCGCTGAAGCCGCTGTCCTGTGCGGCCTTGATGATCAGTTCGTGGTCATATACGGGGATTCCGAGCTTTGAACCCAATGCGTCGGCCACGGATTTTCCTCCGCTGCCGAACTGACGTCCGATAGTAATTATGATTTTCTTGTCCATAATCTTATAGCTGGCTGCCGAGAACCGACGGATCGTCTCCGTCTTTCAGCATACTGAATTTATTGAAAAGTCGTCCTAACATAAATATTGTCAGCAGGGTTGCCATACCGTCCGAAATAGGGAAACTCATCCAGACGCCGTCTGCATCGAACCACTTTGGCAGAAGATAGAGCAGAGGAAGGAGAAAGAGTATCTGCCTTGATAATGACAGAATAACGGACTTTCTTACCATTCCCAGGCTCTGGAAGAAGTTGGTAGCGATCATCTGGAATCCTACGATAGGGAAGATCATCGTCATAATTCTCAGTGCTTTTGCAGAAAGTGACATCAGCTGCTCGTCCTGAGTGAAGATTCCAACGGCAGCTCTAGGGAAGAACATACCGAAGATGAAGCATAAAGTGGTCATAACCATAGCAAGCTTAGCGGTCTTCCAGAATACTTCCTTCACTCGGGAGTATTGGCGTGCTCCGTAATTATATCCTGCTATCGGCTGCATACCCTGGTTCAGACCCATACAGATCATCATAAACATAAAGACGAACCTGTTGCATATTCCGTATGCTCCGATACCCAGGTCTCCGCAGTATTTGCGAAGCTGCTGGTTGATGAACAATGTTACAAGGCAGGCTGCGGAATTCATAAGGAAAGGACCCATTCCGATTGCCATAGAGTCTTTCGCCACCCTGATATCAAGCCTGAGAATGCCCTTTTCGAAGTGGAATGGGCGTCTTCTGTCGCTGAAATGATGCAGTACGACGAACATCGCAACCGTCTGTGCTATGACTGTGGCCCAGGCGGCTCCGGCAATGCCCATATCGAAGACGAATATGAATATCGGGTCGAGAATTGCATTGAATACGACAGTGAATATAGTCAGGCCCATAGCCTTTTTCGGGTTACCGGAAGAACGCATAGCTGCATTCAGACCGAAATACAGATGGGTGATTATATTGCCTATGAGGATGATGGTCATATATTCCTTCGCGTAAGGGAGGGTGTTCTCGCTTGCACCGAAAAAATATAGGATAGGATCTATGAAAATCAGAGCCAGTGCCATAAAGACGGCTCCTATTATTATGTTGAGACTGACGACATTTCCCAGAACCTTGTTTGCAGCCTTGTAGTTCTTCTGTCCGAGAAGAACCGACAGCATAGTAGCAGCGCCGGCTCCCACGAGAGTGCCGAATGCTGTGGAAAGATTCATAAGAGGGAACGTCACCGCGAGACCGGAAATAGCAAGTGGACCCACACCTTGCCCGATGAAGATGCTGTCCACCATATTATACAGCGATGCTGCTGTCTGTGCTATGATCGCCGGCAAAGCATACTGCTTCAGAAGCTTGCCGATCTTTTCTGTTCCGAGTTCTAAAGGTACAGCTGATCTTTCTGCCATTCTAGTCCTCCGGTTCTTCAACTATCTCAATTTCAAATATAAGAGGAGCGTATCCCGGAATTGTCGAGCCGCTGCCGTTGTAGGAATATCCCAGAGGTGAATAGAATACTCCTATACCTTTCTCAAATGCGCGCATCTGCCAGAGAGTTATGGCGAATCCGCTGATCATCGAAGAATTTGAAGAGCCCATAGTCAGATCAGAATACTTCTCACCCCAGTTGATCTTGGTAGGCTCGTATGCTCTGGAAGCTGAATATATGTTGTTGTCTTTGGCTACCTTCTCGATGGTTGTGTCGAAGACCTGACCGTTGAGAAGCTTGCCTGTATAATTGATATAGATCGATGTGTCAGAAGGGAAAGAGGTCGTGTCAACAGGAGCAGTAAGCTGTTTGTAATAGCATCCGTAGTGACCTTTCACCGAATCGGCTGGAGTAAGTCTTCCGAAAATGTCGATGTTTTCAGCTATATAATGCGAAATCTCCCCGATCTCATACTTTGAAATATCGGTGGTGACGTCTGTAACGGTAATGTCATAGACTGCACTTGTTCCGGAAGAAGAGTTCTCAAGATATTCTTCCGGTGTGTCGTATGACTTGTATGTCATCAGCCAGCTTGGAATGATGATCTTCTTCCTTCCGCCTACCTTCATCCCTATCAGCGCGTCAGCCAGACCGGCCTGGATCGTGTTTTCGAAAGTCGTCAGCACCTTAGGACCATAGTAATCCGCCTTGGAATATTCTCCAAGCTGCTCGGCAGTCTCCTTTCTGGTGTATGAGGTTATGTTTCCCTGAAGATCAGTGATGGTATAGTCAACATAGACATAATTGTCCTTCTTCACCTCTGCTCCATTACCAGCCTCTTCCTCAAGTATGTAGATTCCTATGCCGGTAGGCTTCACATCAGGATGGTTGAGCTCCATCCAGGCATCGAAATATCTTTTGTTTGCTTCGTTAGGACCCTCTGTTACCGCTTTTGCACACCCTGCCGCAGCAAGTGCGAGAACAACGAATGCAGCTGTCTTAAAAATCTTCTTCATTATATCCTTATATGATTTGAACCGACAAAGATAAAAAAAAAAGTCATAACGTCTATTCATTGGATACACTCACGACCCAAATCTTGAACGCCAGCGCCGAATTTGCAGGAATTATGCCAAACGTGGTGTTTCCGAAGCCATATTTTCCGCAGAACAGAATTTCGCACTCTTCGCCGGCTTTAACTCCCTTCAATCCGTTCCTTACGCCTTCGAGAAGCCTGTCGTCCTTGAGATTGATTTCCAGAATCTCATAATCGGGGTCGGTAAGATTCCAGCTTGCCGCCTTTGCGGTACTTTCGTGATTCGTTACGAAGAGGCCGGATGAAGATATGCTGTTGTTGAATGTGTATCCCGCATAATAGAATGATACCGAACCGTCTGCTTCAAGTTCTTCACCCTCTCCCTGCACCTTGGTGAGACGGGAAGATCCGTTGTTATATGTTACGGTCATTCCGTCTTTAAGGTTGTTTGAGATGTATTTGTCGATGCTTTCCTCCTGCTTGTTATATGTCAGATTGAGCTTTTCCTTGACGCAGGAACAGCTGATGGAAACGCATACCAGGATGCATATAATTGCTTTGAATCTATTCATTGTCACCATTAAGATAAATATGTGTATGTCTTTCAATATATTCGGCTGCGGCCTCTATGCCCGGGATGTCTTTCGGTACGTCAAGCCTTCCTCCAGCTGCATTCTCGTGTCCTCCACCGTTGAAGAACTGCCTTGCACATCCGTTCGCAGATGTACCCCTCCTTGACCTTATCGACACCCTGATCCGTCCCTCGTCCTCTTTCACGAGTATGCTCATCCTGACTCCTGCTATGGAGAGAGGCATATTTACAAAGCCTTCTGTATCTCCCTCAGCCACAGAATATTTCTTCTGAGTGTTCCTGTCAAGCACTATGTATGCCACTCCGTCATCTGTGATGACAAGAAGGTCCTTGAGTATATGGCCGAGCAGCCTGAGCCTGTTTTCGCCGTACTGATTGTATATCCGGGATATGATCTCGTCACGATCGACACCGGCTGCAAGCAGGTCGGAAGCCATCAGCAGTGTCGAAGGATAGGTCGAATTGCTGAAATTGTTGGTGTCGGTGGTCATACCTGTCATAAGGGCGGTGCAGGCTTTCAGAGGAAGATTCTCGGCGTTCTGAGCTATGATGCTTGTGCTCATCAGGACGTTGTACAGGAGCTCTGATGCCGATGATATGTCAGTCTCTGAAAAAGAAAGGTCGAATGCGGCCCTGTCAGGGTTGAGATGGTGGTCTATGAGCACTTTCTCTGCCTTGGATCCTGCCAGGAACGGCTCCAGCTTGTCTGTGCGGCTGAATGCGTTGAAGTCAAGGCAGAATATGAGGTCGCTGTCACGGAGTATGATACCTGTCTCTAGAGGCCTTTCGGAAAAAACAAGAAGATCCGTGTCCGGAATGTCTGATACGATGAAATCAAGATAAGCCGGATATCTGTCATTCAGTATTATCCTGATGCTGTCCTTTCCGCAGAGAGAAAGGAAATGATACAGGGCGGTACAACTTCCCATTGCGTCTCCGTCAGGCTTCTGATGAGTCACTACGGCTATCTTCCTGGCCTGGGAAATCATACTTTCCAACTTCTGTATATTACTTGAATTAATGTCCTGCATTTTAGATTCCTGAGTTTTTTCCGTCGCAAAATTACAAATTATATTGCATTTCATAAATCATTTTTCTAACTTTGTCCGTTGTTTTGGAAAGAAAAAATAAAAACACTAAAATAATGAGTTCAATTATCAGAAAGGTATTTACCTATTTGCTTCTCCCAGCAGCTATCGTGGGATTGACTTATCTTCTCGTTCAGAGCATTATGGAGCCTGTAAGGTTCAACAAGCACAAGGATTATCGTACAGAGATCGCTGTACAGCGTCTTAAGGATATCCGTGATCTTCAGGTGGCTTTCAAGAATGTGAATGCCCGTTATTCTTCAACTGTTGACTCTCTTATCCAGTTCTACAATGAGGGTAAGATGAACATCACTCTTCAGGTTGGTTCAAAGGATGACTCTCTTGCAATGGCTCATACCGATCAGGTCAAGAAGAAGTTCCGTGGACTTAAGCCGGATAAGCTCAATGAGAAGCTTTACGAGCTCTATCTTGCTGGTGAGCAGAACCTCGTGTTCGCTGTAAACAGCCAGATCGCTGTGAAGGATACACTTTTCAAAGATCGCACAAACTTTGTAGCTGACTCTCTCGCATTCATTCCTTTCAGCGGTGGCGACAAGGTCATTATGAAGTCAACTATCAAGAAGGTATCAGGCGTGAACGTTCCTCTCTTCGAGGCTGCAATGCCTTACAAGAGCCTTCTCAAGGGCCTTGACAATCAGCTCCGTATCAATCTTGACGCAGAGCAGGAGGACAAGGGACGCTATAAGGGACTTATGGTAGGAAGCATTGATGCACCTAACAACAATGCCGGAAACTGGGAGTAATCACCTTATGCAAAATATGAAAGACAGGATATCCATTCAAGTCGGCTTGAGTGGATATTCTTTTAAGATACAGGCCGGCAATGAAGGGCGCTCTTCCGGATGGATGAGTGCCGAACGTATTTTTACGACTCCTGAGCTCCAGAAACGTTATGGGGAAGTGGAAATATCGGTATTCACACCTAAATGTACGCTGATACCCTCTCATTTCCACCATCCTCTGCATTCAAGGGTGGCCCTGGCTGACGTCGTGAATCTTGCCGATACAGATCCGGTTGATTATGTCGAAGTGTCGGAATTTGCTGCTGTCCTGGTCTATTCTAATGCAATTGGGGAGTCTTTGTCCAAGGTAATCTCTGAAACAACTATACATACTGACGGAACCAAGGCCAAGCCTCTCCCTGAAATGTATTTTATGCTGAAGCAGCTCTCCACTCTGGAGGAGTATAACAAGATATTGGCTTCATATATGGACGGAAATCTGTATCTGGCTATAGCTCAGGGCAAGAGCCTGCTGCTTTGCAATTCATTCCAGGCTCCGGATTTCACTACTGCGGAATATTTTGTCTTTCTGGCCTTGAAGAAGCTTCAGCTCAATCCTGAGGTCTCGACAATATGTTTCCGTACCCCTCTAGATGAGGATCAGGAAATGTCTCTTTATCGATATTTCAAGAGTGTAGAACAATTATAAGGTAACAGGATGAGAATAATTGGTGGACGTCTTAAAGGCAAGACAATCTTGCCTCCGCAAGGATACAAGGCAAGGCCTACGACTGATTTTGCCAAAGAGGGACTTTTCAATGTGCTCAACAACGAGTATGAGATGGAAGGTCTTCAGGTTCTCGACCTTTTCGGCGGTACAGGAGCCATTTCATACGAATTTGCATCGCGTGGCGCGTCAAGAGTCTATTGTGTGGAGATGCTCCCGCTTCACGCCAGTTTCATAAAGTCCCAGGCGGCAAGATTCGGTATGGACAATCTCACGGTCGTGCGCCACAATGTCTTCGAGTTCCTCGAAATATGCCGCGAGAAGTTCGATATAATCTTTGCTGATCCACCGTACGCTCTTGAAGATCTTGCAACACTTCCGGACAAGGTGTTTGCAAAAGACATCCTTCATCCGGGAGCATATTTCATTCTGGAGCACCCGGAGGAATATAATTTTGAGCAGCATCCGCATTTCGTGAAGGAAAAGAAGTACGGAAATGTACATTTCTCATTTTTTGAGATGCCATCAGAGCAATAATGCTTATTTTTGCATCTTAAACTGAAATGCAGATTATGAAACAACTTTTATATACCGCCTTTTCTTTCGTCCTTTTTCTTGCTGCCGGCAATTTATCAGCTCAGACCGCTAAAAGTCTTTTCTGGCGAAGCGATTCACTTCAGGTAAGCGAGATTGTGTCGGAAACCGGCGACCAGTACAGGAAAGTAGGACATCACGGTCCTGCAGTCGAAAACAGCCATCTGGCATTACGCATATATTTCAATGACAGCGGCGCCATCGATCTGTATTCGAAAAGCGGCAGGGGAATGGAACTGGAAAGATATTTATGGTATCCGTCGGCAGAAGCCCAGGAGACTGCGGGAGCCGGTTGTGATTCTTACATCGTCGGCAAGACCGTAGGGTTCGGAGGTATAGCCCTTTGGGACGGTGAGAATGAAGTCAAGCTCGTCGCGACCAAGGGACGCACAGCCAGGGTCGGAGATACAAAGAAAGGCTCATTTGCTGAAATCATATCTTACGGAGTGCCGTATAAAGGTGACTTTGTCGATATCTCCATAAGGGTTGATGTGACAGCCAAAAGCCGTGAGGCTGTCGTTACAGCAGCAGAACTTTCCGGGAAAAAGGTCCTTTTTCTTACCGGTGTGAATTTTCACGAGGGTCAGAAGGTTACTACGGGAAAGGAATTCATATCGGTATGGGGAACTCATCCTGCTAAGGAACTTTCGATGCCGATAGGAGCGGGAATGAAATTCTCCGAGAAGGATTTCCCGACTATGGAAAAGACTGATGTTATGGTAAGGCTGATATCCGGGCCTGAATCTCAGGTAAGGACGACTTTGGTCGGTGCTTCTGTAAAAGAGGCGGAACTTAACAGCGCAAAACGCTTTGAAGCGTATATGATAAAGTAGTGTATTAATTTTAGTGTATGAACGTTAACCTGAAAGAAGTATTCCAGCCCAAACTGTTCGGGCTGTTCAAGAAAGGTAAGTATGACGGTAAGAAATTTACCTCAGACCTTATTGCCGGAATAATTGTCGGCATCATTGCTCTTCCGCTTGCCATCGCATTCGGTATCGCCAGCGGAGTAACCCCTCAGCAGGGTCTTATCACGGCTATTGTAGCCGGTTTTCTGATTTCCTTCTTCGGAGGCTCCAATTTCCTCATCGGTGGTCCTACGGGAGCATTCATTGTCATCGTTGCCGGAATCGTAGGCCAGTATGGAATGCAGGGACTCATCATAGCTACAATTATGGCTGGTGTGTTCCTGGTACTGATGGGAGTCTTCAAGATGGGAGTGATATTCAAGTTCATCCCATATCCTATCGTGGTGGGCTTCACCAGCGGTATCGCCCTGACGATCTTTTCGACACAGATGAAGGATTTCTTCGGACTTCCTCTCGATCTCGAAGTGCCTGCAGGATTCATCCCGCAGTGGATCTGCTATTTCCAGAATATCGGAAACATCAGCTGGGTGGAGCTGGCGATGAGCATCGTATGCCTTGTGATATGCTTCAGCTGGGGCAAGGTGACCAAGAAGGTGCCGGGATCCCTTATAGCGCTTATAATCGGAACCCTTGCTTCTGTGCTTCTGAGCAGATTCGCAGGAATCGAGCTTGCAACTATCGGCTCGAAGTTCCCTGAGCTTGCAAACGGCCTTCCTATGCCTAAGCCTGTGGCTCCGGAGTTTGATTATGAGACGGTCAAAGGACTTGTATCCCCAGCCTTCACGATAGCAATACTTTGTGCTATAGAATCCCTTCTGGCGGCTATGGTTGCTGATGGAGCTACCGGAAAGCGTCATCACGCAAATACAGAGCTTATCGGACAGGGAATAGCGAATATCATCACCCCGCTTTTCGGAGGAATCCCGGCTACCGGTGCCCTTGCCAGAACTATGGCAAGCATCAACAACGGCGGAAAGACTCCTGTAACAGGCATCATTCACGCAGCAGTGCTTCTGCTTATATATCTCTTCCTGATGCCATACGCGATATATATTCCTCTGTCCTGCCTGGCTGCAATCCTTGTGCAGGTGGCATATAATATGAGTGAATGGAGGACATTCAAGTATCTGCTTCGCGGAGACAAGTCTGATGTGGCGGTGCTTCTCATAACCTTCTTCCTTACTGTCATCGTTGACCTTACTGTGGCAATAGAGGTGGGTGTCGTGCTTGCTATCGTCCTCTTCGTACGTCGTGTTATGCAGACATCGAACATTTCGGTACTTGAGGGACATCATCTTGCCGCTACGGAGGACGATGAGGTGGCTTCTATGGAGAATACGGATATGCTTGACATACCTGGGGGCGTGGAGGTCTATGAGATCGACGGACCTTTCTTCTTTGGTCTCGCAAGCCGTTTCGAGGAACTTGAGCAGATGAAGAAGCCTGGCACGAAGGTTCGTATCATAAGGATGCGCAAGGTGCCTTTCATTGATTCGACCGGTATAAACAACCTGCGCAACCTTTGCGAAAGAACTCATAAGAGGGGAGTGACTGTCATCCTTTCCGGTGTGACTGAGAAGGTGCATCAGTCCCTGGTGAAGTTCGGTGTCGATCTTGAAATCGGCTCAGACTGCATTTTCCCTCATATCGTGCCTGCACTTGAAAAGGCAAGAGAACTTGTAAAATAATACAGAATAATATGTTTACGAAAGAACACGGACTCTATGTAGCCCACGGCCCCGCAGGCCCGATTTCGATCTGCGGAAAAATGGCGAACCGCCACGGACTCATTGCCGGTGCCACCGGTACAGGTAAGACCGTAACCCTTCAGGTCCTGGCCGAAACATTCTGTCAGGCAGGAGTGCCTTGCTTTATGGCTGATATGAAAGGAGACCTTTCGGGAATAAGCCAGACCGGAGCTATGAGCGGATTCATCGAGAAGAGATGTGCCGAATTCGGCATAGAATCTCCTGAGTTCGGTCCTTGTCCAGTCCGTTTCTTTGATGTCTATGGGGAGCAGGGACACCCTATGCGCACAACGGTTTCCAATATGGGACCGCAGCTACTGGCACGTCTTCTCGGTCTCAATGACACTCAGGAAGGCATCCTGAACATAGTATTCCGCATCGCAGATGACAGGGGACTCCTTCTGATCGATATGAAGGACCTTCGTTCTATGCTTAATTATGTTGCGGAAAATGCGAAGCAATATACCGCATCATACGGTAACATCACAGCTCAGAGTGTAGGAGCCATACAGCGTGCCTTGCTGACGCTTGAGAATCAGGGTGCGGACAAGTTCTTTGCTGAGCCATCGTTCGATATTTACGACCTTCTCCAGTGCGAACAGGGCAAGGGAGTGATGAATGTGCTGGCTGCGGACAAGCTGATGCTCAATCCTAAGCTGTATTCTACATTCCTTCTGTGGCTTCTTTCCGAACTCTATGCCCAGCTTCCGGAAGTCGGCGATATGGAACTGCCTAAGCTTGTATTCTTCTTTGACGAGGCTCATATGCTCTTTGACGAGACTTCCAAGGCTCTGGTTGACAAGATCGAGCAGGTTGTAAGGCTCATACGAAGCAAGGGAGTAGGTGTATATTTCGTGACCCAGAGTCCTACGGATATTCCGGAGGAAATCCTTGGACAGCTTGGAAACCGTGTCCAGCACGCTCTCAGGGCATTCACTCCTAAGGATCAGAAGGCTGTCAAGACAGCTGCCGAGACATTCCGTGCGAATCCGGCATTCAAGACTGCTGATGCCATAATGGAGCTTGGCACAGGAGAGGCTCTTGTTTCCTTCCTTGATGAGAAAGGTGCACCATCCATAGTCGAACGTGCAAAGATCCTGTTCCCTCTCAGTCAGATAGGAGCTGTGACGGAGGGACAGCGCGGACAGATAATGAATCAGTCCCGTCTGTATGGAAAGTATGATAAGGTCATTGACCGAGAAAGTGCATTCGAGATACTTATGGCCGAGGCTGAAGCTGCTTTGAAGGCAGAGCAGGAAGCAGCTGAAGCTGAAGCTGCAGCAGAAGCTGAAGAACAGGCGGCAAAAGAAGAGGCCAGGTCTAAGAAATCCGGCAAGGGAGGCGGAGTGCTCAAGGGAATCTTCGGAGCTGTCCTTGGAGCCGCATTGAGCAGTGTGACCAGTTCTATCGGAACGGAAGTGTCGAAGAAGGTTACTGGCAAGAAGTCCAAGACCACAGCTAAAGACATCGCAGGAAAGGCGGCTGGAGCGGCTACAAGGAAATTTACCAGAACAGTTCTTGGAACTCTCTTGAAATAGCTTACATAAGCCACTGGGACATATCCTGCCCTTCTTTGAGGGCATTGCGGATGATGGTTGACGAAATGTCAACCATTTCTGCTTCAAGGAGGTGTATCCTGTATGCGGAATCTTCCAGCAGGAGATCTTCCTTGATGTATTCCAGCTCATATCCCCTTCTTGGGAATACGGCGACGCCATACTCCTTCAGAATGCGCTGGTAGTCGCGCCACCTTCGTATGTCTGCAAGATTGTCTGCGCCTATAGTCAGTGTGAAACGATTGTCCGGTTCGCGTTCGCGTAATGTATCCAGCGTCCTGATTGTATAATGCGGCGCAGGCATATTCAGTTCGATGTCATCCACCTTTACCGGCCCGGACTTTGGAAAATGTCTGTTTACAGCTTGTACGGCGGCATCGAACCTGTCCTGTCCGCTGGCGCTGTCAATGCCCTCCTTCAACGGATTCTTCGGTGAGACGATGAGGTAAACGCGGTCGAAACCTCCTTCGCCTGTCAGGTATTTCATAATGGCGAGGTGGCCTATGTGCAACGGGTTGAATGATCCGCTATATACTGCTATGTCCATATAATCGGGAATAGAAACGCTCAGGATGGCAGATGAGTTTATTTTTTCAGGAACGCATCGACAATGTTTTCAGCCTCTGCAAGAGCTGTCTGAAGATCGTCATTCACGAGGGTATAATCGAATTTTCCTGCGGCGAATTCCATTTCAGAAGCCGCCTTCGCCACACGTTTCTCGATGGCCTCTGCTGTGTCTGTACCGCGTCCGATAAGCCTTTCGCGCAGAATCTCCACAGAAGGAGCCTGGATAAAGATGGAAAAGGCCTGGTCACCGAAGATGCGCTTGAGGTTGACACCTCCCTGCACATCAATATCGAAGATGATGACATTGCCTTTCGCCCAGATGCGTTCCACTTCCGACCTCAGGGTGCCGTAGAATGAACCGGCATACACCTCTTCATATTCCACGAACTTATCTTCGGCTATCATCTGTCTGAACTCTTCTGCGGTAAAGAAATAATATTCTACGCCGTGCTGTTCCTGTCCTCTCGGTGCTCTGGAAGTGGCTGAAATTGAGAATTCAAGCTCCGGGTGAAGTCCCAGAAGATGGTTGACGATTGTGCTTTTTCCTGCTCCTGATGGGGCTGAGAATATGACTACCTTATTGCTCATTTCTGATGATTTTTCCAATGTTTCAGATAATTTTTTAATATTCCGCAAAAATAACTATTTTTGCAAAGATATTGTGATTAAGAAACGATTTTTAAAACTTTATACGATTATGATTTCTTATAAGGAACTCGGTCTTGTGAACACCAAGGAGATGTTCGCTAAGGCAATTGATGGCGGATACGCTATCCCAGCATTCAATTTCAACAATATGGAGCAGCTTCAGGCTATCATCTCAGCAGCAGCTGAGACAAAGTCTCCAGTTATCCTTCAGGTTTCTAAGGGCGCACGTCAGTATGCTAACCAGACTCTTCTCCGTTATATGGCAGAGGGTGCTGTGGAGTATGCAAAGGAACTTGGCTGGGAGAATCCTCAGATCGTTCTTCACCTCGACCACGGTGATTCATTCGAGACTTGCAAGAGCTGTATCGATATGGGCTTCTCTTCAGTTATGATCGACGGTTCACACCTTCCATACGATGAGAATGTAGCTCTTACAAGAAAGGTTGTTGACTATGCACACCAGTTCGACGTAACAGTTGAGGGTGAGCTCGGAGTCCTCGCAGGTGTTGAGGATGAGGTAAGCTCAGACCACCACACATACACTAAGCCAGAGGAAGTTGTTGACTTCGTTACAAAGACAGGCTGCGACTCACTCGCTATTTCTATCGGAACATCACACGGTGCTTACAAGTTCACTCCAGAACAGTGCACAGTAGATCCTGAGACAGGTCTCCTCGTACCTCCAATGCTAGCTTTCGATGTACTCGAGGGTGTTGAGAAGGAGCTTCCTGGATTCCCTATCGTTCTCCACGGTTCTTCTTCAGTTCCACAGGACGAGGTTGCTACAATCAACAAGTACGGCGGTGCCCTCAAGGCTGCTATCGGTATTCCTGAGCCTTGGCTCCGTAAGGCTGCTGAGTCTGCAGTATGCAAGATCAACATCGACTCTGACTCACGTCTCGCTATGACAGCTGCAATCCGCGAGGTATTCGCTAACAAGCCAGCTGAGTTCGACCCACGCAAGTACCTCGGTCCAGCTCGTGACAATATGAAGAAGCTCTACATCCACAAGATCGTCAACGTTCTCGGTTCAGACGGCAAGGCAGAGTAATTCTTCCAAATAAAGCAAAAAAGGTATAATTGCCAAAAATGGTTGGTGAAACCTTTGTAATTATTTAAAAAACAATTAGATACAATAACTTTGATGAAAACGTTTTCATCAAAGTTATTTTTTATGGCTAAAACTCGTCGTGAAAGGT
>SUYP01000019.1 GCA_015060395.1 Bacteroidales bacterium
AATCTCTAAACTCAAAGATCAAAACCTTTAGATCCCAACTACGAGGTGTAAGCGACTATACCTTCTTCATGTATAGAATCTATAAGATCTTTGGATAACTTAAACACGGAACTTTGCAGGTGAGCCGCTTTTCTCCTGAACTGCGGTGGTGGTTTGCGGACAGGGCTATGGAAAAAGGCCATTTCATAGGAGTGTCAGGTGTCTGCAGCTGGTACACTTTGGAATGGCTTGACGGTTATCTCTATCAGAACGGTCTTGAGGGGGATTTCTGTATTGATGCAGGTAATTTCAGCCTTGCCTGGAGTGCCGGATTAGTATATGGATATTCCCTTGGACTTGGCAGAAAGGCACGCTGGGGACTAGAATTCACCCTGGGCTTCGGCTATGCCAGCTATAGTCAGAATGTAGGTGAGTGGAATGAGGATGCCGCAAGCTGGCTTTATCATTCCCATCAGAACAATCATCATATCGGAATCACCGAGCTTTCTGTCAATCTTACCTATCGTTTTTCGCTTAGAAAATTTGATCCGGCGTACTATGATGCCCGCTAGGTTGTAAGAAACTGCATTTTTTCGTATCTTTGCAGGCTTACAGCATAAGTATCAAATTTTTTAACCTCAAAATGAGACAATTAAGATTCTTACCGGCTTTCTTGATGCTTTTGTTGTCTGCTTGCAGTGATCGTTTCAGCGACAGCAGGCCTGACTGCCCGGAGGGTGGGACAGGAGATGTCGTAATCACTCTTGATGCAGATATACGCAATGAAAACATCAATGTAAAGTCAGCGTCTGGGGAAGAGATTCCTGTGGACGATTTCTGGGTTGAGATCTTCAACTCGAAAAGCAAGAGACTATACTGTGAGAAGTATGCTGAGGCTAAAGATGATGTGATCAACCTGAATACAGGTAATTACCGTCTTCTGGCCAAACACGGCGATTCTCTGGGTGTAGGGTTTGACAAGCCTTTCTATATGGCGGATGTCGCTTTCGCGGTAGAGGCCAGAAAGGATAATTCAGTTTCGGCTGTCGCCAAACTTGCCAATGTGAAGGTAAAGGTCATTTTCGGCGAAAACCTCTCTAATACAGAGTTTTATGGTGATTGCTTCGCCATCGTCAGGAATTCCGACCGAAAAGTAAAGTCTGAACTTAAATTCAGAAAGGATGAGACCAGAGCCGGATATATACCGGCAGGTGAACTTATCCTTGAAGTCTATGCCAAGATAGGTGATTCCTATAAGTATTATCCTGTAGAGGCAAAGTCTTATTCACCGAATGACTTCGTTACGTTTGAAATCGATGCTGATGTCAGAAGCGGTGATGTCACTGTTGCGCTGACTATCGATGATTCTGTCGAAGTCTTGGAAAAGACTGTAGTGATTCCTGCGGATAGCGCCCTTCCTGCAGCCGAGCCTGTTATGTCAATGGACGGATTCGATAATGAGGGTGCTGTCTATATGTCTTCTGGAACAGCTCCAAAGATCGATGAACTTGACATAGATATAAATGCTCCTGCTGAGCTTTCGTCTCTGATGCTGGAAATCAATTCCGATTGTCTCGCATCAGGGGGAGTGCCTTCGACAGTCGATCTTTTGAATCCGGGGACAGCGTTGACCGCTCTCAAGAAGGCAGGCTTTGTATGGTATGTCACGACATCTTCGACAGTTGCGGTGGTTGATTTCAAGTTAGTTGCGGCCTATCTGGCTATGAACGGAGTATATGATCCGTCATCTCCTGAGGCAGCATCTGTCAAGGTGACTGCAAAAGATAAAAAGGGCAGGGAAGTTGCCGGAACAGTCCGCTTCATTCTGGAGCAGGGAGCTGTGGCGAGAGTCAATGTCGCTGATGTAAACGTATGGGCCACCAGGATAGTTTCACCGGAGGCCTTCTTCGATAACGGAATGCCTAAGGATGCTACGCTTGAATACAGCACTGACGGAGTGAGATGGGAATCAGCCGGTGCTCCAGTCAAAATCTCATCCGACAAGGCAGTTTATGCGACAATCGATGGCCTTGAACCTGGAACCGGATATTGTTTCAGAGTGGTTTCTGCCGGCCAGGTCATTTCAAAGGGTGACTATTCTATCGTTACAGAGCAGGCGGCACAGCTTGGTAATTCAGGAATGGAATCCTGGACCACACAGCTTCATCACTATAAGACAAAGGGTCTTATATCCGATAATAATGAGACCAGGGACTGGTATCGTCCTTGGGCATCTGAGGATGAAGCCTGGTGGGATGTGAACAGCAAGAAGACTCTGGCGACATATACATCTCAGCAATATGCTGAATATAAGGTGGTTCCTACCGTATCATACAGCAGTGATGCGGCAGAAGGAAGTTGCTCTGCTCAGCTTGTAAGTACTTTCATCTGTAATATGGCGTCAGATGTGGATGATGGAATAGGCGGAGCCGGAAATCTCGGCGGATCCATCACAGGAATGGGTGTGGAGTATGCGAAGGCGGCTGGTGAGATGTTCATCGGAACCAGCAGTGAGGATGGATCTCACGCTTCCGAGGGCCACTCTTTCACAAGCCGTCCGTCATCATTGAGTTTCAAGTATAAGTATGATTCATACGATAACGATGTATTCAAGGTGACTGTACGGGTCGAGGATGCATCGGGCAATGTCATCGCATCCAAGGAAATGAGTGATGGCAGAGCATCGTCCGGATGGGCCTCAATGACGATAGAGCTTGATTATTCTGTGCTTGACAGGAAGGCGGCCAGAATTTATGTATGCTTCCGTTCATCGTCATTGGCAGATGAAGACATCACTTATAGAAAGACTAAAGTTACCATAGCAGGTACCACAAAGAACGGTTATATCGGCAGCGTCCTTAAAGTCGATGACCTGCAGTTGAATTATTAATCCCGAAACAAATTTTAGTAATGAAAAAGATATTTTTCTCTATATCAGCTGCAGCTGTTGTTCTTGCAGGATGCGGCGAACAGGAACTGCCACAGAAGAATGAGATCGGCTCATTCTCAGTATCTGTCGAGGATGTGGTGGATGATTATATAACAAAGGCCGATGCTTCTGCCTTGGACGTAAATACATTCAAAGTTGAGATTACCGGACCATATTTCGAGTGGTCAGGAACATACGGAGAAATGCCGGAACTCTTCGAGAATGTGGCTGCAGGTGATTATCAGATCAACGTTGCATCACCAGACCAGGCTGTTGCGGCTTTTGACACACCGTCTGTTGCAGGATCTGCGGAATTCACCGTAAAGGTGGATGAAATCACTTCAGTGCAGGTGGTGTGCTCGATCTGTAATGTCAAAGTCAGCATCAATCCGACAGATGACTTCTTTACTGAGCTTTCAAGCTATACCATAAGCGTATCTAATGGCAACTCGGCTGAAAATACACTTATATGGACCAACGAGGAACTCTCGGGCGCGAATTATGCGCTCCTGACAAAGGAAAATGTTTCTCAGGCCAAGTCCGGATATTTTTCAGTGACTTCTTCCCTCAATGTATATGTGACAGGTTTCCGTGCAGTCAGTCAGGAGGAGGCAGTATATGAGATGGTCATATCTCCTATTGCAGCCAAGGATCATTATATCCTCAATCTCCACGCAAAGACTACAGGTCAGATCGGTGGTGATGGCTCGACAAAGGGACTCAGCATCAATGTTGACTATACCACCAATGACGTGGAAGAAGATATTTTTGTACCAGGCTTCGAAGAGACCCCTGTCGATGGACCGGATGATCCGGAGCAGGGAGAAGATGAACCTGTTGTTCCGTCGGATCCTGTAGGCCTTTCACTCGAGTGGCCGGCCAATCCGGATTATGGTACATACGAACTCAAGTCTGCATATTCTGATGATGAAGTTACATTGACAGTAAAGGCTGATAACTGTGTTTCAGGTTTTGTGGTGAAGATCACTTCTCCTCTGACTCCTTTCCTCTCTACTGTCCAGGCTATTGCCGGATCTACCGTTGAGGGAGAATATGTTGTACTTGATCTTCTGAAGCCGGAAACTGCCGAAGCGATGTCTTTTCTTCCTTCAGGTGACGCTCTCCTGAACAAGACCGAGATCGATTTCCCACTTTCATCACTCCTTCCGCTTATCATCGCCTTCGGACCGGAATATGGTTCTGTACATACATTCGTTCTCGAAGTTACCGATACAGAGGGACAGGTGCTTACCAAGACTCTCTATTTTGAATATCTTGGCAACTGATTCATCCAATAAACATTCAGACAATGAACAGACTGTTTAAAAATATACTTTTAGCGGCGACGGCGGCCCTGACTCTCGGCTCCTGCAATGAGTTCGAGATGCTGGAACGCAGAAGCGGCTATCTGAGCGTTAGTCTGCAGCGGGATGATCAGGTGCATACAAAAGCGCAGGTCTCTCCCGGCCAGGACCAGATTTTCGCTCTGTCCATCTGTGATGCGGATGGAAAGCTTGTCGCAGAAGTACCGGACCACAGGACTCTTGAAATCGAACCGATCTCACTTGTTGCCGGTATGTACGATGTAAAGGCTAAGTCCGGGGCAGATCAGAATGCTGCCTGGGATTCGCCATTCTACAGCGGAGAGGCTTCGGTGAAGGTGATTGCAGATAAGAACAATACGGCTGAAATCACCTGCGCTCTTGCCAATGTTATGGTTACTGCGGACTTCTCCGGTGATTTCGATGCCAATTTCAAGGAATATACCCTTACTGTTGACAACGGCGTGGAGGCTCTCGTGTTCAGCAATACCGCAGGTACACTGAATAATACCGCTTATTTCCGCGTGACCGGTATCCTTAACTGGAGACTCTCACTCAAGAATGCCGAGGGCGCGATGTTCGAAAAGAGCGGAGCATATTATAATGTCGAGGCACAGCAGCATTATGCCATCCGTTTCACTCTTCAGGATGATTCTGTTTCTGAGGATAAGGGACATCTTGGAGTAAAGGTAGTCGTGGATGACTCGGTGAATCCGGCTGTGGAGTATCCTGTTACGTTGAATTTCGGTGTATCAAACTATCCGGCGATCGCTCCGAATGAAGGCTTCGACATCTCAGGAGCCATCGGCTATCCTGCTGGAGATATGACGACAAAGCAGCTCACTGCAACTGCTACCAGCGGTTTTTCAAGCATCGTGATCCGTCAGGGAACAGAGGGTGCATACGATATATGGTGTCAGCTTGTGGAAGCTTCGGAGACGGAGATCGCAGAGTTGAATGGAATGGGAATCTCCGCTTCTTCAGTGGCATACGGTGCGACCACAACTCTTATCGACATTACTGATTATGTCAGCAGACTTGCAATGGGTTCATACTGCCTTGAAGTCCTTGTATATGACATCAAGGGACATATGACCAAGGCTGATGTCTATATCAATATCCTTTCAGAGGTGGATGCCGATGTGGTTTCTGCAGTTCCAGGAACAACTTCTGCCGTAATCACTGCAAAATGGTTCAATGCAGCCCGGCCGGAAGGACTCGGCTTGGAGTACAAGAAGGCCGATGCTTCGGAATGGACGGATGTACCTCAGTCACAGATAACATTCAATGAGACATCCAAGACGTTCTATGCCGAAATAACCGGTCTTGAAGAGGCGACATCATATATGTTCCGTCCATATTCGGACAAGGATAAGGATCTGAGGGCTCTTACATTCACCACACTCTCGGGATTGCGCAGCATAAGTGCAGATCCGTGGGCACGTTTCGCAATAGTAACCGGAGGATGGGAAGGTGACAGACCAGACGGTCTCGGATTCGAGTACAGGCAGACCGGCTCTTCTCAGTGGATGTCGGTGGATGGATCTACGATAATCTATGACAGCTATTCGCAGACTTTCGAAGGTGAGATAAGAGGTCTCCAGCCTGAGACTGAATATGAGTTCAGAGCAGTTTCTGAGGGCGCAAACAAGGATAACCTCAGTGTGGTCGTATTCAGAACGGAGACAGCCGGAACCATCTATAATATGAATTTCGATGACTGGTATCAGGATGGAAAGGTATGGTATCCTTTTGCTAAGGGTGGCGAACATACCTGGGACTCGGCAAATGAAGGCGCTGCAACATTCATAGGATCTTCTACTACACCGGTAGAAGGATCTGAGGCAATCAGCGGAAAGGCTGCCAGACTGGAAAGTAAATATGCGGTAATCGCTTTTGCAGCAGGTAACCTATACACCGGAGATTTCGGAAAGATCGCCGGAGTAGGTGCGCAGCTTGACTGGGGTGTGCCATTCAATTCAAGGCCTCTTGCGATGAAGGGATACTATAAGTATTCTCCAAAGGCGATTGACAGGACTGGAAATGGTATGAGCAGTTATAAGGGTACGATGGACAGGGCGCAGATCCAGGTCTTCATTACAGATTGGACCGCTCCGTTCTCTGTGAATACTACAGATGGCAGGTTCGTTGACTTCAATGCAGATTATGTTATCGCATACGGAAAGATCGAGTCGGAGACCGCTTACAGCGACTATGTAGAGTTCACCATACCTCTTGAATACAGGTCATTGACCAAGAAACCGACTTATGTTGTGATTTCTGCGGCAGCAAGTTACCTCGGAGACTATTTTACAGGTGGAGTAGGATCGACCCTCTGTGTCGATGAATTCAGCTTTGTATATGATCCGGAAGAACTGACTGAGGCAGAAAGAGAAAAGGTTAACTACAGATAATTATGAAGAAGATATTTATATTGACAGCAATGATGCTGGCTTTTTCGGTAATCAGTTCGGCAGAGGAAAAAGAAGACTCTGCCGAGGCTTTTGACCGAGGCATAGAGAAATCCACTACCTGCTTTATTCCGAAAGGAGCCGTAGGAGGTGGAATAACATTCTCCTATAATGATTACAATATCGGAAATGCGACCAACGATGTCGGATATACTATGCTCTTTTCTCTTATAGACGGGGTGAAGGGAAATATGACTTCATTCGGAGTCTCTCCACAGGTGTCCTATTTCGTCGCTGACAATCTTTCAGTGGGCCTGATGTTCGACTATGAAAGGTCGAGAATCGACAATGCGGTCGGACAGCTGTCTCTTGGAGATGGAATGTCATTAGGTGTAAACGACTACAACTATTTCAAGCATACCTATTCCGGTGCCGTGACCTGCAGATATTATATGCCTTTGGCAAAGAGCAAGCGCTTCGGTATGTTTGCAGAAGTGAGGGCTGCCGGCGGATACGGACAGTCTGAGTCATATCGTGTCGAAAACGATGAGAAGTTCGGTACCTATCAGGATATTTACAAGTTCTCTTTGGGGCTTGTGCCGGGTCTTTCGGTGTTTGTCACTGACGAAGTGGCACTTGAAGTGGCTATCGGTATTCTCGGATTGAACTGGCAGAAGGTGGAGCAGACAACCAATCAGGTGGACAAGAGCGTGATGACGAGCAGTGGCGCAAACTGCAACATCAACCTCCTCAGCCTTGAAATGGGTATGTCGTTCTATATCCCGACCGGACAGCACAAAAACAGGAAGAGCAGGTAATGGGTAGGAATCTGTTTAAATCTCTGCTCCTTTTTGCTACGGGGCTTTTGGCTGTCTCTTGCCTGATCGAGAATGATATGTCTTATCCTTCGACTGAGGCCGTGATACTTTCTATGCAGGTGGAGGGACAGAAGGACATAAATATCGATACGGAGGCTCATACTGTTGAAATCGTTCTGGAAGAGTCGGCAGACAGGACAAGACTCAAACTTCTTTCTATGCAGCTCAATGAAGGTGCAGAAGTTGACGGTCAGATGCCGGA
Source organism: Bacteroidales bacterium (assembly GCA_015060395.1). GTDB lineage: Bacteria > Bacteroidota > Bacteroidia > Bacteroidales > UBA932 > Cryptobacteroides. The sequence goes on from SUYP01000019.1 coordinate 7,722, forward strand.
CTTCCTTGATTTGTCCAAGCCGCTTGAGCTCACACTCAGGGTATATAAGGACATCAAATGGACGATTAAGTCTGTTCAGCCTATAGAACGGTATATAGTTGTAGAAAATCAGGTGGGTGAAGCGACATTTGATCCGGAGTCAAAGACTGCGGTGCTCTATGTCTCGGAGTATCAGCCTTTGAAGTCTGTCAACTTCCTTGATATGAAGCTTGAGCCTATAGGGTCCAGAGTCGTATCCACCACTGGCTTTGTGCATAAGGATCATCAGTCGGTGCAGGAGACTCTGTCTTGCGAGTTTCCGATGACATTGGAGTGCGTGATGCTTAGGACTTTCCGTGTAGAGTACAATGGACAGAATATTGACTGGACTGTCCGTGTGCAGAAGACCGAGGTGGCTCTGCAGATCGTTTCTGTCAATGCTTGGGCAAGACAGGCGGAAGTGAAGGCTGCATACGACGGCCAGGGAACTCCTGTCATCGAGTACAGGAAGGTCTCCGAGCAGGTATGGAGAACCGTAAGCGATGCTGTTGTGGCTCAGGTCGGCATATCAGCGGTCCTTAAGGGACTGGAGCCTGATACGGACTATGTCGTGCGTGTATTCAATGATGGAGATATGTCGGCTGAATATGAATTCAGGACCGAGGCTGAGGCACAGCTTTATAATATGGGATTCGATGAATGGTGGATCAACGGAAAGGTCTGGTATCCCTTTGCCGAGGGTGCAGAACCGTCAGTATGGGACTCAGCAAACCCTGGAGCCGCAACATTCATCGGATCATCCACAACTCCTGAGAATACCTTTGTGGTTGAGGGTAAGGCGGCTAGAATGGAAAGCAAGTATGCTGTCATAGCATTTGCTGCCGGAAATATCTATACTGGAGCATTCGGCAAGATCGCCGGAGTCGGTGCTGAACTTGACTGGGGAGTGCCGTTTGCTTCGCGCCCAAAATCACTCAAAGGATATTACAGCTATTCTCCTAAGCCGATAGACCGTGTGAATAAGGAAAAGCTTGCCGCCGACGGTATGGATGCGGATGCTTTGTTAGGTACGATGGACAGATGTCAGATCCAGGTCATTCTGACGGACTGGGATGAGCCTTTCCACGTCAATACTAATGCGGGTCAGTTCGTGGACATCGAGAAAGATGAGCATATAATTGCTCACGCCCTTCTTGAAACGGATGTACCTACAGACGGTTATGAACCGTTTGAACTCGAACTGGTCTATAGGGATAAGACCAAGACTCCTAAGTATGTCGTGATATCAGCCTGCGCAAGCTATCTCGGTGATTACTTCACCGGTGGAGTCGGCAGCCTGATGTATGTGGATGAGTTTGAATTCGTGTATTGAGAAAACTGAAACAGTTTCAGATCATACAAAGATCAATGCAATGAATCCTGCCAGAACGGCAACGATGCAGTTGATGAGCTTCGCTACGGCGAAGCTCATCTTGCTTTCCGCAAGAAGAGGAATAGATGCGTGTCCGTCCTGAGATATGCTGCTCGCCAGAAGTACAGGAAAAGGTACGACGCCGGCTGCAAACAAGGTCACGAATATAAGATGAGGACCGGATTCTGGAATGATGCCTATCAGAGTTGCGAGCAGGATCATCAGTGCGGTGTTGTCGCTGATCCATTGTCCGATGTCAATGTGCTGCATCAATATGCCTAGGACCAGAAGGACTCCGAATGTCCATAAAAAGATTGTAGGCAGATGCTTATTCACTATATGTTTCCACAGATGTTCTTCCACGAAATGATCGGAACCGAGCAGCAGGACAACAAGGACGATTATGCTTAGCCCGGCAAACAGGACGTTCATCCAGTCCTCGCTTAGAAGGTCTATGCTGAAGCCTTCGCCGCTATGTTCCTGATGGCAATGCTCGCAGGACTCGTTGTGGATATGGATCTGTCCAGCTTCACCGCTATGCGCATTATGATCGTGCCCGAGATGGCCTGTCGCAAGGGCAGCGATGAAGATTGCGAGGCCTATGAACATAGATATCCTCTTCCATCCGTAGTGTCTTCGTCCTTTGGAATGTCCGTGTTCCTCCTGTTCTTCTGCGTGGACTTCATATCCTTGATGACAATCGGTTTCTGCACCGCAGTCATCGTGCTCTTCCTTATCGCAGTGTGACTGATGTATCCTGTCATAGATCTTGTCCGTAATTATTCCGACTGCAACGGCAATGACGAAAAGCATTGCAAAGAGGATCAGAGCCTGATCAGGAATCATTGCAAGCATCACGAATGATTCGTCTCCTGATGAGGCTATCATCATCGCCACAAGGGCACCGAAGCTGAACATACGGTGTGTGTAGAGAGAAACGGTGGCAAAGCCTCCCATACATCCGGGAATGGAGCCCAGCAAGGCTCCGAAGATGACCTGGCCTGTCTTGGTCTTTCTGAGACTTTTGAAGAACAGTCCCCTGGACTCGATGTTAAGGGACTCGATCATCATCATCATTACCGTAACAAGTCCGGTTATCAGGATCGAGTTGCGGAGTATGTCTATGAAAAGATGCATTATTCGAGAATGCCTGAGATGAACAGATTCACGATTGGGCGGAGAGGGGAGTTCGTCGTAAGAGTCACGATCTTGAGGCATTCCCCTGCGTGCATATCCTTTGTGTCGAGGTGTACGCGGAACGTGATCTCTTCTCCCGGATCAGCTACTGGTATGTCGCTATGCGAATAGCAGCAGGCGTCAACATCGACCTTATATACGCAGAAGCAGGATTTTCCTTCATTCTTCAATTTGAATGTGGCGTGTATTTCAGTACCGACAGGAACCTTGCCGAAGTTGAATGTGCTGCTTGCAAATCTCGGCATAGAACCTTTGCTTATCTCGCTTTCGCTCAAGTCGTCGAAATTCTCTTTGGTAAAGGCCCATACTCCCAGCTTTCTGATCTTGCCGTTTTCCGATATCACACGGCCGTTCAGGACAGGAGTCGCCCAGTAATTGTTCTTTCCCCATTTGTCCTTGTCGGAATTGACCGTGAAGGATATCTCAGCTGTTGACTTTGCCGGAACTGGATTCGGTGAGACCTGTATGTCAAGATTCTCGCTGATGTCTTTGAAATCGAGCTGGAGGGGGCTGGAAGATATGTTAGCCACAATTATGGTCTCGGTCTTGCTTCTTCCTTGCTCGAGATTGCCGCATTTGATATATGTCTCTCTGAGGCCGAGAGCCCCGAAATGTATCGGATATTGGCTCTCCAGAGGACGCATCTTTTCCTGAGAGACGCCCTTCAGCTTCAGAATCAGAGGCTTCTTTAAGTTTGACAGATATACAGTGACGCTCTTGTCAAATGGATATGGTCCTTCGTCATTGGAGTATGATACGGATATCTTGCCCTTTTCCCCTTTCTTCAGCGGCTGGCGTGTCCATTCTGCTTCTGTGCATCCGCAGGATGTAGTTACGTTATATATAACGCAAGGCTCGTCTCCTGTGTTCGTGATGGTATATTCACAACTCAGCGGACCGCTGTCGAGAAGCACGTCTCCGAAGTTATGGGTTATCTTGTCAACTTCTATGGAATCTCCGATCTTGATCTGGGCAGATGCCGCTATGCAGCCTGTCAGTAATGCTGCAAGGGATACCATAATATTTGCTGCTATCTTCATAATATTGTTTTTATCAGGACAAAGATAGCACAAATCGTTCTAACTCTATGTTTGAATATCGAAAATAATGTCTAAATTTGCAAAGTGAATGTCTATATGGCATTGTGATTGGATATACTAACATTTTAAAAGGATAAAAAATGGCTTACAGAATTACAGAAGACTGCGCAGCTTGCGGAACTTGCTTGCCAGAGTGCCCGGTTGGCGCTATTTCAGAGGGTGACATCTATAAGATCGATCCGAACGTATGTATTGACTGCGGTACTTGCGCAGACGCTTGCCCAATGGGTGCAATCGTAGCAGGTGAGTAATCTTTAAAGATTGACAGATAAAAAAGCAGGCTTCCAGAACGGAAGCCTGCTTTTTTATCACCTTTTCGGAATCACACCTACTCCTTAGGAGCAGATGTGATTTCGATGAAGTTATTCTGTGCAAGGGCTGCCTGAAGTACAGCCTTCACGTCAGCTGGAGTCACTGAATTGACAGCCTCTTCATACTCCTTGTCATAATCGATGCCGTAGTCGTAGTACTGGCTGAGGTTGCTCATCCAATATGAGTTGCTGATTCTTGACTCAGGAATGTTCTTCTTGAAGTTCTCGATTGCCATATTGAATTTTTCCTCATCCGGACCATTCTCTGCAAGTTCCTTAAGACCCTTGATAGCAAGTTCGCAGAGCTTAGGAGCCTGTTCCGGATTGGTATCGAATGAAGCCTGGATGATGACTCTTTCCTGAGGAGTTCTCTGGCCTACCATCGCAACTCCGACACCGTAAGTTCCACCTTCTTCCTCGCGGATGGTCTTTGTATAGATCATATCAAGGACATACTTGGCGATTTCGAGAGAAACCTCAGTCTTGGTGTCAATAGGCATATAAGCGGTGTAAACCTGAAGCACGGTTGACTTCGGAGTCTCCATCGGGATTGCAACGTTTTCGTCAATGATGCCCTTTGCAATCGAAATGTTGTTCGCCTTGTTGACCTTGCTGGCTTTCTTTCCCTTTGCAATCGAACCGATATACTTCTCGATCATAGGCTTGATTGTCTCCGGATCTACATTACCGACGATTCTCAATGTCGCTCCTGCAGCATCCTTGAAGAGCTCGCGATATACTCTCTCGATAGTTGCGAGATCTGCGTTTGCCAGTGTCTCCTCATTCAGCTCTACAACGCGTGGATTGTTGCCGTAGAGGATCTTGTTCATAGCGTTCTGGAAGATGAAATCAGGATTGTTGGCAATGTTAGGAAGGATCGCCTTGATCTGCTGGATACCTGTCTGATATTCGTCTTCATCAAAACGTGGATCTGCGAAGTAGAGGTATGTCAGCTGGAGTGCAGTTTCAAGGTCCTTAGGAGTGCTTGAACCGCTGATTCCGTGCTTTGTACCTCCGATGTAAGGAGTCACGCTGAGGTTCTTGCCTGCAAGCATCTTAGGAACCTGAGTACCAGAGAACTTGGAAATACCTGAATTGTTCTGGAAGAGAGCCCAGATGTTGTCTTCGAATGAAGGCATATCCTCGGTAGCGATAAGGGTCTTTCCACCATCGAACGAGAGGTTGAAGAGAACCTGATCCTGCTTGTGCTGGGTAGGGAGCACGATCACTTTCACACCGTTCTTGAGTGTCCATTCTGTAGCGCCATATACGGTCTCCTTAGCCTTCTTCACCTTTGCGCCCTTGAGCTCGCCGCTGATGAAAGGCTCGTTGATGCTTTCTTCTACGTTAGCTGCAATCTCTGCATTCTTTACGGCAGCAAGAACTGCTGATATTTCCTGCTCGGTAGGATTTGCAAGACCTTCCTTCTCCGGACCGTTGTAAAGGACCACGAGATTGTTGTCTGTGATGATCTGGGCTGCAATCTGGTTGAGAACAGCTGCGTTGATGTTGTTGCAGAGCATCTGTGCAAGCTGAAGCTCTGTTGCAGGCTCCATATAAGGCTCGTTTTTGTAGAAGTTATAAAGAAGAGGATATACGAATTCAGCATTCTTGCGTGTAGGCGCTGCCTCAACGGCACGCTCGTAACTGCTGATGATGTTGTCCTTTGCACGCTGAACCTCGCCGTCGGTGAATCCGAATCTCTTCATCTTTTCAAGCTCGGTCATAAATGCTGCAAATGCATTGAGGGCGTCACCTTCCTTGAATGAAACAGTTCCCATTGTGGCATCGCAAGAGTTGCAGAGATTGCTGATGTAGAAGCTTGCTCCGAGGAACGGTGCATCAGGCTTCGACGTGATGTCAGTGAAACGCTCTCTCATAATGAGACGGATGTATGACTTCACGATATCCATCATAAAGGCGATGTCTGTATTCATAATTTCCTTAGGCATAGGCTCGCTCTTCCACATAACCTCGATGCTTGAAGAAGTAGCCTCAGGATCGGTGATGATTCCGATGATAGGTTCTACATTGTCCGGAATCTTGTGGAGAACCTTCTCCTTTGGATTTACCGGCGCAGGGATATCGGCGAAAATGCTCTTGATCTTTGCCTCCACCTGGTCAACGTCAACGTCTCCTACAACGATGACAGCCTGAAGGTCAGGACGGCACCAGGTCTCATAGAAGCTTGTAAGGCTCTCGTATGCGAAAGTCTTGAGCTGCTCCTCACCACCGATGAGGGTTCTCTTTGCGTATGGAGTGTCACCATAGTAGTATGGGAGGGATTTTTCGAACATTCTCCAGCTTGCGTCTCTTCTGGTACGTCTTTCCTCAAGGATGACGCCTCTCTCGGCATCGATCTCTGCAGGGTCGCAGGTCACGAAGTGAGAATAGTCGTGAAGAACGAGAAGACAGGAGTCGATGATGCTCTCCCTGATGACTGGGATATTGTTGAGCATATACTGAGTCTGCTCGAATCCGGTCGATGCATTGATGTTTCTTCCGAACTCGGCACCGATGCTCTGAAGCCAGTCAAGAAGAGACTTTCCAGGGAAGTTTTTCGTTCCGTTGAAGCACATATGCTCGAGGAAGTGCGCAAGACCATCCTGATGATCTTCTTCCTGGAATGCTCCTACGTCAGTTGCCAGGTAGAACTCCGCTCTCTGAGCAGGCTGCTCGTTGTGACGGATGTAATAGGTCATACCATTGTCCAGCTTTCCGGTCCTGACTGCGGGGTCATTCGGAAGCGGTGTCTGACCGAAGGCCATAGTGACAGCAAAAATTGCTGCAATGAAAATGAATAAACGTTTCATACTTTAACTATTTATGTTCGTTTTGGTTGATCGTATATGTTTATATAGACGCGGAAACATCATATAAGCTACAAATATAATTAAAAAGTTTAAAAGTTTCTTCTGAGGATTTTGCTAACTTTGCATAAAATCTCATACTATGCTAGAGGATTTCAGACTGAGAGTCTTTATGGCGGTCGCCGAAGAAGGCAGCTTCACAAAAGCTGCTGCAAGTCTTGGCGTTACCCAACCTGCTGTAAGCCAGAATATTGCCGACCTTGAAAAGGTTACCGGACAGAAACTCTTCGAGAGGATGAGAGGAGAGGTTGTCCTTACATCCCAGGGCAGGGTCTTTATGGAATATGCAGGCAGGATGCTTGATCTGTGCGGTTCTCTCGGGAATATGTTCGGAACATTCCAGCTAGTAAACGTCAAGATTTCAGCTCCGGAGGAAGTATATTCATATTATATCGCTCCTGCTCTTGAATCCTTTGTCTCGGTCCATCAGGATGTCACCTTCGAGCGCTCGATATTTGAAGGTGCGGATCTGACGATAGCACTCAGGCCTTCCTCTGAGTCGCCCTTCGATATTCCTGCCGACTCCATTGCCCGGATGAGGGTATCTCTAGCTCCGGCACCAAAAATGGGTGACTATAAAGCCACCCAGGAAAAAACTTCGTATTTCGATATTCTTTTTCAGCCGTCGGAATCGTTTGCGTGCACAAAGCTGTGCCGTGTGCTGAAGGAATATCTTACCTCGTTCTGATGCTTTCCAGCCAGCGTCCCAGAGACGCTTCAAATTCGTCACGACCGTATCCGAACCTGTCATTTTCCGTATATTTTTCGTCGGTGAATCCCCATCCGTGGCCACCTTTAGGGAAAATATGCATTTCGGCCTCCACGTCATTGTCGATCAGCCTGTTATAATATCTGAGACTGTTCTCTGCAGGAACCGTGAAGTCGTCTGAGCAGAGGGCGATGAATGTCGGAGGAGTGAATCTTGTGACCTGATTCTCCAGCGAATACTTTTCTGTGATATGCTCCCTCCATTCGGCTTTTACAGTAATCAGGTTCTCTCTAGTGCCCTGATGGGTAAGTCCTTGCTCCATAGTTATGACCGGATAGATGAGCACGGAAAAGTCCGGTCTTGTCTCGTTCTCAGTCCACATTGTAGATGTGGTGGCCGCAAGATGTCCTCCGGCCGAGAAGCCCATCACGCCGATCTGGCTCACGCCCCATTCTCCAGCGTGTTTCCTGCAATATCTGAAAGCGTTTTCTACGTCCTGATTAGGAACTCTGCAGTGACCGTTAGGCAGCCTGTATTTTACCACCGCAACGGTAATGCCTCTGTCGAGCATCCATTCGGCGACATATACTCCTTCGTTATAGCTTGATACTATCGAATATCCGCCGCCAGGACATACTATCATCATCTGCCCGTTCGGTTTCTCCGGAAAATACAGATCCATACGCGCAAGGTCTGATATGTTTCCGATATTGCCGTTTCTGTTGAGGCTCTCCGGTCCGCTCAGTTCGTTGCTTTCCGTCATATCGAAGTCCGCGAATACAATCTTGCTTCCATATACGGGGTCAACATTGCCTTCGAATGTGTCTGCGTACAGCAGAACGGTCTCATCCGGCCTCAAACCGGTCTTTGGCTGGCCGAAAACAGCGATAGCTGCAGACAACGCTGCAGCTATCGTTATAAAATATCTGATTGCTTTCATTATTTAGCAAGTCTCTTGTAAGTTTCGAGACGGAGTTTTGCAAACTCCTCTGTCTTCTGAAGAAGTTCCTCGGCAGAGTCCGGATACATCTTGTAGAGTGATGCGAAACGGACCTCGCCCTTGAGGAAGTCCTGGAACTTGCTCCAGTCAGGCTCCTTGCTGTCGAGAGTGAACGGATTCTTGTCAGTTCCCTCGAGTGCAGGGTTGTACCTGTAGAGATGCCAGTAACCGCACTCGACAGCGAGCTTCTCTTCCTTCTGGCTCAGACCCATACCGGCCTTGAGACCGTGGTTGATACAAGGAGCGTAAGCAATGATGAGTGAAGGTCCATCGTATGCCTCAGCCTCCTTGATGGCATTGAAGTACTGTGCTGGAGATGCTCCCATAGCAACCTGCGCAACGTAAACATATCCATAGCTCATAGCCATCATACCGAGATCCTTCTTGCGTACTCTCTTGCCTGAAGCCGCGAACTTGGCGATAGCTCCTGCAGGAGTAGCCTTTGAAGACTGTCCGCCTGTGTTAGAGTAAACCTCTGTGTCGAGTACGAGGATGTTCACATTCTCGCCTGAAGCAAGTACGTGGTCGAGTCCGCCGTATCCGATGTCGTAAGATGCACCGTCACCGCCGATGATCCACTGGCAGCGTGCCGGGATGAATGTCTTGTACTCTACAAGACCCTTGCAGACGTCGCATCCGCAGCCCTCGCAAAGAGGAATGAGCTTGTCGGCAACCTCGCGTGTGATCTTTGCATCCTCCTTGTTTTCGAGCCACTGAGTGAAGAGAGCCTTCATTTCATCTGTGCAGCAGGTGCAGCTTAGACCCTGTTCCATAAGCTTAGCAACAGTCATTCTCGCCCTGTCAGAACCGAGCTTCATACCGAGACCGAACTCGCAGAAGTCCTCGAAGAGTGAGTTAGCCCAAGCCGGACCGTGACCCTCGTTGTTCTTGCAGTAAGGGGCTGCAGGGAATGATGCACCGTATATAGATGAACATCCTGTCGCATTAGCGATCATCATATGGTCTCCGTAGAGCTGTGTGATAGTCTTTATATAAGGTGTCTCACCGCAGCCTGCGCAAGCTCCAGAGAACTCGAAGAGAGGCTGTGCGAACTGAGCGTTCTTCACATTGCCGGTCTTAGGCTGGACATTGTCTTTGTATCCGATATGTGAGTGCAGCCAGTCGAAGTTCTTCTGCTCTGCCTCCTGGCTCTGGAGCGGCTTCATAACGAGTGCCTTCTCCTTGGATGGACATACATCGGCACAGTTGCCGCAACCGGTACAGTCGAGAACAGATACGCTGAGGGCGAACTTGTATGCCTTGAATGTAGCCTTGCCGTCCTGGATCTTGAGACCCTCAGGTGCATTTGCGGCTTCCTCGTCAGTGAGGAGGAACGGACGGATGGCTGCGTGAGGACATACGAATGCACAGCTGTTGCACTGGATACAGTTGTCAGCCTGCCACTCAGGAACCTTCACTGCCACGCCACGCTTCTCGTAAGCTGATGTGCCTGCAGGGATTGTACCGTCAACATATTCGTTGAATGCGCTGACAGGGAGAGTATCGCCTGCCTGTGCGTTCACAATGTCAGCTATCTCCTTTACGAATGCAGGAGCGAGACGGTCCTTGTTAGGGTTCTCGAACTTGGCGGTTATGTCCTTCCAGTCTGCAGGAATTTCAACCTTTGTGTATTCGCCGCCTCTGTCAACTGCTGCATAGTTCATATTCACGATGTGCTCACCCTTCTTTCCGTAGCTCTTCACGATGGCCTTCTTCATATAACCTACAGCCTCCTCGTAAGGGATGATGCCTGTGATCTTGAAGAATGCAGACTGGAGGATGGTGTTCGTACGTCCGCCGAGTCCGATTTCTGCAGCGATTTTAGTAGCATTGATGATATAGAGGGTGATGTTCTTCTTGCCGATGATGGCCTTCACGTGGTCAGGAATTCTCTTGAGAGTCTCTTCCTCATCCCAGAGGCTGTTGAGAAGGAGTGTTCCGTTCTGCTTGATGCCCTTGAGCACGTCATACTTGGTAAGGTATGAAGGAACGTGGCAGGCAACGAAGTCCGGAGTACCTACAAGATATGGAGCCTTGATAGGGAGGTCTCCGAAGCGGAGATGCGAGCAGGTATATCCGCCTGACTTCTTCGAGTCATAATCGAAATAAGCCTGGCAGTACTTAGGTGTGTTGTCACCGATGATCTTGATGGTGTTCTTGTTTGCACCGACTGTACCGTCAGAACCGAGGCCGAAGAACTTGCACTCTGTAGTGCCCGGCTTCACGATAGAGAATTCCTCCTTCTGAGGGAGAGACTTGAATGTAACGTCGTCAACGATGCCGATGGTGAATCCGTCCTTTGGTTCTGCCATCTCGAGGTTCTCATATATAGAGACGATCTGTGCAGGAGTTGTGTCCTTTGATGAAAGGCCATAGCGTCCGCCGACTACGAGCGGTGCGTTCTCCACTCCCTGGAAGAGGGTCTTGATGTCAAGGAACAATGGCTCACCGAGTGCTCCAGGCTCCTTTGTCCTGTCGAGTACGGCGATCCTCTTCACTCCCTTAGGAAGGGCTTTCATAAAATATTTAGCAGAGAAAGGCCTGTAGAGGCGTACGATCATCAGACCGGCCTTCTTGCCCTGGGCTGCGAGATAATCGATTGTCTCCTTGATGGTTTCAGTCACAGAACCCATAGCGATGATGATGTTCTCTGCCTCAGGATCTCCGTAGTAGTCGAACGGACGGTAGTCACGGCCGGTAAGCTCGCTGATTTCGCCCATATAGCGTGCCACTACATCAGGAACTGCATCGTAATACTGGTTGCAGGCTTCGCGGGCCTGGAAGTAAACGTCGCCGTTCTGTGCGGTACCGCGTGTTACAGGAGCGTCTGGTGAAAGAGCCTTTGCGCGGAACTTCGCGAGAGACTTTGTGCTTACCATTCCCTTGAGAGCCTCCTCGTCGATAAGCTCGATCTTCTGGATTTCGTGTGATGTGCGGAATCCGTCGAAGAAGTGAAGGAACGGAATGCTTGACTTGATGGTAGAGAGATGTGCTACAGCCGCCATATCAAGAGCTTCCTGTACGGAAGCGGAAGCGAGCATTGCAAAGCCTGTCTGACGGCAGGCCATAACGTCCTGATGGTCTCCGAAGATTGACAGGGCGTGAGAAGCAAGTGCACGTGCCGATACGTGGAAAACTGTAGGGAGCATCTCGCCTGCGATCTTATACATATTAGGAATCATAAGGAGAAGACCCTGTGATGCTGTGAATGTCGTGGTGAGAGCTCCGGCCTGAAGTGAACCGTGTACTGCACCTGCAGCACCTCCCTCACTCTGCATCTCGGTTACCTTTACGGTCTCTCCGAAAAGGTTCTTCTTGCCCTGAGCTGCCCACTCATCTACATATTCAGCCATTGTAGAGGATGGCGTGATAGGGTAGATCGCTGCGTGCTCACTGAAAAGGTAAGCGATGTGCGCTGCTGCCCAGTTACCGTCACAAGTGACGAATTTTTTCTCGTTTGCCATATTTAGTCTGTTTTATATTGTTTTAGAAACTGTTTAATTTTTTCTATGAAACATATCAATCGTTGCTTATATGATTTTCCAAATCTGTGCCCGTTCACGGAATTGAACAAAATCGTACAAATTTACGGAATTTTACTGAATAGTGTTCAAAAAAACGGATAAAAATACAGACCGGCGTTATAGTGCCGGTCTGGTGTCATATACTCTGATGTCCTTCAATGCTTTCTGCCTGTGCTGCAATCTTTGCAATAAGACCTTGGAGAACCTTGCCTGGGCCGATTTCGACGTAATGTCCTGCACCGTCATTCTCCATATTTCTGATGCTCTGTGTCCATCTTACCGGTGCAGTGAGCTGTTTGAGGAGATTTTCCTTAATCTCGTCCGGGTCGGTGGAAGGAAGGGCTGTAACGTTCTGATATACAGGACAGATGGGTCTTGTGAACCGGGCTTTTTCAATTGCATCTGCAAGCTCGGTCCTTGCCGGTTCCATAAGAGGGGAGTGGAATGCGCCTCCGACAGGGAGAATAAGGGCGCGTTTCGCCCCGGCTTCCTTCATCTTCACGCAGGCGGCTTCGACTGCCTCCTTCTCGCCCGAGATCACTACCTGTCCCTCGCAATTATAATTCGCAGGAATCACGATACCTTCGATGCTGTGACATAAATCCTCCACTGTTTCCGTCGGCAGGGCGATTATCGCCGCCATAGAACCCGGGGCAATCTCGCAAGCCTTCTGCATAGCCTTCGCGCGTATCGACACAAGCCTGAGGCCTTCCTCGAAGTCTAATGCTCCTGCGGCGACAAGGGCTGAAAATTCTCCGAGAGAATGTCCGGCAACCATATCAGGCTTGAAGTCCTGAAGGCATTTTGCGAGAATGACGGAGTGAAGGAATATGGCAGGCTGAGTGACTTTTGTCTGCTTGAGGTCGTCCTGAGTGCCTTCGAACATAATGTCCGTGATGCGGAATCCTAATACGGAATTTGCCTTTTCGAACATCTCTTTGGCCCGTGCGTCATTTTCATATAGTTCTTTGGCCATTCCCGGGAATTGAGATCCCTGGCCTGGGAACACGTATGCTTTTTTCATATCTGACTTGTCTTTTGTGTTGTTTTCCAATGGTCGTGTTAAAACTTTCACTGCAAAAATAATAATAAAGTCCGAGGCGTGCCGCAAGTTTTGCTCCAAAGTCGAATAAATGGCAAATATGTGGTGAAATCATCAAAAATGACTATCTTTGCAAAGATATGAATACTGCTGCCCTCGTAGTTTAATGGATAGAATTTCAGATTCCGGTTCTGACGGTTGCGGTTCGATTCCGCACGGGGGTACTAAAAAAGAGGCTGCAAGCCTCTTTTTTAGTACCAGTTTACCCCCAGTCACTTCGTGACAGCCCCGGTTGGGCATACCTCTCTTTCGCTTACGCTCAGGTCGGGTGCCGTCGCTGGTTCGATGTTCTTCGAACATCTCCCTGACGCGAACGCCACGACGCTGAAGCGTCCTTCTGCCAAGCCTCTTTTTTAGTACCAGTTTACCCCCAGTCACTTCGTGACAGCCCCGGTGGGGCATACCTCCCTTCCGCTTACGCTCAGGTCGGGTGTCGCTTAAATGTTAGGAATGAGAACTCCGACTACTCTGAAAATGTTGATTACATCGGCGTACGGGAGTTCGAAGTCCGGAAATTCCTGCTGGTTTTCCGCAATGAATGTGAGTCCTTCACCGTTGTCAACTATTCTTCGGAGGAACATACCCTGTGATTTGGTATCTATTACATAGATCTCCCCGTTTATGATGGTCGAGTCAACCGGCATCCTTCTCAATGCAAGCAGGTATCCTCTGCATATTCTTGGAGCCATAGCGTCTCCGGGACAGGTCGCGAACAGGTCGTGTTTCTGGAAATGGGGTACGGGAGGGAGTCTCTCTACTGAAGAGGAACTCATTACGTACTCATAAATATTTATTTCCGGAGCTCTGAAAAGCCTTGCAGGGATAACCGGTATATCATCATCGTGGTTGAGTTCGGGGTGGTCTTCGAGCTGGTATTCATTGACGGCTGATGTCATAGTGTCGAACATCGGTCCTTCTCCGGTGAGAAGCCAGTTGATTCTGAATCCGAATTCCTTGTTCCACTTAGCAGCGGAATTCTTGCCGAAAGCGCGGCCGTTCAGCTGATTGCTGACTGCGGCCTGCTGGACCCCGAGCCGGTTGGCTACCTCCATCTGTGACAATCCGATCTCAGTAAAATACTCTTTTATTGTCCTGCCTATTTCCTTTTTTATGGGCATATTTGTAATATTTTATACAAAAAAAGTGTAAAAAGTTGCGAATATTACAAAAATGGTGTTATATTTGCGGTAGTTCTTCACAACTTTGATGCAAATATACGAATAAATAGTGAATATGTGAACTATTTTGTAATAATATTACAGGTAGTGTAAAGTGTGTTTTAATAGTGTGTTGATTTTTAGTAGAAACGTAGGCTTTATGGAAAAGATCTGTTCTATTGCTTGTTATGCAATCGGAGTAGTGTTCCTTATTGTTGCATTGGCAGGAGCCTGGCGCCATCTTTTTACAGTAGGCGTCTGCATCGCAGTCGGTATTCTGGCATCCGAAGAAAAGGATGCGTGATCTATCGGCACCACTGATCAAGCCAGCGGAAGTACTCCCTATGCCAGAGAAGAGCATTCTGAGGCTTCAGGATCCAGTGGTTCTCATCCGGGAATATCAGCAGTCTTGACGGTACTCCCATCATCTGGGCGGCATTGTATGCTGCCATTCCCTCATCTACAGGCACTCTGTAGTCCATTCCGCCGTGGATCACCATCAATGGAGTATGCCAGTTGGTGACGAGCTTGTGAGGAGACAGTTCGTAGTGACGTACAGCCTTTGGATCATTGCTCCAAGGCGAGCCTCCCTGCTTGATTCCTCCGAATGTGACACCGTCTCCGGCAGGACCTACAGGAGCCTCCGGTGTCCCTACGCGAGGGTCGATCCCAGTCTCGTGAAGTCCTCCGTTGTCAAAGTTCGGGAACCACATCTCTTCCGTGGTCATATACATATGTTCCTCGTTGAATATTCCTGCGTGCGCGATGAACGCATCAAACACATCTCCGTGTGTACCGCACAGGTAATATACGGAATAACCGCCGTAGCTTGCTCCGCAGGCCGCCATCTTTCCGATATATGGCTCGGCCTTCAGCTCCTTGGCAGCCACAAGATAATCCTGCATATTGAGTCCCGGATAATCTCCTGAGATCTGCTCGGTCCATTCCTGTCCGAAGGCTGTGGTACCTCGTCTGTTAGGGAGCACTACGACATATCCCTGGGCCGCCATAAGACGATAGTTCCATCTGTATGACCATCCCTGACTGAGTGTGCCCTGAGGGCCTCCGAGGCAGATTGTGATGGCAGGATATTCCTTGGCAGGATCGAACTGTGGAGGGTAGAGTACCCAGGTGAGCATCTGCTTGCCGTCCACGGTTTCCATCCATCTCGCTTCGGTGTCGTGTTCTGCAAGCTGTGAGAGGATATGGTCGTTCTCGTGAGTGATCTGAGTGTATGTGACCTCTCCTTCAGCTACCGGGCCTTCAGCCTTCAACACACTTTTTCCGCTGGCAGTCCTATGCTTTCCCGGGATGAACTTCACGGCCACCATCTCGGTAGGGAAGTCCATACTGCACCAGGTCGTGAGCAGGGTTGTGGATCCGTCCTCATCGCTCTTGATGTAGAAAGGTGATCCGAAGTCATACCACATATCCTCTCCAGTGATTCTCTCCCAACAACCTTCTGCTCCATTCTTTCCATAATGGCATTTATATATGCCCTGGATGCCCTCTGCGAGTGCCGAGAAATAAATGTCCTGAGAATCGTCAGACCATACAGGTGCGGTGACGTTATACTTGAAGTCGATCGTCTCAGGATGCTTTACTGAAGGCAGTCCGCTTCCGTCCTCCTTGACTGTGCTCCAGTCAACACAAGCCACCATAAGACGCTGTCGGTCCGCCTCATAGCCGTCGCGCTCCATACTGATCCACGCCAGTGAGTTTCCGTCAGGGCTCCATACCGGATCCGTGTCGTATCCGTCCATCTTTTGAGAGCCTTTGTCTATCATCCCGCATTCGCCGGTAGTTACATTATATATGTATATCTCGGTATTTGTGGAGAATGCATATTTCTTTCCTGTCAGCTTGCGGCAGGAGTATGCGATGAATCTGCTGTCCGGACTCCAGCAAAGCTGCTCGATTCCACTGAATGGCTCTGTAGGAAGCTCGTAAAGCTCGTTCTCTCCGGCCAGAATGTCGGTTCCTTCCTTGACTGCGCCTTTCTTGAAAGCAAAATCGCTTACGAAGGTATGAGGAATCTCCATCACGGTATGGTCCCAATGACGGTACATCAGGTCGTCTGTCGTATATGCATTGGCCTTGTCCAGGTCCGCATAGCAGTCAGAAGGAGATTTGACTGCGCTCTTGATATAGCTGACATACATAACCTTCTTCTGGTCAGGGGATAGCTTGAACTCGCTGATGCCGCCCTTGACATCACTGATCTGCTTCAGGGCAGATAGTTTCCACACTCCGCCTTTCTGACCTATCTTGGCAGACCATATCTGCCCTCCCATCAGGAATACGATCTGTTTTCCGTCTGCGCTCCATCTTGCATTGCTGATGCTTTTGCCCGACCGTGTCAGGTCCTGGACATCACTTCCGTCGATATTGCATATCAACAGATTGCGCACACTCCTGTTATCTTCTGTGGATGTATAGCTTACACCATATAAAATGCTGCGGCCGTCCGGACTGACCTGCGGATCGGACATTCTTCCGAAGGCGAGAAGCGCTTCCGGTGTCATCTGTCCGTTTTCGATGACTATACCGCTTCGGGCGATATAGCCTTCTTCGTTGAAACCTTTTCTCTTGTGTGTCATTGTCTTGAAGATGATTGCTGTTCCTGCTGCGATTCCCAATACTATACAGATCTTGTACAGCGTGTCAGCGATTCTGTTGAAATGCATATTGTTTATAGTTTAGATGTTATACTTCTGTGCTGCTTTCCGGTGCTCTTCGGCCACCTTCTCCCTTATGTCAGCCGGACTCATTATCTCGATGCCGCTTCCGTATTTGCAGAACTCCATAATGAGCGCCTTGTTAGGGCAGACGAAGATGCTGAAAGTCACTGAGTCAGCGTCGGATGCTGTTTCCTTCTGACTTGCGTGAATCGGCAGGTCGCGCAGGAATCTTGCGTCTGTCGGAGTGGCACGGAAGGTGATTGTCCTGCCCTTTTCTTCCGGAATGTAGATGCCGAAACTGGTGGAAAACAGTTCGTCCACGTCGAAATGCCCTGGCATACGGAATGACTTGTCTGAAATTTCCAGATGAATGATCCTGTCAAGTCCATATACTCTGAGCGCACCTCTTTCAATGCAGTATGCCACTATGTACCAGCGCTTTGCGAATTCCTTCAATGCGTATGGCCTCAAGGTGTATGAACTGGTTTCCCTGCTGGTGTATTTCTGATAGGATATGCTTATCTCGTGGTTCTCCGTCATCGCTTCCATTATGCTTGTGAGATGCCGGTGTCCCGATGGAATGTCTTCTACGGATATTCTTCCGGAAAGCCTTTCTTTTCCCAGCGAAAGCATATTGTTGACTGTGAATGTGTTTATCAGCCAGGCGGTTTCGGCATTCTCGTCGGAGATATCTTCGCTGTAGCCTATAAAATAGCGGTTTGTGCTGCGGTTGCACTCGATTCTTATGCCGAATACCTCTTCCACGGCCTCGCGGTGATTGTTGAACGTACGTCTTGAATATGGACTGTCAAAACGGTTCTCCCATTTGTGACATATCTCATCCAGAGACAGTCCGGCCTCTCCGGCGCGGATGAACGTCTGGACAAGCCATATATATTTCTTCAATAACTCAGTTACCATATTGAATCAGCTTATCTTGCTATAGTCCTTTATCTGATATTTTTCCTTGCGAAGCTCTTTCCTGAGAAGCTGGTTCTTGTCGGCTGTAAGGGCAGGATCGTCCTTCAGGACAGAGTCCGCCCAGTCTCTCGCTGTGTTCAGGATTATGCCGTCCCTGGCCAGTGAAGCTATGTTCAGGCTTATCGGCAGTCCGCTCTGCTGAGTGCCTTCCAGGTCGCCCGGACCTCGCATCTTCATATCCTCCTCTGCAAGCTCGAACCCGTTTTCCGTAGCGCACATCAGTTCAATCCTATGGCGGGATTCCTTGCTCATCTTCGGGCCTGTCATCAGTACGCAATATGACTTCTCGCTGCCTCTTCCCACTCGTCCGCGGAGCTGATGCAGCTGGCTCAGGCCGAATCTCTCGGCACTCTCGATGACCATCACGGAGGCATTAGGGACATCGACACCTACTTCAATAACTGAAGTCGCCACAAGAATGTCTGCCCTGCCGGCCGCGAATGCATCCATATTGAATTTCTTCACGTCATTGAGCTGCTTCCCGTGAACCACTGCAGTCTTGTACTGCGGGAACGGGAACTTCTGCATAATTTCCTCTGCTCCGGCTTCAAGACTTTGATAGTCAAGTTTTTCTGTCTCATTGATGAGAGGATATACAATGAATATCTGTCTGCCGAGTGCTATCTGGTCGCGCAGGAACTTATACAAGGCCGGTCTTTTCCCTTCCGTGGCGTGAATTGTCTGCACAGGCTTTCTTCCAGGAGGAAGTTCGTCTATCACAGACACGTCAAGATCTCCGTATAGTGTCATAGCCAGGGTGCGTGGAATAGGCGTGGCGGTCATTACGAGTACGTGAGGCGGCGCTCCGCAGGAAGACTTCTTCCACAGTCTGGATCTCTGTTCCACTCCGAACCTGTGCTGTTCATCTATTATGGCCAGGCCCAGATTCCGGAACACCACATTGTCTTCAAGGAGAGCGTGTGTGCCTACGATTATTCCTATGCTTCCGTCTTCAAGCCCGCTGTGGACCTCCCTTCTTTCAGAGGTCTTGCTGCTTCCGGTCAGAAGGGCGGATTTCACCCCGGTGGGTGCAAGGAATTTCTGGATATTCTTGTAATGCTGCTGTGCAAGGACTTCAGTCGGAGCCATAATGCAGGCCTGGTATCCGTTCCCTACGGCAATCAGGGCTGTCAGCACAGCGACCATAGTCTTTCCGCTTCCCACATCACCCTGAAGGAGACGGTTCATCTGATGCCCGCTCTTCATATCGTTCCTGATCTCGGTGATGACTCTTTTCTGTGCTCCTGTCAACGGGAAAGGAAGAGAGTCGTAGCAGGCATTGAAGGCCTGCCCTACAAGGGACATCCTTATGCCTTGTTCAGCCCTGCTTCTTATATATTTCTGTTTCAGAAGAGATAGCTGAAGGTAAAACAGTTCCTCGAATTTAAGCCTGTACCTGGCTTTTTCGAGAGAAGCCATATCCTTAGGAAAGTGTATGTTCCTGATAGCGTAGTGCAGAGGGACAAGGCCGCACTGCTTCATAAGATATTCCGGTATGGACTCTTCTATGTAGGGGAGTCCCTTTTCCAAGGCTGCTTCCATCAGCTTGTTCAGAACCTTGCCTGTTATGCCGCCGTTCTTCAGTTTCTCGGTGCTCGGATATACTCCTGTCATAGCCAAAGCACCGGCCTGGGCTTCTCCTGCAGGAACTGGATCAACCTCAGGATGTACCATATTGATCCTGCCGTTGAAGGCCGCAGGCTTGCCGAAGAATACGAATTCGGCTCCTGGCTTGAGCTTCTCGTACATCCATCTGATGCCTTTGAAGAACACTAGCTCCAGTTCTCCGGTTCCGTCGCTGATCCAGACGCTCATCCTCTTTTTCTCGATGACGTCTGTCCTGAGCACCCTGGCTTTTATCTGGATATAGGCCATATCAGGCCTTGCTTCTGCGATCTTTACGAATGAACTGCGGTCGATGTATCTGAAAGGATACAGCCTGAGCAGTTCGCCGATATTGCTTACGGCGAGTTCCTTCTTCAGCAGGGCGGCTCTCTTCGGACCCACTCCCGGAAGAAACTGAATGTCCATATCCAATCCGTTTTGTGCCATACACTGGCAAATCTAATAAAAAGAGACAGAAAAATCAAAACTGTTTCTTATATTTGTAAATTGATTTGATAATTCATAGATGATAATATGGCAAGGAAATTAGTTGTAGGCATAACTCAAGGAGATGGAAACGGCATTGGCTATGAAGTCATCATCAAGGCGCTTGCCGATGAAAGGATGCTGGATCTCTGCACTCCTGTGATATACGGATCTTCAAAGATTTTCGGTTTCTACAAGAAGCAGATTCACAATATAGACCAGATCAACACCAACGTGATCAGTTCTGCGAAGGATGTTCATCAGAAAAGGGTGAATATCGTCAACTGTCTCCCGGAGAATGTTTTCGTCGAGCCCGGACAGTCAACGGCAGAGTCTGCCAAGGCGGCGATGACCTCTCTTGAAAGAGCGGTGGCTGACATCAAGGAGGGTTATATCGATGTATTGGTTACGGCTCCGATAAATAAAAGGGCTATGGTCGGCGAAGGCTTCGGTTATACCGGTCATACAGAATACCTCGAGAAGGAATTCGGGGTTGATGAAGTGGCGATGATAATGGTGTGTGACCGTCTGAAGGTGGGAGTCGTTACGGGACATATTGCGCTGAAGGATGTCGTGAAGAGCATCACCCGCGAGAAGATCGTCCGCAAACTCCGTCTTATGAAGGATTCTCTTGAGAGAGATTTCGGCATAGATGCACCAAAGATTGCAGTCCTTGGCCTGAATCCTCATTGCGGTGACGGAGGACTTCTGGGTGATGAAGAACAGCAGATCATACTTCCTGCGGTTCAGGATGCGAATGAGGAGGGAATCCTGGCATTCGGGCCTTATTCTCCGGACGGCTTCTTCGGTACCTCATACAGCAGGTTCGATGCCGTTCTGGCAATGTACCACGATCAGGGATTGACTCCTTTCAAGGCTCTTGCCTTCGAGGAGGGTGTCAATTTCACTGCCGGCCTGCCGATAGTCAGGACTTCTCCTGACCACGGAACAGCATACGAGATGGCCGGAAGGGATATGGCTGATCCACGTTCGATGATGGCTGCCATATATACTGCGATCGACATCTTCAACAGTCGTGCGGATTATGATGATCTTGTGGAGAACCGTATGACCATACAGATGCCGGATACTGAGATCAAGCCGAAGGGCGGAAGAATCATAGAATAGTCCTATGGCGGAAATGTCTCAGCAGGCAAGGCCTCCTATATTTCTATATACGGACGGTGCTTCCAGCGGCAATCCCGGGCCGGGCGGCTATGGAGTTGTGCTGAAATGCGCCGGAAGGGTGATGGAATTGTCGGAAGGATTCAGCCTGACGACCAACAACAGGATGGAGCTTCTTGCCGTGATCAAGGGACTGGAGGCTATAAGGTGGCAGAATGCGGAGGTACACGTGACAAGTGATTCCTCTTATGTCGTGAACGCTATAAACAAAGGATGGCTTGAAAACTGGAGACGTAAAGGTTTTGCAAAGGTGAAGAATCCTGACCTCTGGATGCGTCTTCTGCCGCTTCTCGCCAGACATAGGGTGGCTTTTCATTGGATCAAGGGGCACGCGGGACATCCTGAAAACGAGAGATGCGATGCACTTGCAGTGGCTGCAGGAGCGGGTGCGGTTGCTCAGGGAAAGCAGCTTCCGCCGGATACGGGATATGTTCCGGATGAAGCATTAGTGTAAATGTAGCTGATATGAATGTTATAGAGACAGGAATAGACGGACTGGTCATAATAGAGCCTAGAATCTTCAGGGATCCGAGGGGGTATTTCTTCGAATCTTTTTCTCAAAGGGAATTTTCTGAAAAGGTGTCTCCTGTGGATTTTGTCCAGGATAATGAAAGCCGGTCCTCGTACGGGGTCCTGCGCGGTCTGCATTTTCAGAAGCCTCCTTTTGCTCAGGCAAAGCTTGTCCGCGTGATAAAAGGGCGTGTCCTGGATGTAGCTGTCGATCTGAGAACCGGTTCTCCGACATACGGAAGATATGAGGCAGTGGAGCTGTCTGAAGACAATCACCGTCAGTTTTTCATTCCGAGAGGATTCGCTCACGGATTCTGTGTGTTGTCCGATGAGGCGGTCTTACAATACAAATGCGACAATTATTATGCTCCGCAGAGCGAGGGTGCGGTGATATGGAATGATCCCGATCTGGCGATAGACTGGATGATTCCGGCTGAAGATGTGATTCTTTCCGATAAGGACAGGAAACATCCGTATCTGAGGGATCTCGGAGATGTATTTGCATATAAAAAATAGCGATATATGAAGGTTTTGGTCACTGGAGCCGGCGGACAGCTTGGCAGAGCTGTCAGAAAGGCTGCCTCAGGAAGAGAATTCGACTGCATATTTACAGATGTGGTGTCCGGGGATGATATTGTGGCTCTGGATGTTACAGACCGTGATGCAGTCCGGGAATTCCTTTTGGCGCATAAAGTGGATGCGGTGGTCAATTGCGCTGCATACACGGATGTCAATGCTGCAGAGGATAATGAGGAAAAAGCTTCTCTGATCAATTCTTATGCTCCTTCCGTAATGGCCGAAGCAGCCAGGAATGCGGGAGCAGTACTTGTGCATATATCGACAGACTATGTGTTCGGAGGTCAGAAGAATACGCCTTATTCGGAGGATGACGTTCCTATGCCTCTGAATGCATACGCCAGGACAAAACTTGCCGGAGAGCAGGCTGTTATGGCTTCCGGCTGCAGCTATGTGATACTGAGGACGGCCTGGCTGTACTCCTGTGCCGGAAGGAACTTCTTCAATACGGTAGTCGAACGAACTGCTGAGCGTCCTTCGATGCAGGTGGTGGTCGATCAGGTCGGCACGCCTACATACGCAATGGATCTTGCCGATGCGATACTTACAATACTGGAACGTGGCGTCACCGGACGGGAAGGTGTGTATAATTATACAGGTGAAGGGGTATGCAGCTGGTATGACTTTGCGGTGGCCATACGTGATGGCGTAGGGCATATATGCAATATTTTCCCTTGTTTTACGGATGATTTCCCATCAAAGGCGGTGCGGCCTCATTATTCCGTCTTGGACAAATCCAAGGTCAAGGAGGTTTTCGGGCTCGATATCCCTCATTGGACAGAGGCTTTGCGGATGTGTATTTTAGACTATAACAATATAAACGGATAACAATAAAGAATACGGCTATGAAAAGATTTTTTGTTATGATTCTCGCATCAGCGCTTGTACTGGCGTCTTTTGATGCGTCTGCCCAGAGAGATCAGAGAGGCAACCGCAGCAGATTCGATCGTGAATTCAATCACGCTGCAAGCGGCCTGGGAGTTACATTCGGTTATGCTCATTCGGCTTATCGTGTGGCAGACTGGGCTACGGATAAGGTGCGCAAGGCAGACGGACTTGATGGTTTCCAGCTTGGTCTTACCAAGGACGTGGAGATGATTGAAAGTGCGCTTTTCATCCAGACAGGTCTTGTCTATACCTACCAGAATGATTCTAAGAACAATGACTTTGGAGGCATAAGGCTCATAGGTGACTGGAACGAGCATTTTCTCAGTGTTCCGTTGAAGGTGAAGTATGCAGTGCCCCTTACTGACCGTATAGGGATATTTGTGACCGGCGGACCGTCACTTGTATTCGGCCTTGCTTCCAAGATGAAGTGCCGTGCAAGACTCGGCGACGGCCAGAATGCTGCTACCTCATACAATTTCTTCACAGGAAAGTCCAAGGTAACAGACAATATGACCGGAGAAATGAGCGAGTGGATCTCAGCCCAGTACCCTGAGACAAAGTACAGGAGATTCGATGCACAGGTCGGAGGATCCGTTGGAATCAGGTTCCTTGAGATTATGGAAGCTCAGATCGGCTATGACTGGGGACTGGTAAACAAGTATAAGGGAGAGACTCTGGATGACCTCAGAATGCGTCGTCAGCAGCTTTATATCAGCGTAGGATTACGTTTCTGATGATTTTTTCTGTCAAATTGTCAGTTTGTACCTGTCGTTTTTGATATTTGCTTAAATGTCACTATATTTGCAGGTTGTGTGTACTGTTGTGCATACAACCTGTTTTTAGATAATAAATATAGTTGAGATATGTCATTTACAGACGTTTTTAAAAAGATTTTCGGAACAAAGGCCGATCGCGATATGAAGGCCATCAGGCCTACCTTGGACAAGGTGCTTGAGGCCTATAAGACTATTGACAGACTTTCTGACGATCAGCTCAGAGAAAGGTGCCAGGGACTTAAGGACAAGATCCAGGCAGCCATATCTCAGGATGAGAACCGTATAGCTCAGATAAAGGAAGAACTTGAGAAGGAAATTCCTCTGAGCCAGAAGGAAGCTCTTGCTACAGAGCAGGATAAGCTTGTGAAGAAGGTTGACGAGACTATCGAGAAGGTTCTTGACGAGATACTTCCGGAAGCATTTGCAATAATGAAATCGACAGCACGCCGTTTCGCGCAGAACCCGGAGATCAGAGTGAAGGCTACACAGTTTGACCGTGACCTCAGCACAACGAAGGAATTCGTTACGATTGACGGTGACTATGCCGTATGGCAGAACCATTGGCTTGCTGGAGGCAACGAGATGACCTGGGATATGGTGCATTATGATGTACAGCTTATCGGTGGTATCGTCCTCCATCAGGGAAAGATTGCAGAGATGGCTACCGGTGAGGGTAAGACCCTCGTCGCTACTCTTCCGGTGTTCCTCAATGCGCTGGCTGGCAAGGGAGTTCACGTCGTGACGGTCAATGACTACCTCTCGAAGCGAGACTCGGAGTGGATGGGACCTCTCTATATGTTCCACGGACTTTCTGTTGACTGCATCGACAAGCACCAGCCTAACAGCGAGGCACGTAAGAAGGCATACGCCTGCAACATCACATTCGGAACCAACAACGAATTCGGTTTTGACTACCTTCGCGACAATATGGCCACTTCGATGAAGGACCTTGTCCAGAGGAAGCATCACTTCGCCATTGTCGATGAGGTTGACTCTGTGCTTATCGATGACGCGCGTACTCCTCTCATCATTTCCGGACCGGTTCCGAAGGGTGAGGACCAGCAGTTTATGGAGTACAAGCCTCTGGTAGAGCGTCTTTACAGCAACCAGAAGACATTGGTCAACCAGCTCCTCAATGAGGCCAAGAAACTCATCGCAGAAGGAAATGAGAAGGATGGAGGTGTGCTCCTTTTCAGAGCATACAAGGGATATCCTAAATATAAGCCTCTGATCAAGTTCCTCAGCGAGCCTGGTATGAAGCAGCTCCTCCAGAAGGTGGAGAACTATTATATCCAGGATAACGAGCGCGAAATGCCTTTCATTACAGATGAGCTGTTCTTCGTCATCAATGAGAAGCAGCACTCTGTGGATATGACCGACAAGGGTCGTGACCTGATTACCGGTAATCTTGAGGATACCAATTTCTTCGTGCTTCCGGATGTGGGAGCTGCTGTAGCCGAGGTTCAGAAGAATCTGGAACTCACTGCCGAAGAGAAACAGGTCAGGAAGGATGAGATTCTTGCTGACTTCGCACTTAAGTCTGAGCGTGTACATACTGTGAATCAGCTTCTTAAGGCATATACGATGTTTGACAAGGAGATCGATTATATCATTCAGGACGGAAAGATCAAGATTGTCGATGAGCAGACAGGCCGTATTATGGAAGGACGAC
The DNA here is from genome assembly GCA_015060395.1 of Bacteroidales bacterium. Taxonomy (GTDB): domain Bacteria; phylum Bacteroidota; class Bacteroidia; order Bacteroidales; family UBA932; genus Cryptobacteroides. The sequence continues at coordinate 33,442 of SUYP01000019.1, forward strand.
GCTGGAGCGACGGACTTCATCAGGCGGTTGAGGCTAAGGAGAATGTGAAGGTAGAGGCAGCGACCCAGACTTTCGCTACCATCACCCTCCAGAACTACTTCCGTATGTATCACAAGCTTGCCGGTATGACCGGTACTGCAGAGACAGAGGCGGGTGAGTTCTGGTCGATCTATAAGCTCGATGTAGTGGTGATCCCTACCAACAGACCTATCGCACGTATAGATAACAACGACCTTATATATAAGACAAAGAAGGCAAAGTATGATGCCGTGATCAACAAGGTTGTGGAGCTGACCAAAGAAGGAAGGCCGGTTCTGGTGGGTACGACCGATGTGGAGACTTCCGAACTCTTGAGCCGTATGCTCCGACTTCGCGGAATCCAGCATCAGGTGCTGAATGCAAAACAGCACGCCAGGGAGGCAGAGGTGGTAAAGCACGCGGGTGAGCCTGGAACCGTGACCATTGCAACAAATATGGCAGGTCGAGGAACGGATATCAAGCTCCCGGATGAAGTGAAAGCTGCAGGAGGACTTGCAATCATAGGTACCGAGCGTCACGACAGCCGTCGAGTTGACCGTCAGCTCAGAGGACGTTCAGGCCGTCAGGGTGACCCGGGATCTTCAATCTTCTATGTGTCTCTTGAAGATAAGCTTATGCGACTTTTCGGAGGTGAGAAGATTGCCGCTATGGTCGATAAGATGGGAATGCAGGAGGATGAGGCGCTTGAGGCTTCGATGCTCAGCAGTTCTGTAGAGAGGGCTCAGAAGAAAGTCGAGGAGAACAACTTCGGTATCCGTAAGAGACTCCTTGAGTATGACGACGTTATGAACTCTCAGAGAGAGGTAATATACACCAAGAGACGTAATGCCCTTTCAGGAGAAAGAGTGGAGATCGATGTGATGAATATGATGCAGGACATCGCTCAGATCCTTGTTGACAGGTCTGAAGATATGGACTATGAATCATTCTCTGAACTCGTTATGACGTCGCTTTCTATTGATCTCGGTTTCGATGAGGCTGTGTTTGCGAAGGGAAACAAGGAGGCTATGGCTGAGCTGCTTCACAAGCATATCCTCGAGACATACGAGCGCCGTATGGATACAATGCTTCAGAGGGCATACCCTATCATTAAAGAGGTGTATGAGAAGCAGGGAGCCATCTATCAGAATATAGCCATCCCTATTTCCGACGGTCGAAAGATGCTTACCCTGTCAGTAAATCTGAAGAAGGCATACGAGTCAGAGGGTAAGGAGATAGCAAGGTCTCTCAGCAAGACCATCACTCTCTGGCAGATAGATGACAAGTGGAAGGAGCATCTTCGTGATATGGACGACCTAAAGCAGTCCGTGCAGAATGCTACATACGAGCAGAAGGACCCTCTCCTGATTTATAAATTCGAGAGCTTCAATCTCTTCAGCCAGATGCTGGAGGATCTTAACAAGGACGTCCTTTCATTCCTTCTCAGAGCTTTCATCCCTCTCAGAGACGCTTCAGAGGCAAGGGAGTCTGCTCCGCAGCAGCCGAAGAGGAATATGGACCAGATGCAGACTTCTCGTACGGATCTGGTTACAAACGGAGGTGAACAGAAGAGCAAGATGCCTGTACACGTGGAGAAACAGGTGGGACGAAATGATCCTTGCCCTTGCGGCAGCGGAAAGAAGTTCAAGAACTGCCACGGAAAGGGACTTTAATCGACAAACTAAATAAAACAATAAATTATGGCAAAAATTGACACAATGCTTAACGTCAATTCGATAAGCAGGATATCTGCCGGAACCATCATCAAGGGCGAGATAGTCTCTCCAGGTGATATCCGTATCGATGGAACATTTGACGGAAAGATCCAGTCCAGGGGCCGTGTAGTGGTAGGAGAGACCGCTACTATAAAGGGTGATATCGTATGTGATAACGTGGATCTTTGGGGAAAGGTTGACGGCAACATCTTCGTTAAGGATACACTCGCACTTAAAGAGGGATGTGTGATAAACGGCAACCTCCACATCAGGAAACTTTCTGTTGAACTGGGAGCTACATTCAATGGCAACTGCAAGATGATCAGTGAATCAGAGTTCGACAAACTCGTCGGAGTGCAGTCAGCAGTGAAGCCGGTACAGCAGACACAGCACCCGCATCAGACTCCTGCAAATTAATCCAATGACCGGTTTCATACCGGTCATTTTCATATTACCGATAACCTGAAACATTTATTATTATGGGAAAATCATCGATCAGAACCAAAGTGCTTCTCTGCGCACTCGTAATTGCTGAACTTCTTTTTACAGGTTGTGGTTCAGTGCCTCTTACCGGAAGGCGACAGGTGCTTCTTGTCTCTGATAAGGAAGTTTTTGAGGCAGGCCTTACTCAGTATAATGAGTATATTGCTGAAGCTCAGCTCTCTTCCGATGCCAAAGCTACGGCTATGGTGAAGTCGGTAGGTAAGAGACTTTCAGAGGCTACTGAAAGGTATCTCAAGGCAAACGGGTTCGAATCGGAACTCGCAAATCTTCAGTGGGAGTTCAACCTTGTCAAGAACAATGAGGTGAATGCCTTCTGTATGCCGGGCGGAAAGATCGTTGTGTATGAAGGCCTGCTGTCTGTCGCTCAGACAGAAGCTGAGCTGGCGGCTGTGGTGGGACACGAGATCGGTCACGCTGTAGCAAAGCACAGCAATGAGCGTATGAGCCAGCAGATAATGACTCAGTATGGTATGGCCATCCTCTCACAGGCTCTTTCGCAGAAGTCAGCGGCAGTACAGACAGTCGCCACTTCGGTGTTCGGTCTCGGCGCTCAGGTCGGACTGATGCTTCCGTATTCGAGGAAGCACGAGTATGAGGCTGACTATATGGGAATTGTATTTATGGAGATAGCCGGATATGATTCCAACAGTGCTCTTGAGTTCTGGACCAAGATGGCTGCCGGAGGAGGAAATACCAATGATTTTCTCAGCACCCATCCGAGTGATAACAAGAGAATAGCGCAGATCAGCAAGAGAATTCCTGAGGCTCAGGCCATAGGAAAGAGTATGAACCAGTAAACAGAATCAGATGTTGCAGCCAGGAGACAGGATGCCTGATTTCGAAGTCGTGGATCAGGATGGAAAAATTGTGACTTCAAAGGAATTGCTTGGACGCAAGACCATCGTATATTTTTATCCGAAAGACAATACGTCAGGCTGTACGGCAGAAGCCTGCAGTCTCAGAGACAATTACGAGGCATTGACCGCGGCGGGATATAATGTAGTCGGCGTCAGCAAGGACAGTGCGGTGTCACACCGTCGTTTCAAGGATAAGTATGACCTGCCGTTCACACTCCTTTCCGATACATCGACAGCTATGCTTCAGGCTTTCGGAGCCTGGGGTGAAAAGAAGATGTATGGAAAGACTGTGATGGGCACATTGCGCAGGACTTTCGTTTTCGATGAGTCCGGAATACTTGTCAGAGTGATAGAAAAAGTGGATACCAGGAACCACGCGGCCCAGCTGCTGGAATAAGAAGATTATATATGATCAAGAAGATATTTGCTGCCCTGGTCGTATGCTCGGCAGTCCTTTCATCCTGTTCTCAGGAACCGATTCCGGATGAACCTGTTGTTGAATCGCCATCCGAGGATCCTGATGAAAAACCGGAAGAAAAGCCTGAAGATCAGCCTGATGCCGGCCAGATAAATGATCCTGGCATTGCATACGTATGGGATGAGAGCGTAATTCCGGAAATCACGATTCACATCACTCAGGAAGAATGGAACAGACTTCTCAAGCGATATGATGAGTTCAGCCATAATGTGGATTATTTCCACGCTGACTTCACATATAGGAAAGGTGATGAGGTCCACTTCATAGAGGATGGTGGTCTGAGACTTCGCGGCAACACATCGCGCAGAAGACCGGAAGGGAATGGAGGTCAGCTTCATAATCCGTCCGATCCGGACTGGCATCATTGCCACTTCGGAATCAATTTCCGTAAATTCCACAAGGACAGCGATCATACGATAAACGGAATCCGCAAGGTCAATCTCAAATGGTTCAAGGATGACCCTTGCTATGTGCGTGAACTCTATTGTTATGATCTCTTCCGCCGATATGGCATCTGGACGGCAGCCCACGATGTATATTGCCGTCTGTGGCTTGATGTGGAAGGAGATGCGAAGCCTGCGTATTTCGGCGTTTATGAGATGATTGAACCTATTGATGACGAGTTTGTAGAGAGACGCGTTGAGGGAATGTTCAAGAGTGATGAGGGTTTCCTTTGGAAATGCGTTTATGGAGTAGGAGGACCGGCCGATCTCAGAAGTGCGGATGACAATTGCGACCGTTTCAACTGGGATCAGGATAACGGCGTCAACTATTCATACGAATTCAAAGGAGATGAAGAAGACTTCCAGGCTGCTAAGGAACAGCTGCGTGACTTCATCCTCAAACTTAATGGAAAAGGGGAGGACAGCTTTTATAAATGGATAAATGAAGTATGTGATGTGGAGTTTCTTCTTAAGACATACGCTGTGAATGTGGCTGTCGGAATGTGGGATGATATGTGGAATAACGGAAACAACTATTATCTATACTTCACTACTACAGATAAATATGATTACGAAGTCTTCCTTCTCCCTTATGATTATGACAATACTTTAGGTACGAGCCTGAACTGTGGCATACAGAATGATGCCGGCCGTCAGGATCCGTACAGATGGGGTGGTTCAGGAATCCTTATGGAAAGGCTTATGCGGTTCGAGGACTTCCGGAAGATATACCGCGATGCGCTGAAGGAGCTTGTCGATCCGTCACAGGACCTTTTCCATATAGATGCCAGTGTGCCGAGGATCAAGGCTTGGCAGGAGAAGATATCTCCTTATATAAGCAATGATACGGGCGAGGATATGAGCATATACGACCGGCCGGCCGGATGGGGAAACCGTCACGAATATCGTCTTATGGATATGGGTCAGAACAATTTCTTCCAGGTCAAGGCTGATGCAATCAATCGTATGAATTAAAATTTTTTTTTCTGGAAAAATACGTTTTTACACCAAATTTGTATAAGGCGTTTCATAGCACATTTAAATTAGTGGTTATGAAACGTCTTAGATTTATTTTGGGAGCTGCGGCTCTTGCAACTGTCGCTTTGACAGCATCACCTGTGGTCAATGCGCAGGAAAACGGTAACAGGGATGAGTATGGTAAAGTCGTACGAGGCCCGTATGAGACCAACCGCTTCGGAGACAACTGGTTTATCGGAGCAGGCGGAGGTATAAACGTCTTTCTGAATGACGGCTACAAGGCCAATATCGGTCCGAGCATTGATGCCGGTCTTGGAAAATGGTTCACACCGGCAGTCGGAATGAGGATCGGTTATTCCGGACTTAACACAAACTACTGGGCAGACAATCCTTCCGTGCTCGGACGCACTCTGGATAAGGAGGAGAATCGCTACCAACAGAAATTCGGATATATGTATATCCACGGCGATTTCCTCTGGAATATGTCGGATGCTCTAGGCGGATATAAGGAGACAAGGTTCTGGGATATGGTACCATATCTGCACGCCGGCTTTTTCCGTGCATACGGAGTGGATGGTGCTTCTTATCACAACAATGAGATCGCTGCAGGTGCCGGTATGATCCATAATCTCCGACTCGCTGAAAGACTTGATCTGGTCATTGATATGAAGGCGATCATTGTGAACGGAAGAGTAAACGGATCTGAAGATGTCGCATTGATCCCGTCGGTCACAATGGGTTTCGCGGTTGATATGGGCTGGCCGAATTTTGTACGAACATCCTCTGTGATAGGAGCTCTTGAGTCTGCATCGGTAGATCAGATAGCTGCTCTGGAAGCGGCTGCTGTTGCCCTCGAACTCGCTAACGCCACACTTGAACAGGAGAATCTGCAGCTTCAGAATGCCAACAACGCTCTTGTTGATCAGGTGAATTCTCTCAAGAACAGTAAGGACGGTATGGATCCTGCGGAATTCTACAAGGCAATGTCTCCCGTAGCTGTTTATTTCAATATCGGCAAGGCTACTCTTAGCGTTGACGAAATGCAGCATCTTGACTATATCGCGAAGAATATCCTGGCAAAGGCTGACAAGCAGGCAAAGGTCTATATTACAGTTATGGGCTCTGCAGACAGCAATACCGGTACTGCTCGCCGTAACCAGAACCTGAGTGAGGCTCGTGGAAAGTATGTGGCCGATCTGCTTGCAGCAAAGTATGGCATTGCAAAAGACCGTCTGGTAGTAAAGTCTGAAGTCGTGAAGGCAAAGGCAGATCCCGAACTGGACAGGGCTGTCAAGATCACATTCTAAGCAATTCTATGAAAATTGAGATGGAGACGTCCTATATGTATGGGACGTCTCTTTTTTTTTTATTAAATTTGCCGAAAAGCCTTAAATATGACAAAGATCGGAACCACATTCACCAAGTCCGGAAAGAAAGCTGTCCTCTGCGGCTCCGGAGAACTAGGAAAAGAAGTTACACTCGAGCTTCAGCGCTATGGTGTAGAAGTAGTAGCCCTTGATAAATATGCAAATGCTCCGGCAATGCACGTGGCACACAGGAATCACGTCCTATCGATGCTGGACGGTGATGCTCTTGAGGCAGTGATAAAGGAAGAGAATCCAGACTATATCATACCGGAGATAGAGGCTATCGCTACTGACAGACTTGTGAAGCTTGAGGAGGAAGGCTTCAATGTGATTCCTACCGCAAAGGCTACCAGACTGACTATGAACCGTGAAGGCATCCGCCGTCTGGCAGCTGAGACTCTTGGCCTGCCGACCTCGCCTTACCGTTTTGCGGAGACCCGCGAAGAGTTCGATGCAGCTGTAGCTGAAATCGGCATTCCTTGCGTTGTGAAGCCTGTGATGAGCTCTTCCGGACACGGACAGAGCACCATAAAGAGTGAGGCTGATATTGACAAGGCCTGGACGATATCTCAGGAAGGTGGTCGTGCCGGTAGCGGAAAGGTCATAGTCGAGGGCTTCGTGAAGTTCGATTATGAGATTACTCTTCTGACAGTGCGTCATTGCGCCGGAACCACATTCCTCAAGCCTGTAGGACATCATCAGGTGGATGGCGATTATCGTGAATCGTGGCAGCCTCAGGCAATGTCTCCTGCAGCGATCGAAAAGGCCGAATATATCGCTAAGGCAATCACTGATGCTCTCGGCGGATACGGTATCTTCGGTGTGGAACTTTTCATCAAGGGAGAAGACGTGATCTTCAGCGAGGTGTCTCCAAGGCCGCACGATACCGGTATGGTGACAATGATATCACAGGATATGTCCGAGTTCGCACTCCACGCCCGCGCTATTCTCGGACTTCCTGTTCCGGAGGTCAAGTTCTATGGGCCGTCAGCATCGAAGGCCATTGTGGTCGAGGGAAATACCAAGGAATATGAGTTCTGCAATCTGGAGAAGGTTCTTGAGGAACCGGGCGTGCAGATCCGCATCTTCGGCAAACCTGAAATCGCCGGTCATCGCCGCGTAGGTGTCATCCTTGCTACAGCCGACACAGTCGAGGAAGCTCTTGCCAAGGCGGAGCGTGCATACGCGAAACTTGAAGTGAAAGTCTATTAGGATCATTTCCGTAATACAGTAAGTCAGCCAGTTGTTCCTGCGACCCCCGCCCTCCCTATGGTCGGGCACCCCCTAGCCGTGGGTGGCACGTCGCATCCACAATCTGGCTGACTTACTGTATGTGTCAGAATGACCTTATTTGGATCTTGCAAGCTTGGCCAGGTCGAAATCGGCCTTGATCTTGTCAATGATGGCGCAGACCACCTCATACGCCCTGCTATCCTTGGTATAGCGGGCAGGGGTAATGAAATTCACGCGTTTCTGGCGCAGAAGTTTCCTTGCCACATTCACCTTCTTCTTTATATCAGGGTTATATACGGCAATGGAATTGCCTCCGAACATCTTTACGATCTTCATACAAGGCACATCTGTCTCTCCGTCTCCGAAATATATCATTTGCGGGAACGGAATCCTCTTGTTCTCCTCCTCCTTGCTCTCATTGACCTTCTTGTTGTCCCTGATGCTGAGGATTCCCTTGTTGATCTTGAAGATGAACTGGGTCTTGGCGGTGTAGTCCACGGCTACGCCCGGCCATTCAGCCTCACCTTCCTTATTGTATATGAATGAGCAGGCGAAGATACGCTTGAATTCTTTGGCGATCTCGGTACCCTCGATCATTTCGGCTAGGCCTGAAGAATTGATGTAATGCTCTATCTTCACGCCTTTCGACTTGCCGTATTCATTGATCAGTCCGAACCATTCCTTGACTCCCTCGAAGAGTTCGACCGATTTTCCGAACTCCTTGAACTTCTCTCTTCTGAGCTTGATCCCGGCCTTGCGAGCCTCGTCAAACATCAGCTTCATATAGCTGAGAATATTGCTCGCATCCTGTCCCATTGCAATCTCGTCGCTCTCCTGCCAGAACTCCTGAGGCTTCTTCCCGATGGCCTGGATGAATCCGAATTCCTGCATATTTCCCGGAGACAATGTTCCGTCGAAATCATAAATCAATGCTACAATTGGTCGGTTTCTCATAATATGTATCAAAATTTACAGTTTATCCGCCACAAAAACGTGTGTTTCGCCACAAATATAATAAATAATACACCCGCGCGTGCATATTTGCTTACTTTTGCAAGTACAAAATACTAAAATCTCAACGAATAAATGAAACACTATTTCACAAGACTTGAAGAGTCTATCAAGACAAACTGGAATCGTCCTGCTCTCGGAAACTATCGTGGCGAACTTTTCACTTTCGGAGAAGTCGCAACCAACATAGCGAAACTGCACGTTCTTTATGAGGCTGCCGGCCTGAAGAAGGGAGACAAGGTCGCTCTCTGTGCGAAGAACTCTGCACGTTGGGGCATTGCATTCTTTTCGGCTAATACATACGAAGCTGTTGTCGTTCCGATTCTTGCAGACTTCCATCCTGACAGCGTAAACTCTCTCGTCGATCATTCGGAAAGTACGGTTCTCTTTACGGATACAGACATCTGGAGCAAGCTCGACATCACCAAGATGCCTATGGTAAAGGCTGTGGTATCGACTGCTGACTTCAAGCTTCTGTATGCGGCTGATGAGAAGATCCAGAAAGCCAACGACAATCTTCAGGTTCTCTTCGATCAGAAATATCCGAACGGATTCACAGCAGCTGACGTTTCATATCCTACGGACAATGATAAGGAACTTGCCATCATAAACTATACATCAGGTACAACAAGCGCCCCTAAGGGAGTGATGCTCCGTTATGAATGCATTTCTGCCAATGTGGCCTTCGGTCAGAAGAGACTCCCTTCATATCCGGATGACAAGATCGTATCTATGCTCCCTATGGCGCATATGTACGGTATGATGTTCGAGCTGATATATCCTCTCTGCGGAGGTTCTTCGATATATTATCTTGGCAAGACTCCTACTCCTGCTCTCCTCCTCGGAGCTATGGCAGAGGTGAAGCCTTATCTCGTGATTACAGTTCCTCTCGTTATGGAGAAGATCTTCAAGAGCAAGGTCGCTCCGGTAGTGAACAAGCCTGTAATGAAGGTGCTTACAGCTATTCCTGGAATCAATCAGATCATATTCAAGAAGATACGTACGACTCTCCTGAATGCTTTCGGCGGCAAGGTGAGAGAAATCGTGATGGGTGGTGCCGCTCTTAATCCTGATGTGGAAAAGTGGTTCAAGAAATTCAAGCTTCCTTTCACTGTGGGTTACGGTATGACTGAGGCAGCTCCTCTGATGGCATACGAAGACTGGTGGGAATTCGCATCGAAGTCTTGCGGAAAGGCAATCGATACAGTTGAGGTGAGAATCGATTCTGAGGATCCTTACACCAAGGTCGGGGAGATCCAGGCAAGGGGTATGAACATAATGAGCGGTTACTACAAGAATGAAGAGGCCACCAAGGCAGCATTTACCGAGGACGGCTGGATGCGTACAGGAGACCTCGGACTTCTCGACAAGAAGGGCAATATCTTCATCAAGGGCCGTAGCAAGAATATGATTCTTTCAGCTAACGGTCAGAACATATACCCTGAGGAAATCGAGGCTGCAGTGAATAATCAGCCTTACATCATCGAGTCTGTTGTCGTTAACAGAGGTGCACGCCTCGTGGCCCTCGTATATGCCGATGCAGAAAAGGCAAAGGCCGAAGGAACCGATCTGGAGGCATATAAAGCAGTCATTATGGCTGAGGTCAACAAATCGATGCCTTCATACAGCAAGATCAATATCGTAGAGTATATGGATCAGCCTTTTGAGAAGACTCCGAAGATGAGTATCAAGAGATTTATGTATAAGTAGCAGAAAGCGCACGTACTATTCTTAAACCTTTGGCGATCGGGATTTTATTCCGGTCGCCTTTTCTTATGCAACGTTTTCATATCAATATGCATCTATATACCGAACTTAAATTGATTGGCTTATGAAGAGACTTCTTCTTGCAGCATTGATGTATGTCCTCCTGACTCCTCTTGCACTTTCCGCAGCCAAGCGTGAAAGACAGACCTGGGACGATCAGCCCTACAAATACGAAATAAGGGTAGGATGGGGTATGCCGTCAGAAACACCCTGGGAGGCTTGGAGCAATGACCCGACACGTCATTCTGACGGACCTCTGTCATCAATCTATGGCCCTGTCCAAGGCAATATGTTCAGTACCGGCGGAATATCTGCCGAACTGGGACTCACTTTCAGAAAATGGTTTACCCTTGCTTTCCAGACCTCGTTCAGCGGAATCTGGAGCGATGTCTATGATGCTGATGGTGAAGAAAGACTTTACAGGAAGAACGGAGTAGTCTTCAATCTTACTCCACAGATCCGTCTGAACTGGATCAAGCGTCCTGCATTCAAGATGTACAGCAGCATCGGTACCGGTATGACCGTAGTGTCATATAACGGCCGCAGTTCTGTCCAATCTTCATTACAATTCGTGCCTTTGGGACTTGCAATCGGTAAGGATGTCTTCTTCTTTTATGAAGCCGGCGGCGGTACCGGCTCCAATTTTCTCGGTTGTCATTTAGGACTTGGTTATAGATTCTGATATTGGGCTTATGAAAAGGATATTTATTATAACGTTATTTCTTGGCTTGACGGTGTCAGGCTGTGATTACTATCCGGGTGACAATGTCTATGGCACCGATGAAGGACTCAAGCAATATACTATGGATGCCTTCAACACTTATATCGTTATGCCTGTACTGATGGCGGAGACTGCTGTTGATTTCGACGGATATCTCTCGCTGACGGAAGAAGAAAAAGTGAATGACTTCAGGTTCTATGGCAATATACGTAATCCGGAGGATAATATGTATATCATAGATGAAGGAAAGACTCTGTGTACGGTAAAGACCGGAGGCAAGTCTGTGTGGGACGATGATGCCAGGTGGACATTTCTTTCTTTCAGCACGCATACTGACCTTGTCGGCAAAGGAGACCTTTATTGCAGTATGTCTTCAGCTCGTGTTCTGGAATCGGATCCTGTTGCTCCGGGAGATACTTCCGTAAGACTTTTCTCTCTGATTGATGGGGATGATGCGGTAGGACTGGAACTGTGTTATAAGGAAGGAAATGAATATGAGTGGAATGTAGGCGCTTCGGGTACGATAAATGATACAGATGGGTACAAGGCATATTATACCACAGGATCCACAGGCATCAAGGTCTTCAGAAGGTATAATGCTGCTAAGGAAGTATATGAATATATATGCTCAGGCGAGTTCCTTGTGACAGTCTATAAGGATGACGAGCCTATCGATATGTGCAAGGCATTGTTCAGACCGGGACTTTGGACTGAATTTACGATCCCGATGCGTTAAAACTGTCAGATGGTTCTGACGAAATGGCAGTCTGACGGGATTGGAACATATTTTGACTGATCAAGGTCGTCCTGACGGACGGCCTTTTTTGTGAAATTATAATAGAACATATAACTATGGCAACAACAGGAAAAATTGGAGTAACTACCGAGAATATCTTCCCGGTGATCAAGAAATTTCTTTATTCGGACCACGAGATCTTCCTCAGGGAGCTTGTGGCTAATGCAGTGGATGCGACACAGAAGATGAAGGCTCTGGCCGCTTCAGGAGAATATGCGTCTGAACTTGGAGATCTTTCTGTCCGCATCGAGCTTGATGAGACTGCGAAGACCCTCAAGGTAATCGATAGCGGTATCGGTATGACTGAGGACGAGGTTGACAAGTACATCAACCAGATCGCCTTCTCTTCAGCAGGGGAGTTTCTTGAGAAATACAAGGACCAGCTCAGCAGCATCATCGGTCATTTCGGTCTCGGATTCTATTCGGCGTTTATGGTGGCCGAAAAGGTTACGATCGAGACACTTTCCTGGAAAGAGGGAGCAAAGGCAGTGAAGTGGACTTGTGACGGTTCGCCTGAGTATGATATGGAGGAGTGTGACAAGTCTGACAGAGGTACTGTCATAACCCTTTACATCGCTGATGATGAGAAGGAATTTGCGGAGAAGAAGCGTATCGAGGGCCTTCTGAACAAGTATTGCAAGTTTATGCCTGTACCTGTGGTCTTCGGAAAGGAGCAGGAGTGGAAAGATGGTAAATATGTTGATACTGAGAAAGATAATGTGATCAATAAGGTCGAGCCTCTCTGGGCCCGCAAACCAGCCGATCTCAAGGATGAGGATTATAACGAGTTCTACAGGACCCTCTATCCGATGGCGGAGGAGCCTCTCTTCCATATCCATCTTAATGTGGATTATCCTTTCAATCTTACCGGTATCCTTTATTTCCCTAAGATCAAGAACAATGTCGAGATCTCGCGCAACAAGATCCAGCTCTATTGCAACCAGATGTTCGTGACCGATTCCGTTGACAATATCGTTCCGGACTTCCTGACATTGCTTCACGGAGTCATCGATTCGCCGGATATCCCTCTGAACGTGTCCAGAAGCTATCTTCAGAGTGATGCCAACGTAAAGAAGATTTCTACATATATTACGAAGAAGGTGGCAGACCGTCTTGACGAGATCTTCAGGAATGAGCGTCAGCAGCTCGAGGAGAAATGGGACAATCTCAAGCTCTTCATCGAGTATGGAATGCTTTCTGACGAGAAGTTCTGCGACAGGGCGATGAAGTTCTGCCTCCTGAAGAATACCGAAGGAAAATATTTCAGCATCGATGATTATAAGAAGGCGATAGAGGGAGAGCAGACTGACAAGGATAAGAAGGTGGTATTCCTTTATGCTACGGATGTGGAAAGCCAGTATTCATTCGTTGAGGCTGCAAAGGCCAAGGGATATGACGTGCTCCTTCTTGACTGCCAGCTTGACAGCCATTTCGTGAACCTCCTCGAGACAAAGGTGGAGAATGCGCGTTTTGCACGTGTGGACTCCGACAGCATCGACAATCTCATTGCCAAGGAGGAGAAGATAAAGCCTCAGCTTTCAGAGGCAGATCAGGAGGATCTTTCAGTGATCTTCCAGGCTGTGCTTCCGAAGGAGAACCAGTATTATGTCCAGGCTGACAATCTTGGTGAGAATGCAGCTCCTATCCTTATCACCCAGAGCGAGTTTATGCGCCGTTACCGTGAGATGTCCGCAATGGGCGGTGGAATGAATTTCTATGGCGAGATGCCAGCGATGTATAATATCACCGTCAATATGCAGAATCCTCTTGTAGCGAAGGTTATGGCTTCTAAGGCAGTGGATGTGGCTCCGGCTCAGGTGATTCCGGATGCAGCGGAGGATGCTTCGGAAGATGTGAAGAGGACGGTTACCGAGGCCAAGGAAACTGCTGCAGCTGCTCATAAGTCTGATCTTGAGGCGTTTGCCGGTGATAACGAGATTCTCAAGCAGATCACTGATCTTGCGCTTCTGGCTAACGGAATGCTTAAAGGAAAAGACCTCAGCGAGTTCATTGCAAGAAGTGCCAAGGTCGTTGAGGATGCTTATCTGAAATAATATTTGTCCGGCAGATATTCCGGTGACCCCCGCCTCCCTGTCGGGAGGCACCCCCTAGCCGGGGGTGGCACGTCACCTACATATTCTGCCGGACAAATATTATTTCAGATAAGGTTAAGGAATTCGTTGCGGGTACGCTCGTCGCGTAGGAATATACCGCTGAAGGCCGATGTGGTGGTCACTGCATTGGCCTTCTGCACACCTCTGAGGGTCATACAGGTATGCGAAGCCTCAATCACAACGGCAACTCCGAGCGGATTCAGCGTATCCTGAATACAGTCGCGGATCTGAGTCGTGAGTCTCTCCTGTACCTGCAGACGACGGGCGAAAGTCTCTACGACACGCGCGATCTTGCTCAGACCGGTGATTGTACCGTTAGGAATATATGCTACGTGAGCCTTGCCTATGAAAGGCATTACGTGATGTTCGCAGGTAGAGTAAAGCTCTATGTCCTTCACAAGAACCATCTGCTGGTACTCCTCATTGAACATCGCGCTGCGCAAGATCTCGGCACCGTCCTGCTGCGAGCCGTGAGTCAGGAACTGAAGGGCCTTGGCCACTCGCTCAGGAGTCTTGACCAGACCTTCACGCTCGGGATCTTCGCCGAGAAGCCTGAGAATTTCCTTGTAATGCTCTGCGATTGCGGCAGTCGTCTGCTCGTCGTATCTTTCTTCTTTCAAATAAGCCATTTAGCTGATATTTTATGTCAAAATGATCTGATTTATCCCTGTCCTTATATGGTGGTACGGAACTTGTGCCACACCCTTTCGGGAAGGAATTGAAATATTTTATGCAAAAATAGCAAAAAGAACCTCATCATTAATTTTTTTTGTCTATATTTGCGCCCCCTTAACGGGATGTATATGCTTAAATATTGATAATTAATAATTTAAACTTATAAGACTATGTATTGGACACTTGAACTTGCATACCGTCTGGAAGACGCTCCCTGGCCAGCAACAAAAGAAGAGCTTATCGACTACGCAACCCGTTCCGGCGCACCTCTCGAGGTCGTTGAGAACCTTGAAGAGCTTGAGGACGACGGCGAGATCTACGAAAGCATCGAGGACATCTGGCCAGACTATCCTTCAAAGGATGACTTCTTCTGGAACGAGGAAGAGTATTAATAGTTAACTATCCTGATTTTCAGATAGATACACTTACCAAGGGCGATTCGGAAGGATCGCCCTTGGTGCGTTCTGACCGCATTCAGTGGCATTTCGTCGAATTCAGACTTACCAAGATTTTTACCAAATAGTTACCATTAAATTTGTAACGGTAATAGTTGTATTATGAGTAAGGTGAAAACGAAGATTCCAAGCGGGAGTCTGACACTTCTGACAAAGCCAAATGCGGCGGGAGAGTGCGCAGTATATCTGCGCTATTACCTCGGTAGTTACATTAAGAAATCTACCGACATCTGGGTCAATCAAAAAGATTGGGACAGTAAAAGACAATGTGTGAAGTCTTCAGCAAAGAACGCTGCGCGTATTAATGCAAGACTCTATGACATCAAAGGAGAAATCGACAAAGCGCTTCTTGATTACGATGGTCCGATAACGATTGATGTCATACGCTCGATTATGTGCGGTGATGACAATAGCGAAGTTCAACTTCATTCGATCAAAACCTGCTTCATCGAATATGCCAGGTATGTCAATGATATGAAGTATACCAAAAAAGCATATGGGTATTCCAGTTGGTATAACAAGGTAAAATTTATTGATGCATTTGAAACATTCATCAAACACTTTCTCAAGAAGAAACGCTTTACTCTCGAAGATCTCAATGTCAGCATTTTCGACGAATACATTAAGTACAAATACGAAGTGCGTAAAAACAAAGCTCCTGAAGCCGTTAATAAATCCTTGGTACCTTTATATGAAGCAGTAAAGAATGCGACTATTTGCGGGATTGTTCCGCCTCAAGTCTCTGCACCTATATGTGATAACTTTGTACCTACCAGAGAGGTTGAGTACGATCCGGATACAGAACACGACGATAAAGTCAGATACTTGACTGATCAACAGATTGAACAGTTAAAAGTGTATCAATCCAAGTTGAAGCATCAAAGAAGTTATGAGATTATGGATTACTTTTTCTTTTCGTATTATGCTTGTGGTATGCGCTTGTCGGACCTTATGACCCTTGAATGGAAACACATCGATTGGGATGCACGAGTTATAAGAAAAAGACAATTCAAGACTAAAAGATTCCCGGATGTACTGCCACCTTTATGCGAACCAGCTTTAAAGATACTTCGCAAATGGGAAAAATATGGAAGGAATAAACGATTCGTATTTGATATGCTTCCTGAAGACTATGATCTAAAGGATCAAAACAGATTGTTTATGGATCGTAACTCGAAAGATAAAACGATAAACACCTCACTTAAGGGTGCCCGACTGTATCTTGGCATAAGTACATCTTTATCAATCCACGTTGCCAGGCATTCGTTTGCGGTACGAGCAATCAACAAAGGTATCTCAGTATATCTTGTCAGTAAGTTATTGGGACACACATCTATTCTTTCAACAGAGAAAACCTATGCAAGGTTCATCAAAGAAAAAGTAGATAATGACACAAAGCTTTTATTCGAATTCTAACCCTCAGCCACAACAACGGTGGCTGATTTTCATTAAAATAAATATTTACCACCATAAAATAAATTTTAACCTCCCCTCAAAAGAATAAGAAAAGTCCAATGATTATAAAAAAGAGAAAAAGTTTCCAGCATTTCACCACATAAATTTGGCGGTTCCCTCGACTCTGCCATAACTTCATACGAAAAAAGATATGGAAGAAGCAATCGCAATCATAATTGTCACTATTACTATACTTATCTCTAACTGGCGAATCCGAAAGTGGAAGAAAGAAGCAGCTACTGCATACTTCATAATTGGGCAGAAAGCCACCACCTCTGACGAAAGCGAATGGGCCTACCGCAAAGCCTTCAAATACGGCCACACTAATGCAAAACTATTCTACATCTATGCAGCGGCCAACACATTCAGCGGACGCAAGCCCTTAACACCATTCACCATTACCTCGGACAAAGGCGAAAGCCCCATAGTCGCCATATTCTACGACTATTATATCCGCACCAAGCATTTACCTTACGCCAGCGACATCCAACAAGAAATCACCCAAAGGGTTCTGGAACTCAAAGATGGTCTCAACCCCTCATCAGACCTATACTCAGAAGCCCTACGAACACTTGAAGCCTATTTCAACGAGAATTGGAAAACTCCGCAAGGTCCAACTATCATCTTTATGCCCTGCAGCAGCGAACAGGCCTACTTCAATCGTTTCGCCACGCTTGCCCGGAGCCTAAGTCAAAGATATCATTACAATACCGCTATCGATGCAATCCAATACACTAACTCACGTAGCAGCAAACATCGCAGTCAAAACCGCAACGCTATTGAGTCAAATTCCAACATAGTAATATCGCCGAAGATCATCGGCAAGCAAGTAATAATAATAGACGATGTGATCACGACCGGCAACAGCCTTCACCAATTCGCAAAAGAACTCCGCACCTACGGCGTAACGATCAAAGCTGCTGTCTTTCTCGCTCAGACAGCCAAATATCCGACAGATAAAGAACTATTTCGTGAAATTAGAAAGATTACTTAAGTACGGAAACAAAAGACTTAGGCAAACACACATTCTCCAACCCCACAGTTCCAGCAAACAAAGGGGCAATGTCCTTATCCCTGAATCCGGCAATCCCACATCCTATGCGGGTCACATAAAAGAACAGCTCCGGATGTTCACCAGCAAAAGCAATGAACTCGTCCACGTATGGCTTGATCGTTTCTACCCCTCCTTGCATAGTAGGAATCGCATAGCTCTGTCCACGAAGTCCGACACCACATCCCATCACAGCACCAAACTTCTTGAAAGCCACATACGCAGCTCCACCTCCGTGCATCCCTGCCAGATTGCTTCCGAAAACAAACACCTCATCTTCACGAAGTTCCTCGATCATATCAGGCGTATGCTCCGGTCTCTCTACACCATTATATAATATAGCCATTGTTTTTTATCTTGATTCGTCACAAATTTTGCAAATATTTGTGACAATTGCAATGTGGCAATGATATTTTACACGGCGTGAAAAAGGAAGAATGCCCGGTGGCACCCATCTTGAAAATAGAATAATAAAGAAGCGTGGGCGCAAGCTTATCCATCCTGGGGCCCTGAGAATGCCCAATCGCCGATAAGTTCAGCCCACGCTAATGCGTAGGCATTTACTGAACTTATCCGGAGGCGAACGATCTTGAAATTTCTCAGGTTTCAGGTTGCCCGAATAAATAGCAAATGCTAACTATGAAAATGTTATCTCTTACCTATGTCTATCGCAAAGGTAAGAATTATTTTGAAATCAGTTACATATCTCCTCACCTGGAACAACATCCAGTATCGAATCCACGTAACTCATTTCCAGATGGAAATCCTCAGGAACTGAAATCCCTATCTCCACTAAAAAGTCATACACTCCAGTCCACTTCTCCCTCCCACAGGAGAATGAAGCGACTCGCGTGATAATGTAGAAGAGTTCTGTCACGCACTCCTGCCTGGCAGTCTCTGCAGACGAAACATCAAGTTCCATCTCATTCAAAAGGCCGATGGCCGAATCTAACGCAAGGCATACAGCTCGGCCTTTCGTCAGGATCAAGTAATCTTTTTTGTTCATAAATCTTAAATTAAAGTTTACCAATCCCGCCGGCGGCTATAATAATGTATATACATTCCAACAAAAAAGCCTGTAAACCCTAAGATTTACAGGCTTTCCTTCTGGTTTTACCCACATTCCGTCCACTCTTAAAGTTATTGCAAAGCTAAATGTTACGCTTCCAAAATCACAAATTATCTGCCTTACACCTTGAACTAATAACCTTACAATATGAGAGTCAATTCATTGATAATTAGATTATGCCTAAAGTTTAATATTTAGATACATATTGACAATCTTACATAGTGAGGAATTGCTATTTGTGCACTAATAATTGATGACATCTCTCGAGTATTGCTTCATTATTTAATATCACTAAATGGATATTTTTTCGAGCTCTGGTCAAAATCTGATATAACATTCGTTCCTCATCATAATAGTCCCCGTTTCTAAAAGTTAATTTTCCATTAGCGTCATAATACATATTTGGTAATACTATTGCAGCCACTTTATCAAACTCCTGTCCAACTACATCATGAGCACTCAATCCACTCATTGACACAATGTTTTCATAATGAGCCCTATTATATACAGGATGATTTGGAGTAAATCGTGGAACAATATAGCCCTTAGTTTTAAGATTACTGATAATAGTCTCACATTCTATCTCGTTAGTACAATATGTCACACCTATATATGCTGGACTAACTGATTTACACTCTCTTCTACTGTCAAACAGTCCATTTATAAAATTCTCAACATTTTTATTAGTCCTAATCTTACCTGAAAGTGTATTGTGATTCTGCTTATTTACAACTGATCTGATTAATTTTTCATTACCATTATTAAACTCATTTCTATGGAGACGTTGAACTGCATCATAGCTTATTACACATTTCAGTCCTTGGGTTTTTGCAGCATTTATAATAGCCTCCAGATGATAACATCGTTGTGCCTCATCAATTAAAATGACTTCAGCCCTATTGAAATCCCAAACACATTTAGTTTTATTATACTGCGTATATTTTTTAGAAGGTTTTATAGTCCATTGAGTTGTATTAACCAGCTGGCTATGTCCTGCATTTATATTTCCACTATGTACAACAGCAGTCTTCACTCCATTAGATTCTAGTTCCTTTACAATATCATATAACAATAAAGTCTTTCCAGTTCCCGCTCCGCCTTCTATAGCATAGCACATAAATCCAGAATCTTCAGCTATACTTCGCAATATCCTATTCTTAATTTCTTCTTGTTGTCTATTCAGGAAGTATTTACCATCAAGAAAGTCTTGTGGAGAATTAAAAGGTGACACCAGATACTTACTAGGCTCAAACAAATAATCCATTTCCGAGTCTTCGATTGGCGTATTTGAAGTAGAGAATTGCTTTAATGCTTTACCTACAGTTATATTGTCCGTAATTACTAGTTCTCTTGCTTCATTCAAAGTATAATACACTTTAGTTTGGGCTTCAAATGCAAATAGTTTAACACTCTTGCCTAAAGAACTTAAATAATACTGATTTCTCAATAGCTGCTTAAGTATTATCGCTTCTGGTACTGGCTCACTTTTAAATTCGATATTGATGATAGACTGATTTCCTATCCATAATGCATCGAACTCCTTGCCTATTTGAGGAATTTCATAACCAAGATAACAGGCATCCGTTATTCTATAAATCTCATCAGGGTCCTGCACGAGAGTGCACAAATCTTCAATAAAAGATCTTACACTTTCTGGCTCTTTCGATTTAAGACGAACTCCATGAATTGCACACCACTTATTAAACAGATCTGTAGTCATCGATGCGCTACATTCTGCTACTTGCTTTAAATTAATTGATTTCATCAGATATTTCAGCGTTCTATTTATTATCTTTTCTTTTATATGTGATAGAGTCGAATGAAACTCCGAAATGCTTTTCATACAATGAAATAGCATAGGTATCCATCATGCCGGCAATATAATCTATTACAGCTCTATGGAGCATTTCATCTGTTTTAGGACGATAATCTGGAGGAAGAAGATTATGCTTGATATTATATTCCTTATCAATAAACATTTCATACAATCCCTCAATTACTTCTTTGCCTCGCCTTTCGTACAATACAATCGTATCACTTCTATTGATGCAGTCAAATGTTATTTTCTTAAGAGCATGAACTAACTTCTCACATGAACCGAATCCTAACTCGTGCGTAGTTATAGTTCCGTGCTCTTTTCTCATAGGTTCAGATGTTTCAACAATAGAAATATCTTTTATGAACATATCAGTCAATGACGATATTAGCGCTTTCCTGAAAATTTGTGAGTACTCCTGTATCGTTTTACGAGATTTTACGTCAGATGCCTGTGCCTTTGCATCTGAAACGCATTTTTGAAATACCTCAATTATTGGATCCCCTTTGAGTCTCTTGGCAAGTATGAATTCAAACTCATCAATATTGAAGCATCCTAAAGATAACGCGTCCTCCAAATCGTGAACTGCATAGGCAATTTCATCTGCTATATCAATAATCTGAACATCCAAAGTTCTGATACCCTCCAGTCCTGCTTCTTTGCGAGTGTCAGCTAAGGCATTATAATCGTCTTTATACATGAACTTCTCAAGTCCTTTGTCTTGCTCTTCATTAACAATGTACTTATTGATTCCTAAAAGCGTTCTGTATGTAAGATTTAATCCTGTACAACTCGGCAGTTTCTTTTCTAATGTCCGCAGAACTCTGTAATTCTGAGCATTACCTTCAAAACGGTTGCAATCGCTTAATTTATCAAGCACTCTTTCACCGCAATGTCCAAATGCAGGATGACCAATGTCGTGGGCTAAAGCAGCTGCCTCTATAACATAAAGATCTGTACTGCTATTATATGCCCCTCCTTTAAGTATTAAGCCAATCTGCGAGGCAATGAATCTCGCAATCTGAGATACCTCTAGGCTATGAGTTAAACGATTCCTAAAAAAAGCATCTGTCTGAATGCCAAGAATCTGCACCTTTCCCTGTAAACGTCTAAAAGACGACGAACACAGAATACGAGTATAATCGCGGTGAAAATCATTCCTTGGCCTTACATCGACAATATCGTCAACGTGTTCCCTGCGATTCAGAATCTCGTTACTAGTTCTTTTATACAAATCATGGAGGAAGTCACGAGCTACCTCATTATCAAGATTAGTTAATAATACATTGTGTTCCATAAATAATGTGTTATTGATTTCTGGTTACTTAATACAATGCATAATAAATTATAGCGGCCTATAGAGGCATCATAATCATTACGGATTTATTACAAAATTGGATACTACAAATTTACTAACTCCTCTTTTCTTACCCTTAAATTTTGACAAGAAATCGCCTTACACATTTATTCGTAAATAGTTGTGGGATAGCTATATATGACTAAACAGAAAATAATATTCTTACAGAAGCCTAAAACGCGAGATCCACCTGATAATATACACGAAGCACGGGCACTACCTGTGCACATCCTCACGGGTCTCGACTCCCTTCCGATGGTACAAAACAGGCAGGCCCGCGCAGAACGCAGGCGCTAATGCCCGTTGTACTCGTATCGGAAAATTAATTGTCGAGATTAGAGGATCGAGTATAACAGTAATAACGCAGTTATTGTATGTGTTGTTCTTTGTTTTACCTTGCTGAACTTTGCAAAGATAAGTAAAATTACTGCAAGTACAATATTCTATATTATACTTCAGAACCAATCAACCGATACATACTTGCTGATACGATTATCATTTTAACCCAATGTCAAACTTTTAAGGCTAAAAAAAATATTAAACTTGCTGTTTTGTGTAATGTGTTGATATACAATTGTTTTAAAGATGATATAAAACGCAACAGATTTGCAGGTCAAACTTTGAATGATTAACTTTGTCATCGCTGATGCTGGTGACAATATTCTCGACTACTTGTTACACGTCCAGATACACTACAGTATTGTTGATGCTGTAGATGCGTGACTATATATAAATAACCGAGAACATACTTTATCAGTCATATGAGAAAACTTATCACGATTCTAATCGTCACCTTGGCCGCCATCTCGTGCGGCAAAATCAAAGATGCCCACAACACCCTTAATGATATTGAGACCTTCATTAACGAACGGCCTGATAGCGCCCTGACAATCCTTGATTCATTCGACACGTCTTTTCTTGAGAATAGAAGTGTATGGGCCCACCACTCACTTCTCCACGCTCAAGCCAAAGACAAATGTTATATTGACGAGACCGACGACTCGTTGATGACTCAGGTGGTGAACTATTATGAGGGCAAACGAGACAAAAAGAAGCTCTTCAAAGCTTATTATTATCTTGGTCGCATCCAATATAATACTGGTGATTATGCTGCATCGATGCTTTCATACACAAAGGCTGAGCAGATGATTGACAATATTGATGATAATCTGTCTAAAGGTCTACTCTATGCTCAATTAGGATTACTGAATCAAATTTATAACGACCATAATAGGGCTTTAGTTGCTTATTATGCTGCATATGATTATTATGAAAGAGCAGAACTGGTTACGCATCTAATGCAAACTAAGTACAGCGTAGCTCATATTTATCGTCAGATGAAATCATACAATAAAGCAGAAGAAATATTACTTGAAGTTATGGAGTGGAGTTTTGAGAATAATCAAATATATCTTTGCCAGTTAGCCACGAACTCGCTCATTACTATGTATGATGAAGTTAATAATAGGAGTAAAAGTGCTGATTTACTGAATAGTAAGTATGCTCAGTATTTTTCAAATTCAATAAATGTTATTAGAGCTAAGGCTCTTGGACAGGCCTTTAGTGGAGACTTGGGTGCTATTGATGTAATGCAAAAGAATGTTTGGGGATTAGCAACTAATCTTAAGGACACCCTTTTTAATCACTATTATCTCGCTCAAATTTATAAGTTATTAGGTAAGCATCGGGAAGCAATGTCTGAGCAAGAAACCCTATATCATATCCAAGACTCTATACTGACAAGATCATTTAAACACCCATTATTGTCTGTAAGGAACAAATTCTTAGAATCTGAATATGATAATGCTCAGTTGAAGATTCAGACCCACCGAATTCAGCTGTCGCTTATATGTATCTTCATTATAATTGTATCAATTCTATTTAGAGTCATTGCTGTCCGGTAAAAGTTCCGGACGATTATTATAAAGTTTAACAATTAAAACAAACTTGGTTCGGTAGAACCATCAAGTTCATTGACAATATTGTAGTTAGGTTTTGCAAAGAGGTCTTTGA